>NZ_JBIUBJ010000022.1:0-131604 GCF_044547985.1 Nonomuraea sp. NPDC052265
GCATGTAATTCATGCACTGGCTTTTAACACACTGTTGAGTTCTCAAGAAACGGACGCGTACTTCCTCACCAGAACCCGTTCCCGGATCCCCGTTCAGAGGCGCTCACATTTCATTTTCTTCAGTCTACCAGATCCGGACGATTCTTGTCAAACCGCCCGATCCGGGAGCTTCCGGACCTGCTCCGTTTCGGAGCAACCCTGCTAACTTACTCTAACTTCCGGCCTTTGTCCAACCGCTAGGTGGAGCAGCCCGAGAGTCGGGGTTGATCAGCAGGGGTGTCGGGGCTGATCGGCCCCGCGTGGAAAACTCTAGCAGCCCCGAGGACGCCGAAGGCCCATCTTCGGTAACGAATGGACCTTCCCCGCGTTCGTATGGTCTAAACACCGAGCCCGGACAGCTGCGCCTCAAGACGCGCGATGTCCGCGGCGGCCTGCTCGGCGCGGCCCCTGACCTTGGCCACCACGTCGTCGGGTGCCTTGGACATGAACTGCTCGTTGCCCAGCTTGCCGGTCGCCTGTGCGGCTTCCTTCCGGGCGGCGGCGAGATCCTTCTCCAGGCGCTTCCGCTCGGCCACGACGTCGATGGCGCCCGCGGTGTCGATCTCCACGGTCACCGCGCCCACGCTGAACCGCGCTGTGGCGTTGAACGTCTCCGCCGGCTCGGTCAGCCGCAGCAACGCGCGGATCGCCCTCTCCTGGGCCTCCAACGGCGTGCCGGACAGCCCTAGACGGGCGGCCACCTTCTGGCCGGGCTTGAGCCCCTGGTCGGAACGGAACCTGCGGACCTCGGTGACGAGCTCCTGGAGGGCGTCGATCTCGGCCTCCGCCGCCGGATCGGCGTAGCGAGCGTCGGTCTGGGGCCAGGGCGCCACGACGATCGACTCGCCACCGGTCACCGCTCGCCACAGTTCCTCGGTGACGAACGGCACCAGTGGATGCATCAACCGCAGGAGGGCGTCGAGCACGTGCCCGAGCACGAGCCGGGTGTGTTCGAGCCCCTCCCCGAGCTGGATCTTGGCCAGCTCGAGGTACCAGTCGCAGACCTCGTCCCAGGCGAAGTGGTAGAGCAGGTCGGAGGCCTTGGCGAACTCGTACTCGTCGAAGGCCGCATCCGCCGCGCTCACCACGGTCTGCAGGCGGGACAGGATCCAGCGGTCGGCCGCGGTGAGGTCGAGCGCGTCGAGCGAGCCCACCGTCGCGCCGTTCATCAGGGCGAACCTGGTGGCGTTCCAGATCTTGTTGCAGAAGTTGCGCGAGCCGGCCGCCCATTCCTCGCTCACCGCCACGTCGGCGCCGGGGTTGGCGCCGCGCAGCAGCGTGAAGCGGGTGGCGTCGGCGCCGAAGCGCTCGACCCAGTCGAGCGGGTCGACCACGTTGCCGAACGACTTCGACATCTTCTTGCCGTATTGGTCGCGGACCATGCCGTGCAGGGCCACGGTCTGGAACGGCGGACGACCGTCCATGGCGTAGAGCCCGAACATCATCATCCGGGCCACCCAGAAGAACAGGATGTCGTAGCCGGTGACGAGCACGGAGGTCGGATAGAACTTCTCCAGCTCCGGGGTGGAGTCGGGCCAGCCGAGCGTCGAGAACGGCCACAGGCCCGAGGAGAACCAGGTGTCGAGGACGTCGGAGTCCTGGGTGTAGCCGGCCGGCGGCTCCTCGTCGGGGCCGACGCAGACGACCTCGCCACCCGGGCCGTACCAGACCGGGATGCGGTGACCCCACCACAGCTGGCGGGAGATGCACCAGTCGTGCATGTCGTCGACCCAGTCGAAGTAGCGCTTGGCCAGCTCCGGCGGGTGGATGCGGGTGCGGCCGTCGCGCACGGCGTCGCCGGCGGCCTTGGCCAGCGGCGCGACGTTGACGAACCACTGCAGCGACAGCCGCGGCTCCACCACGGTCTTGCAGCGCGAACAGTGGCCGACCGAGTGCACGTACGGGCGCTTCTCGGCGACGATGCGGCCCTCGGCGCGCATCGCGGCGACCACGGCCGGGCGCGCCTCGAAGCGGTCGAGCCCTTGGAAGGGGCCGTGGGCGGTGATGACGCCGCGTTCGTCCATGACCGTGAGGGACGGCAGCGAGTGGCGGCGGCCGATCTCGAAGTCGTTGGGGTCGTGGGCCGGGGTGACCTTGACCGCGCCGGTGCCGAAGGCGGGATCGACGTGCTCGTCGGCGACCACGGGGATCATGCGGCCGGTCAGCGGCACCTCGACCATCGTGCCGACCAGGTGGGCGTAACGCTCGTCGGAGGGATGGACGGCCACGGCCGTGTCGCCGAGCATGGTCTCGGCGCGGGTGGTGGCCACCACGATCTCGTCGGAGTAGCGGATCGAGACCAGCTCGCCCTCGTCCTCGCTGTGCTCGACCTCGATGTCGGACAGCGCGGTCAGGCAGCGCGGGCACCAGTTGATGATGCGCTCGGCGCGGTAGATGAGCCCGTCGTCGAAGAGCTTCTTGAAGATGGTCTGGACGGCCCGTGACAGCCCCGGGTCCATGGTGAAGCGCTCGCGCTCCCAGTCGACGCCGTCGCCGAGCTTGCGCATCTGGCCGAGGATCCGGCCGCCGGACTCCTCCTTCCACTCCCAGACGCGCTCGACGAACGCCTCGCGGCCCAGGTCGTGGCGGGACAGGCCCTGCTTGGCCAGCTCGCGCTCCACGACGTTCTGGGTGGCGATGCCGGCGTGGTCCATGCCGGGCAGCCACAGCGTCTCGCGGCCCTGCATGCGGGCCCGGCGGGTCAGCGCGTCCTGGACGGAGTGGTCGAGGGCGTGCCCGATGTGCAGGACGCCCGTCACGTTGGGCGGCGGGAGGACGATGCTGTACGGCACGCGGGAGCTGCCCGGGTCGGCGTGGAAGTAGCCTTCGGAAACCCAGCGCTCGTAGCTACGGGTCTCGACGTCGGCCGGTGTGTATTGGGTGGGCAGCTCTTGCGTGGTCACAGTGACCAATTCTAGGGAGCCGGACAAGCGAAACGCCCCCGGGTCGAATCCCGGGGGCGTTTCCGAAGACGGTCAGGCCGACTTCTCGCGCGGCGTGCGCTGCTGCTTGGCGGCGAGCTGGTCGCGCGGGACGAGCGTCGGGATCGCGTGTTCCAGCACCGACTCGCGGGTGATGACCACGCGGGCGACGTCCTGGCGGGAGGGCACCTCGTACATGACGGACTGGAGCACCTCCTCCAGGATCGCGCGCAGACCGCGCGCGCCGGTGCCGCGCAGGATGGCCTGGTCGGCGATGGCCTCAAGCGCGCCGTCGGTGAACTCCAGCTCCACGCCGTCGAGCTCCAGCAGCTTGCGGTACTGCTTGACCAGCGCGTTGCGGGGCTCGGTGAGGATCTGGATGAGGGCTTCGCGGTCGAGGTTGTGGACCGAGGTGATGACCGGCAGGCGGCCGACGAACTCGGGGATCATGCCGAACTTCAGCAGGTCTTCGGGCATCACGTCGCCGAAGATGTCGGCCGTGTCGACCTCTTCCTTCGAGCGGATGATGGCGTTGAAGCCGATGCCCTTCTTGCCGATGCGCGACTCGATGATCTTTTCGAGGCCGGCGAAGGCTCCACCGCAGATGAACAGCACGTTGGTGGTGTCGATCTGGATGAACTCCTGATGCGGGTGCTTGCGCCCGCCCTGCGGCGGCACCGAGGCCGTCGTGCCTTCGAGGATCTTCAGCAGCGCCTGCTGCACGCCCTCGCCGGAGACGTCGCGGGTGATCGACGGGTTTTCGCTCTTGCGGGCGATCTTGTCGACCTCGTCGATGTAGATGATGCCCGTCTCGGCCTTCTTGACGTCGTAGTCGGCGGCCTGGATGAGCTTGAGCAGGATGTTCTCGACATCCTCGCCGACGTAGCCCGCCTCGGTGAGGGCGGTGGCGTCGGCGATGGCGAAGGGCACGTTGAGCATCTTCGCCAGAGTCTGTGCAAGGAGAGTCTTTCCCGACCCGGTCGGCCCGAGCAGCAAGATGTTGCTCTTGGCCAGCTCAAGGCCGTCGTCTCTGCCCCGGTCACCGGACTGCACCCGCTTGTAGTGGTTGTAGACCGCCACCGAGAGCGCCTTCTTCGCCTTGTCCTGTCCGATGACGTAGGCGTCGAGGAACTCGTAGATTTCCCTCGGCTTGGGCAGGTTGTCCCACTTGAGCTCGGAGGACTCGGAGAGCTCCTCCTCGATGATCTCGTTGCAGAGATCGATGCACTCATCGCAGATGTAGACGCCTGGACCGGCAATGAGCTTTTTGACTTGCTTCTGACTCTTTCCGCAGAAAGAGCACTTCAGCAGGTCTCCCCCGTCGCCGATGCGTGCCACCCCAGATACTCCTTTGCGTGGGACCGCCCTGCTCACGCGAGCAGTGTCTCCGGACATCCTCCGGACTAGGCCGAACCGCTCAGGTTTCGACGTTACCGTCTTCTGGGCCCTCAGTGAGCCCCCTAGCGGCGAGTCGCACCGGAACGTGCCCTATTGGGCAGCGCTCCGGTGCGTCACATCTCAACTAGGAAGCGACGGCCTGAGCTCGTTTCTTCCTGGTCGGGATGATGTCGTCGATCAGACCATACGCCTTTGCCTCGTCCGCGTTGAGAATTTTGTCGCGTTCGATGTCCTTGCGGACGTCGGCGGAGGCCTTGCCCGTGTGCTTCGCCACGATCTCCTCAAGGAGGGATCGCATGCGAAGGATCTCGCGGGCCTGGATCTCGATGTCGCTTCCCTGGCCACCACCCTCGGTGGAGGGCTGGTGGATCAGCACCCGGGCGTTGGGCAGCGCGAAGCGCTTGCCCGGGGTGCCGCCGGCCAGCAGCACGGCCGCGGCGGACGCGGCCTGGCCGAGGCAGACGGTCTGGATCTCCGGCCGGACGAACTGCATCGTGTCGTAGATCGCCGTCATGGCCGTGAACGAGCCGCCGGGCGAGTTGATGTAGATGCTGATGTCACGGTCGGGGTCGAGCGACTCCAGCGTCAGCAGCTGGGCCATCACGTCGTTGGCCGACGCGTCGTCGATCTGCACTCCGAGGAAGATGATGCGGTCCTCGAAGAGCTTGTTGTACGGGTTCATCTCCTTCACGCCGTAGGACGTGCGCTCGACGAAGGAGGGGAGAACGTAACGGCTCTGGATGTTCATGTCAGCTCCCCCTAGGAGACCGGGCCCACGGAGGGCACCTGCCGCGCGCTGCGGACCACGTGGTCGATGAAGCCGTAGTCCTTCGCCTCCTCGGCCGTGAACCAGCGGTCGCGATCGGAGTCGGACTCGATCTGATCCAGTGGCTGCCCGGTGTGGAAGGCGATGCGCTCGGCGAGCGTCTTCTTCACGTAGAGCATCTGCTCCGCCTGGATGGCGATGTCGGCCGCGGTGCCGCCGATGCCGCCGGACGGCTGGTGCATCATGACGCGGGCGTGCGGCAGGCCGTAGCGCTTGCCGCGGGCGCCGGCGGTGAGCAGGAACTGCCCCATGGAGGCGGCCATGCCCATCACCACCGTGGACACGTCGTTTGGCACATATTCCATCATGTCGTAAATCGCCATACCGGCACTCACCGAGCCCCCCGGCGAGTTGATGTACAGCGTGATGTCGCGCTCGGGGTCGTCGGCCGCGAGCAGCAACAGCTCGGCGCAGATCCGGTTGGCGATCTCGTCGTTGACCTCCTGACCGAGCACGATGATGCGCTCCCGCAGCAGGCGCTGGTAAAGCTGGTCCTCAAGCCGGAAGGACGAGCCGTTCTCACGGCCTCGCGACTCAGGCTGATAGAAGGTCGGCGGGCTGGTCACAGCGTCACCTTCCGATGCGTCGTAATCGATTGGCTTTGCTTGTGACCTTAACGCGCGACGCCCACAGGTCATGCCCGGTCCCCCGTACTGTTCGCTGACGGCGCAGGTCTGGGTGACCGGTCTTCTGTCAGCCTACGCCGTTCCTCCACGTCCAGCTCATGGTCCGGCTCTGTGGGCGTTTCGGCGGGGATGGTTCCTTGCTGGTGTGGCTTGTGGAGCTTGTGGGGTCGCGTCCCGGCGGATGCCGTCCGGCGGCGGGGAAGCCGTCGCGCGGACGGTGGCGGTGAGGGGGTTGACGGGCCCTCCGGGGGCGGTTCCCGCCCTCTGGGCAGGGTCGCCCCCTCCGGGATCGCCAGGAGCCCTCTGGGCGCTCCCAGGCGTTCCGTCGCTCGCGAACGCGCGGGAGTCTTCGGGCCCGGATGCAGGAAGCCCCGAACCGGAGTGGTTCGGGGCGGAAAGCACGAAGCCCCCGAACCGTGGTGGTTCGGGGGCTTCGGGGAAGATCAGGCTTCGGCCTTGTCCTCGGAGTCGGTCTCGGCGGCCTCGTCGGCCTCCTCCTCGACCGGGGCGCCGTTGATCTCGGCGTAGATGGCCTTGAGGTCGACCTCGTTGCCCTCGCTGTCGACGACCTTGGCGGCGTCGCCGAGCACGGACTTGGCCTTGTCACGGACGATCTCGACCATGGCCAGCGTCAGCTGGTCGTTGTCGGCGAGGTGCTTGGCCAGCTCGTTGGGCTGGACGCCCATCTCCATGGCACGGCGCACCACGAAGTTGGTCAGCTCCTGCTCGTTGACGCCCAGCTCCTCGGCCTTGACGATCTTGTCGAGCACGAAGCCGACCTTGAGCGCCTTGGCGGAGTTGCTGTCGAACTCGGCGAAGCGCTCCTCTTCCGTCGTCTGGTACAGACGGAAGAAGGCGTCGCGGCTCAGACCGCTCTCGGCGATCTGGTGGTCGAGGTTGTGCTTGCGGGCGTCGACCTCGGCCTTGAGCGCGCTCTCGGGCAGCGGGATGTCGATCTTCTCGAGCAGCGCGTCGAGGGCCTTCTCGCGGGCCTGGACGACCTGGTCGATGAGCTTGTTGCGGCGGGCCTGCTCGCGGATGCTGGCCTTGAGCTCGTCGAGCGTGTCGAACTCGCTGGCGAGCTGGGCGAACTCGTCGTCGAGCTCGGGCAGGACCTTCTCCTTGACCGACTTGACGTTGATGATCACGTCGGCCTCCTCGCCGGCGTTCTCGCCGCCGACGAGCTCGGTCTTGAAGCTCTTCTCGTCGCCCGCGGACATCCCCACGAGGGCGTCGTCGAGGCCCTGTAGCACCGAGCCCGCGCCGACCTCGTAGGAGACCTCGCTGGCCTGCTGCTCCTCGATGTTCTCGCCGTTGATCTCGGCGCGCAGGTCCATCACCACGAAGTCGCCGTCGGCGGCCGCGCGCTCGACGCCGGTCAGCGTCGCGAAGCGCTGGCGCAGCGAGTCGAGCTGGCCGTCGACGTCTTCGTCGGAGACCTCGGCGGACTCGACGGTGACCTCGGCGCCCTGGTAGTCGGGCACCTCGAAGTTGGGCCGGATGTCGACCTCGGCGGTGAACTCGATCTGCTCACCGTCGTCGATCTTCGTGACCTCGATGTCGGGCTGGCTCACCGGGAACACGTCGACCTCGTCGACGGCCTGGCCGTAGAGCTTGGGCACCGCGTCGTTGAGGGTCTCCTCCAGCACTACCGCCCGGCCGAAGCGCTGCTCGATGATGCGGGCCGGAACCTTGCCAGGCCGGAACCCGGGGACGCGCACCTGCTGCGCGACCTTCTTGTACGCCGCATCCATGCTCGGGCGCAGCTCTTCGAACGGCACCTCGACGGTGAGCTTGACCCGGGTCGGGCTGAGCTCCTCGACAGCGGTCTTCACGGAATGGTCTCCTTGATCAAGCTACGAGTGATCGCGGGCGCGTCCATTCGGTACGGCTCACGCGCCGCGCCCACATGAGCGGCGTTGGGCATGCTCCGCCACGGCGGGATCCAACGCCGATGGCCAGTCTAGGGCAGATGCGTACCGAACAACGACGCCGTCGCCGTCAGAACTCGTCGGCGATCGTCCGCAGGAGATCGATCGTCTCATCCGGGGTGGTGCTCACGGCGCACAGCCGCTCCATGACCTCCGTGTATCGGTCCACGTCCTCACGCTTGTCCAGGTACAGCGCGCTGGCCAGCTGCTCGACGTAGACCACGTCGGGCAGGTCGCGGTCGGGGAAGCGCAGGATGCTGAAGGCCCCGCCCTCGGCGCTGTGGCCGCCGAAGCTGAACGGCATGATCTGGATGGTGATGCTGGGCTGCCGCATGAGGTCGACGAGGTGTTCGAGCTGGGCGCGCATGACCTCGACGCCGCCGATGGGCCGGCGCAGCGCCGCCTCGTCGATCACGGCCCAGAAGACCGGGCCGTCCGGCCGGTCGAAGAGCCGCTGGCGTTCGAGCCTGAGGTCGACCCTCCTGGCGATCTCCTCCGCCGCGATGCCCGCCGCTCCGGCGGTCACCACCGCCCTGGCGTACTCCTTGGTCTGCAGCAGTCCCGGCACGAACTGGACCTCGTAGGTCCTGATCCGGGCGGCGGCCTCCTCAAGGCCGACGTACGCCTGGAACCACGTGGGCAGCACGTCGTTGAACCGGTGCCACCAGCCGGGTTCGTTGGCCGTGGCCACCAGGTCGAGGACGGCGGCGCGCGCCTGCGGGTCGACGACCCCGTACAGGGTGAGCAGGTCGGAGACGTCACGTGCCTTGAACCCCACCCGGCCCAGCTCCATGCGGCTGATCTTGGATTCGGACCCCCTGATGAGGTGGCCCGCCTCCTCGCGGGTGACGTTCTTCGCCTCCCTTAGCTTGCGCAGCTGGGAGCCCAGGAGGATGCGCAGCGCCGTCGGCCCCGAACCCGGCTGGTTCTGCGTCACTTTGCCTCCTACTCAAGGTCCGCACACACAGTGACACCACATTGCCGGGTATGACAAGGTCTCAACCTCGTGTCCGATTAGGAGGATTTTGCCCCAAAAGGCGCATGCTGTTGCACATTGCAGCTGCACGTGCATTTGGGTCTTGCAGCCGCCGCGTTCGTGACCCATGATGGCTTAGTGCATTGTGGGCCAAACGTGCACTAAACCGAGGGCTACGGGGAGGTATCGGCGGCATGGTGGAGGATCCTCTGGCCACTGCCGATTGCCTGCAGATCACCCGTGAGGTGGGATTCGACCACCTGCTCAAGGGCGGGAAGCCGAACACGACCGCGTGCCCCCTGCCGTTCCAGGCCGACTCGGTGAAGACCGCCAGGGACGTGACCCGCTCCACGCTGCGGGGATGGGGCCTGCACGAGCTGAGCGACGACGCCGCGCTCGTGGTGTCGGAGCTGGTGACGAACGCCGTCAGGTACGCCATGTACGCGGGCGGCCGGCGGGAGATCGAGCTCTTGCTGATGCGCGTGTCGCCGCACGTGCTGCTGGCGGTGGCGGACCCTAGTGACGAGGTACCGCGCCGCAAGGAGCCGGACTTCGTCTCCGAGAACGGGCGCGGCCTCTACATCGTCGAGACCTACAGCCAGTGCTGGGGCTGGGACCCGCTCGACCGCGGCGGCAAGGCCGTGTGGGCGTTGTTCCGCGCCGAAGAGGGCTGACCCGCCTGTCCCTACTCGCCGGTGACGCCGTCGATGCGCTCGCGCAGCAGGTCGGCGTGGCCGTTGTGGCGCGCGTACTCTTCGATCATGTGGACGAGGATCCAGCGGTGGGTGCAGTCCTGGCCGTTCCTGTCGCCCACGGCGTCGAGGGGTTTGGCGGCCGAGATGGCACGCGCGCGCTCGATCTCGTCCCGCCAGGTGGCGAACGCCTCCTCGACCGAGGCATCGTCCACGTCGTTGAAGTCGGCGTCGATGTCGACCTCCTTGTTCCAGAGGCGGGGGATGTCCTCGCCGTCCAGCACGCGGCGGAACCAGACGCGCTCCACGTGCGCCATGTGCCGGACCAGGCCGAGCAGGGACATGGTGGAGGGCTCGGCCGGGCGGAGCCTGAGCTGCTCGTCGGACAGGCCGGCACATTTGACGGCCAGAGTGCCGCGATGCCATTCGAGCCAGTTGTCGAGCATGGTCCGTTCGTCGCCGGCGAAGGGCGGCGGCACACGATTGTCTGTCACGTCTTGACCTTAATGGTCAGTTCGTCCAGCTTCGGCGTTCGTCCAGGGGCACGGAAAGCAACAGGCCCCCTCCTCGGTGGAGGGGGCCTGCTGTCCTGGTCGGGGCGACAGGATTTGAACCTGCGACTTCTTGCTCCCAAAGCAAGCGCGCTGCCAAGCTGCGCCACGCCCCGCTTCGCCGGGTACGCATGCGCTCCGTGACTCCGGTACGCTTACGCCCTGACGACCGGATGAAGTCTAGACCAGAGTTCGACCGGTTCGCGCGGACGTAGCTCAATGGTAGAGCCCTAGTCTTCCAAACTAGCTACGCGGGTTCGATTCCCGTCGTCCGCTCCAAGCACGAAGGCCCAGGTCCGGGAGATGATCCCGAGCCTGGGCCTTACTGTTATCCGATCTTGTCTCTGTGGTCGTGCCACTCGCGTGCCAAAGGTTCCAGATCCGGCTGAACCCGGAGCGACGGGGCATGTCACCTCAGGCCGACGAAAGTCCTTCCATCTGGAGCTGGCTCGGAGCTTCCCCCCGTTGATCTCCGCCGGAGAGCGGACCACCCTCACGATGGGGAGCATCTGCTCAGGGCGTGGCGTTCACCAGATCCACATGCCGTGCCGCCCGCCGTCCGCGGCGTCCTCGGGAATGACGAGATGCGCGGCCTCGGGACCGGTACGGGCATCTGCGCCCAGCGGGATCGCGAACCGGTGCTCGCCGGAGTCCGAATCTCAGGTCGCTTATGATCGGCGTGGCGACAGGAGGTGCGGTGATCTTCGATCCGTTCGTGCTCTTCGTCCTCGCGATTCTGCTCGGCGGGGTTGCCCTGTTCGTCGTGATGAGCATTCAGCTCTGGAAGTTGTTCTGTGGAAGCCCGTCCCGGGGTGATCGCGATGACGGTTCTGCCTCCAGGTAGTCAGTGGCTGAGGTGGAGCCCGGTTCGGGTTCTTGTGATCTTCCGGGCGTAGTCTGGCGTCGATGCGTGCACGACCGATCTCCCGGGAGGCGCTCGTCGAGGAGCTGGCCGAGCTCGTCGCCGCGCGGCCCAGGGACTCCTGGGTGCGGGTGGCCGTCGACGGGGCGCCCGTGGCGGGGCCCGGCGCGCTGGCCGACGAGCTGGTCGCGCCCCTGCGGCTGCGGGGGCGGCCCGTGCTGCGGGTGTCGGCCGGCGACTTCCTGCGGCCGGCCTCGCTCCGGCTGGAGCACGGCCGGACCGATCCCGACGTCTTCTACGAGGACTGGCTCGACGTCAAGGGGCTGCTGCGCGAGGTGCTCGAACCGCTGGAGCCTGGTGGCTCCGGGCGGGTGCTGCCGGCGTTGTGGGACAGCGCGATCGATCGGGCCTACCGGCTGCCGTACCGGGAGCTGGCGCCGGGCGGGGTGGTGCTCGTGGACGGGACGCTCCTGCTGGGACGCGGGCTGCCGTTCGAGCTGAGCGTGCACGTGTGGCTGTCGGCGGGGGCGCTGGCGCGGCGCACCCCGGAGGACGAGCGGTGGCGGCTGCCGGCCTACGAGCGGTACGAACGCGAGGCACGCCCGCAGCGGACCGCCGACGTGGTGGTCAGGGCCGACCACCCGGACCGTCCGGCGGTGCTGACGGACGGCTGAGTCCCAGCAGGGCGTCCAGCTCTGCGACGGCCTGGGCGTTGGACGTGAAGCGCACGGCGTGCAGGCCGGCCGCGCGGGCCCCCTCGACGTACGGCTCGTGGTCGTCGAGGAACACCGTGGCGGCGGGATCGGCGCCGAGGGCGTCGCAGGCCAGCAGGTAGATGCGCGGGTCCGGTTTGCACACCCCCGCCTCGTGCGAGTAGACGATGTGGTCCACCAGGTCGGCGTAGCCGTACGCGGCCTGTTCGCGT
The DNA here is from genome assembly GCF_044547985.1 of Nonomuraea sp. NPDC052265. Lineage (NCBI taxonomy): Bacteria > Bacillati > Actinomycetota > Actinomycetes > Streptosporangiales > Streptosporangiaceae > Nonomuraea > Nonomuraea sp. NPDC052265. The sequence continues at coordinate 11,748 of NZ_JBIUBJ010000022.1, forward strand.
TCCCTGGCTCCGACGTAGCTGTTGCTCACCAGACCCGTGCGGTAGCGGGGACGCAGGGCGCCCAGGTACGCCATGAGGCCGGTGTTGGGGCTGCCGAGGTACTCCGTCCAGACGTCGGCCATGAACGCCTCGGCGTCCGCGCCGAGCAGCTTCGCCACCTCCGCGCCGGCCTGCTCCTCCGTCACCTCTCCGACCGCCCCGGCCAGCCAGGTCGGCTCCAGGTGCGCGTCGATGTGGCCGGCGGGCAGACCGAGCCTCTCCTCCCACCTGGCCGTCACGTCCAGGGACGGCGTGAGCTCAAGGACACCGCCGATGTCGAACACGACCGCATCGATTTTCATCCGCTCCTCCTGTGAACTGTTTCAACCAAGGTAAAGAAGGAACGTGTCCGCGTCCAGACCCTTGACGGCTCGGAAGCGCGGCTCAAACTGAAACGGTGATCCCTGGCAACTGGTACAACATCGTTCCCGATCTTCCCGTGCCGCCTCCGCCGCCGCTCCACCCCGGCACCCGCCGTCCCGTCGGGCCGGACGACCTCGCGCCGCTGTTCCCCATGGAACTCATCGCGCAGGAGGTCAGCGGCGACCGCTACGTCCCCATCCCACGCGAGGTCATCGACGTCTACCGGCTGTGGCGGCCCACACCGCTGATCAGAGCGCACCGGCTGGAGAAGGCCCTCGACACGCCAGCCCGCATCTACTACAAGTACGAAGGCGTCTCGCCGGCCGGGTCGCACAAGGCGAACACCGCCGTGCCGCAGGCGTACTACAACGCCAAGGAAGGCGTGCAGCTGCTGACCACGGAGACCGGCGCGGGACAGTGGGGGTCGGCCCTGGCGTTCGCCTGCGCCCAGTTCGGCATCGAGTGCCGGATCTGGATGGTTCGCGCCTCCTACGACCAGAAGCCGTACCGGCGCTCGCTCATGCACGTGTACGGCGCCACCGTCCACCCCAGCCCCTCCCCCGTCACCGGCGCGGGCAGCAAGGCGCTGGCCGACGATCCCGACTCCCCCGGCAGCCTGGGGCTGGCCATCAGCGAGGCGGTCGAGGTGGCCGCCGCGAACCCCGAGGCCCGGTACGCGCTGGGCTCGGTGCTCAGTCACGTCCTCATGCACCAGACCGTGATCGGCGAGGAGGCCCTGGCACAACTGCCCGAGCTGCCCGACCTGGTCATCGGCTGCACCGGCGGCGGCTCCAACTTCGCCGGCCTCGCCTTCCCCTTCCTCCGCGAGAAGCTGGCCGGACGGATCGGCACGCAGTTCCGCGCCGTCGAGCCGGCCGCCTGCCCGTCGTTCACCCGCGGCGTCTACGCCTACGACTTCGGCGACACCGCCGGGCTGACGCCGCTGCTCAAGATGCACACGCTCGGGCATTCCTTCGTCCCGGACCCGATCCACGCCGGCGGCCTGCGCTATCACGGCATGGCGCCGCTGCTGTCCCACATGTACGAACTGGGGCTGTTCGAGGCGGTGACCCGTACCCAGAGCGAGTGCTTCGAGGCGGGCGTGCGCTTCGCGCGGACGGAGGGCATCGTCCCTGCCCCCGAGCCCACGCACGCGCTGGCCGAGACCATCGCCGAGGCGCTGCGCTGCAAGGAGAGCGGCGAGGAGAAGGTGATCCTCACCGCGCTGTGCGGGCACGGCCACTTCGACCTGGCCGCCTACGACCGCCACCTGGCCGGCGAGCTGGAGGACTACACGCTCCCGCAGGAACGCCTCGACCAGGCGCTCACCGAGCTGCCCGGCTGAGACGACACGGGTGGCCGCGGGATCCGCGGCCACCCGTGTTCAGTTCGCGTTCGGGCGCTTCCTGTGGTTCGCCTTCTTCTTCTTGCGCCCCCTGCCCTTGCGTGCGCGTTTCGCCATGGGCTCACCTCCGGCGGTCGGGATCGTGACCTTCAAGGTCTCCCCTGCCCGGTAGTCAACACAAGCGATACGCCGTGACCTAACATTCCTCAACAAACTCGTGTCATAATTTGGTGGAATCTGTTGGAAGGGGTGGGCGTGCTCGCACAGCAGCGTCAGCAGACGATCCTGGAACGCGTACGCAGCAGCGGCGGCGTCCGGGTGGCCGACCTCGTGCGCGAGCTCGGCGTCTCCGACATGACGATACGCCGCGACCTTGAGGTGCTGGCCGAACGCGGGCTGCTGGAGAAGGTCCACGGCGGCGCGACGGCCCTCGGCCCCGGCTCGACCGAGGAGCCTGGCTTCACCGCCAAGTCCGCCCGCCAGCAGCAGGAGAAGGAGGCCATCGCGCGGCACGCGGCCACCTTCGTACGGCCGGGAACCGCCGTGGCGCTCTCCGCCGGCACCACCACGTGGGCGCTGGCCCACCATCTGGTCGCCGTCCCCGAGCTGACCGTGATCACCAACTCGATCCCCGTCGCCGAGGTCTTCCACCGCAACCCGCGCGCCGACCGCACGGTCGTGCTGACCGGCGGCGTGCGCACGCCCTCCGACGCGCTCGTCGGCCCCGTGGCGGTGGCGGCGATCCGCCGGCTGCACGTGGACACGCTCTTCCTCGGGGTGCACGGCATGAGCCTGCGCGCCGGGTTCACCACGCCGAACCTGCTGGAGTCCGAGACCGACAGGGAGCTGGTGGCCGCGGCGCACCGGCTGGTGGTCCCCGCCGACCACACCAAGTGGAACACGGTCGGCATCAGCACGATCGCCGAGCTGACGGAGGCCGACGTGGTCATCAGCGACGCGGGGTTGCCCGAGGAAGCACGCACCGAGCTGGCCGAACGGGCCGGAGAACTGATCATCGCGGAGGGCACGCCTTGAAGCGCACCATCACCCACCTGGCAGACGGCCGAGAGCTGATCTACTTCGACCGGCGCGACGACGCCGACCGGAGCGCGATCGACCGGCGTCCGCTCGACCCTCGGCCGGTGGCCTCCGAGCTGCGCTACGACCCGCTGACCGAGGAGTGGATCGCGATCGCCGGTCATCGGCAGACGCGTACGTTCCTGCCGCCGGCCGACGAGTGCCCGTTGTGCCCGTCGTCCGACACGCGGGCGTCGGAGATCCCGGCTCACGACTATGACGTGGTGGTGTTCGAGAACCGCTTCCCCTCTTTCTCCGGAAATTTTGGGACTTACGGTGACGTCGGCGGATTGAGTGATGTACGTCCGGGGGTCGGGCGGTGTGAGGTGGTGTGCTTCACCTCCGACCACTCCTCCTCCTTCTCCAAGCTCTCCAACGCCCAGGTCAGGCTGGTCATGGAGGCGTGGGCCGACCGCACGGCCGAGCTGTCCGGCATGGAGGGCGTCGAGCAGGTGTTCTGCTTCGAGAACAGGGGCGAGGAGATCGGCATCACGCTCCCGCACCCGCACGGGCAGATCTACGCCTACCCCTACGTGACCCCGCGCACGAAGCTCCAGCTCGGAGCCGCCTCCCGGCACCCGGGCGGCAACCTGTTCGCCGACGTGCTGGCCGCCGAGCGGGCCGCCGGCACGCGGGTGGTGGCCTCCAACAAGCTGTGGACGGCGTTCGTGCCGGCCGCCGCGCGCTGGCCGTTCGAGGTGCACGTGTATCCGCACCGGCAGGTGCCCGACCTGGCGGCGCTGTCGGAGGAGGAGCGGGCCGCGTTCGCGCCGCTGTACACCTCGGTGCTGCGGGCGCTGGACGCGCTGTTCGGGGTGGCGATGCCGTACATCTCGGCCTGGCACCAGGCGCCGGTGCGGTACGGCCGCGAGCTGGCCTACCTGCACCTGGAGCTGTTCAGCATCAGGCGGGCGCCCGGGAAGCTGAAGTACCTGGCGGGCTCGGAGTCGGCCATGGGCGCCTTCGTCAACGACGTGCTGCCGGAGGAGGCGGCACGCATGCTGCGATCACGAATCGATCACTAATTGATTTCTCCTTAAAGTCGCATGACTCGTGATCTACCACTAATATCCCGTTACACATCGGCCATAACGGTCGCTGTACGCCTAATCCCGGGCGTGTTGCCCGGGAGCCGGGGACCCATCGCATCCGGGGTGAATCCGCGCAAGTGGTAGGGACTGCTCCCGTGCCCGAACCCGTCAGCTAACCCGGCCGGCAGAGGGAGAGGAACAACCACGTGGCGGCTTCGTCCCCCGCGAGTCTTGCCATCGGTCTCATCGCCGCCACCGCCCTGCTCGTCCATCCGGCCGCCGCCTCGGCCGCGCCCAAGCCGTCCGAGGCCGAGCTGCGGGCCCAGCTCAAGCAGCTCAACGGCAAGGTGGACAAGCTCATCGAGACGTACAACCTCAAGCGGGTCGAGCTGGCCAAGGCCCAGCAGGCCGCCACCGCGGCACAGCAGCGGCTCACCACCGCCGAGCAGGCGGTGGCCACGGCCGAGCAGCGGGTCGCCGAGATCGCCCGGATGCGCTACCAGAGCGGCGACGCCTCCCTGCCGGGCTTCATGCTGACCCCGGACGGCAACGGCGCGGCCATGCTCGAACAGCTCACCGCCGAGCAGCAGGCGGTCGTCGACAGCGTGGCCAGGGCCCGCGACGACCAGAAGAAGGCCGCCGCGGCCGCCGCCGCGCTCGCGGCCGAGCTCAAGGCGGGCACGGCGGAGGTGGCCGAGCAGCGCGACGACGCCCAGGACGTCATCGACGACATCAAGAAGAAGCTCCAGGACCTCGTGCCGTTCGGTCCGGGCAAGAAGTCCGACGGGAGCTGGGCGCCCGAACTGCCGTCCGGCTCGGACAACATCACGCCGCGCACCCGGCTGATGCGCGCGCAGGTGCAGAAGAACTTCTCGCTGCCGTACGAGGTGGGCTGCTTCCGGTCCGGCTCCAGCGGCGAGCACCCGCTCGGCCGGGCCTGCGACTTCATGATGAGTACGGGGGGCACCATGCCGGGCGCCGCCAACAACGCCCTCGGCGACCGCCTGGCCGCCTGGGCGCTGAAGAACAAGGCCAAGCTCGGCGTCAAGTACGTGATCTGGAAGCAGCGCATCAACCAGGGCTCGGGCTGGCGCGCGATGTCCGACCGCGGCAGCGTCACCGAGAACCACTACGACCACGTGCACATCTCGATGAACTAGAAGCCGGTTCCGGGGTCCGCCGGACGGGACCTCGCGTCAGAGGTGAGCACGTCGCATCTGACGCGAGGAGGTGTTCAGGACGGAACCGGCTTCCTGCGCCCGTATTTCTGCGTTCGGGGTCAGTTCCGGAACCTGTCCGTCGCGGCGGTCAGCAAGTCGATCATCTCCAGACCGCCGTGCCCCTCCCCCACCACGTGCAGCTCACTCCCGGGCCAGGCCTGGTGCAGCTCCCAGGCCGTCTCCAGGGGCCCGCTGACATCGAACTTCCCGTGGATGAGCACCCCGGGCACCCCCGCCAGGCGCGCGGCGGCCTCCCGAACGAGGTCCCTCCCCCCAAGGAAGCACCCGTTCCCCCAGTAATGCGTCACCAGCCGAGCGAAGGTCATCCGAAACACCGGATCCTGAAATTTCGGACTTGGCTGGAACTGCGGGTCAAGGCTCACATGCGTGTCCTCCCACGCACACCACTCGATCGCCGCCCGCTCCCGCCGCTCAGGGTCGGCCAGCGCCTTCGCGTACCCCGCCGCCAGGTTCCCGCCCCGATCCTCCTCCGGCAGGAAGTCGCGGAACCGCGCCCACTCGTGGGGGAAGATCCGCCCGACGTCCCGCGTGATCCACTCGATCTCCCAGTCCCGCCCGGCCGTGACCGCGAACAGGATCACCTCGCTCACCCGCTCCGGATGCCGCTCGGCGTAGGCCAGCGACAGCGTCGACCCCCAGGACGCCCCCACGAGCTGCCACCGCTCGATCCCGAGATGCTCCCGCAGCCGCTCCATGTCGGCGACGAGGTGCGCCGTGGTGTTGACCGACAGGTCGGTTCCCGGTTCCCCGGCGTCAGGCGTGCTCTTCCCGCAGCCACGCTGATGGAAGACGACGATCCGGTACGCCTCGGGGTCGTGATACCGCCGCCACCCCGGCGACGCGCCCCCGCCCGGCCCGCCGTGCACGATCAGCGCCGGCTTGCCGTCCGGATTTCCGCTGACCTCCCAGTAGACGAGGTTTCCGTCACCCACGTCCAGCATGCCCTGCTCATGGGGCTCGATCGAAGAATACATAAGCGCTAATATATCTGCGTGATCCAGAGTCTCGGCACCCTGATGCGGGCCTTCCAGGAGCGCACCGACGGCGCGATCGCCCAGCTGTACGCCGACCTCGGGCTCCCCGACTATCGCCCCCGCTACTCACCCGTCGTCCGCGCCCTGGTCGAGACCGGCCCCATGACCATCCGCGACCTGGCCACCGCCATCGGCGTCACCCACTCCGCCGCCAGCCAGACCGTCACCCAGATGCGCCGCGCCGGCTTCCTCGACCTCCACCCGGGTCCCGCCGACGCCCGCCAACGCATCGTCCACCTCACCGGACGTTGCCGCGACGCGCTCCCCCTCATCGAGGCCGAATGGCAGGCCACCACCCTCGCCATCGCCACCCTGGACGCCGAACTCCCCATCCCCCTGGCCGACCTCCTCACCTCCGCCCTCCAGGCCCTCGAAGACCACCCCTTCCGCACCCGCCTCCTCGCGACCGCGCCGCTGGCCGCGTACCGCGATCAACGCAGTCCCGCGGACGGGAAGGGGCCCGTCATGTGAGACCGTTCTCACGCCAGGTCGAGCACCGCCTTGCCGTGCACGCGGCGTTCAAGGAGGGCGGTAACCGCCTCGGTGGCGTCGTCCCAGCCGCCGCGCCAGGTGATCTCGGGGCTCAGCGTACCGGCCGCGACCTGCCCGGCCAGCCAGGTCAGATCGCGGTGCAGGCCCTGGCAGTAGAGCAGGTGGAACGTCACGAGCGAGCGGTCATGGCGGTCGGCTCCGCCGAACAGCGCGCCGAACGGGAAGCTCTCTCCCTCGCCGGTGGAGTGGCCGACGGCGACCAGCGTGCCGCCCTCGCAGAGCTGGTCGAACGCCTCGACCAGCGGGACGCCGCCGAGCACGTCCAGGACGCCGTCGAGCCGTCCGCCGCTCTCGGCGGGGCCGGCGACGACCTCGTCCGCGCCGAGGGCGCGCAGCCCGTCGCCGTGCCGGTCCGGGTCGCCGGTGGCGGCGATCACGTACGCGCCGCCGAGCCGGGCGAGCTGCACGGCGTACCGGCCGACGCCGCCCGTCGCGCCGGTGACCAGGACACGCCGGCCCAGGATCGGCCCGAGGCGGTCGAGCGCGCGCAGCGCGGTGGCGCCGGCGACCGGGATCGTGCTGATCGCGCCGGGGTCCGCGCCCTGCGGCACCACCCCGATCGAGTCGGCCGGGACGGCCCGCAGCTCGGCCCAGCCGCCACCCGGGCCCAGCGTGACCACGGGCGTGCCCGCGGCGGGCCCCGAACCGTCGGCCGCGGCCTGGACGACGACCCCCGCGGCGTCCCATCCGAGCACCGTGCCCTCGGGCGCCTCCTGGAGGGCATGCCTGACCTCGCCGTAGTTGAGCGACGTGGCGGTGACGCGGACCAGCGCCTGGCCGGGCGCGGGCACCGGCTCGGGCGCCTGGCCCACCCTCAGGCCCCCGGGAACGGAACGGTCGACGATCAAAGCGCGCATGACGATGTCCTCCAAAGTGCCACTGAGGGGCATAAGCCTATAGGAGGCATGTGCGCTCCGGATACACTGGCGGACGATGACCGCCGACCCGCTGACGCTCCGCGAGCGCAAGAAGATCAAGACCAGGGCCGCCCTGGTGGACACCGCACTCGCGCTGTTCACCGAACGCGGCTTCGACCAGGTGACCCTCGACGAGCTGTGCGCGGAGGTCGAGGTCTCCAAGCGCACGTTCTTCCGGAACTTCGCCAGCAAGGAGGAGGTCGCCTCGGCCCCGCTGGAGGCCCTGTGGACCGGGCTCCTCGACGACGTCGAGCACGCGCCGCTCGGCGGCCGTCCCGTGCTGGAGGTGTTGCAGGAGGCGATGCTCGCGGCCGTGCGCCGGATGTCGGCGGACGGGCCGGATTGGGTGGCCCGCGTGCGGCTCAGTCAGGAGTTGTCGCAGCGTACGCCGTCCATCGCCGCGCACGGGCTGCAGTTCTGCGACCGCACCAGCGCGGCCTTCGAGACGACCCTGCGTACGCGGCTCGGCCTCGGCGACCGCGACCAGCGGCCCAGGCTGGCCCTCGACCTGCTGGTGGCGGCCTTCCACGCCGCCCTGCGCGGCTGGACCTCCGGCTCGCCCGAGCCCACGCTGGACGGCCTGCTCGCCGAGTTGCGTTCCGTGTTCGCCGCCGTGCCCGAGGCGGTGACGTTCACCGGCGACGGGCCGGGCAGCCGGGTCAGCCGAGCGTGAGCGGGTTGACCAGGTCGGCGTAGACCAGCAGACCGGCCATGATGATCAGCACGAACGCCATCGCGTACGTGAGCGGCAACACCTTGGCGATGTCGACGTGCCGGGGCTCGGGACGGCGCATGACCTTGGCGTAACCGCGCTTGATCCCCTCCCACAGGCCACCCGCGATGTGACCGCCGTCGAGGGGCAGCAGCGGGATCAGGTTGAACAGGCCGATCGCCAGGTTGAACCCGGCCAGCAGGCTGACGAAGGTGAACAGCTTGCTCTTGTTGGACATGTCGGAGGCCAGGATCTCGCCGCCGAGCCGGCCCGCGCCCACCACGCCGACCGGGCCCTCGGGGTCGCGCTTCTCGCCGGAGAAGGCGGCGTTCCAGACGCCGACCATCTTCTGCGGCAGGTTGACCATCGAGCCCACGACTCGGCCCGTCAGGTCGCCCATGTAGCCCGGCACCTGCCCGATGCTCTGCTGCTCGAAGACCTGGGAGGGCACGACGCCGAGGAACCCGACGCCCTTGTCGACCTTGCCCTCGTTTGTCAGGCTCGCCATGTCGCGGGCGATGAGGGTGACGTCGAGCGTCATCGGCCTGCCGTCGCGGACGATGCCGAGCTTGACCGGGCCGGCGCCGTGGCCGCGGATGAGGCGGGTGGCGTCCTGCCAGGTCGAGATCTTCTGGCCGTCGAGGGAGACCATGCGGTCGCCGACCTTGACGCCCGCCTTGGCGGCCGGGGTGCGCTCGTCGGTGGGCGCGCACGTCTTGCGCACCTCTGTGGTGGGGATCACGCACGTGTTGGTGTCGGCCGACACGATCGGGGCGGTCTTGGGCAGGCCGATGCCGACCAGCAGGATGCTGAAGAAGATGAAGGCGAGCACGAAGTTCATCGCCGGGCCGCCCGACATGATGATGATCTTCTGCCACCACTTCTTGCGGTAGAAGACGCGGTCCTCGTCGCCGGGCCGCACCTCCTCCATGGCGGCGTCGCGGGCGGTCTCGATCAGGCCCTGCCACGGCCCGGTCCCCGCGCTCCGCAGGGTGCCGGGGGCGTCGCCGGGACGCGGCGGCAGCATGCCGATCATGCGGATGTAGCCGCCGAGCGGGATCCACTTGATGCCGTACTCGGTCTCGCCCCTGCGGATGGACCAGGCGGTCGAGCCGAAGCCGACCATGTACTGGGTCACGCGCACGCCGAAGATCTTGGCCGGCACGAGATGGCCCACCTCGTGCAGGCCGACGGAGACCATCAACCCCACCAGGAAGAGAAGGATCCCGGCGACAAAGAGCCAGTTCATCTACGCGCGCTCCAGGCAGACAGACGGTCTCGACGTTCCCAGACTAGTCGAACTCACCACATCCCTCGGGCTTGTCCCCACTTTGGCGAATCAACGGACCACATTGACAGTAAGCGATCAGCCGATCACCCTGGGAGACGATGGAGGGGGACGTCTTGATCCGCATACTCATCGCCGAACACCTGCCCTTGGTGCGACGCGGTCTGCAGGCCACGCTCGAAGCCGAGCCCGACCTGCGGGTGGTCGCCGAGACGGGCTGCCCCGACGGCGTGCTGCCCGCCGCGCGGTCCAGCGCGCCCGACGTCGCGATCGTCGACCTCGACCTGCCGGGCCTGCCGGTCGCCACCCATCTGACCGAGCAGATCCCCCGTTGCTCGGTGCTGATCCTCTCCGCCCGGCCGAGCCCCGGCGAGGTGCGCAGGGCGTTCAACGGGAGCGTGCTGGGGTTCATGAGCCTGCGGGTGGCGCCCGAGCGGCTGGCCGAGGGGGTGCGCCAGGTCGCGGCGGGCGGCCGGGCGCTGGAGGCGGAGCTGGCGGTGGCCGCCCTGGAGTCGGCCGCCAACCCGCTCACCCGGCGGGAGCTCGACGTGCTGCGCATCGCGGCCGGCGGCGCGAGATCGACGGAGATCGCCGACCAGTTGTTCCTGTCGGTCGGCACCGTACGCAATCATCTGTCGCGGATCATGTGCAAGACGGGCGCCCGCAACCGGCTCGACGCCGTGCGCATCGCCAGCGACAGCGGCTGGCTGTGAGAGCGGTCTTCGCGAGACCGGACGAGGTGACGGGCCCGGTGGAGCCGCGCCGCTCCGCCGGGACCCGAACAGTCGAATGATCTCAGCCCGCCGAACCCGTTGCCAGTGACCGCCATCACGACCTGACCCATGTGAAACGTCACTACGGACGCCAGATCAACACCAGCGCGCAGTCGTCGTTGTGACCCGAGGACATCGCGTTGACCAGCGCCCTCGCACCGTCGCGGAAACCCGAGGGCAGCAGCCGCTCCGCCTCGCCGAGCAGCCGGTCGAGCCCGGCGTCGATGTCGCGCCCCGGCTGCTCGATCAGCCCGTCGGTGTAGAGCAGCAGCGCGTCGCCCTTGCGCAAGGTGCCGCTGTCGGGCTCGCAGTGGAGGTCGGGCACCACGCCGAGCACCACGCCCTTGGCCGAGGCGACCTGCCAGTTGCCGGTGCCCGAGTCGAGCTTCACGACCGGCGGATGGCCGGCCGAGGTGATCGTGTAGTCGCCGGTGGCGAGGTCGAGGCGGACGTGCACGGCCGTCACGAAGCCCTCGTCGCCGCGCTGCCGGTGGAGATAGGCGTTGCACGCGGGCAGGAAGTCGTCGACCGAGCCGAGCAGCCCGCCGAAGGTGCCCGACAACAGCAGCGCGCGGGTGCCGGCGTCGACGCCCTTGCCGGAGACGTCGACGAGGGCGATCTCCACGGAGTCGCCGTCGCGCATGGAGACCAGGAAGTCGCCGCCGAACGACGAGCCGCCGGCCTGCTTGAGCACCACCTTGGCGCCCCAGTCCTTGGGCAGCGGGGGCAGCTCACCCTGGCTCTTGAGCCGGTCGCGCAGCTCCAGCAGCATCGCGTCGCCGCGCAGCCCCTGCACGCCGAGCTTGCCCCTGGTACGGGCCATGAGCACGGCGAGCACGGTGGTGAACACGATCGTCACCGTGAGCCCCAGCCCCACCCGCGCCACCCCGATCGTGGCCGCGATGTAGGCCAGCGCGACGCCCACCGCCACCAGCAGCTTGACCAGGCTGCGCAGCCGCAGCTGCAGCCCGCCGATCAGGGTGACCAGGATGAGCAGCGACGGCGAGAACCACTCGGTGGACACCTTCGCCGCCAGCAGCCCGATGACGAGCGAGAGCACGGTCAGCGTGATGAGCAGGTTGCGGTCGCGGGCCAGCGGCCCTCTCCGGAGGAACCGGACGGCAGACACCAGGAACGGCACCCGCACCAGGACCGCGCGGACCCGTGGCGGAATCAGCGGCGCCGGACGGGAACTCATGATGCGTGTGACTGTATCGGTCTGACCCCTGTTTGGGCAGCCCACTTGACCAACGCCTTGATCATTAAGCACGGATATTGGGTGGCCGTCCCCCTTTGCCCCCTCCTACCGTGGACGGATGACCTATCCGATCCGTCCCATTGACGAATCCGAGTGGCCGGGCTTCTCCGGCGTGCTCGCAGAGGGGTTCGGCTGGACGCCGCATCCCACCCAGGACGAGCGGTTCAAGGCGGCCACGGAGTTCGACCGCACCCTGGTCGCCTTCGACGGCACGACCATGGCGGGCGTCACCTCCGCCTTCAGCTTCACGATGACGATCCCCGGCGGGCGCCAGATCCCCGTGGGCGGTGTCACCGCGGTCAGCGTGCTTCCCTCGCACCGCCGCCGCGGCGTGTTGTCCGCGCTGATGCGCCGGCAGCTCTCCGACATCCGCGACCGGGGTGAGTCGGTGGCCGCCCTCTACGCCTCCGAGTCGCTGATCTACGGCAGGTACGGGTACGGAAGGGCGGCCAGCGAGCTGTCGTACCGGATCGACAAGCACCGCTCGGCCTTCGTGCGGAACGCCCCCGCGGACCCGGCGCTCAGGATCAGGGTGGTCTCCCCCGCCGAGGCCAGGGCCGACTTCGAGAAGCTGTTCGCCGTGGTCGTGACCCGGCGTCCGGGACGGTACGAGCGCGACCGGCACATCTGGGACGGGATGCTGGCCGACGAGGAGCACGACAGGGACGGCTGGGGCTCGCTGCGCGCGGTGCTCGCCGAGGACGACGAGGGCGTGCGCGGGTACGCGCTGTTCCGTACCAAGTCCGCCTGGGACCCCAACGGCGTGGCCAACGGCGAGCTGCGGCTCATCGAGCTGGAGGCGACCGACCCGGCGGCCTACACCCTGCTGTGGCGCAACATGCTGGACCGCGACCTGATCACCAAGCTGGAGGCGTACGCCCGGCCGGTGGACGACGCCCTGGTCGCGCTGCTCGCCGACTCCCGGCAACTGCGCGCGACCTGGTCCGACGAGCTGTGGGTACGCCTGGTCGAGGTCGACAAGGCCCTGACCGCCCGCGCCTACGCGGCCCCCGTGGACCTGGTGATCGAGGTCGAGGACGACGTGTGCCCGTGGAACGCCGGCCGCTGGCGGTTCACCGCCGGCACCACCGGCGCGGAGTGCAAGCCGGTGGACGACGAGCCGGACCTGACGGTGCCGGTGTCCGCGCTCGGCTCTGCGTACATGGGGGACGGCCTGCTCGGCGCCCAGCTCGACGCGGGCCTGCTGGGCGAGCGCACGCCGGGCGCGGTGCGGGCGCTGGCCGCGGCCATGGCGTGGAGCCCCAAGCCGCTGGCCGGGCTGGTGTTCTGAGACACAGGACGTAGGCTCGGAACATGGCCCTGCAAAGTCTGCAGATCACCGCGACCATCGCCATGCGGGCCCGCGACGTGTCCAGGCCGTCGAAGGAGCAGCAGGAGGCCGCCGACCGGCGGCCCCTGCGCGACGAGATGCCGCGGCGCGAGGCCAGGCGCAAGACCTAGGGCAGCGAGGGCAGCTGGCCGATCGTCTCGTAGGTGGTCAGCTGCGCGATGCGCCTGCTGTGGCGCTCGCTGCCGGAGAAGGAGGTGGTCAGGAAGACCTCGACGAACCTGGTCGCCTCCTCGGTCGTGTGCATGCGCCCGCCGATGCTGACGACGTTCGCGTTGTTGTGCTCGCGGGCCAGGGAGGCGGTCTCCTCGCTCCAGGCCAGGGCCGCGCGGATGCCGCGCACCTTGTTGGCCGCGATCTGCTCGCCGTTGCCCGAGCCGCCGATCACCACCCCGAGGCTGCCGGGGTCGCCGGCGACGCCCTCGGCGGCGCGCAGGACGAACGCGGGATAGTCGTCCTCGGCGTCGTAGACGAAGGGACCGCAGTCGGTCACCTCGTGGCCGTGGTCCTTGAGCCAGGACACGAGGTGGTTCTTGAGCTCATAGCCGGCATGGTCGGCACCGATGTAGACACGCACCCGCCCAGTCTTCCACAGCCCCGCCGATCTCACTCGCTGGCTAGAGTAAGGACTCCTACCGTTCCCCAGTCCTTACGAAAGTGGAGACGCATGCGTGAGATCCGCGTCATCGGCGATCCGGTGCTGCGTACGCCCGCCGAGCCCGTCACCGACTTCGACCGCGAGCTGCGCCGCCTGATCGAGGAGATGTTCCAGGCGATGTACGCGGTCAACGGCGTGGGCCTGGCCGGTCCGCAGATCGGCGTGTCGCGCCGGCTGTTCGTCTATGACATCGCCGGGCGCAAGGGCCATGTCGTCAACCCCGTGCTCACCGTCGACGACGCCGAGGAGGTCTCCGACGAGGAGGGCTGCCTGTCGGTGCCCGACCGCCGCACCGGCACGCCGATCTACGCCCCCGTGGCGCGGGCCGCGGGCGTCACCGTCGAGGGGCTCGACCGGCTGCAGCGGCCGGTGCGCGTGAAGGCCCGCGGCTCGCTGGCGCGCTGCTTCCAGCACGAGACCCAGCACCTCGACGGCAAGCTGTACGTGGACCGCCTGCCGAAGGACGAGGCCCGCAGGATCATGCTCCGCGCGTAGGCGGCCTACAGCTGCAGCGACTTGATCTCCAGGTACTCCTCCAGGCCGAACTCGCCCAGCTCGCGGCCCACTCCCGACTGCTTGTAGCCGCCGAAGGGGGCCAGCGGGTTGAACTGGCCGCCGTTGACGACGACCTGACCGGTGCGCAGCCTGCGCGCGACGGCGACCGCGCGCTCCTGGCTGCCCGACCAGACCGCCCCGGCCAGGCCGTACCTGGTGTCGTTGGCGATCTCCACGGCCTGGGCCTCGCTCGTGTACGGGATCAGCGACAGCACGGGCCCGAAGATCTCCTCCTGCTCGATCGTCATGCCCGGCTCGACCGCGGCGAAGACCGTGGGCTCGACGTAGAAGCCGCGTTCGCGGGGGCGCTCGGTGCCGCCGGCGACGAGCCTGGCGCCCTCCTCCTGCCCTCGGTTGATGTAGCGGACCACCCGGTCGCGCTGGGCCGCCGACACCAGGGGCCCGACCCTGGTGGCCTCGTCGAAGGGGTCGCCGACGGTGTACTTGCGGGTCGCCTCGACGGCCAGGCGGACGGCGTCGTCGTACTGGTCGCGGTGGACGATCATCCGGGTCCAGGCCGAGCAGGTCTGGCCCGCGTTGATGAAGCAGTTGGCCACCCCGACCTTGACGGCCGTCGCGAGGTCGGCGTCGGGCAGGACGATGTTGGCCGACTTGCCGCCGAGCTCCAGCGCCACCCGCTTGACGGTCTCGGCGGCGAGCGCGGCGACCCGGCGGCCGGCCGCGGTGGAGCCGGTGAAAGAGACCATGTCCACCTCGGGATGGGCGGCCATGGCCTCGCCGACGACCGGGCCGCGCCCGCTGACCAGGTTGAACACCCCGGGCGGCAGGCCGACCTCGTCGAAGATCTCCGCCAGCGCGTACGCCGCGAGCGGCGCCACCTCGCTCGGCTTGAGCACCACCGTGCAGCCGGCGGCCAGCGCGGGGCCGACCTTGCAGATGATCTGGTGGAGCGGATAGTTCCAGGGCGTGATCGCCGCGACGACCCCGATCGGCTCCTTGAGCAGCAGGGAGTTGCCGATTCGGGACTCGCGCGGGTAGCTCTCGGCCATCTGCGCGTAGGAGGACAGGACGGCCGCGGGCATCAGCGTCTGGACCTTGAGCGCGAAGCCGAGCGGCGCCCCCATGTCGGTCGCGATCGTGCGGGCGACGCTCTCGGCGCGCTGCTTGAGCAGTTCGGCCGCGGCGCCGAGCAGCTTCCCGCGCTGCGTCGCCGACGTGTCGGACCAGGCGGGAAACGCCTCGCGCGCGGCCGACACCGCCGCCTCGACGTCGTCGGGGGTGCCCGCGGGCACCCGGTCGATGATCTCCTCCGTGGCCGGGTTGGCGACCTCGATGGACTCGTCTGACGTAGAGGCGTTCCAGGAACCGCCGATATACAGCTGGCGCATGGGGCCATCCTCGCGTGCACGTCGTGGACTGGCGAGAGCACGGATCGGGCAGAGGGGGATTCCTTATCCTCGGCGCGCCCGAGACCTACCGCCAGGGTAGGAGTCTTACCCCGGCGGCGGAAGACATATCTAGTCGAAGGTGGGCTGTCTAGTACGAGTCCGCTTCAGCTCGAAGAAGTCCTCGAACTCGGTGACGAGAAGAACGCCGTCCCACAGCCTGCCCGCGTCCTCGCCCTTCGGGATGGACGTGATGACCGGGCCGAAGAAGGCGTCGGCGCCGACGCGGATGACCGGGGTGCCGACGTCCTGGCCGACCAGGGTGATGCCCTCCTGGTGGGAGGCGCGTACGGCGTCGTCCCACTCGGTGGAGTGGGCGGCGGCGGCGAGGTCGCGGCTGAGGCCGATCGCCTCCAGGGAGTCCTCGACGATCTCGCCGAGGCGGCTGAGGTCCTTCATCCCGCGCTGGTTGTGCAGGCGGGTGCCGAGCTCGGTGTAGAGCGGGCCGACGACCTGATCGCCGTGCGCGGCCCGCGCGGCGGCGACCACGCGGACGGGTTCGATGGCCCTGACGATGGCCTCACGGTAGGAGTCGGGCACGTCCTTGCCCTCGTTGAGCACGTTGAGGCTCATGACGTGCCAGCGCGGCTCGATGTCGCGAACCTTCTCCACTTCGAGAAGCCATCGTGACGTCGCCCAGGCAAAAGGGCAGAAAGGATCGAACCACAGGTCCACGGGAATCTTCTCAGTCACGTGGGGCCATAACCTGAGGGTGTCGAGGTCCTATTCCCGGCGTGGCAGGATACCGACAAACTACAACGAAGTGGTGAAAAGGAGCGCAACTTGGCAGGCAACCTGACCCGGGACGAGGCTCGTGAGCGCGCCCGGCTGTTGAAGGTCGAGTCGTACGAGGTCGCACTCGACCTGACGGAGGGGGACGAGCGCTTCGAGAGCGTCACGAAGGTGCGCTTCACCAGCACCAGCCCGGGCGCCTCCACCTTCATCGACCTTCACGGCGCCAACGTGCGCAAGGTCACCCTCAACGGCGCCGACCTCGACGTCTCCTCCTACGACGCCGAGAAGGGCCGCTTCCCGCTCCCCTCGCTGGCCGAGTCCAACGAGCTGCTGGTCGACGCCGACTGCAGCTACATGCGCACGGGCGAGGGTCTCCACCGCTTCGTGGACCCGGTCGACCAGAAGGTCTACCTGCACAGCCAGTTCGAGACGGCCGACGCGCACCGCATGTACGCCTGTTTCGACCAGCCCGACCTCAAGGCCGTCTTCCAGCTCACCGTGCTGGCCCCGGCCGACTGGGAGGTCGTCTCCAACGGCGCCGCGGCCAAGGTCGAGGACCTGCAGGGGCGGTCCGGCCGCCACGGCGGCGTCCAGGCGGCCAGGCGGTGGGAGTTCGAGCCCACGCCGGTGATCTCGACGTACATCACCGCGCTGGTGGCCGGCCCGTACTTCAAGGTCACCTCGGAGCACGACGGCATCCCGCTCGGCCTCTACTGCCGCGCCTCGCTCGGGGAGCACCTCGACGCCGACAACCTCTTCGAGGTCACCAGGCAGGGCTTCGACTTCTTCCACCGCGTGTTCGGCGTGCGCTACCCGTTCACCAAGTACGACCAGCTCTTCGTGCCCGAGTTCAACGCCGGCGCGATGGAGAACGCGGGTTGCGTGACGTTCCTGGAGGACTACGTCTTCCGGTCCCGCGTCACCGACGCGGTCGTCGAGCGGCGCGCCGAGACGATCCTGCACGAGATGGCCCACATGTGGTTCGGCGACCTGGTCACCATGCGCTGGTGGGACGACCTGTGGCTGAACGAGTCCTTCGCCACGTACGTGTCCGTGCTGGCCCAGGCCGAGGCCACCCGGTGGGGCAACGGCGCGTGGACCACGTTCGCGAACGTGGAGAAGTCCTGGGCCTACCGCCAGGACCAGCTTCCCTCCACCCACCCGATCGCCGCCGACATCCCCGACATGCAGGCGGTCGAGGTCAACTTCGACGGCATCACGTACGCCAAGGGCGCCTCGGTGCTCAAGCAGCTCGTCGCCTACGTCGGCCTGGACAACTTCCTGGCCGGGGTGCGCGACTACTTCGCCGAGCACGCCTGGGGCAACACCGAGCTGAAGGACCTGCTCGCCGCCCTGGAGCGCACCTCGGGCCGCGACCTGTCGTCGTGGTCGAAGGAGTGGCTGGAGACCGCGTGGGTCAACACGCTGCGTCCCTCCTTCGAGGTGTCCGACGGCCGCTTCACCTCCTTCGAGGTGCTGCAGGAGGCCCCGGCCGACTACCCGACGCTGCGCTCGCACCGCATCGCGGTCGGCCTGTACTCGCTGACCGACGGCGTGCTCACCCGGACCAAGCGGGTCGAGCTCGACGTGGTGGGCGCCCGTACGAGCGTGGCCGAGCTGGTCGGCGCCGAGCAGCCCGACCTGGTGCTGCTCAACGACGACGACCTGACCTACGCCAAGGTCAGGCTGGACGAGCGTTCCCTGCGCACGCTCGTCCAGGGCGGCATCGCTGCCATCACCGAGTCGCTTCCGCGCGCCCTGTGCTGGTCGGCGGCCTGGGACATGACCCGCGACGGCGAGATGTCCACGCGCGACTACGTCAAGCTGGTCATCTCCGGCGCGGGCACGGTCTCCGACATCACGGTCCTGCAGGCGGTGCTGCGCCAGGCGCGCCAGTCCGTCCAGCAGTACGCCGACCCGGCCTGGCAGTCCGAGGGCCGGGCGCTGCTGGCCGCCGAGCTGCGCTCGCTGCTCGGCTCGGCCGCGCCCGGCTCCGACCACCAGCTCGCCTTCCTCCAGGCGTTCGCCCCGGTGGCGGTCTCCGACGCCGACCTCGACCTGGTGCAGGCCATCCTCGACGGCACCGGCGTGCCCGAGGGGCTGACCGTCGACGCCGACCTGCGCTGGACGCTGGTGACCGCGCTGGTCTCCGGCGGCCGGCTGGGCGAGGCCGACATCGAGGCCGAGCTGGAGCGCGACCCTACGGCGACGGGTGAGCGGTCGGCGGCGCTGTGCCGGGCCGCGATCCCGACGGCCGAGGCCAAGGCGGCGGCCTGGGAGCGGATCGTGGGCGGCGAGCTGGCCAACCACATCGCCCGCAGCACCATCGCCGGCTTCCAGGACCCGCACCACGCCGAGCTGCTGGAGCCGTACCGGGAGAAGTACTTCGCCGAGGCCGGGCGCGTCTACCAGGAGTGGACGTTCGAGAAGGCCTCGACGTTCGCGGTGGGCTGCTTCCCCTCGCTGCTCATCGAGCCGGCCACGGTCCAGGCCGCCCAGGACTTCCTGGCCGCCGAGCAGCCGCCGCAGGCCCTGCGCAGGCTGATCCTGGAGGGCGCCGACGGCGTCAGCCGCGCTCTGCGCAACCGCGAGACCGACGCCGCGTCGGCCTGATCCACCCGGGTCCCCGCCACGCCCGGCGGGGACCCGGCTTCGCGGTGCGCCGAATACGGCCTGAGCATGGAGACCGGGTGTTAGCCTCAAGTACGTGCTAGGCGCCGGTACCACGCTCAACGACCGCTACGTGCTGGCCGACCGCCTCGGCGGCGGCGGCATGGGCGAGGTCTGGCGTGCCGACGACCTGGTGCTGGGCCGGGCCGTCGCGGTCAAGGTGATGATGCCCGCCCTGTCGGAGAACCCCACCTTCACCCAGCGCTTCCAGAACGAGGCCAGGGCCATGGCCACGCTCCGGCACCGCGGCGTGGTCGGCGTCTACGACTACGGCGTCCACGAGGCCGACGGGCGCCGGGTCAGCTACCTGGTGATGGAATACGTCCGAGGCGAGTCGCTCGACCGGGTCCTGCGGCGCGGCCCGCTCGGCGCGCAGGAGGCCATGCGCCTGGTCGCCGAGGTGGGTGACGCGCTGGCCGCGGCCCACGCCCAGGGCATCGTCCACCGCGACGTCAAGCCGGCCAACCTCATGGTCCGCCCCGACGGGCAGGTCGCGCTGACCGACTTCGGGGTCGCCCACTCCGGTTCGGCCGGTCACCTCACGGCCACGGGCACCATGCTCGGCTCGGCCGCCTACTGCGCGCCGGAGATGGCCGCGGGCAACGAGGTCACCCCCGCGGTCGACGTCTACGCGCTGGGCGTGGTGGCCTACGAGTGCCTGACCGGGCGGCTGCCGTACCAGGGGGACACCCCTGTGCAGATCATCTTCAAGCATCTCAACGCGCCCGTCCCCGAGCCGCCCGCCGACCTGCCGGCGGCCGTGCGCCAGGTGGTGACGCGGGCGCTGCAGAAGGACCCGGCGCAGCGCTGGCCGTCGGCCTCCGACATGGCTCGGGCGGCCCGCGCCTCGGTCAGCGGCGCGGCCCTGCCGGTCACCACGTCCTCGGTCACCGCTGCCACGACGACCGGTCCCCAGACGGGCTTTCACGCGGGCCTCCAGCCGACGGGCGTCATGCCCGCGGCCGACACCGGCTCGCCCTTCACCATGCCCTCGGCCCCGGCCGGCGGCAGGTCCCGCAGGCGGCGCACGCTGACGGCCCTGGTCACCATGGCCGCCGCCGTCGTGGTCTCGGCCGCGATCGCCGGGGCGGTGTGGCTGCGTCCGGCAGAGCCCTCGACCACGGGCGAGGTGCTGCCGCCCGCCGACGAGACCACGCAGTCCCACAGCCCGAGCAGCCCGGAGCACACCACCAGGCAACCCGCGCCGCCGACCAAGGCCGCGCCGAGCGCCAGGCCGAGCGGCACCGCCAGCGCGACGCCCGGCCCTACCGTGGCTCCCACCACCCCGAGCGCCACACCCTCCACCTCGCCGAAGCCCACGCCGACCGCGACCACCGCCGAGCCCGAGCCGTCGCAGGAGCCCAGCCAGCCCGGTCCCGAGGAACCCACGGACGAGCCGACGGTCACCAGCCCGCCGGAAGACGTCCAGTGCGTGCGCGCCCCGTGTCCGTGACCGCTCGAAGATCGTGAGAAAGTCATCGCGTGGATTCGACTCGTGAGCTGCTGATCGCCCTAGCCCGCCGGTACGCCTTCGCCGATCTGGGTGCGCTCGCCCCCACGGCCGAGATCTCTGACGTGTGCGAGTTCGGGCAGCGGCTGCTCTCGCTCGACGCCGAGGACTTCGCGGCCGAGGCCAGGTCCGTGCCGGCCGATCTGCGCCGCCTCGCCCGGGCCTGCCACATGCCGCAGACGCCGCGGGAGCAGCCGCGCGGGGCCCTGGAGTCGCTCAAGCCCGCCTACGGTCTCCTGCTTGAGGTGATCGCCGTCCGCTGGCACCGGCGCGAGCTGAGCCCCATGATCGCGGCCGTGCACATCGCCAGCGAATACCTGCCCCTGCTGGCGTTCGAGCCGCAGCTCGGGCACGCCGGCGACCCGGCCCGCTGGCCCGCCGGCCTGAGCGCGCCCGGGAGCAGGTTCGGCGTGATCGGCGACCGCGAGTGCGACCACACCAAGTCCGAGCAGTCGGCCACCAACCGCACGCTGCGGGTGTCGGTCGAGCCCGGCGAGGGCTGGCGGGCCTACTTCGACCGGCAGCACAGCCAGCTCGCGGGCGCGCTCGCGGTGTGCGTCGCGACCTGCCGCAACCCGTGCACGGCCATGGACTGGATCGAGCCCGAGCCGCGCGCCGACCTCCAGGTGCGCGCTCGTACGGCGCTGACCTTCGCCGAGACGCCGCTCGTCCGGCTGCGGCACGCCGCGCCCGTCGGGCACGGGTTCGGGGTGCCGTCGCCGGAGGAGGTGCTCGACGCCTGGGAGCGCAGCCGGACGGCGCTGGACAAGAACGCGGTGGGTGCCGCCGCCGTCAAGGACGACGGTTTCCCGCTGCCGGGGCTGCCCGCGCTGTTCTCGGCCGTGGCCGGGGCGCCGATCGAGCCGTCCGGCCTGCTCCGCGGCGTCAGCGACCACGTCGTCAGCCTGCTGCAACGCGCCTGAGCCCGGAGCACCGGCGCGGCCGGGGCCAGAGGGCGTGGGTCAGCGGCGGGTCGCGGCCTGTTCCCCGAGGGCGGCGATGCCGTACAGCAGGCCGCCGGCCAGGTCGCCGGCGCTGAAGGCGGTGGCCATCGACAGGGCGGTGAGCCGGCAGGCGCCGTCGCTCAGCCGCCGCCTGGCGTTCGGGCCCGTCACGATCTCCAGGGCGCGCCCGGCCGGATCGACGAACACCAGCACGGCATCGGCGGACTCGGCGCCCAGGGCGGCGTGCAGCCGCTCGGCGAAGTGCCGCCGGGCACCGACCGGCTCGCCCAGGAACACGCAGAAGCGCAGCCCGCTGCGCCGCTCGGCGCCCTGCACGGCCTTGCGGAGATCGTCCGCCTGGGCCGCCGTCAGTGCCCGCGTCAGTGCCCACGTCACTGGCCGCACCGCCCGGTCACCAGCCCGCCGAAGCGCCGCCGAGGCGCCCGTCCGGCTCCGCGGTAGCGGCCGAGGCCACCCAGTCGTGCTCGGGCGCCTGCGCCCAGGGCGCGGGGCCGTCGGCGAGCACCAGCCCCGACGTGCTCAAGCCGTGCTCGCTCCCGGACGGCCCGCCCAGCCACACCGGCCCCGGCTCCGCCGCCCGGGACGAGCCGTGCCCCGGCACCATGACCAGCAGGCTGATCAGGACGAACAGCCCCAAGGACACCCCGATGACAAAGAGCAGACTTTCCGCCGCGCTGTTCACACGACGAACGTAATCCTCAGCCGGGTGCTCGGCCAGACCCGTGCCGGGGCCTCCTACCAGACGGCCGGCCGCCGGTCGCCCCAGAAGCCGCCCCTGGCCGCCTCGACCTGGGCCGACAGCGAGATCAGGGTGCCCTCGCCGCCGATCCGCCCGGCCAGCATGACGCCGATCGGCAGGCCGTCGGCGCTCCAGTGCAGCGGCAGGTTCACCGCGGGCTGGCCGCTGACGTTGTAGATGGCCGGGAAGGCGGCGAAGCGCTTCATGCGCTCGAACGTCTCCTCGACGTCGTCCACGTCCTCGAACCAGCCGACCGGCCTGGGCGGCTGGGTGAGGGTCGGGGTGAGCACCGCGTCGTAGGCGTTCGTGATCGTGAGCGCGCCCCGGGTGGCGAGCTGGAGGGCGGCCTGGGCCTGGAGGAACGCGGGGGCGGGGGTGGCCAGGCCGCGCTCGCGCAGCCACCGGGTGAGCGGCCTGAGCAGGTGCCTCTGGTCGTCGGCGACCGGGTGCATGCAGGCGAAGGTGTACCAGAGGGTGACGAACTGCGGCACGAGGTCCGCGCCGAACGGCCTGGGGATCTCGACGACCTCGTGCCCGAGGCCGGCGAGGGTCTGGGCGGCGCCCTCGTACGCGGCCAGCACCTCGGGATCGACCTCGGTCCCCGGCACGACGGGATCGGCGTAGCGGGCGATGCGCAGCCGTCCGGGGTCGCGGCCGGCGCAGGCGAGGAACGTGCCCTCGTGGCGGGGCGCGAGGTAGAGGTCGCCGGGCTCGTTGTGCGCCATCACGTCGAGCAGGGCCGCCGCGTCGGCCACCGTACGGGCGATCGGGCCGTTCGTGGACATGCCCGCCAGGTCGGGGATGATCGGGGCGAAGCTGATCCGGCCACGGGTGGGCTTGATGCCGTACAGGCCGCACGCCGAGGCCGGGATACGGATCGAGCCCGCGCCGTCGCTGCCCTGGGCGGCCGGAGCCAGCCCGGCGGCCACGGCGGCGGCCGCTCCCCCGCTGGACCCGCCGGCCGACGTGCCGAGGTCCCAGGCCGAGCGGGCGGGCGGCGAGACGTCGGTCTCGGTGTAGCAGGGCAACCCGAACTCGGGGGTGGCGGTCTTGCCCAGGATGACCGTGCCGGCCTGGCGCAGCCGCGTCACGACCGTGTCGTCCACCGGCGCGACGAACCCCCGGTAGGCCGCCGAGCCGAACGTGATCGGCACGTCCTTGACCAGATTGAGGTCCTTGACCGGGATCGGCACCCCGGCCAGCGGCCCGTCCGGCAGCTCCTTCTCCAGGCGGCGGGCCTGGTCGAGGGCCTGTTCGGCGGTCACGGTGACGTATGCGCCGACCTGTGGATCGATCCGCTCGATCCGGTCAAGGTAATGCCTGGTCAGCTCGACCGGTGAGACGTCACGGTCGCGGACCGCCTGAGCCTGCTCAAGCGCGGAAAGCTCATGAAGTTCTCGCACGATCGGCACACTAGGCATCTCTAGAGAAGAACGTAAGACATACCCCGAAAACATGAGTGGAACACGATGAGCTGGGCCATAAAACTATGGACAGGTCAACACTAGGAATCATTCCGATCTCCGGGCTACGGTGAGTTACGTGGACTCCGACAACCAGCGAGAAGACGGTCACAACGCGTCACCCATCTGGGTGAGCGACCGGCCTGAGAGCGAGCAGACCGCCGCCGCGACGCCATCGGCGCCCACCACCACCTACGCGCCCGTGGAACGCGCGTCCATGCGTGACCTGCTCCAGCAGCCGCGGTTCCGCCGCCTGCGCAATCGCGCGCTCGTGGCGATCGGCGTGGCGATCGTGGTGGGCTTCCTGCTGCGCGACTGGCGCATGGGAGTGACCGCGGGGGTGGTCGCGGCCATCCTCGAAACGGTCTACCGCGCGCGTTCCCATTCCACGGTGCCGGCGTGGCGGCGCGCGTCCGTGGCCGAGCGGCGTACCGAGGGGCAGCTCCGCAGGCTTGAGCGCAGCGGTTACCGCACCCTGCACGCCAGGGCGATCCCGGGCAGCGAGGCGCAGATCGACCACCTCGTGGTGGGGCCGACCGGCGTCTACGCGGTCGACTCCGAGAAGTGGGACAAACGGCTTCCGGTCCGCGTCCAGTCCGGCAAGAAGCTCTTCCACGGTCCCTTCGACATGAAGCCGAGGCTGACCGAGGCCAAGTGGGAGGCGTCCCAGGCGAGCGAGCTGATCAGCAAGGCGTTCGGCCGCGAGGTCGTCGTCGTGCCCTCGCTGGCCATCTACGGGCCGCCCGTGCCGTGGAAGATCATGACCATCCGCGGCGTGGACGTCTACCAGGGCGACCGGGCCCGCAAGTGGATCACCAAGCGGGAGCGGGCGCTGACCCCGGCCGAGATCGACCGGCTCTACGACATCGCCGCCCAGGTCCTGCCCGCCAGGTACGGCGAGGGCTAGGACGGCCGACGGACCCCGCGGAGTTCCGCTCCGCGGGGTCCTGTCATGTCCGCCGACAGCCGGGCGCCGAAGTCGTCCAGCTCGGCGGCCAGCACGCCGCTGGGCGGCAGCGCGTCGGGCAGGCGTGACAGCAGCGCCGTGCCCACTCCGGCGATGCGGACGATGTGGTCGATCAGCGCCTCCCGGTCCTCGGGCCACGGGAACGACGGCTGGGCGATGAGCAGCGAGACGCAGCCGTGCACGGCCGACCAGAGGCCGAGCGCCAGCTCCTCGGGGTCGCCTTCGAGCACGCGGGCGGCCACGCAGGCGGCGACGGCGTTCACCATGTGGCGGAAGCACTCGGCGGCGGCCGGCGGCACGCCCTGCGCGGTCGAGGGACGCATCATCAGCACCCGGTACTGAACGGGGTGGTCCAGGGCGAAGCGCGCGTAGGCCCGTCCGCAGCGGCCGAGCGCGAGGAACGGGTCGCCCGACAGGTTCTCGCGGAACATCCGGCCGAACTCGTCCCACACGCGCAGGCAGACCGCCTCCAGCAGCGCTTCCCTGTCGGCGAAGTGCAGGTAGACCGAGGGCGTGGACACCCCGGCACGCCGGGCGACCGCGCGCAGGGTCAGGGCGTCCTCGCCGCCGGACTCGGTCAGCAGGTCCTCGCCCGCGGCGCGGACGCGTTCGGCGCCACGCTGGACGCCCAGTGGAGCGTGGGCACCAAGCTGCACGGCGGCTACCTGCTGGCGGTGCTGGCCCGCGCCGCCTGCGAGAGCGGCGCCGGCGAGCGGCACCCGCACGTGACGGCCGTGAGCGGCGCCTTCGTCGAGCCGCCCGTGCCGGGCCCGGCGGACGTGCGCGTGGAGCCGCTGCGGATCGGCCGGAGCCTGGCCCAGGTCCGGGTCTCGCTGGCCCAGGAGGGCAGGGTGCGCGTCGAGTCGCACGTCACGCTCGGCCTGCTGGACGACGGCGACCCCTGGTGGACCTCGCTCCCGCCGGTCGAGCTGCCGGCCGAGGAGGACTGCTTCCTCGCGCCCACCGACCCGCCCGGCGCGGATTTCCCCGTGCCGCTGATGGCCGTGGTCGAGGAGCGCGTCGATCCGGCCCATCTGGCGTTCGCGTTCGGGGCGCCGAGCGGGAAGGGCGAGATCGCGAGCTGGCAGCGCCTGGCCGACGGCTCGGACTGGGACCCGCTGAGCCTGCTCGTGGCGCTCGACCCCGTGCCGCCGGTCTCGTTCGACCTCGGGCTGTCCGGCTGGGTGCCGACGATCCAGCTCTCGGCCTACATCCGCCGGCTGCCCGCGCCCGGCCCGATCAGGGTCCGCCTGTCGGCCACGGACGTCGGGGGCGACCGGATGGACGAGGTGGCCCACGTGTGGGACTCCAAGGGACGGCTGGTGGCCCAGGCGACCCAGCTCGCGGCCGTACGGTTGCCGGACTGAGCTGTCCGGAGAGTGGACACATGTCTCAGCCGCCGGGCGAGGGGCCGTAACATGTGAAGACTCGCCTCATGATGGGAGAAGCACAATGCCGGCCCTCAGGTCACGTACGGTCACCCACGGCAGGAACATGGTCGGCGCCCGGGCCCTGCTCCGGGCGACCGGCGTAGCCGGGAGCGACTTCGGCAAGCCCATCATCGCGGTGGCCAACAGCTTCACCCAGTTCGTCCCTGGCCACGTGCACCTGCGCGAGGTCGGCGACGTGGTGTCGGCCGCGATCCGCGAGGCGGGGGCGATCCCCCGCGAGTTCAACACGATCGCCGTCGACGACGGCATCGCGATGGGCCACGGCGGCATGCTCTACTCGCTGCCGTCCCGCGAGCTGATCGCCGACGCCGTCGAGTACATGGTCAACGCCCACTGCGCCGACGCGCTGATCTGCGTCTCCAACTGCGACAAGATCACCCCGGGCATGCTGCTGGCCGCCTTCCGGCTGAACATCCCCACGATCTTCGTCTCCGGCGGCCCCATGGAGGCCGGCAAGACGCCGGGCCGCAAGCTCGACCTCATCGACCCGATGATCGCCTCCGCCGACGCGTCCGTGTCCGACGCCGAGCTGCTGGAGATGGAGGAGAACGCCTGCCCGACCTGCGGCTCCTGCTCGGGCATGTTCACCGCCAACTCCATGAACTGCCTGACCGAGGCCATGGGCCTGGCCCTGCCCGGCAACGGCACGATCCTGGCCACCCACAAGAAGCGCAAGCAGCTCTTCGAGGACGCCGGCCGCCAGCTCGTCGAGATCACCCGCCGCTACTACGAGGACGGCGACGAGTCGGTGCTGCCGCGCTCGATCGCCACCAGCGAGGCGTTCGAGAACGCCATGACGCTCGACGTGGCCATGGGCGGCTCGACCAACACGATCCTGCACATCCTGGCCGCGGCCCGCGAGGCCGAGGTCGACTTCGGCCTCAAGGAGATCAACGAGATCTCGCTGCGCGTGCCCTGCCTGTGCAAGGTCGCCCCGGCCACGAGCAAGTACCACGTCGAGGACGTCCACCGCGCCGGCGGCATCCCGGCCATCCTGGGCGAGCTCGACCGGGCCGGGCTGCTGCACCGCGACGTGCCCACGGTCAACGGCGGCACGCTGGCCGACACCCTGGCCGCCTGGGACGTCAAGTCGCCGTCCGCGCTGCCCGAGGCCACCGACCTGTGGCACGCGGCGCCGGGCAACGTGCGCACGGTGAAGGCGTACTCGCAGGACAACCGCTGGGACTCCCTCGACCTCGACCGGGCCGAGGGCTGCATCCGCGACCTCGAGCACGCCTACAGCGCCGACGGCGGCCTGGCCGTGCTCTACGGCAACATCTCGCGCGACGGCGCGGTGGTGAAGACGGCGGGCGTCGACGAGTCGATCTGGAAGTTCAGCGGGCCCGCGGTGGTGTTCGAGTCGCAGGAGCAGGCCTCCGAGGGCATCCTCGGCGGGCGGGTCAAGGAGGGCGACGTGGTGGTCATCCGCTACGAGGGCCCCAAGGGCGGCCCCGGCATGCAGGAGATGCTCTACCCGACCTCGTTCCTCAAGGGCAAGGGCCTGGGCAAGGCGTGCGCGCTGATCACCGACGGCCGCTTCTCCGGCGGCACGTCCGGGCTGTCGATCGGGCACGCCTCGCCCGAGGCGGCCGAGGGCGGCACGATCGCGCTGGTCGAGGACGGCGACATCATCGACATCGACATCCCCGGCCGGTCGATGGAGCTGCGGGTGCCCGAGGCCGAGCTGGCCGCGCGGCGCGAGCGGCTGCTGGCGGACCTGGGCGGCTACCGTCCGCGCGACCGCAACCGTCCGGTGAGCGTGGCGTTGCAGGCGTACGCGGCGATGACCACGTCCGCCTCGACCGGCGCCTCGCGCGACCTGTCGCAGCTGTCCCGATAGTCAGTGTGCGGTGGACCCCCGGTCCACCGCACAGATTTTCGAAAATTGTCGGTGGTCGTCCCTATTCTTGGGGTATGACGACAGTCGTGAAGGACGAGACTCGCCCGCTGACGACCGCCGAGATCGCCGCCATCGCCCTCTCCCTCGCTCACCTCGGAGCGGGCCCGCAGGCCGTCGCCGCACGGCGCGGCCTGCAGCACGCGCTCCAGCACCTGGAGCTCGACGACGACGTCATCGCGACCACGCTCGCGACACTGACCGAGCCGCTGCCCGTGGAGGTCGCCTCCCGGGCCAGGCTCGTCGCCGACGCCATCACCAGCCGCCTCATGATCCGCCTCCACTACCGCGACGCCTCGGGGGCCGTCACCTCCCGCGACGTCGAGCCGGTGACCTGCCTGGTCCACCGCGAATACTGGTACCTGGTCGGCGTGTGCCGGATGCGCCAGGCCATCAGGGCGTTCAGGTTCGACCGGATCATCGCGGTCGAGCCCACGCTGACCCCGTCGCGGCCGCACCTGGCCGACCGGTTCCTGCCGTTCCAGCGCCGCCGCCGGCGCTCCAAGGCGGCGTAAGCTGCCGCAAGCTTGACCCTCGGACCCCCGGGCGTTGGTGCGGGGCGTGACAGGCTCGCGCACATGCGCGTCCGGGGGATCTCGCTCATCGCCGCCCTGCTGCCCGTCGTCGTGTCCGCCTGCTCGGCGGCCCCGCTGCCGGCCCCGCTCCCGATCGTGGCGCACCACCGCGAGGCGGTGACCATGGAGCGCCTGCTGCCGCCGTCCACGCGGCGGGCGCTCGACCGGGCGCTGGAGCGTCAGTTGCGGGACCGTCCTGGGCGGACGGCGCTCTCGGTGTACGACCGCGCGACGGGCGTGCGGTACTCCTACGCCGAGGGCAGGCCGTTCGTGCTGGCCAGCGTGGCCAAGGTGGACATCCTGCTCGCCCTGCTGCTGCTCAGGCAGAGCGAGCACCGGCGGCTCGGCGCGTACGAACGCGGGCTGGCCTCCCGCATGATCCGCCGGAGCGACAACGAGAGCGCGCACGAGCTGTACATGACCGTCGGCGGCCGGGACGGGCTCACCCGGATCCTGCGCGCGCTGGAGGTCCACGACACCATGCCGGGCGCGGGACGGTCGTGGCGCATGACCCTCGGCGGCCCGTCGGACCAGGTGAGGGTGCTGGAGAAGCTCACCGACCCCGCCGGTCCGGTGCCGGCCGCGAGCCGCCGCTGGGCGCTCGGGCTCATGTCGTCGGTGGACAGGACGCAGGCGTGGGGCGTCAGCGCCGCCGGCGGCGAGGTCGCGCTCAAGAACGGCTGGCTGCCCGTCGGCGCGCACGGCGGACGGTGGACGGTCAACAGCGCGGGCCGGATCGTGCTGAACGGGCACGAACTGCTCATCGCCGTGCTGTCGGAGCGCAGCCCGGACATGGAGACGGGCGTGGCGACCGTGGAACGGGCGGCCCGGCTCGTGGTGGAGGTGCTCAGCCGGGCCCGCCGGTCACGAGGAGCAGCAACCTCCGCCGCAGCAGCCACCGCCACCGCCGGCCGGACGGGGAGCGGCGGCGCCACCGGTCATGGAGACCGTGGACAGCAGCTTGACCGTGTCGCCGTGCCCCTCCGGGCAGGTCGCCGGCTCGTCTGAGGCCGACATGGGACGGGAGACCTCGAACGTGGAGCCGCAGGCGCGGCAGCGGAAGTCGTAACGCGGCATGCGGTAAGCCTAACCCGCTGTGGCAGGTGAACGGGAGCCGGTGTAGGTCAGGTGCGCATGGTCGGAGACGGGCTCGTAGCCGATCGACCGGTAGACCGCGTTGCTCGTCGGGTTGTCCAGGTCGGTGAAGAGCACGACCTGCTCGCACCGCTCGGCGACGTCGTGCGCCTCGCCGAGCCCGACCTCCTCCCCGAACGCCTGGTACCAGCTCACCATCAGCGGGAAGTCGCCCGGCCCGGCGAGCCGGCCGCGGCCGGGCACGGAGGGGACGGCCGGCGCGCCGAGCCGGTAGAGCCGTTCGGACACCGTCCGGTCGGGCTCGCCGAGCAGCCGGACGACCTCCGACGTCACCTCGACCGGCCCCACGACCATGGACAGGTCGCCGCCGAGCGCCTCGACCAGCGGGGCGACGGCCTCGGCGGGCATGCGTGTGAGGCTCAAAGGGGCGGGCGGCGTGCGGAAGGCGGCGGCGCGCACCTGGCCGCCGGCGGTCCACCAGGCGAAGAAGGCGTCTTCGGCGGGCTGCCCGGCACGCAGGTCGGCGAGAACGGTCAGCGGAACCGTGTTGCCGACCGGGTCGCCGAGCAGGAAGGGCTCGGCGACCGCGGCGAATTCCTCCGGATCGGAGGTGAAGGTCCACATACCGGTCATGGTGACAGGCGGCGGCCTCCGGGTTCAAAAGGTGTGTCTAGGCCGCCGCCTCCAGGTAGGGCGCCCATTGAGGATCGCCGACGAGCGAGGCGCCGATGAGCCGCCAGTGGGCGCCCCTCGGCACCGCCGGGCTGACGCGCAGCGTCCATCCCAGCTCCTCCAGGTATTTGTCGGCTTTTCGGTGGTTGCAGGTCGTGCACGAGGCGACGCAGTTCTCCCACGTGTGGGTCCCACCGCGCGACCTCGGGATGACGTGGTCGATGGTCTCGGCCCGCTGCCCGCAGTAGGCGCAGCGGTAGTCGTCGCGCCGCATGAGGGCGGCCCTGGTCAGCGGGATTCGGGACCGGTAGGGGATGCGGACGTATCTGCGGAGCCGGATCACCGAAGGCACGTCGAGGGTGCAACTCGCCGAGCGGAGCTGGGCGCCCCGCCCGTCGCGGTGCACGACGTCGGCCTTTTCCCGCAGCACCAGCACGATGGCCCGGTGCAGCGAGAGCGTGGTGAGTGGCTCATAGGTGGCGTTGAGCAGCAGGACCTGGCGCGTCATCGGGCCTCTCCCTGCCGCGCGCGTATCAAAGGGGACATGCCGTGGCATGTCCCGCCTGTCGGCCCCTCCTGGGGCACTGGTGCTTCCGTCACATGGACCTCCGCCGGACGGTCCAGCGGATGGTCACCACGGCACCGTCCTGTCACCAAGTCTGGCGTTAGCCGTAGCGTCCCCGCCACCCCATAATCTTCAAGCCGGAATGACCAGAGGGACACACGTTACGTTTTATGCCCGCTTCACCAGCGCTTTACGCCCCCACCTTGGCAGTAGGGTTCCTGGCATGACGCGAGAGCCTTATCCGACGGCACGCCGCGAAGACGTCGTCGACATCCTGCACGAAACGCCCGTCTCAGACCCGTACCGGTGGCTGGAGGACCCTGACAGCCCGGACACCAAGGAATGGCTGCTCGCGCAGGCCGAGCTGTTCAACGCCACGCGTGGCGAGCAGCGGTTCAAGGACCGCATCGCCGAGCTGCTGCGGTCCGGCTCGGTGGGGCCGCCGGCCTGGCGCGGGGAGCGCCGGTTCTTCTCCCGCCGCACGCCCGACCAGGAGCACGCGGTCTACTACGTCGTCGAGGCCGACGGCACCGAGCGGGCGCTGATCGACCCGATGGAGATCGACCCGTCCGGTCTCACCACGCTCGACGCCGTGCAGCCCGACAAGGAAGGGCGGCTGCTGGCGTACCAGATCTCGGTGGGCGGCGACGAGGAGTCGATCCTCTACGTGATGGACGTCGCGACCGGGCTGCGCGTCGAGGGCCCGATCGACCGCTGCCGCTACTCCCCCATCGCCTGGCTGCCGGGCGGCGAGGCGTTCTACTACGTGCGCAGGCTGCCGCGCACCGAGGTGCCGGAGAACGAGGCGCAGTTCCACCGCCGCGTCTACCTCCACCGCGTCGGCACCTCGACCGAGGACGACGTGATGATCTTCGGCCAGGGGCTGAAGATGACCAACTACTACGGCGTCTCGGTCTCGCGTGACGGCCACTGGCTCCAGGTCTCGGCGCACGAGGGCACCGCCCCGCGCAACGACCTGTGGCTGGCCGACCTGACCGCCTCGCCCGCCCACTCCCCCGACCTGAAGGTCGTGCAGGAGGGCGTCGACGCGCAGACCGCCCTGGTGTTCGGCCGCGACGGCAGGCTCTACGTGCACACCGACCGGGACGCCTCGCGCGGCCGGGTGTGCGTGACCGACCCGGCCGACCCCGGCTACGAGACCTGGCGCGACCTGATCCCCGAGGACCCCGAGGCGGTGCTGTCCGACTTCGCGATCCTCGACGACCTGGAGCGCCCGGTCATGCTGGTGGGCTGGACCCGCCACGCGATCAGCGAGATCACCGTCCACGACCTGGCCACCGGCGAGCGCGTGGGCGAGGTGCCGACGCCGGGCCTGGGCACGATCGGCGGCATCTCCGAGCGGCCCGAAGGCGGCTTCGAGGCGTGGTTCGGCTACACCGACAACACCACGCCGCCGACGATCCAGCGC
Organism: Nonomuraea sp. NPDC052265; assembly: GCF_044547985.1. Lineage (NCBI taxonomy): Bacteria > Bacillati > Actinomycetota > Actinomycetes > Streptosporangiales > Streptosporangiaceae > Nonomuraea > Nonomuraea sp. NPDC052265. Next base: position 44,078 of record NZ_JBIUBJ010000022.1, read on the forward strand.
TACGACGCCCGCACGGGCGAGACCACGCTGTGGGCCGCCTCGCCGGGCGCGGTCGAGGTGCCGCCGGTGCGCACGTCGCAGGCGGTCTACCGGTCCAAGGACGGCACCGACGTCCGGATGCTGATCATCTCCCCCGCCGACGACCGGCCCGGCCCCCGGCCGACGATCCTGTACGGCTACGGCGGCTTCGGCCTGTCCATGACCCCCGGCTACTCGGCCTCGATCCTGGCCTGGGTCGAGGCGGGCGGCGTCTACGCCATCGCCAACCTGCGCGGCGGCGGCGAGGAGGGCGAGGACTGGCACCGCGCGGGCATGCTGGCCAACAAGCAGAACGTGTTCGACGACTTCCACGCGGCGGCCGAGCACCTCATCGAGACCGGCGTCACCACCCGCGAGCAGCTCGGCATCTCCGGCGGCTCCAACGGCGGCCTGCTGGTCGGCGCGGCTCTGACACAGCGCCCCGACCTGTACGCGGCCGTGGTCTGCTCGGCGCCGCTGCTCGACATGATCAGGTACGAGAAGTTCGGCCTCGGCGCGACCTGGAACGTCGAGTACGGCACCACCGACGACCCCGAGCAGTTCGGCTGGTTGTGGGGCTATTCGCCCTACCACCGGGTCGAGGAGTCGGTGGCCTATCCGGCGACGTTGTTCACCGTCTTCCAGTCCGACACGCGGGTGCACCCGCTGCACGCCTGGAAGATGTGCGCGGCGTTGCAGCACGCCTCGGCGGCCGGGCGGCCGGTGCTGCTGCGCAACGAGGCCGAGGTGGGCCACGGCGCCCGCTCGGTGAGCCGTACGGTCGATCTGTCGGCCGACACGCTGACCTTCCTCGCCGAGCACACCGGTCTGTAGTGTCGGCGGCATGAGCACGCCGGGGCCGGCCATGGTCGAGGCCGCCCCCGGCGTTGCGCTGCGGCCGTACGTCACCCGGTTGTGCGCCTACAGCGAGCACTACCCCGCGCCTGTGACGCGTGCCGAGGCCGCCATGCCCGGGGCGGTGCTCATCCTGGGCGTCGGCGGGCCGATGGAGGCGTACGGGGAGCAGGTCAGGGCGTTCGCGGGCGGGCTCGCCGACAGGTTCGCGCCCACCCGGGTCACCGGGCCGTGCGAGGGCGTGCAGGTGGTGCTCACGCCGTTCGGGGCGCGGCGGTTGCACGGGCTGCCGATGCGGCACCTGGCCAACCGGGTGGTCCCGGTGGAGGCCGTCCTCGGGCCGTGGGCCGGGGAGCTGCTCGACCGGCTGGCCGCGACGCCGTCGTGGCGGGAGCGGCTGGCGCTGACCGACCGGCTGCTGACCGAACGCATCCTCGCCGGGCCCGAGGTGGGCCCCGAGCTGCCGTGGGCGTGGGCGCGGCTGCTGGAGTCGGGCGGACGGCTCGGGGTGTCGTCGCTGGCCGCGTCGCTGGGCTGGAGTCACCGGCATCTGGTGGCGCGCTTCCACGACCAGGTCGGGCTGGCCCCGAAGGCGGCGGCCCGGGTGATCAGGTTCGGCCGGGCCGCGCGGCTGCTGCGCTCCGGCAGGCCGATCGCCGCGGTCGCGGCCGAGTGCGGCTTCTACGACCAGGCCCACCTCAACCGGGAGTTCCGGGCGCTCGGCGGCACCACGCCCGGTCAGATTCGTCCAAGACCCGCCGGCGTCCCGTGACGGATGCTGGAGCCATGAAACGCACTGTCTACGCACTGGCCCGTTACGAGGACCCGCAGGCGGCGCTCGACTTCCTGACCGGGGCGTTCGGGTTCCGGGTGCACGAGTCGTCGAAGGACGCCTCCGGAGCCGTCGAGCACGCCGAGCTGTTCGTCGAGGACGACCTGATCATGATCGGCCGGGGGAAGCCGGGCGGGCCCGGCGTCTACATCGCGGTCGACGACGTCGACGCCCATCACGATCACGCCAGGGCCGCGGGGGCCGTGATCACCATGGAGCTCACCGACCAGCCGTACGGCTCGCGCGAGTACGCCTGCAAGGATCCCGAAGGCAACTCCTGGTTCTTCGGGACCTACCGCCCGTAACCCATCGGAAGAGGTCAGCGGGGGAAGACGACCGTCTTGTGGCCGTCGAGCAGGACGCGCTGCTCGGCGTGCCACTGGACCGCGCGGGCCAGCGCCACGCACTCCACGTCACGGCCGATGCGCACGAGGTCTTCGGGCGAGTGGCTGTGGTTGACCCGGGCGACCTCCTGCTCGATGATCGGCCCCTCGTCGAGGTCGGAGGTCACGTAGTGGGCCGTCGCGCCGATGAGCTTGACGCCCCGGTTGTGGGCCTGGTGGTAGGGCTTGGCGCCCTTGAACGACGGCAGGAACGAGTGGTGGATGTTGATCGCCCGCCCGGCCAGCTTCTCGCACAGGTCCTCCGACAGCACCTGCATGTAGCGGGCCAGCACCACCAGGTCGACCTGGTAGTGCTCGACCAGCGACAGCACCTCGGCCTCCTGCCTCGGCTTGGTCTCGGGGGTGATCGGCAGGTGGTGGTAGTCGATGCCGTAGGACTGGGTGAGCGGGCGCAGGTCGGGGTGGTTGGAGGCGACCGCGACGATCTCGATGTCGAGCGTCTTCGACCTGACCCGGTAGAGCAGGTCGTTGAGGCAGTGGTCGAACCGGCTGACCATGATCAGCACGCGCGGCTTCCTGGCCACCTCGCGCAGCCTGAACTCCATGGCGAAGTCGGGGGCGAGGGCGGCGAAGGCGGCGCCCAGCTCGTCCTCGCCGAGCGGGCCGGAGAACTGCACGCGCATGAAGAAGCGCTGGGCGACCCGGTCGCCGAACTGCTGGCTCTCGATGATGTTGCATCCGCGCCCGGCCAGGAGGCCGGAGACGGCGGCCACCACGCCGGGGCGGTCGGGGCAGGACAGGGTCAGGATGTACTCGGCGTGGCTGCTCATGCCTTCACTCTCGCGGACGTGGGATCGTAGGGCGCCTTGAGGCTGATCTGGGCAGAGTACAGGTCGCCGGCCACATCGACCTCCACCTTCTCCAGCGTGAGGCCGCCTTCCGGCGAGACCTCGGTGACGAGGCCCAGCGCCACGGACCTGCCGAGCGTGGGGCTGTGGGCCGCCGAGATGACGTAGCCCACCGGGACGCCTTCGGACAGCAGGGACTCGCCGCCCCACAGTGTGCGGCGGGGTCGTCCAGCACGATCGAGACTACCCTGCGCGACGGCGTCTCCAGGGCGTGCCGCGCTCCCCGGTAGCCGCCGCTCTTCAGCCCAGCTCGCCCACGTACGTGACGCGGGTGGCGCGTACGGTGGCGTAGCCGAGGTCGACCAGGCGGGACGTGCCGAAGTCGAAGGCCGAGAAGTCCGACTTCGACACCGACTGCAGGATCTCCCCGGACGACGGGCCCATCACGCCGAGGACGGCGTACGCGCCGGTGACGTCCGCCAGGACCGCCCGCCGGTCGCCGACGCCCTTGGAGATGTGGTCGAAGTCCCTCGTGGTCTGGGCCGAGCCGGTAGGGATGTCAAGAGATGCTCCTCAAGCGATTGATCCCCGGCCAGCTGCGGACGTTGCGCAGCATGGCGATGAACGCCTGTTCGGCGGGGCCCAGCAACCGGTCGCGGCGGTGGACCAGCACGATGGGGCGGGGCCTGGGCGCGGGCAGCACCTCAAGGGCCGCCAGCCGTCCGTCGGCGAGCTCCTGCTCGACGCAGTGCTCGGACACCAGCGACACGCCGAGCCCCGCGGCGACCGCCTGTTTGATCGTCTCGGGGCCCCGGATCTCGCTGCGGCCGGCCTCTTCGAGCCCCCACGTCTCCAGCGCCTGTTCCTGCAGCTCGCGGGTGGAGGAGCCGGGCTCGCGGATGAGGAAGAACTCGCCGGTCAGGTCGGCGGGCTCGGCGCGGCCCCTGCTGGAGAGCCGGTGGCCCGGCTGGGTGATGACGACGAGCCGGTCCTCCAGGATCGGCTCGCTGACGAGCTGCGCCGCGCCGGGCGTACTCCAGCACCACGGCGTCCACGTCGTCGCGCCCGGCCAGCGCCGCCCGGACGGCCTCGGGGTCGGGCGGGACCGTCCAGTCGCTCCTGACCTCGTGGAACGGGATGCCGTGCGCCTTCGCGATCTTGATCATCCGGTCGCCGTAAACGCCGTTGTTCACGACGAGCACGCCACGTCCCGCGCGGACGGAGCTGATGACCGCCATCTCCATGGCCGCGGTTCCCGACCCGGTGACCAGCAGCGCCTCGTGCGTGCCGCCGAGGTTCAGGCACCGGGGCAGGGCCTCGCGGATCCTGAACAGCAACTCCGTGAACTCGGGCTCGCGGTGGCAGAGGTCGCCGCGAAGCAGGGCGTCCTTGACCCGCTTCGACGTACATGCGGGCCCGGGAATCACCAGAATGAGTTCTTCGTCCATCAATCCACTCGATCTTGGGTAGCTATCGGGCATTACGGACGCTATCCGGGGTGGCGCCGCATGGGACAGCCGCCTTTCCCCTATGAGGGCCATAAGGGACTCGGGCTTGTCCGTGCTGAGCAGCGCCGACTGGGATGGGGCACGTGCCGTTGGAGACCGTCGTACTGATCGGGGTCGCGGGGCTGTTCGCCGTCGTGTCCGGGATCAACGACGGCGGGGCGCTGCTGGCGACCGGGCTCAAGCTGCCGGTGATCCGGCCGGCCGTCGGCATCCTCGCGCTGGTGCTGCTCGTCACGGTGGTCCCGCTGGTCACGCACCAAGTGGCGCTGACGTTCGTGAACCGGCTGGCGTCCTTCCACGCACCCGGCGGCCAGGCCGCGATGACCGTGGGCGTGCTCTGCGCGCTGGCCGTGGTGTTCACGCTCAGCGCCAGGGGACGGCCGACCAGCCTCACGCTGGCCGTGGTGGGCGGGCTCACTGGGGCGGGGCTGGGGTGGGGGCTGCCGGTGTCGGGCGGCTCGGTGGTGCTCGTGCTGGCCTTCGGGCTGGCCGCGCCGTTCGCGGGGGCGCTGCTGTCGTGGCTGCTCATCCGGCTGCTCGTACGGGTGACCGACGCGCCCGGCCTGGCCCGCTGGCACTGGGCCGGGTTCCTGCTCCAGACGCTCGCCTACGCGGCCAACGACGGCCAGAAGATGCTGGCCGTCTTCATGATCGCGCTCGGTTTCCAGGGCGCGCCCGTGGCCTGCACCTCGCTGGTGGCGGTGCTGTTCGGGCTCGGCGCGCTGTACGGGCTGCCCAGGGCGGGCCGTACGCTGAGCCGCGAGATCATCGTCTCCCGCCCCGCGCACGGCGTCGCCGCCGAACTGGCCGCGGGCACCGCCGTGATCGCCTGCGCCGCCCTGGGTATGCCCGTGAGCATGACCCAGGCCGTGGCCGGCGGGCTGGTCGGCGCCGGGGTCGCGCAGGGCGGCGGCCGGGTCCGCTGGTACGCCGCCGTCAAGATCGTCGTGGCCTGGCTGCTGACGCTCCCGCTGAGCGCGCTGCTGGCCGCGACCGCGGCGTTCGTCCTGAACGGGCTGAGGGGGACGTGGTGAAGCGATGGCGCCGGATCCGGGACCTCATGACCGGACGCATGGACGGCGCGCTCACCGGCGCCCTGCTCGGCCAGCTCAAGGCCACCAAGCAAGGGGCTTGGCTGGCGATGGCCATGATCGGCGGCGAGGTCGGCAGGACCGGCGCGCACGAGCAGATGCGCGCGATCGAGCACCTGGGCGACGAGGAGCGCGCCCGCCTGGTCGAGGAGCTCAAGACGGCCCTCGTCACGCCCATCGACCCCGAGGACCTGTTCCGCCTGTCGCGCTCGATCGACGACGTGCTGGACTCGCTGCGGGACTTCGTGCGCGAGTCGCACCTGTACCGGGTGCCCGACCAGATCCGCTTCACGCCGCTGCTCGACCAGGTCATCGTGGGCATCGACGCCCTGGAGAGCGCCGTACGCGGCCTGGCCTCCCGGCCCTCGGCGGTGGTGCAGGACGCCCTGGAGGCCAAGAAGGCCGGCGGCGCGATCCGGCGCATGTACCAGTACGAGATCTCCCGGATCTTCTCGGCCGAGGTCACCTCCGACGCCCTCAAGCAGCGTGAACTGGTGCGCCGCCTGGAGATCGTGGGCATGGCCATCGGCGATGCGGCGGACGCCATCGCCGACGGCGCCATGAAACGCTGACCGTCAGCCCCGCGGGAGGCCGCCCTTCTCAGGCCCGCCCTTCTCAGGCCCGCCCTTCTCAGGCCCGCCCGGCGAAGGCGTCGACGCCGGTCAGCTCGGCCGACAGCCGCCACAGGCGGGCGGCCTGCTCGGGGTCGGTCGCGTAGGAGTGCACGCCGCCCCCCGAGCCGCCGGCCTGCTCGGCGATGTCGCAGTCTTCGCAGTAGACGCCGCCCATGTCGTCGAGCTGCGGCGAGGTCGCCGCCCACACCTGGGTGGCCGCGCCCTGCTCCGGCGTCTTGAAGCTGGTGTTGAGCTGGTTGCCCTGCTCGTCGATCCAGCCCGCCTCGACCATCTCCCGCTTGGTCAGGTGGCGCTGGAGCGGGGTGAGGATGCCGCCGGGATGCACCGCGAACGCGCGCACCCCCGCGTTCTTGGCCAGGGCGTCGAGGTGCACGGCGAACAGCACGTTGGCCGTCTTCGCCTGGCCGTACGCCTGCCACTTGTCGTAGCCGTGCTCGAACATCACGTCGTCCCAGCGGATGCCGGAGCGCCGGTGGCCGGCGGAGGAGACGGCCACGACCCGGCCGCCGCCGCGCTCGATCGCGGGCCACAGGCGGTTGACCAGGGCGTAGTGGCCGAGGTGGTTGGTGGCGAACTGGGCCTCCCAGCCGGGGCCGACCCGCGTCTCGGGGCAGGCCATGATGCCGGCGTTGTCGATCACGATGTGCAGGTCGCGGCCGGTGGCCAGGAACCCGTCGGCGAAGCGGCGCACGCTGTCGAGGTCGCCGAGGTCGAGCTCGCCCACCTCGACGCGGTCGATCCCGGCCAGGGCCTCCTCGGCCGCGCCGGGACGCCTGGCCGGGACGATGACATGGGCCCCGGCCCTGCTGAGCGCGCGCGTGGTCTGCAGGCCGAGGCCGGAGTAGCCGCCGGTGACCAGCGCGGTCCGGCCGGTGAGGTCGATGCCCTTGAGCACCTCGTCCGCCGTGCTTCTGGCGCCGAAACCCGAACCGATCTTGTGCTGAGGCGTTGTCATGGGACCGACGTTACGAAGTGGAGTGCGCTCTAAGTCAAACCGACCCGCCGGGCCGCCCCTCGAATCAGAGGCCGAGGGCCGGGGCCAAGCGCTGGAGCTGCCTCAGCGCGTCGTCGAGGTCGGGGGCGCCCGTCGCGAGCGGCTGGACGGCCACGTGGTCGGCCCCCGCGTCGAGGTGGGCCCGCAGCCGCCCGGCGACCTGCTCCTCGTCGCCCCAGGCCACGATGGCGTCGGCCAGCCGGTCGCTGCCGCCGCCCGCGAAGTCGTCGTCGGTGAAGCCGAGGGCGCGCAGGTCGCCCAGGTAGTTGGGCAGGGTCAGGTAGTAGGCCAGGTGGGCGCGGGCGATCTCGCGGGCCATGACCGGGTCGGTCTCCAGCACCACGGCCTGCTCGGGCACCAGCAGCCGGTCGGCGCCGAGGACGCCGCGGGCCTGCTCGGTGTGCTCGGGCGGCACGAAGCAGGTGTGGGCGCCGTCGGCCCGAGGAGCCGGAGGGCGCCTAGGGCATGCGGCGGCCCTGGCGGGTAGGGGCAGGCCCATGCAGATGCGCCCGTTCGCCCGTAACCTCCTCGCCACCACGGCCGCGGTCACCGCCACGGCCACGCTCGGCAGCCTGGCCACCTCCTCCGGCTCGGCCTGGTACCGCCGGCTGCGCAAGCCGCGCTGGCAGCCGCCCGCGCAGGCGTTCGGCCTGGTCTGGACCCCGGTCTACGCCCTGATCGCCTACGCCGGCGCCCGCGCCCTGACCTCGGGCGACGACCGGGCCGGCCTGGCCCGCGCCCTGGGCGCCAACCTCACGCTCAACGCCGCCTGGACGCCGCTGTTCTTCGGCGCCCGCTCCCCCCGCCTGGCCCTGGCCGACATCGTGGCGCTCGACGCGGCCAACCTCGTGCTCCTGCGCCGTTTCCTGCGCGCCGACCGCCGCGCCGGGCTGGCCCTGCTGCCCTACGTCGGCTGGACGGCCTTCGCCACCGCGCTCAACGCCTCCATCGCCGCCCGCAACCCCTGACCGGAAGCCGGGACGGGGCTTCCGCCCGCGCGGTCACGAGACCCGCAGGTCGTCCACCGCCCGGTACGGCCAGCCGCAGCCGGGTGAAGGCCGCAGCACGTCCAGCAGACGCGTGCCGGCCGGCCGCGCCCCGGCGGCGACACCGGGCCCGGAGGCCAGGACGAACGTGCGGCGCTCCTCGGTCGAGGACCCGCCGTGCCCGGCGACGTCGAGCGCGGCGTAGGTGGAGGAGCCGGCGTTGACGTTCTCCAGCCTGGTCAGGAAGTCGGGGTACTGGTCGTAGTGCTTGCCTGCGAGGGTGTTGTCCTTGACGCCGTGCAGGTCGTGCCGGACGCCGGTGGCGATCGTGGACCAGCCGGGGCCGCTGGAGGTGGCGGCCATGGGGCGGGCAGGATGCGCCGTCGATGCATGGACGTACTCCTCGCCGAGTGCTGGGATGATCCGGCTGAAGGATCTCCAGCGTCAGGTGAGTGCGTGAACAGCGTCTTTCCGATGGGCGCCATGGAGGGAAAAGGGGGGTCCAAATGGGCAGTAGCCAACGTCCCGCCGCGCGCGTCGTCTGCCTCGACCGTTACGTGAAGACCGAGCCGTTCTTCCTGGCCACGTTCGACGAGACGCGCCCGTGGGTCGTGCCGGCCGCGCTCACCGAGGAGGAACTCGGCGTCTACCGCGGCCACACCCGGGCCGAGGAGATGCCGTACGGCGTCGAGCCGCCGGAGCTCGCCGACGTGGTGGCCGCCCTGCGCACCGCCCCGCCAGGCTGAAACCGCTACACCTCGGTCGTGCGGCCCGCCGTGGCCACCGCGAGGTCGCCCGTGTAGGACCTGGCCGCCGCCGCGAGCGCCGGCTCGGGCCGGGTGCCGGGCCACAGGTGGGTGAGCAGCAGCCGGGCGGCCCCCGCCGCCGCGGCGGTGCGGCCCGCGTCGAGGGCGCTGGACAGGTAGGGGGCGTCCTCGTCGGGCACCTGCTCGGGGTGGGTGGCCTCGGCCACCAGCAGGTCGGCGTCGGCGGCCAGCGTGACGAGGTCCGCGGACGGGCCGGTGTCGCCCGTGTAGGCGATCGCCCGGCCGCCCGCGCTCAGCCGCAGCCCGGCGTTGGGCACGTGGTGGGGCAGCGAGAAGGCGTCGAGCCGGAACGGGCCGATCTCGCGCGGCACGCCGGGCTCCAGGTCGTGCAGCTCGAAGCTGCCGGCCAGCATGCCGCGCCTGTCGAGGGCCAGCACTGTGATCCGCATGATCCCGACTCTAGCGGGGCCGGTGACCCAGCTCGGCCAGCGTGGTGGACATGAGACCGCGCAGCAGCGACCCGGCCAGGCCCTCGTGCACGGACTCGACCGGCAGCCCCTGGGCGATGCGGGCGTGGTACGCCTCGCGGTCGCGCTCACCGGTGTAGGGCAGCGCGGTCATCGCCACGACCACGGTGGCCCGGGTGCCGCCGCGCGGCAGGACGGCGACGGCGTGGGTGCGCAGGCAGGTCTCGTCGGGGGCGCCGTACCAGCCGCACTTGATCCCGGCGTCGGGCGAGCCGAGCGCCTCGCGGGCGCCGAACGTCTGCTCCCCCGCCACCTGCCGCATCCAGTCGAGGACGGTGGCCGCCACCGGGTCGCCCGCCGCCGCGGCCTGCGCGAACACGGTGTAGGCGGCGGCGACCTCGTCGGCCGACACCTCGACCGAGCCGAAGCGCGACGGGTCGCCGCCCGGCTGGGCCCACCGCACGCCGGTGCGCCGGTAGAGGTCCTCCAGCAGGACGCGGGGGCCGATGGACAACCAGAGGCTCAGCGTGTCGGCGTTCGAGGAGAGGACCACGGCGGGCTCGGCGTGGCGGCGCCAGCGCTCGGCGTCGTCGATGTGGTCGGCGGCCACCCAGGCGTAGAGGGGCTTGAGCAGCGAGGCGCAGCGCAGCCGGGCCGGGCCCGAGCGCACGCTCATCGTGCGGGCGGGCGGGCCGCCGTAGCCGCGCCTGATGCCCGCGGCCTGCGCTCCGGCGCTGTGGGCGAGGTCTTTCAGCAGGTCATTGAAGGCCACCGTCCCACCGTAGACCTACGTGGGGGTGCGCCAGCGCCCTTCGTACCACTCCACGCTCGGTGGCTCGCCGGGCAGCGGGGTCGTGCCGGGGGCGCGCAGGCCGTCGAGCGCGACGGCCAGCAGGCGCTGCTTGACCCGCTCGTGCTCCTCGCTCGGCGGGCCGGGGGCCGGGCGGCTGAACTGCTCGATGAGCAGCGACACGTCCAGCGTGGTGACGTCGGGCCGCAGCGCGCCGGCCTCGCGGGCCCTGGCGATGAGCGTGCCGGCCAGCTCGGAGGCCCTGCGGGAGGTGCGCCACATCTCGTCGGTGACCTCGATCGTGCCCGCGACCGGGGCCAGCGCGCCGGAGCGGCCCTCCACGCAGGCCCGCACGTACGCCTCCAGCCCGGTCCACGGGTCGGGCTCGGCCAGGGCCGACTCCAGGGCGGCGACCACGCGTTCCATGGCGATCAGGCAGAGCCGCTGGAGCAGCTCCTCCTTGGTGCGGTAGCGGCGGTAGAGGCTGCCCATGCCCACGCCCGCCTGTCTGGCGATGGCCGAGACCGGCGCGTCGAAACCCTGGGTCGTGAACACCTCGTGAGCCGCCTGGAGCAGCCGCAGATCGTTCCGCGCCGCCTCGGCCTGCCTGCCGCGTCCTGCCATGCCGTACAGAATATTGCGGAGCGCTGCGCTCCGATATACGGTTCTTTTCGGAGCGAAGCGCTCCGACAAAGGAGGCCGGTCATGCGTGCGGTGGTTCTGCGGGAGGTCGGCGGCCCGGGGGCGCTCGTCGTGGAGGAGGTGCCCGACCCCGTTGCGGGGCCGGGTCAGGTGCTGGTCGAGGTGGCGGTCGCGGGCATCACGTTCCTGGAGACGCAGGTGCGCGCCGGCCGGGGGCCGCGCGCGGCCGAACTGCCCGCGATCCTGGGCAACGGGGTGGCGGGCACCGTGCTGGCGGTGGGCGAGGGCGTGGACGCGGCGCTGACCGGCTCCCTGGTGGTCACCACGCTCGGCGGGTACGGCGGCTACGCCGAGCTGGCGGTGGCCGCCGCCGGGGACCTGATCCCGGTGCCCGCCGGGCTGTCGGCGCGGGACGCCGTCGCGCTGCTGGCCGACGGGCGCACCGCCGTGGGGCTGGCCCGCGCCGCCGCCCCGCGCCCCGGCGAATGGGTGCTGGTGGAGGCCGCCGGCGGCGGGGTGGGCAGCCTGCTGGTGCAGCTCGCCCGCGCCGCGGGGGCGCGCGTGGTCGGCGCGGCGGGCAGCGCCGGGAAGCGCGACCTGGCCGCGCGGCTCGGCGCCGAGCTGACGGTCGACTACACCGCCCCGGGCTGGGCCGACGAGGTACGCGCCGCGACCGGCGGCCTCGACGTCGTCTTCGACGGCGTGGGCGGCGAGATCGGCGCCCAGGCCCAGGACCTGCTGAAGGACGGCGGCCGCCTCAGCGTGTACGGCATGGCGGGCGGCCCGATGACCACCCCCGCCCCCCGCGTGACCGCCGTCGCCTGGCCAGGAGCGGACCCGCGCGAGCTGGCCCGCGAGGCCCTGGAGCTGGCCGCCGCCGGCCGGCTGCGTCCCACGGTCGGCAACGTGCTCCCGCTGGAGTCGGCGGCCGAGGCGCACGCCGCCGTCGAGGCCCGCGCGGTCACCGGGAAGTCGCTGCTGCTGCCCGCCCGCGCCAGGACGGTCCTGGTCACCGGCGCCACCGGCAACCAGGGCGGCGCGGTGGCCCGGACGCTGCTGGAGCGCGGCTAGACGGTCCGCGCCTGGTCAGGGACCCGGCCTCGGACGCCGCCCGCGCCCTGGCCGCGGAGCTGGGCGTGGCGCACCTGGTCTACAGCTCGGTCGGCGGCGCCGAGCGGGACACCGGCATCGCCCACTTCGCCAGCAAATGGGCGATCGAGCGGCATCCCAGCGCCGCCTCGAAGCGGGCGCGCAGCTCCGACAGCCGCTTGACCGGCTCGGCGCTGTAGACGAGGCGGACGTACCGGGGGGCGACGCTCTCGCCCCAGGCCGTCATGGGGGTGGCCGCGACCCGCCCGCGTTCCATCAGGCGGGCCGACAGGTCGTCGGCGGTCAGCCCCATGGCCCCGGCGTCCACCAGGACGGACCAGCCGCCGCCCGCCCGGACCACCGGCAGCCCGTCGAGCTGCGCGAGCACGGTGTCGTGGCGGGCCTGGTACTCGGCCGCCGCCTCCGCCACCCCCGCGCCCGCCGGGTCGGTGAGCGCGGCGGCGGCGCCGTACTGGTGGTAGCCGCTGGCCACGGTGGTGTTGTAGATGGTCGCGACCATGATCCGGGACATGATGTCGGCCGGGCCCGCGACCCAGCCGATCCGCCAGCCGATCATCCGGTACTCCTTGGACATCGAGCCGATGATGATCGTGCGCTCGGCCAGGCCGTCCACCTGGCAGGGGTTGATCCGCGGGTGGCCGTCGAAGACGATGCGCTCCATGGCGGCGTCGTAGATCAGGTACGCGCCCGTACGCTCGCAGAGCCGCGCGACCGCCTCCCAGTCCTCCCGGTCGAAGACCACGCCCGACGGCATCGACGGGCTCATCAGCAGCAACGCCGCCGCCGCGGGCACCTGGGCGAGGGCCTCGCGGTCCAGCCGCCAGCGCCCGTCCTGCACCCGCAGCGGCACCAGGTGCGGGCGCGCGCCCGACAGCCGCACCCGCTGGAGCAGGCCGGCGTAGGTGGGGTCGGTGAGCACCACGGGCTCGCCCGGCTCGGTCGTGGCCAGCAGCACGGGCATCACCGCCGACGTGCCGCCCGAGGTGACGCACACCTGCCGCAACGGGTCGTAGTCGAGCCCGGTACGCGCCCGCAGCTCGGCGGCGATCGCCTGGCACAACACCGGCAGCCCGGTGAACGGCAGCCAGCTGTTGCCCGTCCCCTCCTCCAGGGACCGCCTGGTGGCGGCCACGGCGGACGGCGGGGGCGGGACGTCGGTGTCCAGGTTCTCCAGGCGCAGGACGTCGGGGTCGGCCCCGGCGGCGGACGCCACCTTGTCGATGTCGAACGGCTGCACCTGCGCGAACCGGGAGTTGGGCCGCATGACTGCACCTCCATGCCTCGTTCCGTTTACGGAACACCTTGGGACACCCACGGTCCTCCCCGGAGGACGCGGGTGTCAAGGGGCGGCACGGAGGTGCCGGCGGCGGTCAGGCCAGGGTGCGGACGGCCGGGCCGTCGTAGTGGTCCGGGCCCTGCATCGACAGGTCCAGCGGCTGGACCTACTGGTCGGTCGTGCACAACCCGCGCATCGGGTCGATCGTCCAGACGATCTCGGTGATCCCGTTCGCCATCCCGTGGGTGGTCGTCGGGGCGGGGCTGCAGCTCGTCACCAAGTCGGTCGCGCCCGAGCTGTTCGGCACGTTCTGGCTGCTGGCCGCCGCGACCGCGGCGATCGCGTTCCCGTTCATGTACCGGGCGGTGGAGAGCTCGCTGCTGGCGGCGGGGGCCGTACGGCTCAGCGAGGCCGCCGCCACCTGCGGCGCCGGGCCCGTCCGCACGCTGGTCAGGGTGGTCCTGCCGGCGATCCGCGGCGGCCTGGTCTCCGGCGCGCTGCTGGTCATCGCGACCGCCATGAACGAGTTCGCGCTCGCCAAGATCCTCACCGGCGTCAGCTACGAGACGCTGCCGCTCTGGTCGGCCAGGCATTTCGTCTCCCGTACGCTCGGCGACCCCAACGCGCTGGCCGTCGTCACCATCTTCACCTTCGGCCTGCTGTTCACGCTGTCCGCGCTGGTCGTCTGGCTCGGCCGCGGCCGGGTGTGCGCGTCCATGGCCACCGCTCCGGTCCAGAAGGGCACCACTCCATGAGCCACGTCGTACTCGACCGCATCACCAAGCGCTACGCCGGCCACACCGCGCTCAACGGCGTGAGCGTCAGCGTCGAGCAGGGTGAGCTGCTGGCCCTGCTCGGCCCGTCGGGCTGCGGCAAGACCACGCTGCTGCGCTGCATCGCGGGCCTGACCGGGTTCGACGGCGGGCGGCTGACGATCGGCGGCGCCGACATGGCCGGCGTGCCGGTGCGCAAGCGGCCCATCGGCATGGTCTTCCAGTCGTACGCGCTGTTCCCGAACCTCACCGTACGCGGCAACGTCGCCTTCCCCCTGACCGTCAGGAAGCGGCCTGAGGAGGAGGTCCGGGCCCGTGTGGACGAGATGCTCGACCTCGTCGGCCTCGACCACCTCGGCGACCGCCTGCCCAGCCAGCTCTCCGGCGGCCGGCAGCAGCGCGTCGCCCTGGCCCGCGCGCTCTCCCCCCGCCCCGAGGTGCTGCTGCTGGACGAGCCCCTGTCCGCCCTGGACGCCCAGGTACGCCACCGCCTGCGCGACGAGGTCCGCCGCATCCAGCACCAGGCCGGCATCACCACCGTCTTCGTCACCCACGACCAGGCCGAGGCCCTGGCGATCTCCGACCGGGTCGCGGTGATGAACGCCGGCGACATCGAGCAGTGCGGGCCGCCCGCCGAGATCTACACCGCCCCCTCCACCCGCTTCGCCGCCGGCTTCGTCGGCAACCGCAACACCCTCGAACTCGACGCGGTGGACGGCCGCGTGACCGCGAGCGGCGCGTTCGACGTCGAGGCGCCCGCGCCCCGCGTCCTGTGCATGTTCCGCCCCGAGGACGTCGAGCTGGCCAAGGACGGCCCGGGGGCGCGGGCGGTCGTCGACGTGACGGTGTTCCTGGGCGCGACCACCCGCGTGTACGCCCAGGCGGGCCCTTCGGTGATCTTCGCCGACGTGCCGTCCAGGGCCGCCGCGGGCCTGTCACCCGGGGACGAGGTACGCCTGCGGGTCGCCGCCGACCACGTCCAGGTGTTCCCCGCCTGACCGATTCCGGCCGTCAACCGCCGAGCCCGAACCAGAGCACGGCGAACACGCCGCACGGCAGGCCCGCCAGGACCAGCGCGATCAGCACCCGCCACCGCAACGCCAGCCCCGGCCCGGTCACGAACGCCGCGACGGCTCCCGCCCCGGCGAAGACGGCCGCGGCGCCCACGGCGTGCGCGGCGGTGGACGGCCACCACGGCAGCAGCTTCCCGGTGGCCCAGAACGCCACCGCCGCCCCGGCGGCCACCAGCGCCGCCCGGCGCGCGGGCCGCACGTCCACGCGCTCCAGCACGTACGCGGCGCCGGCGAGCATGACCAGGCTGATCGCCAGGAGGGCGCCGAGGGCCGGGGCCAGGCAGTCCCAGTCGGCGCAGCCGACGCCCGCCCACGCCAGCCGGGCGGTGGCCCACCACAACACCCCCAGCGCCCCGCACACCCCCGCAGCTCGCCCAATACGCCCCGTCATGCATTAATCGTCCCACCCTCAGGAGACACGGGCCGCTGCCAGGTGGGACGGGCCGCCGTCAGGCGGAACAGGCCGCCCTCAGGAGGAACGGGCCGCTGTCACGAGGAACGGGCCGCGCGGAGCTCGTCGGCCTCGGCCTCGGCGGTCCTACCCAGGGCGCGCAGGGCGACGGCGCGGTTGGCGTACAGGTCGGGCTGCCGGTCCAGCTCGACGGCCCGGGTCAGGTCCGCGACCGCGCCTTCGGCGTCGCCCGTGGCGTAGCGCAGCACGCCCCGGTTCCCCCAGGCGGCGGCCAGCTCGGGGGCGCGCTCCAGGGCCAGGTCGAGCGCCGCCGCGGCCTCCTCGAAGCGGCCCGCCGTCGTCTCCAGCTGGCCGAGCACGGTGAGCAGGTGCGGGTTCTCCGGCGCGCGGGCGAGCCCGGCCGTGACGTCGGCCCTGGCCTCCTCGTCCCGGTCCGCCGCCGCCAGCAGCCCGGCGCGGTTGACGTAGGCGTCCAGGTAGGCGGGGTCGAGCTCGATCACCGTGCCCAGGTCCGCGAGCGCCCCCTCCACGTCCCCCCGCACGGTACGCAGCTCCGCCCGGTTGTAGTACGCCTCCGGCAGCGGCGGCCCGGCCCGCATGGCCCGTTCGTAGTCGGCCAGCGCCTCCTCGGTCTGTCCCAGCCCGAACAGCAGGTTCCCGCGTTCCAGGTAGGTGTCGGGGAAGGCCGGGTCGATGGCGATGGCGGCGGTGTAGTCCTCCAGGGCCTCCTTGGCGTGGCCGAGCGCGGCCAGGAGCTGGGCCCGGTTGGCCAGCAGCACCATCCGGTGCACGGGGTGCCGGTCGCCCAGCTCGGCGGCCAGCTCGATGGCCGACTCCACCAGCGACAGCGCGGCTTCCGGGCGTCCGTGCCGCAGCTCGATCAGCGCCAGGCCGTTGCGGTCGAAGCCGAGCTTGAAGGCCCGTTCCAGGGGGTCGGGCAGCAGCCCCGCGATGGCGATGGCCTCGTTGATCCAGCGCCGGGCCCGGCCCAGGTCGCGCCGCGCCGGGTCGGGGTGGCGGGCGTCGAGCATGGCCGTCCCGTACGCGGCGGCGGCGTGCACGACCGGGTCCTGGCTGGCCGCGCGTGCCCGGTCCCACAACGCCCGCGCCTCCCGGACGTGGCCGAGCCCGCCGAGCGCGGTGGCGGTGCGCTGGGCGAAGCGCCACCACCGGGCCTCCCCCGGCTCCGTACGGGTCAGGCCGCGCTCTCCGAGTTCGGCGGCGGCGTGCAGGAAGCCCTCGCGCATGCAACGGTCCACCAGGGGCCACAGCTCGTCGGCATCGCGTTCGTCGGGGGGCGGCTCGGGCCCGTCGGCGTAGACCATGACGGTGAGCGTGCCGGGCGGGACGCGCCGGGTCAGGACGTCCAGGAGCTCGGTGTCGGTCGGGTCGGCGTGCGCGCCGTTGCACACCGCGAGCGTCGCGCCCGGCCGCACGGCCCCCCGGACGAACTCGGCGATCCCGTTGGCCAGCCTCAGCGTCCGGCGGGGCGCCGGCACCAGGATGCGTTCCTCGTCGGGCAGCCCCGCGTCGATGGTCGTCCGCCGGGCGGGCACCCGTCCGGCCAGTTCGGGCGCGGCCGCCCGGATCTCGATGTCGTACGCCCCGACCAGCTCGGGCGGGGCGTCCGGCACCAGGTGGCGCAGCAGGGCGGCGCCCACGGTGTAGGGGCCGCGTGGCCGGCGATGCGCGTCTATGACCGGCATCAGCAGCCGTACGGCCCCCCATCGGGCAGGTGGCCCGCCCTGGACGCTGAGGTGGGGCCTGTCCCCGGTCACCCCTTGTGAATGACGCCTGCGGTCCCTGCGAGCCTCGCGGTGCCTGGCTTCCGGACGACGATGCGCTTCATGACGTGCCTCTCCGCTGGGTGTGATTTCCCATTATTCGGACACCCAACCGGATATCAAGATTTATGGTGGATTAGTGGCGGTTTAGCGCATAAGAAGTACCTGGCATTTGTGTGCGTCCCGCAGCCTATTGAGACCGGAACCAATGCTCGACCGCCGCGACCCGCGTCTGTTCCGACTCCTCCATCAACGCGCACAGGCACCGCCCGACCAGCGTGACGGACTGGCAGCAGCCGGGCCCCGGCAGCTTCTTGGCGCGCACGATCGCGGTCGCCCGCTCGATCAGCCGCTCCAGGCTCGGCTCCCCGCCGCCCTTGAGCGCGTGCGCGTTCCACGGGCACGCCTCGACGTCCCCGCACGCGCTCCTGGCGATGAACGGCGCCGGCCCCGGCTCGAAACGCAGCCGGTCCTCACGCTTGATCCGCAGGTCGGCCAGCACCAGGGCGGCACGGCGGGAGACCGCCAGCAGGTCGCGCCTGCCCGGACGGTCCTCTTTTCCCTTGACGGCCCTCTCCGGCAGCGCCAGCAACATCGCCGCGGCCATCAGCCCGCCGCCCATCACCATGCTCCAGCCCACCTGCTCGTGGAACCAGATCACCGCGATGGCGGCCACCCAGAGGGGCTGCGAGGACATCATGATCGCGCTCGGCACCGCCGGCACGTGCTTCTGCCCGTACGAGCGGGCCAGGAACCCGAGGGCGCACGACACCACGGCCAGATGCGCCAGGATCGCCCAGTCGGGCAGGGTGGACGGCAGCGTGATCCCGTCGCGCAACGCGAAGCCCCCGGTGAGGATCCCGATCGTGAAGAGCTGGATCGTGGTCAGCGCGTACGCGTGGAACCGCTCGCCCTTCTTGGACAGCTCGGCGAGCATGAGCGTGTGGCCGGAGTAGAGCGCCGCGGCCGTGAGCGTGACGCCGAGCGCGAGCAGCGAGACCTCGTGGTCCTCGACCCCGCGCAGCAGCGTGAACACGGTCATCCCCGCCATGGCGAGCACCACCCCCGCCCACACCCGCCGCGGCGCCCGGCTCCTGAACATCACCAGGGCCAGCACGGGCGTGATCACCACGCTGCACCCCACGGCGAACCCCGACACCGCCGAAGGCAGGCTGTGCAGCGCGAGCGCCTGGGCGGTCTGTCCGACGCCGAACAGCAGCCCCAGCACGAGCCCGTTGACCCACGTCCCGCGCGACAGCCCCCGAAGGCAGCGTGGCCGGATGAGCAGCAGCGTCACCGCCGCCACGAGGTACCGCTCGGCGAGCAGGTCCTCAACAGGTAACCGGAGAATCAGATCCTTCATCAGCGGGAACGCCGACCCCCAAGCGGCGCTGACGAACAACAGAAGCACGGCTCCCAAGAGGGGTCGCGGAGCGGGCACGCCTGCCATGGAGCAGAGCATGCCACTACTGAACGCATACACCAGAGCACGGGACGAAGCCGGTGAGGCTCCTGTTCCACTTGGAGTTAAGAGCCTCACTCGCAGGCCCGAAACATCCATACCGGCGTCGGCGAAAACGGTTCTTTCCTGCGGTTACTGCCTAGTAAGGCAGAGGTTCTCACCATTCGCACGGTGTACCGGCGCGTACGCGGACCGTGCGAGCGAACCGATGCCGCACCCCGGGCCGTCACTCTCCGCGAGCGCCGCGAGGCGGTGTGGTCACGCCTGAGCGTAAAGCTCGCAGGAGCCCTGCGGGGGCGGAAAAGGAGAACGAGCCAGGGCCCCGGGAGGGGATGGGGCGTGCCGTCGGGTCCGGAAGCGTCGGACCCCGACGTCTCGGAGCTAGAGCTCCATGGCCGGCGCGCGCGCCAGCCGTTTCTCGCCGTAGATGACGACGAGGTCGCCCACCTGGCAGCGGGAGAGCTCGCGCCAGCCCTGACGGGCGTACAGCGCGAGGGCCGCGCCCTGGTTGAGCGTGGTGTCGCCGCGCAGGCTGCTGAAGCCGAGCTCCAGGGCGCGGTCTTCGAGCGCCGAGAGCATGGCGCCGCCGTAGCCGCGCCGCTGGAACTCGGGATGCACTCTGAGCCTGCACACCTCGGCGGTCTCCCGGTCGACGGGCTTCAGGCCGCCCATGGCGACCACCCGTGAGCCGGTCTCGCCGACGATGAAGTCACCTCCGCAGGCCAGGTAGATCTCCTGGATGCGGGGGAAGTCGTCGTCGTAGTAGACGCCGTCGCCGGGTTGGAGGCCCACCTCGGCGAGGCAGATCCGGTGCAGCGCGAGGATGGTGTCGAGATCGGACCAGCGGTACCGCCGGATCTTCAACGTCATCCACCGCTCCCTTCCTTCTGGGCCGACCTTCGGCGCAGCTGAGCGCTGAAGTCGGCCAGCATGTGATGTTTGTCGACCTTTTTCATGATCGCCTGCTCCAGAGCGAGCGCCGGGCGGATGATGAGGTCCGTAAGGTATTCATCCCCCAAGGCGCTCAAAGCTTTCGTACCGATGTGAAGGGCTTCGTCGACGTCACCCTCCAGGAGGCGGCACTGGGCCTGGTCGAGCCTGATCAGGGTCTGGTCGAGGACGTGGTCCTCGTACTTGCCGAGCGCCTGGTCGAGCACCACCTCGGCCTCGATGGTCTGGCCGAGCTTGGTGAGCACGTCGCCCTGGTAGAAGTAGAGCTGTTTCTCGGTGTAGCCGAAGGCCATGTCCTCCTGCTCCTCGCTCTTCATGTGCGAGAAGGCGCTCCTGGCCCGCGCCAGCGCGCGCTTGGCCTGGTCGACGACCTCCTTCTTGCTGTCGGTGCCCGAGAGCATGGCCAGGGCCCGCGCCTCGACGACCGGCGCCATCGCCTGGGCCACGCACGGCACGGTGCCCGCCAGGTCGCGGCTCTTCTTGGCGAGGTTGAGTGCCTCGCGGGCGTCGCCGTAGTAGAGGGGGACGAGCGACTCCCTGGCCGTGATCCACGCCCGCAGCGCCCGGTCGCCGGTCTCGTCGGCGGCGATGCGACCGGTACGGAAGAACGACCGGGCCAGCCGGTGGTCACCGAGATTGATCATCACCATGCCGCTCAGGCCGGCCAGTTGCGCGGCCATGCGGCACAGCCGGTCCTGGAGGTCGATCGGCTGCCGCTGGGACAGCGCCGTACGGACCGCGCTCAGCTCCAGCAGCACGTCGCACAGCAGCCGCAGCGGGGGGGTCGTCGTGTACTGGCGGCCGAAGGCGAGCGTCGCCTCCTCCCACTGGTCGAGCATCCCGCCGGACACGGTGGCCGAGACCAGCGTCTGGTCCATCCGCCGCCGGATGCCCTCGCACGCCCCCAGCATCGGCCCGTCGAACTGCTGCTTGAACGAGACGTCGGTGTCGAGCAGGTTTAACAACGTGCGCCGCAGGATGTTCTCGTCCTCCTGGGCGGCGGCCTCGGTGACCATCGGTTGCAGCACCAGGTCGCGGGGGAGCGACGCCGACCCCATGCGCGCGGTGAGCTCGCTGAGCGTGCCGGGCATCCGGTGACCGTGGCCGCAGATGCAGGGCCCGTCGAAGCCGAGCTCGATGGGCTCCACCCGGTAGACCGAGCACAGGTAGTGCAGGTATTCGGGGCCCGGGCGCTTGAGCCCGCTCTCGTACGCCGACAGCAACGTCTCGCCGATGCCCGGCGGCGCCTTGGCGTCGCGCTCGAACAACGCACGCACCTGTTCGATCACGTCCGCGAGCGCGATGCCGTAGGACAGGCGGTGCGCCTTGATGCGGGTCGTGCTGAACAGTGGTGAGCACGCCTCGTGGATCTCTTCAGCTATCTGGGCGGAGGTGCGTCCGGTGGCAAGGCCCTTGGCCCTGATCCGCCGGGCGATCTCCGTTTCCCTGTGCTGCCTGCCGGACATCCCGGCCCCTCTCCCGATGTCTCGACCCGTCAAGACTGGTGACTCAGCGTAGCCCTCAGGTAGCTCTTCGCCTAGAGACGACTATGAAGCAGTGAGGACCGTTTGGAAACGTGCTCATCAAGCCTACGGTTAAGGATCGTCCTCCGAGGGACTGTTTCTTACAACCCATGAGGGAATAGCCACTCCCTGTGATCAGGGAGGTGGCGTTGCGTGTGCTGTTGACTTGGGCCATGTTTGGCCCACCAGCAACGATTCCCAGGGAGGACAAGAAGGTGACGGACGACAAGATCGGACATCTGCAGCGCCTCGTATCCGAGCTCGGCGCTCGCGGTCTGCTCGCACGAGTGGTCCAAGCCCAGAACGGCCGGCAGTTCGTCCGCGTCATCAACCCGAAGGCGACGAGCCTGTCCGAGAACGTCACCTGCCGCCCGGCGAACGCCTCGGACCTTCCCGACTGGTGGTACTGCTGGTCCTGGGGCGAACCCATGCACACGGCCGACGACCCGGCCGGTGCCGCGACCAAGGTCGCACGCGTGCTCGCCGCGGTGGGAGAGTGACGACGCGGTGATCCGGGTGGAGCGCAGCCACCACGGCTCACCGTCCCCGCTGCGGCCTCGCGGGGCCGGCGGGACGATCGGTGCGGAGGGTGTCCGGGTCTCCCGGCCCCTGATCGTCCCGCCGGTTCCGGCCCTTTCGCGCGGGCGGGTGCCCGTGCGCGCAGAACAGCCCGGCCGGGTGCGCCCGCCGGGTGCCGGGGGGATGACCTCCCCCCTTGGAACCGGAACGGGACACGCTTCCGGGTGCGTGGCCCGTCCGAGCCGTCCGTCATCGGAGCGTCCGGTCTCTCCCTCCGCGGCCCAGAGACCGGGCGACCCCGTCTTCCCCGGCGTGATGTGACGGCGGCCGGTTCGGTCAGCGGTATTTTTAGATCCAATTGGACTGATTTGCCGCTGACCGAACCGCTTCCTGAGGGGGATCCACCCAGTGTTCCTGTTGGTGACATCAGGGCCATCATCTACGCCCGCGCCGGCGGAGTCGTCGCTCGTGCAGGACTTCGACAAAATGAGCTCGCAGATGGCGCAGGCCTGTCAAGGTGACACAGTGATCTGTGGTCCCCTGGTCGATTGGCTGAACAACGCCTCGTGGGCGCCGTTGCTGGCCAGCCTGATCACCATTGTGCTTATCCTGGTGCTCGGGTTCGTCGTGCGGAACATCTCGCACCGGGTGATCACCAAGGTGGTGAACCGGGCCGCCACCGGCGGCTCGCTCACCAACAGGTTCCGCCGCGGCGCCGCCACCGACGGCATCGACGCCCTGCTGCACGAGCGCCGTAAGCAGCGGGCCGAGACCATGGGCTCGGTGCTCAAGCACGTCGCCTCCATCGTCGTCCTCGGCACCGCCGCGCTGACCGTGCTCGACCGGCTGACGATCCCCATCGCTCCCCTGCTGACCAGCGTCGGCATCCTGGGCGTCGCGATCGGCTTCGGCGCGCAGGAGCTGGTCAAGGACTTCATCGCCGGCATGTTCATGCTGCTGGAGGACCAGTACGGCGTGGGCGACGTGATCGACGCGGGCGCCGCCGTCGGCACCGTCGAGGCGGTCACCCTGCGCGTCACCCGGCTGCGCGACGCCGACGGCCGCGTCTGGTACGTCCGCAACGGCACGATCACCCGCGTCGGCAACGAGTCGCAGGGCTGGTCGCGGGCCTTCTTCGACGTCCCGGTGGCCTACGACGCCGACATCACGGCCGTGCGCGCGGTGCTGGAGATCGTGGCCGAGGAGATCTGGGCCGACCCCGAGTACCGCGAGAGCGTGATCGTGGAGGAGCCGCAGGTCTACGGCGTGGAGCAGCTCTCCGACAGCGCGCTGGTGTTCCGCATCACCGCCAAGACGCTGCCCTCGCGCCAGGCCGAGGTCGCCCGGGAGATCCGGCTCAGGGTGAAGTCCGCCCTGGACTCCGCCGGGATCCCCATGGTCGCCATCGCCTAGGGACCCCCTACCTGCGGTTGGCCGTCGTTCGCGGCCGACCGTAGGGTGAGAAGGTGACAGAGACCTCCTTCTACGACGCCGTAGGCGGCGAGGAGACCTTCCGCCGCCTTGTCCACCGTTTCTACGAAGGTGTCGCGGAAGACCCGCTGCTGCGGCCGCTCTACCCCGAGCCCGATCTGACGGGCGCCGAGGACCGGCTGCGTGGATTCCTGATCCAGTACTGGGGCGGCCCCAACACCTACAGCCAGGAGCGCGGCCATCCCCGGCTGCGCATTCGCCATGTGCCGTTCGTGATCGGGGAGGCCGAGCGCGACGCCTGGCTGCGGCACATGCGTGACGCGGTCGACTCGCTCGAACTGCCCGAGGAGCAGGCGACCCGACTCTGGGACTATCTGGTCTACGCGGCCCAGAGCCTGGTGAACTCGCCGACATAACGGGCATGACGCCCACATGGATATCCCCTGGTGGCGCGATGCCGTCGTCTACGAGATCTACGTTCGCAGCTTCGCCGACGCCTCAGGAGACGGCGTCGGCGACCTGGCCGGGGTACGGGAAAGGATCCCGTACCTGAGGAGGCTGGGGGTCGACGCCATCTGGCTGACGCCGTTCTACCCCTCGCCGATGGCCGACGGCGGTTACGACGTGGCGGACTACCGCGGCGTCGACCCGCTGTTCGGCACGCTGTCCGACTTCGACGCGCTGGTGGCCGAGGCCCACGGGCACGGGCTGAAGGTGCTCGTGGACGTCGTCCCCAACCACAGCTCCTCCGAGCATCCCTGGTTCCGGGCCGCGCTGCGGGGCGAGGGCCGCGACCGGTACATCTTCCGCGACACGATCAACAACTGGCAGTCCACGTTCAGCGGCCCGGCGTGGACCCAGGTCCCCGACGGGCAGTGGTACCTGCACCTGTTCGCCCCCGGCCAGCCCGACTTCAACTGGCGCAACCCCGAGGTGCACGCGGAGTTCCTCGACGTCCTGCGGTTCTGGCTGGACAAGGGCGTGGACGGATTCCGCATCGACGTGGCGATGGGCCTGTACAAGGCCGAGGGGCTGCCGGACGTCGGCGACCAGTCGTTCAAGGCGGTCTCGCCGGTCTGGGGGCAGCCCGAGGTGCACGGCGTATACCGCGACTGGCGCAGGGTGCTCGACGGCTACCCGGGTGAGCGCATGGCCGTCGGCGAGGTCTGGACCGACAGCGCCGAGGACCTCGCCCTCTACGTACGCCCCGACGAGCTGCACCAGAGCTTCAACTTCGCCTGGCTCCAGGCGCCGTGGTCGCCGACCGCGTTCCGGAAGGTGATCGACGACACCCTGGCCTCAGTGCCGTACGCGACCTGGGTGCTGTCCAACCACGACGTCGTACGCCATCGCACCCGGTACGAGACCGCCGATCCCGGCACGGGACTGGCTCGGGCCAGGGCGGCGCTGCTCACGATGCTGGCGCTGCCCGGCTCTGCCTACCTCTACCAGGGCGAGGAGCTGGGCCTGCCCGAGGTGACCGACCTGCCCGACGAGGCCAGGCAGGACCCGGTGTTCTTCCAGTCGCAGGGCAGGCTGCCGGGCCGCGACGGCTGCCGGGTGCCGCTGCCGTGGTCGGCGGAGTCCCCCTCCTACGGGTTCTCGCCGCCCGGCGTGCGGCCGTGGCTGCCGCAGCCGGCCGCCTTCGCCGAGCTGACGGCCGAGAAGCAGGAGGGCGACGCGGACTCGACGCTGGAGTTCTACCGCCGGGCCCTGGCCTGCCGCCGCGAGCTGGCGGGTGTGATTCCTTACACCTTGGAGTGGCTGGACTCCCCCGAGGGAGCACTTTTCTTCTCCCGGGGCCCGCTGATCTGCGCGATCAACTGCGGGATGGAGGCCGTACGGCTGCCGGATCACGACGCGGTGCTGCTGTCCAGCGGCCCGGTCCAGGCGGGGACGCTGCCGCCGGACGCCGCCGTGTGGCTGCGCCGGGAGTCATGACCGAAGGCCGGCCCGCTGCTCGCCGCGGACGGGGATGACGGGCAGCGAGACCAGCGCGCAGGCCAGGCCCGCCGCGTACGCCGCCCAGTACCCCGTCCCGGTGATCAGCGCTCCGGCCAACGGGGTCACCGCCAGGGCGACGACGTTCTGGACGGTGTTGTGGGTGCCGAGCACCTTTCCCGCCCAGGCGGGCCCGGCCAGCTCGCCCGCCCGCAGGTAGGCCAGCCCGTTGCCGGACACGGTGAGCACCGACGCCGTCGCCAGCGCCACCGGGCCGAGCAGGCTGTCCGTCGCCGTGCCCACGACCAGCAGGACGAGCACGGCCAGGCAGGCGCAGGTGAGCAGCAGCAGGGGACGCATCCGCAGGCCGACCCGGTCCGACCAGCGGCCGACGGCCACGCGGACCACGGCCCCGGCGACGGCCGACAGGCCGAAGAGCTGGCCGGCCGCCACGGCGTCCCAGCCGTACAGGCCGACGAGGCAGGTGACGCCGTACGTGCTGACCACGATCTGCGGCACCGCGTGCAGCCCGCTGGTTGCGTGCACCCGCCAGAGCGTCGGCTGCCGGTACGGCGAGCGCGCCGGCCCCGCGCTCCCCCCGGAGATCGAGCGCGGCGGCTCGGCCAGGAACAACCCGGCCAGGACGGCGGCCAGCAGGCTCACCGCGGAGCAGACCAGCAGCACGCCGGGCAGCCCGTGCGCCCGCGCGACCGGCGGCAGCACGAACGCCGCGACGGCCATGCCGAGGGTGTAGGAGACCTGGCGCAGGCCCATGGCGACCCCGCGCTCGGGCGGCTGGAACCAGCGCAGCACGATCCGGCCGCCGCCGACCATAGCCGCCGAGCCGGCCGCGCCCGCCAGCGCGAGCAGCGCGATCACGGCCCAGGCGGGCCCGGCGAAGGCCACGGCGGCCAGCAGCACGGCCGCCAGGCTCACGCCGATGCCGAGGACGAGGCGCTCGCCGTGCCGGTCGGCCAGCGCACCCCAGGCGACGAGCGCGACCAGGACCCCGATTCCCGGGGCATTCCCAATGATTCCGGCCACTGCCAGCGGAACCCCGAAATGTCGCTCAATTTCCGGCATGACGAGAGGCAGGCCGAAGAGTCCTAAGGTGACGCTCGCATGGGCGTTGACGCCTAACGCGAGCATCAGCCAGCGCTTCCTGCCAGGACCGGCGGACGGCTGCGCGTCCAGGACGGTCAGCCCTCGGCCGAGTAGCGCTTGAGCAGGACGAGCTCGTCCTCGCTGAGCCGGCGCGGCGCGGCCCGTTCGACGTCGTAGGCCACGATCACCGAGGTGGCGGTCACGTAGAGCTCGTCGTCGTCGCGGATCTCGTAGGACAGGGTGAAGCGGACCGGCCTGATCTGGGTGACCCAGGTCTCCACCCTGACCGGCTCGGCGCGCAGGCCGAGCGGCCGCCGGTAGTCGATCTCGTGGCGGGTCACCACGAGCCCTCCGAAGGGCGCCTCGCCCGCCCTGGCCGGATCGATCGCGAACATGCCGAAGCGGGCGTCCTCCAGGTAGTCGAGGAAGCGCACGTTGTTCACATGCCCTTGGGAGTCGATGTCGGCGAATCTGACCATGCGAGGGAAGACGTGCCGGTTCGCTGAGGAGGGTTCTGCCACGTCCGCCACGGTACCCGTACCGTCCGGCCCGCCGGTCACCGGGCCTTGCGGCGGGCCAGGCAGGCCAGCACGGTCAGCACCGAGATCGAGGCCATGCAGGTGAGCGCCCAGCGGTAACCGGTCACGAGGTGGCCGACCGCCTCGCCGGAGACCTGCGAGAGCGTCCCGGCGAAGACGCGCTGGTGCAGCGCGGCGGGGAGGGGCGCGGTGATGATCGACAGCACCAGGCCGGTGCCGACCACGTTGCCGGTGTTCTGGAGCATGAGACGCATGGCGTTGACGATGCCGAGCCGTTCGGAGGGCAGGCCGTCCAGGATGGCGGTGGTGTTGGAGGGCAGGAAGACGCCCGAGCCGAGCCCGATGAGCACGAGCCCGGCGGTCACCGCCGCGTACGGCGTGCTCGCCGACATCGTGGCCAGCAGCACCAGCAGCCCGCAGGTCGTGGTGGCGGCCCCGGCCACCGCCAGGGTGCGCGCGCTGGTCAGCCGCTGGAGGAACCCCGACGTCACCGACGCGACCATGGCCGCCACCGCCAGCGGCAGCACCTTCAACCCGGCCTGTACGGGATCGTCCCCCCGCACGGCCTGGAAGTAGAGCGCGACGAGGAAGACCATGCCCATCCGCGCCACGGCGTTGAGGAAGGAGGCGAGCGTGCCGAAGGCGAAGGCCCGGTCGTGGAACAGCCGCATGTCCACGACGGGATGGGCGGCCCGCCGCTCCCTGGCCATGAACAGCGGCAGCCCCACGGCGAACGCGGCCAGGCCGGCCAGGACCACCGGATGCCCCCACCCGAGCCTGCCGAACTCCGACAGCGCCAGCAGCAGCCCGCCCAGCGTGACCAGCACGAGCACGCTGCCCGGCAGGTCGAGCCCGCGCTCGCGCCCGGCCGGTTCGGCCCGCCGCAGCGTGACAGCCCCCCACACCAGGCAGATCACGCCGATGGGCACGTTGAACCAGAACACCCATCGCCAGCCCAGGTTCGAGGCGAGCACGCCGCCGAGCGTCGGGCCGATCAGCCCGGCGATGGAGAAGGAGGCCACGTAGACGCCCATGCCCTCGCCCAGCCGCTCGCGTGGGAAGGCGTCGCTGACCAGGGCGGCGCTGTTGGTGAGCAGCATCGCGGCGCCGACGGCCTGCACGACCCGCATGGCCACGATCACCCACGCACCGGGCGCGAACCCGGCGAGCAGGGCGGCCGCGGTGTAGATGGCCAGCCCGATCAGGTACATCCTGCGCCTGCCGAACATGTCCGCCAGACGACCGAATACCACCATGAGGACGGTCGTGGTCAACTGGAAGCCCAGCAGGATCCAGCCCGCGGCCGTGGCGTCGGCCCCGGTGCGCCGGGCGATCTCGGGCAGCGCGACGTTGATCGAGCTGCCGCCTAACCCGGTCAGCACGCTGGCCAGGCTCACGACCGAGAGCGTGCGCCAGGCGTGGCCGGCGGAGGTGGTGGTGCTCGTCGTCACCAAGGGGCCTGTCCTTTCTAGATTTTAATACTAGAATCCAATTCAAGTCGTCGGCCGGTCAAGGATCGAGGTGTCGGATGAGCGGGATAGTCGAAGGTCGCGTGGTGATCGTCACGGGTGCGGCCAGGGGCATCGGGCGCGGGCACGCGCTGGAGTTCGCCAGGCAGGGCGCGAAGGTGGTGGTCAACGACCTGGGCGCGGAGGTGGACGGCACGGGTTCGTCCGGGGCCGCCGCCGAGGTGGTGGCCGAGATCGAGGCGATGGGCGGCGAGGCCGTCGTCAACGGCGAGGACGTCTCCGACTTCGAGGGCGCCGAGCGCCTGGTGCGGGCGGCCGTGGACCACTTCGGCGACCTGCACGTGCTGGTCAACAACGCCGGGATCCTGCGGGACCGCATGCTGGTCAACATGACCATCGACGAGTGGGACGCGGTGATCAGGGTGCACCTGCGCGGCACGTTCGCGCCCCTGCGGCACGCCGCCGCCTACTGGAGGGCCAAGGCGAAGAGCGGCGAGCGGCTCGATGCCCGGATCATCAACACGACGTCGTCCTCCGGCATCTACGGCAACCCGGGCCAGGGCAACTACGGCGCGGCCAAGGCGGGCATCGCCGGGCTGACCGTGATCGCCGCCAGGGAGCTGGAGCGCTACGGCGTGACCGTCAACGCCATCGCCCCCGCCGCGCTCACCCGCATGACGGAGAACCTGATCCCGGCCGGGGCGACCGGCGCCGACCCCGACGACATCGCGCCGCTGGTGGTCTGGCTGGCCAGCGCCGAGGCGCGGGCCGTCACCGGGCGGGTGTTCAACGTGCGCGGCGGCATGATCAGCGTGGCCGAGGGCTGGCACGCCGGCCCCGGCGTGGACAAGGGCGCCCGCTGGGACCCGGCCGAGCTGGGCGCGGTCATCCCCGCCCTGGTGGACAAGGCCGCCCCCAACGCCCTGACCAACGGCCGCGTCTCCGGACGGGAGGACTGACATGCCGCTCGACCACTCGCTGATCGGCGTCGAGGGCCCGGCCCACGAGCGTACGTGGACCGCCAAGGACACCATGCTGTACGCGCTCGGCGTCGGCTCCGGCCTCGACGAGCTGGAGTTCGCCACCGAGAAGGGGCAGCGGGTGCTGCCGACGTTCGCGGTGCTGGCCGCGCAGTCGCCGGGGCGGCGGCTGGGCGACTTCGACCCGGCCCTGCTGGTCCACGCCGAGCAGGGCTTCGAGCTGCGCCGGGAGCTGCCGGCCGCGGGCGGCGTACGGACGACGTCGAAGGTGACGGGCATCTACGACAAGGGCTCGGGCGCGCTGGTGACCACCGAGGCCAGGGCGGTGGACCTGGAGACCGGCGAGCTGGTGATCGCCTCGTACAGCTCGGTGTTCATCCGGGGCGAGGGCGGCTTCGGCGGCGACCGGGGGCCGCGCGACGAGTGGGCGGTCCCGGACCGGGCGCCCGACCACAAGGTGACCTACCCGACCCGGCCGGACCAGGCGCTGGTCTACCGGCTGTCCGGCGACCACAACCCGCTGCACAGCGATCCGGCGTTCGCCGCCAGGGCCGGGTTCGACCGGCCGATCCTGCACGGACTGTGCACGTACGGGGTGACCGGGCGGGCGTTGCTGCACACGCTCGCCGGGTCGGACCCGTCGCGGTTCAGGGCGATGTCGGGCCGGTTCAGCAGCCCGGTGTTCCCGGGCGAGTCGCTGACCGTCTCCGTCTGGACCGACGGCGACGACGTGCTGTTCAGGACCGCCAAGGACGACGGGACAGTGGTGATCGACCGCGGGCGGGCGACGATCAGTCGTCGCTGAGCCCCCGGAGGGGATCGAGGCGGTGGATGAGCTTCATCGCCGCCTCGATGATCTCCCTGGCCTCCTCCTCGGTGTCGGAGGTGGCCACCTCGCGGGCGGCCTCGCCGATGATGCTGGTCAGCACCGCCACGGTGAACCGGTCGAGCGGGTCTCCACCGGCCCCGAGCAGGACGGCGTTCTGACGCACCCACTCGCGCCCCCGGGTGCGGCGGATCAGGTCGAAGCCGGGCGGGCCGTCGCCGTCGATGAAGAGCCTGACCAGGTCGCGCCGGTCCCAGGCGCCGTCGAGGTAGGCGCGCGCCCCGGCGATCAGCAGCTCGACGGGGTCGCTGACGCCCGCCTTCTTGGCCTTGGCGACGCTGGCGGCCGAGGCCTGCTCGTGGGCCGCCTGGTGGTCCTCGTAGAGGGCGAGGAACAGCTCGGTCTTGCCGCCGAAGTGGTGGTAGAGGCTGCCGACGCTGGAGCCGGCGCGGGCCACCACCTCCGAGACGTTGGAGTCGGCGAAGCCGTGCTCGCTGAAGACCTCACGGGCCGCCTGCAACATGCTCTTGCGCGTCTGAGCCGTCCGGCTCCACTCCCACGAGGACTTGCGTGCCATGCCGCCCATTCTATCCCGCCGAATTCTAGAATCTGATTCTTGACCAGGGCGGTACGGGGGCTAGAATCCAGTACTAGAGAACGATTCTAGAAATACAGGAGGCGGCCGTGGACTTCTCGCTCAGCCCGGAGGAACGGCAGATCCGCGACACCGTACGTTCCTTCGTCGAGAAAGAGATCATGCCGCTGGAGCCGGAGGTCCTGCGCAACGAGCGGGAAGGCCGTCCGGGGCTCGATCCCGAGGTCGTGCGCGACCTGCGCGCCAAGGCCAGGAAGTCCGGTTTCTGGGGCATCAACACCCCCGAGGAGTACGGCGGCGCGGCGCTCGGCCCGATCATGTCCGCGATCATCGCCATAGAGATGGGCCGCACGTTCGTGCCCTTCTCCTTCGGCGGCAGCGCCGACAACATCCTGTACGCCGGCACCGACGAGCAGAAGCGGCGCTACCTCATCCCCACCATCGAGGGCGAGCGGCGGTCCTGCTTCGCGATCACCGAACCCGGCGCCGGCTCCGACGCCCGCAACATCCACACCCGCGCCACCCGCGACGGCGCCGAATGGGTGATCAACGGCGAGAAGACCTTCATCACCGGCGGCAGCGAGGCCGACTTCGTCATGGTGTTCGCGGTGGCCGAGGGCCACGGCGTGACGTGCTTCCTGGTCGACCGGGACATGGGCTGGAAGTCCGAGCCCATCCCGACCATGGGCGAGTGGGGCCCGGCGGCGCTGGTGTTCGAGGACGTCAGGGTGCCCGAGGAGAACATCCTGGGCGAGCTCGGCAAGGGCTTCGAGCTTGCCATGCAGTGGATCGGGCAAGGACGTTACATGATCCCGGCCCGTGCCATCGGCTCCGCCGAGCGCATGCTCCAGATGGCCATCGACTACGCCAAGATCCGCAAATCGATGGGCCAGACCATCTCGGAGTACCAGGCCATCCAGTGGATGATCGCCGACTCCCAGGTGGAGATCGAGGCGGCCAAGTGGCTCACCCTCCACGCGGCCTGGCAGGTGCAGCAGGGCATGGACGCCCGGCACGCCTCCTCCATCGCCAAGCTCAACGGCGCCGTGATGGCCAACCAGGTCGTGGACCGGGTGCTGCAGATCCACGGCGGCATGGGATACACCAAGGAGCTGCCGGTCGAGCGGTGGTACCGGGAGCTGCGCCTGCTGCGCATCTTCGAGGGCACCGACGAGATCCAGCGCCGCACGATCGCCCGCAACCTCATCAAGGGCCACGCCAGGCTCGGCCTGATCGGAGAGTAGTCCCATGTCGGTCGAGGCATTGTTCAACCCGCGCTCGATCGCCCTGGTGGGGGCCACGGACAAGTCGGGCTGGTCGGTCAGCACGCTGCTGAACCTGCGTACCCACGGCTTCTCCGGGCCCGTCCACCTGGTCAATCCCAGGGGCGGGGTGGTGCACGGGTCGCCGGCCTTCCGCAGCCTGACCGAGATCCCCTCCCCCGTCGACCTGGCCTACGTCATGGTGCCGACGGGGGCGGTGCTCGGCGTGCTGAAGGAGGGCGCCAAGCTGGGCATCGGCTGTTACGTGATCCTCACGGCGGGGTTCGGGGAGGCGGGCGCGGAGGGCGCGCGGCTGGAGGCGGAGATCGCCGGGTTCGCCCGCGAGAACGGCCTGACGATCCTCGGGCCGAACGGCAACGGCTACATCAACGCCGCCGCCGACGTGACCCCGTACGGGCTGCCCATCCCCGAGCCGCTGCTGCGCGGGTCGGTCGGCGTGGTGCTGCAGAGCGGCGCGCTGGCCAGCTCGGTGCTCGGCTTCGCCCAGGCCCGCAACGTCGGCATCAGCCTGCTGACCTCGATGGGCAACGAGTCGGTCGTCACGGTCACCGACGTCGTCGACTACCTCGTGGACGACCCGGCGACCAAGGTCATCGCCCTGTTCCTGGAGACGATCAGGAACCCGGCCGAGTTCTCCCGGGTCGCGCGCCGGGCGCTGGCGGCGGGCAAGCCGATCGTCGCGCTCAAGATCGGCCGCAGCAGGCTGGCCTCGCACACCGCGCAGGCCCACACGGGCGCGCTCGTGGGCGACGACGACGTCATCGACGCCGCTATGCGTCAGCTCGGCGTGATCAGGGTGCGCTCGCTGGAGGACCTCATCATCACCTCCGGGCTGCTGGCCGCGACCGGCCCGCTGCCCGGCCGCCGGGTGGGCGTCGTCACGCCGTCCGGCGGCGCGTCGGAGATCATCGCCGACCGGGCCGAGGACGAGGGCCTGGAGCTGCCGCCCTTCGCCCCTGCGACGGTCGAGCGCCTGGCCGCGATCGTGCCGTCGTTCGGCACCGTCCAGAACCCGCTCGACGTCACCGGTTACGTCCTCGTCGACCGCACCCTGCTCGGCCGCGCCCTGGAGACAGTGACCGCCGATCCCGGCATCGACCTGGTCATGCTGCTGTCCGAACCGCCCAGGATCGCCCCGCCGGACCCCGCCCCCGTGCTCGCCATGTACGAGGCCAGCTCGCGGCGCATCGCCGAGTCGCCGGTGCCGGTCGTGGTGGTGAGCAACGTGCTGACCGACGTCACGGAGTTCGGGCGGCGGGTGCAGCACGAGACCGGGTTCCCGTACGTCATGGGCGGGATCGAGCACGGGCTGACCGCGATCGGCGCGGCGGTGCGCTGGTCGGAGGCCCACCGCGCGGCCCTCACCAGTGCCCCGGCCGAGCGCGCGGCGGTCACCGGCGCGCCCGAGGGCGCGGGCGGCGTGTGGGCCGAGCACCGGGCCGCCGCCCTGCTCGCCGCCGCGGGGCTGCCGGTGGTGCCGTCCGAGACCGCCGCGGACGAGGCGGCGGCGGTGGCGGCGGCCGAACGCTTCGGTTACCCGGTCGTGCTCAAGGCCGCCGCCGAAGGGCTCGGACACAAGAGCGACATCGGCGGGGTGCGGCTCGGGCTGTCCAGCCCCGAGGAGGTGCGGCAGGCCTACCGGGAGGTGGTGGCCGCGGCGCGGGCGCACGCCCCCGACGCGGGCGCCCTGATCCAGCCGCAGCGCGGTGGCGGGGTCGAGCTGCTGGTGGGCGTCGTGCGCGACCCGGCCTGGGGGCTCACCCTCGCGGTCGGGCTCGGCGGCGTCTGGGTGGAGGTGCTGCGGGACGCGGCCCTGCGCGTGCTGCCGGTGGACGTCGGCGAGGTCCGCCGGGCCCTGTCCGAGCTGCGCGGCGCGGCCCTGCTGGACGGCGCCAGAGGCACCGAACCGGCCGACCTGGACGCGGTGGCCGACGTGGTGACCAGGATCGCCGCCTTCGCCGAGAGCCTGGGCGACGACCTGGAGTCCCTGGAGATCAACCCGCTCCTGGTCACCGGCTCCCGCGTCGAGGCCCTGGACGCACTCATCACCTGGCGCCCGCCGGCCCCCTGACCTCGCTCACCCCGGGCGGGGCCCGCCACGTGCGGCCCCGCTCAGTGCCCGAGGCTCTTGAGCAGGATCATCACGGCTCCCAGGGCCCCCGAGCCGGCTCCGCAGAGCAGCCGGATCCAGAGCCGGTCGGTCTTCGGCGCCGCCGCGAAGAAGCCGAGCACGGTGAGCAGGACGACCGACACGGCGATCTCCAGGTACACCGACGCGTCCAGGGACATCGCCCCGGTCATCGCCAGGCCCAGGATGACCGTGAGCGGCACCAGCCCCCACAACATGCCGGTGGACCGCGTCACCGCGCCCCTGACCGCCTTGCGCACGTCCGGCGACCGGTCGCCGACGATCTCCGCGAACGCGTGCGCGATCCAGAACACGATGACCGTGCCGATCGCGGTCAGCAGCAGTTCGTCGGCGTCGCTGATGAAGTGCGAGAGCCCGGACACGACGCCGGCCGTCAGGATGGTCCCGTAGACCGACTCGCCGTTGACGAACCGGCCCACCCCGCGCGCGGCTCCCGTACTCACCCGACGAATCTAGTACGGCCCCCGCTCACGGCCGGGCTCCCGACGCGCCCGCCTGAAAAAGCCTTGGCCCCCGCCCCTTTCCGGAAAGCCTTCGCCTCCGACCTTTGTGGAAAGCCTTGGCCTCCGACCTTTGTGGAAAGCCTTGGCCTCCTACCCTTCCCGAAGCCTTGGCGCCCCGGCCTGGATCCTCAGGGGCCGGGGCGCCGCGGTGACGGCCGTCCGCGTCCGCAGCAGCGCGGGGCGCCGTCACCGGTCCGGCGGTCACCCTGTGGCTACTCGACCTCGATCGGCAGCTCGTAGACCTCCGTCGTGGGATGGCCGGCCTTCTCGTGCACCCGCATCACCGCCTCCTTCGACGGCCCCGAGGACAGGCAGAACACCTTGCCCGAGTCGGGATCGAGCCAGGCCCGCTCGAAGTGCACACCCTCGGCGCCCTCGACCGCGAGGTCCCGCTCGTGGGCCTCGCGCAACTGCTCCTCGGTGACACCGACGAAACCACTGTGCACGTCCATGAACTTCGGCATCGCCGTCTCCTCTCCTCATGGTCTTCCGCTTCCGATGGAGAGGCGTTCCATCCCGTTCCATCCCGTTCCATCGGCCGGTCCGGGCTCGCCTGCCCGGAGGGCCGACCGGGGAACCTAGGGCAGCCGCGAGGCCAGGACGAGCGTGGCGGCCGAGGCGAACATGCCGCCGTTGCCCAGCACCACGCTGACCTCGACGCCCGGCACCTGCGCCGCCGCCTCCCCCCGGAGCTGCCGCACCGACTCCTGGATGGCGAACATGCCGTACATGCCGGTGTGGGTGTAGGACAGCCCGCCGCCGTTGGTGTTCATCGGCAGCCGGCCGCCGGGTGAGGTGTGCCCCTCGGCGATGAACGCCCCCGCCTCGCCCCGGCCGACGAAACCCAGGTCCTCCAGCCCGTAGATGGGCACGTGGGCGAAGGCGTCGTACACCATCAGGTGGTCGACGTCCTCGTGCGAGATCTTGGCCTCGGCGAAGGCGGCCTCGCCGGACAGGCGGAAGCCCTTGGAGGTGGTGAAGTCCTCCATCTGCGAGACCATCGGGGCGTCCATGGCCTCGCCGGAGCCCAGCAGGTACACCGGCGAGCGGCGCGACAGCTCCTCCGAGGTGACCACCAGCGCGCCGCCGCCGTCCGTCACCAGGCAGCATTCCAGCAGGTGGAAGGGGTAGGCGACGACCTTCGACGCGAGCACGTCCTCGACCGTGAGCAGGTCGCGGTACATCGCCCGCGGGTTGCGGGAGGACCAGCGGCGCTGCGCGACCGCCACCTCGGCCAGTTGCTCGTGGGTGAGGCCGGTCTCCTTCATGTAGCGCAGCGCCGTGACGGTGAACGACGTCGGCGGCCCGACCACCCCGTACGGCAGCTCGAACTGCCCCAGCAGCGAGTCCGCGCCCAGCCCCCACCGGCCCGCGCCGACGCGCGACCTTCCCGACTCGCCGTGGGTGATCAGCACGGTACGGCACAGCCCGGCCCGGATGGCGGCGGCGGCGTGCCGTACGTGGAACAGGTACGACGACCCGCCCACCCCCGTGCCGTCGAGCCAGGAGGGCGTGATGCCGAGGGCGTGGGCGATCTGGATCGGGCCGGGCGTGCCGACCGTGGCGATGCCGTCGATGTCGTGTTTCGTCATGCCCGCGTCGGCTAGGGCGTTGCGCGCGGCCTCCAGGTGGAGCTGGAAGGTGGAGCGGTCCGGCAGGCGGCCGATCTCGTCGGTCTCGGCGGCCCCGGCGATCACGATGTTCATCGGGCGCCTCCGACCGGCTCGAAGAGCGGCACGTGCACGTCGCCGCGCCGCTCGAACACCACCCGCAGCTCCATGTCCAGCGGCAGGTCCTCGGGGGTGTTGGGCACGCCCACGATGTTCGTCATCATCCGCACGCCCTCCTCCAGCTCCACGACGGCGATGGCATAGGGTCCGTCGGCCTCGAAGCCGGGCGCGGGCCGGTGGTTGATGACGTACGAGTACAGGGTCGCGCGGCCCGTCGCGCGTACCCACTCCACGTCGCCGCCGCCGCAGTGGGGGCAGCTCGGACGGGGGTAGAAGTAGTGCCGCGCGCACGTCTGGCAGCGCTGGATCCTGAGCTCTCCCGCGGCCGTGCCGTCCCAGAACGGTTGGGTCTCGGGTGTGGGCTTCGGTGCCGGTTTCATCGGCCTCCCCAATCTAGTTCTAGAATCACACTCTAGATCTAGGTTCGGCTCCGAGGGAAGGCTCAGGACCTCAGGCGCGCGGCCCCAGGACTCAGGGGCTCGGGACGCCGTCGCCGTTGCGGCCGCGTCCCGCCAGCACCTCCTCCAGCGTCGGACGGGTCTCGTCCGGCTCGCGGAACCCCGGGCAGGCGAGCTGGATCAGCACGCCGTGCGCCTCCTTGGGGTGCAGGAACACCTCCTGCCAGCGCACGTCGGCCCGGTTGAGCCCGTGCAGCCGGTAGCCGCGCCCGGTGAGCCGCGCGACGGCCGCGTCCATGTCGCCGACGTGGAAGTTCAGGTGATGGACGCCGCCCCGCCCCCGGGTCAGCCCGAAGAAGCTGTCGAAGAACGTGGACCCGGCCAGCGGCTCCATGAGCTCGATCTTGCTCCCGTTCTGGTACGTGAGCTGCAGCGTGCGGTACCCGCTGACCCGGTTGTCACCCCCGCCCCCCAGGTGGCACCCCCCGAGCAGGTCGCGATAGATCGGCAGCAGGTCCCTGATCCGGGGAGCGGCCACGGCCGTGTGGTCGAAGGTCACGTCGAGGCCGTCAAGTTCCAGGTCCACGCACGGCTCCTCACTACGAGTGAATCCTAGAATTTGATTCTAATCACCTCATACCGGGTACGCACTCTTGACGTCGGCCGATGTGAGGAGCAGCATCTCAGAAATGGATTCTAGAGCTAGCTTCTAGAACTCATGACGGGGGGCCTAAGCTCGACAGAAAGGCTTGTCATGGGGCTGTCCTACGTCCGCGAGCTCGACGAGTACCCGACCGGCGCCCGCCGGATGAAGATCCTCACCATGGCCGTGCTGGCCATCCTCATCGGCTCCTACGAAGGGCAGATCGCGCCCGTCGTACCCCTCCTGCTCAAAGACCTGAACATGTCCCTGGCCACGTACGGCGCGGTGTCGGGGGCCGCGGCGGTGGCCGGGGCCATCGCCTCCATCCTGGGCGGCAGGCTCACCGACCGGGTCGGCCGGGTCCGTCTGCTCATCCCGCTCATGGCCCTCACCGCCGTGTGCTGCTTCGCCATGACGCTCGTGCACAGCCCGCGCGACCTGCTGATCGCCCGCATCCTGCTGGCCTTCGTGGACGGCGTGGCCATGGCCTCCACCGCCCCGCTGATCCGCGACTTCTCGCCCCGGCTCGGGCGGGCGCAGGCGTTCGGGTTCTGGACGTGGGGCCCGGTGGGCGCGAACTTCCTGGCCGCGGCCGTCGCCGGCTGGACGCTGCCGATCTTCAACGAGTCGTGGCGGTCGCAGTTCGTCATCATGGGCTGCTTCTCGCTGGTGATCTCGGTGGTGATCGCGTTCAACATCGCCGACCTGTCCCCCGAGCTGCGGGCCCGGATCCAGCACACCGAACGGGCCGCCGAGGAGGTCGTCGACCTGCAGCGCCCGCCCACCATCCGGTCGCTGTTCGCCCGGCGCAACATCTGGGCCCACGTCGTCGGCATCTCGCTCTGGCTGGTCCTCTACATCACGCTGTCGCTGTTCGGCCAGACGATGCTGGTGGGCTCGCTCGGCATCAGCAGCGCGCAGGCGTCCACGATCATGGCCGCGTTCTGGAGCCTCAACCTCATCACACTGATCGTCACCGGCCGCCTGTCGGACCGCCTGCAACTGCGCAAGCCGTTCTCGCTCGCCGGCACGATCGCCGCGGTCCTGGTCACCGCCTACCTCGCCGTCGCACTCGGCCAGGAAGGCATCTCCACCGGCACGCTCATGGTGGTCGGCGCCCTGCTCGGCGGCTCGCTCGGCGTCGCCTACGCCCCCTGGATGGCCAACTACTCCGAGGACGCCGAGGACGCCGACCCGCGCCTGCAGGGCACCGCCTGGGGGCTGTTCGGCTTCCTGAGCAAGGCGATCGCGGTGGTCGGGCTGCTGGTCATCCCGCACGTCGTGGCGGCGACGAGCTGGCAGACCTGGCTGTTCGTGGCGCTGGGCTGCCTGGTGCTGTTCATCCCGGCGATCCTGCTGTTCAACGGCCCGTGGCGGCGCACCGCCCCGGCCCCCGTACAGGTCGCCCTCACCGAAGCCGAAGGCTGACCCGCCCCCTCAGCAACCGAGACCCAACACTGACCCAGCCCTCAGCAACCGAGACCCAACACTGACCCAGCCCTCAGCAACCGAGACCCAACGCTGACCCGGCCCCTCAGAAGCCAAGGCCGAACGCTGACCCGGCCCCTCCAGACATGCGAAAAGCGGCGAGCCCCAAGAGGGGCCCGCCGCTCGTCGTCGGCTTCGGGACGTCAGTCCCGGTGCAGCTTCCGGTACGTCACCCGGTGCGGACGGGCCGCGTCGGCGCCGAGGCGCTCGATCTTGTTCTTCTCGTAGTCGGCGAAGTTGCCCTCGAACCAGAACCAGTTCGAGCCCTCCTCCCACGCGAGGATGTGGGTGGCGATGCGGTCGAGGAACCACCGGTCGTGCGAGGTGATCACCGCGCAGCCCGGGAAGTCGAGCAGCGCGTTCTCCAGCGACGACAGCGTCTCGGTGTCGAGGTCGTTGGTCGGCTCGTCGAGCAGCAGCACGTTGCCGCCCTGCTTGAGGGTGAGCGCCAGGTTGAGCCGGTTACGCTCGCCGCCCGACAGCACGCCGGCCTTCTTCTGCTGGTCGGGCCCCTTGAACCCGAACGCCGCGATGTAGGCCCGCGACGGCATCTCGACGTTGCCGACCTTGATGTGGTCGAGCCCGTCGGAGACGACCTCCCAGACGTTCTTGTTCGGGTCGATGCCGCCCCGGCTCTGGTCGGCGTAGGAGATCTTCACGGTGTCGCCGATCGTGATCGACCCCGTGTCCGGCGTCTCCCCACCCGTGATCATGCGGAACATCGTGGTCTTGCCGACGCCGTTGGGACCGATGACACCGACGATGCCGTTACGCGGCAGGTCGAACGTCAGGCTCTCCATCAGCAGGCGGTCGCCGAAGCCCTTGGTGAGCTCGTCGGCCCTGATCACCGTGGTGCCCAGACGCGGGCCCGGCGGGATCTGGATCTCCTCGAAGTCCAGCTTGCGGAACTTGTCGGCCTCGGCCGCCATCTCCTCGTACCGCTGGAGACGGGCCTTGCTCTTGGTCTGGCGGGCCTTGGGGTTGGAGCGCACCCACTCCAGCTCGTCCTCCAGGCGCTTCTTGCGCTTGACGTCCTTCTGGCCCTCGACCTTGAGACGCTGGGTCTTCATGTCGAGGTAGGTGGAGTAGTTGCCCTCGTAGGGGTAGCAGCGACCGCGGTCGAGCTCCAGGATCCAGTTGGCCACGTTGTCCAGGAAGTACCG
Organism: Nonomuraea sp. NPDC052265; assembly: GCF_044547985.1. Lineage (NCBI taxonomy): Bacteria > Bacillati > Actinomycetota > Actinomycetes > Streptosporangiales > Streptosporangiaceae > Nonomuraea > Nonomuraea sp. NPDC052265. The sequence continues at coordinate 83,980 of NZ_JBIUBJ010000022.1, forward strand.
GTCGTGGGTGACGGCCAGCACCGTGCCGGGGTACTTCTCCAGGTGCGACTCCAGCCACTGCACGCTCTCGGCGTCGAGGTGGTTGGTGGGCTCGTCGAGCAGCAGCAGGTCGGGGGCCTCGAGCAGCAGCTTGCACAGCGCCACGCGGCGGCGCTCACCACCGGACAGCTTGCTCACCTCGGCGTCGGGCGGCGGGCAGCGCAGGGCGTCCATCGCCTGCTCAAGCTGGCTGTCGACGTCCCACGCGTTGCGGTGCTCCAGCTGGTCCTGGAGCTTGCCCATCTCCTCCAGCAGCTCGTCGCTGTAGTCGGTGGCCATCTGCTCGGCGATCTGGTTGTAGCGCTCGAGCATCGCCATCGTCTCGGCGACGCCCTCCTGCACGTTGCCCAGGACGGTCTTTTCCTCGTTGAGCGGCGGCTCCTGCTGGAGCATGCCGACCGTGAAGCCCGGCATCAGCTTGGCATCGCCATTGGACGGCTGCTCCAGGCCGGCCATCATCCGGAGCAGCGTCGACTTACCGGTGCCGTTCGGCCCCAGGACACCGATCTTGGCTCCGGGCAGGAACGACAGCGTGACGTCGTCAAGGACAACCTTGTCGCCGTGCGCCTTGCGCACGCGCTGCAGCGTGTAGATGTACTCCGGCATGCTCCCTAGCTTAGAGGCTGCGCACCCAGGCTTCCGCCGCCCAGCCTTATTCACCTCCACCCTTCGCTTCCCCCACCACCCTCCAGCCCCTCCCCCCGCACCGTTGAGGCGTCCCCTCCATCCCACAGACCCGCCCCTCACGGGTCTCGCGGGACGGCCGCTGTGACAGCCGCTGTGACGGCCGCCTGTCCCGCCGTCCCGAAGGCCCTGCATCCGGCAGCGCGATGCCCCTCAGCGGCGCGACGGAAGTAGATCGAGCACACGAACGCCTGCCGGCCACCCTCGCCAGAACCCCGATCGGCCTGCTGCCGTCAACCCGACCCGCCACCCGTCAGCTCGACCTACTACCGTCACGCTCGACCCGCCACCGTCAGCTCGATCTGCTGCCGTCAGCTCGACCTCCTGCCGTCAGCGCCAATGACTGTCCCCGATGCCCGATGCCCGATGCCGAGCCGGTCACCACATACGTCCGCCCGGCGACTCCGGTGAATGACATCGCCTGTCCTTTCGGTCAGGGTTTCTCAGGGCTTGTCACTCGTACTGCGGCCGAAGAGCTCGACCAGTTCGTCTGCACAGAGGTCGGGGTCGAGCCCGGCGGCGAGGAGCGGGACCACGCTGTCGATCGAGGCCCGCAGGGCCGCCGCCATGACCCGCGGATCGAAGGGGCGGAAGACTCCGGCACGCTGCCCGTCCGTGAACAGGCCGGCCAACCGGTTCAGCGACTCGGTGTGGTGCCGTTCCCAGACACCTTGACCGCTGTTCAGGAGGATCTGCTGGAGCGCCCGCACCTGCGGCGAGTGGCCGGCGATGAACGCCACGTTCGCCCGGATGGCGATGGCGAGCAGTTCGCGGGCACCGGTCACGGCCTCCAGGGCGGGACGCATGTGGGCGTCGGCGTCGGCGGCGATCTGGTCGGCGACAGCCGCGAACAGCTCGTCCTTGCTGGAGAAGTGGTACGTGATCAGCCGACTGCTGCTGAGCCCGGCCTCCTTGCAGATGGCGTCGAAGGTGGTGGCCTGGTAGCCACGCTCGCCCAGCAGGGTGATCGCGGCACGTCGATCGCCGCCCGTCCGAGCCCTGTCTCGCTCAGCTATGCCCGGGTGGCCGCGTTGACGACCTTGACGGGCGCCTTCTCCCGGCCCCCCGGCTTCCTGCTCACATCCACGCTCGCCCCGCGAACCAGCTGATCGCCGCCGGTCAGCTTCACGACTTCGCCCTCCTGCGTACCGGGAAGCCACCCCCTGCCGTCGCCTGTTCGAGCCCTCCAGCCCCACCCGGCTGCGTCTTGATTGGCGCGCTGACGACTATGGCGAGCGCCTTTCACCCGGCTCCTGCCGCGCCCGGCGTTCCCTCGCCCGAAGGAGGCAGGGGTTGCGCGCACCACCGGCCGGCCCGTCATCCGACCACTGATCAACTACGACCGCCGGCCCGCCTTGACGCTCGTAGCCTCCCCCCGCACGTACAACGCCCTCGACACCAGCAGGCCCCAGCGCCCGAAACGTTCGACGTCCGACCCCAGACCTCCCCTCGACGGTAGGGGCGGCTCACACTGGCGGCCTCAGCGAACCGCGTCCTCCCTGACACCCCCTGACGCACCCGTCGTCACGCCCTCCGCGGTGGCGAGAAGTGCGGCGGCCGCGGCCCGTGCCCTGGTCGCCGGACGGGTCGAACGCTCACGTACCGCCGTGACGATGGCCCCGTCCACCAGCAGCACGAACAGGTGCGCCAGCTCGGCCGCCTCGGCCCGCCCGTCCCGCTCGATCAACCCCGCCACGTACGCCCGCACGCGCTCCTTGTGCTCGGCCGCCACCCGATGGGCCGCACTGTCCGGATCCGCCGTCTCGATCATGGTGTTGATGAAGGCGCACCCCCGGAAATCCGCCCGCGCGAACCGCTCGGCCAGGGCGTCGAAGACGTCCAGCGGGTGCCCGCCCAGAGCCTCCACCCGTTCGGCCAGCCATGCCCGCCACCGCTCGTCCCGCCGTCGCAACACCGCGACGACCAGGTCGTCCTTGCTCGGGAAGTGCCGGTAGAAGGAGGCGCGGCCCACCCCCGAGACGGTCAGGATCCGCTCGATCCCCACCGCCCTGATCCCCTCTGCGTAGAAGAGGTCCTCGGCGGCGTCGAGCAGTCGTTCACGGGCACGCGTGGGCATGCCTCCAAGCTATCCCGAACTTCCCTAAAACGGAACCATTCGGTATCGTCTTGCCCAGATGGAACCGACCGGTACCGTTTTGGAGACATCATGCCCCGCCTTCCGCAGTTGACAGAAGACCGTAACGGTTTGCTCGACCAGACCCGCCGCCAACTCGGCAAGGTCCCCAACCTGTACGCCGCCCTGGCCAACGGCCCCGCCGCCCTGGCCGGCTACCTCGCGATGCGCGAGCACCTCAGCTCGGGCACCCTCACCCCTCGGCTCAGGGAGCAGATCGCCCTGCTGGTCGCCCAGGAGAACCACTGCACGTACTGCGTGAGCGCGCACACCATGCGCGGCCGCCGTATGGGCATGTCCGACGAGGAACTCCTCAAGACCCGCCGGGGCGCCGACGACGATCCGCACGCGGCCGCCGTCCTGGCGATCACCCAGGCGATCATGCACTCAGGCGGCGCGGTGAGCGACGACGACCTGGACGCCGCACGGGCCGCCGGCGTCTCGGACGCGGAGCTCGCCGAGATCGTGGGCCACATCGCCCTCAACACCTTGTCCAACTACTTCAACCACCTTGCCCAGCCCGAGCTGGACTTCCCGGAGGTGCAGGCTTGAACCCCACCTGGAGAAGCGGCACCGTCGAACTCCTCGACGGCTACACGCTGAAGGACTCCGAGGGCCGCCGCGTGCCGACGGTGGAAGGAGTGCGGTTCGCCATCGAGGGCGGGTACCTCAACATCGAGGTCCCGGGCGTACCCCACATCCAGATCGTCTCAGCGCCTGCCGTCCGCCTCGTCACCTGCGACAGCGTCACCCCGTCCTGACGCCCCGAGGCGCACCGGCAGGCCGACACCACGAAGACAGGCCCCTGACCCGCACCCCCTCAGGCGCCTGCCCCCGGCAGGAACACGTTCGAGAGCGGCCACCCGAGAGGACCACCCGTCCCACCCGCAGAGGCCAATGCCCCTGATCGGGAACCGCAGCCCGATGCCGAGCAGAGCTCCAGAAACGAGGCGGCGACGGGGGCCCGAGGAGGTCACACGGCCTGCTCCTCAGGCGACGGCGGTTGCGGCGGCTGGACGACGGGGATGCAGACACGGTCCCGCCCCAGTTCCTTGGCCCGATAGAGAGCCAGGTCGGCGGCGGCCAGCAGGTCGATCAGGTCGTCACCGTGCACGCTCATCAGCGCGACCCCGACCGAGATCGTGATCCGGATCAACGTGTCATCCACCGGCGTGGCCATGTGCCCGATGTGCGTACGAAGACGTTCGGCGACTTGTCGGGCCTCGTCGACGTCCGCCCCCGGCAGCAGGACGACGAACTCCTCACCCCCGAACCGCCCCACCACGTCGGAGTCCCGCAGCTCCCTGCGCAACATGGACGCCACCCCGGCAAGCACCTCGTCGCCGACCAGATGACCGTGTGCGTCGTTCACACGCTTGAAGTGGTCGATGTCGATGATCAGCAGCGCCAGCGTCTCACCGCTGCGACGCGCCCGCAGGATCTCGGTGTCCGCCTCCCGCTGCCAGGCGGCCGCGTTGAGCAGCCCGGTCTTCGAGTCGGTACGCGCGGCGGCCTGCAACTGCGCATGCAACAGACTGCGCTGCAGCAGGACGACCGGCGGCAACGCGAGCACCAGCAGGGCGAGGTTGAGCCCGCACCCGATCGCGACCGTGACACCGAGGCACAACTCGACGATGTCGAGCAGCACGCTCTCCCTGTTCCACAGCACCTCCTGCCACGACCCCTCGGGATCGGACGTATGCGCCGCGACGGCGATGAGACCGATGTTGAGCAGGGAGAAGAGCACAGCGGCCGTCACCGCGTAGGCGATCGGCGGCCCGCTCCCCCGCGTCAGCACCCAGGGATCCGGGACGACCCAGTGAAAGGCCACCGACGCCGTACAGCCGGCCAGGCCGATGGCCGCCGAGCTGAACACCCGACGGTAGAGAACTGTGGCGCGGACGCGTACCTGGAGAAGGATCTGCAGCACGATCGGCGCGAAGAGGGCGTAGACCGGCGGCAGGAGCAGCGCGACCGGCAGCCACCAGGCCGACAACAGGTCGCGCGAGACCCCGGCGGGCATGCCCAGACGCCTGCTGGCCTCGATGCAGACCGCGCCGCACGCCATGAGAGCGGCAAAGGTCAGCAAATCCGGCCACTGGAAATCGGTAGATCTCGTGAACAAGGTGATCGCGACGGCATCTAGGGCGACAATGGCGCACAGGTACGCCACAAGCGGGCGCCGTTGCCCGAGCAATGGCCAGCGACCGGCCAGTCTTGACACACCGTCGCGAGACTTGATCGTGGCGTGACTGGTCGCCGCCATCTCGTCTCCTCCCTGACTAACGATGTGTAACACAATAATTGCGGAGTGTGCGTTATGCGATGGGAACCGCTACGTTGAAACGACCACGCCCGCTCACTCCGCGAGCGGGCAGTGCCGGAAAGGAGCAACCATGGTGCGGGGCGTGACCTGGACATGACCCATGCTCTAGGTATCTGACACGGACAAACACCCCATCGACCCCCCTTCGGGGGTGACATCGGGGCCATCGGCCGATGCTCCTCCCCCTCCCCTAGGCCGTCCCCTGCGCGGGGCGCCGACCATCGGCTGTTGCCCTCCGCCCCGATCGCTTCCCACCTTGTCCGCCGGCCGGCGAACCACCGCGCTCCGGGGCTCACACCGCCAAGGTGTGCATCACACCGACAACCCGGTGTCTCATCACGCTTGCCCGCCGGGCCTCGCGCGAGCCGGTGTGCCGTCTCACCACCCATGCGACGCACTCCGGTTCTTTCACGGCATCACCCGTTTGGACGTCTGCACGTGTCCGAACGCAGACACCGCGGTGGTCAAGTGAGGGCACCGCACCTCCGTACGCGCGCACTCCCGAGTCGGATGGCTCCCCGCGCGGGCGAGCGAGCAACCTCCCAGGAGGTGGGCACTCTGGAGGTGCGGCGGGCGGAGGCGCGTGTCTTGCCGGCCCCTGAGCAGGACACCAGCGCACACGTGCCTCCACGACAGCAGTCACGTCACCGGCACGACAGAAGCATCCACCGCCGTAGATGCCCAGCCGTGGGCCGGCGATGGCCTCAGGCGGCGGCCTTCTCCGGTACCTGTGTCCTCGTCCGGGGCTTGCCGGCCGATCCCAGGACGCGGACCGTGCCGGTCTTCGTCGCCGAGCCGCGGCCCAGGTGCTCTCGTGTGCCCGTGCCCGTGCCAGGGTCGGGGTCGTCTCCCGAGTCGGTGTCGGCCGGGCTTTCGGGGGCGGCCACAGCGGGTGTGGCTTGCTTCGGCGTGGCGGCGCCGGGATCGGTGGCCGCGATGGCTACCGCCGCATGGTCGACGTCCGGCCTGGCATCGTCGTCGTGAGGCTCGGCAGGGGCCATCACGGCGACGTCGGCGGTCAGGGGGACCGAGGGGTCGGCGGTGGGGTGGGACGGCGGGCGGACGGGCCTGGTGCCCATGGCCCAGTCCTGGGTCTCCTCGTCGAGGCGTTCGCGCATCTCCTTGGTCATCGAGCCCAGGCCGCCCCCGCGCTCCGGCTTGGTGAAGACGCCGGTGCCCCAGCGCAGGTCATGGCCGACCGCGCTGGCCTCGATCTCCGGCATGAAGCGGCGGTCGCCCTCCGCGCCGAACTCGCGGATGCGGAGCTTGCCGGACACGACGACGGGTTGGCCCGCCCGTACGCAGTCGGCGACGTTGTCGCCCAGCGCCCGCCAGCAGCGGACGGTGAAGCAGACCCGCTCACCGTCGGTCCACTGCCCCGTCTTCCTGTCGAAGTAGCGGTGCGAGGTGAACACCTTCAGCGATGTGACCCTGGTTCCGTCGTCGAAGCTGTACTGCCGTGGCTCTGCTGCGACGTTCCCGGTGAGCGTGATGTAGATGTCGTTCATCCGTGCCTCCCATGCTGCGGGCCTGCTGCCCGCGACCTGGGAACACGGTGCCTGAAGCGGGCCGGGTGAGGTGAAGGCGAACGCCGTTCTGTGGATGAGGGGACGGCAGGGGAAGACGCCTGTGGATGACGACCGCGCGCGAAGGCCCGTACGAGAAGAGGGTGTCAGCCTGAGAGGTCGCGGAGGGCCGTGTAGAAGGCGTGGTGACGGCCGAGTTCGCGTTCGACCGGCTCCACCACCATCGTCGCCGACACCGCCGCCACCCGGCGGCGCATCTCCCGCTCCAGCCGTTCCCGCTCGCGCGAGGCCCCCAGCTCCACGAAGTTGCGCGAGGCGATGCCGGACAATGCGCCCAACCCGAGCACGGAGGCGATCATGAGTGCCACCCAGGGCAACGCCGCGCCGTCGCCGACCAGTTGCAGGGCCGCGGGCAGTTGCCTGGGCACGGTGAGCCCGGCCACCAGCCACACCACTCCGGCCACGAACGCCACCACCAGCAGGTACTGCCACACCTTGAGCAGCCGCCACCAGCCGGGCACCCGGTCGAGGCGCGGCGCCACCTCCGTGAGCTCCTCGGTCAGCGCCTTCGGCAGCCGGGACGCGTGCGAGCGCGCGGCCTTCTGCACCGCGGTACGCCACACCGGGTCCATCCCGGCCGACAACCCGTCGGTGAGCGCCTGCACGGCGTTGGCCACCTCGGCGGACTGCGCGCTCACCGAACCGGTCGTGATGCCGCGGATCTCGTCGCCGACGTCCTGGAGGCGCAGGCTCTTCAACGGATCCGGACGGAACTTGGCGAACCACCGCGGATACGGCCAGCCGACCCACTGGCTGGAACGCTCGGCGTAGACGTTCTCCATGGCCTCGCCGACGGCGGGGACGCCGATCGCGTCGCAGAGCGCGTCGGTGAGGCCCATCCTGCGAGCCTCGTCGACCGATGACGGCACGAGCAGCGCGTCGCCGAGCGGCATCGCCTCGCCGAGCCGCTGCTCCACCCGCTGGAGGTCGGCCTCCAGCTTCTGGATGGCGGCGCGGCGACGGCCGACGGAGGTCGCGATCACGCTCTTGAGGCTCTCGACGCCGCGCCCGGTGACGGCCGAGGTGGGCACGACGCTGGGATGCTCGACGCCTTCCCTGCGCAGCAGGTCGTTGAGGTCGATGACCAGCTCGGCCAGCTCCGCCGCGGAGAGCTTGTCGGCCTGGTTGAGCGCGAACACGGTGACCGCGTCGTGTCCGGCCAGCTCGGTGACGTAGCGGCGGTGCGTGGAGGCGTCGGCGTACTTCTGCGGGTCGAGCACCCACACCACCAGGTCGGCCAGCCCGATGAGCCGGTCGGCCTCGTTGTCGCTGAGCGCCCGGATGGAGTCGTGGTCGGGCAGGTCGAGCAGGATCAGCCCATGGAGCTGGCTGTCGCCCTTGTCGAGCGCGCTGGTCCGGGAGAAGCGGTGGCGCGGCTGGATCTGCAGCCAGTCGAGCAGCGGCGCCGAGCCCTCCAGCCCCCACACGCAGGCATGGGTACGGGCCGTCGTCGGGCGGCGTACGCCCGTGGGCGACAGCTCAAGCCCCGAAATGGCGTTGAACAGGGACGACTTGCCGCTTCCCGTGCCGCCCGCGAGGGCGACCACGGTGTGCTCGGACGACAGCTTGAGCCGGTCGCCGGCCCGTGTCAGCAGCGCGCCGGCCTCGGTGAGCAGCTTCTGGTCGAGCCGTCCCGGGCCGAGCTCCACCAGCTGGTTGAGCGCGGACAGCCTCGGCGCGAGCCCCGCCCTCGGGGGCGTGGTCGTCGTCATCGGGCGACCTCAAGGTTGTACGTCGCCTGGTAGAGGCGGGTAGCGACGGACTCGTCCGGGATGCCCGCAGAGTCGAGAGCGTGTACGTAACGCATGGATTCCTCGTCGAACAGCATGCCTATCCTGGCTCGAAGGTCACTGAGCGCCTTTGAGCCGATGCCGCGCAGCGACTCCGCGCCGAGCAGCGCGTTCACGAGCCGATGCGGGACGCCCGACCCGTCGCCGCCGCTGAACATGGCGACCGTGAAGATCAGGGAGAGCGCGTCGGGATCGAACGAGACGAGCTTGGACACCGAGCGCTTGGTCACGCCCTCGGTGCGTACGAGCTCGTTCAGGTGATCCTGCCAGGACGCGATGGCGCGCCCGGCGTGCCGCAGGAGGTTGTCCGACGGGCGGTCCAGCCCCTCGACGAGCTTGGCGCTCAGCTCGGAACGGTGCCGCCAGCGCGCGACCACCTCCTCGGCGGCGCGGTTGGCCGCGGCGACGATCACCGACTCCAGCCCGGCCCGGATCGCCGACTTGAACGCCAGCACCCGCTCGGGCGTCTGTCTGCCCGCCTTGCCGCCCTTGCCGAACTGCAGCGAGCGCATGAGGTCGCCCGAGCCCGCGAAGTCCTGCCAGCGGGCCAGCACCTCGCCGTGCAGCAGCGAGCCGTTCTTGGACGCCTTGTCGATCTCGGCCAGCGCGCCCAGGTAGGCGGCCTCCACGTCGCTGCGCAGCTCGGCCCGGAACGCCGCCTGGCCCTCCAGGTGCCTGGCCAGCGCGGGCACGCGGGTGCGGAAGCTGTTGAGCACGCCGTTCAGGGTCTCCTGCACGGCCTGCGCGCGGCGCGCCTCGTCGACCGAGAGCTCGGCCAGCCAGAGTCGCAGGTCGGTGACCTCGCTGTCGGGCAACCTGCCGTCGGTCACCGTCGCCTCGTGAATCACGAACCGGTCGATGTCGCCCAGCCCGTATTCGGTCAACATGCGGACGAAGTGCTTGAGCACGACGTCGGCCGAGCGTGGCTGCACCCGCGACAACACGATGGCCAGGCGGGCGCCGCGCTCCTTGGCCAGCCGCAGGAGGCTCCAGGCGGGGGCGTCGGCGTAGCGGGCGGCGGTGGTCACGAAGATCCACAGGTCGGCGGCGTCGAGCATGCGGTGCGCGATCTCGTGGTGCTCCTCGACGACCGAGTCGATGTCGGGGGTGTCGAGCAGCGCGACGCCCTGCGGGAGCTTCTCGGTCGACACGACGACCAGACCGTCCGTGCCGCTGTCGGGCGACGGCCTGTCGAGCCGTTCGAGACCGCCGAGCAGCTCGCCCTCGGCGAACCACTTCTTGTCGTCGGGGTGGCAGGCCAGGATGGGGGTGCCGGTGGTCGGGCGGCGCACTCCGGTGCGGGAGATGTTCCGCTCGGCCAGGGAGTTGACCAGGGTGGACTTGCCCGCGCCGGTGGAGCCCGCGATCACGATCAGCGCGGGGGCGGTGTTGGTACGCACCCGGGGCAGGACGTAGTTCTCCAACTGGGCGAGCAGGTCGGCCCGCGCCTGCCTGGCCTCCTCGGCTCCCGGCAGGTCGAGGCTGAAGCGCAGGTCGTACACGCTTTCGCGCAACGCGCTCAGCGCCGCCGTCATGGCCTCGACGACCTCGGCGGGCAACTCCTCGACCCGCTGCCCTCCTTCCGCGAGCTCGCCCTGCGAGTCCTCCGGCTCCGGTACGGCGTCCGCATCGGCGCCGCCATCCGTGTCCGCGTCGCGATCCGTGTCCGCGTCGGCATCCGTGTCCGCGTCGGAGACGGCTACTGCATCCGCATCGGTTCCGGCATCCGTGTCCCCGGCGGGGTCGGCATCCGCGTGCGCAGCGTCTGCGTGGACAGCCGTGCCTGCGTCGGGACCTCCCTCACCGCTGTCGTCAATGCTGTGATCAACGGCATCGGCACGGCCGTCCGCACCCAGTCCGCCCTCATCGGTGCCACCGGGGACCGCGACGTCGTCTGTGTCGGCCTCGGAGCCGATCTCCTCTTCGGCCAGGTCTCCCGGGTCGGTGGGGTAGTCGGCGTAAGCGGCGACATCGGAGACCGCGGAGAAGGCGTCAAAGCCGGCGGCACCTTCGGTGGCCCCGTTGGTGGCAGTGTCGCCAGGTTCGACGTCGGCGGGGTTGTCCTCGCGGTCGCCATGGTTGTCGTCGGGGACGCCGTGGTTGTCATCAGCGTCGATCGCCTCAGCTGGGTCGCCCTCGCCTTCCGCAGAGAGCGCCACCTCGGCTTCGGGAACGGAGTCTGCTTCCTCGTCTACGAGGTCGATCGCCTCGGCGTCGGGAGCGGTCTCGGTGTCGGGGCGGTTGTCGAGGTCGGAGTCGGCGTCAGAAGCGGCGTTCACGTTGGAGTGGATGCCGTCTGCCTCGACGGTGGGATCCGTCTCGTCTGTGATTGCATCGGAGCTGGAAGCGGCGGAGGTGACCGCGTCAGGGGCGGTGGCGACGGGGGGAAGAGGGGCGTCCGTGTGGGGCGGGCGGGCGTCGCCTGTGGGGTCCGTCTCGTCGTGCGAGGCCGGTTGTGAGGGCTTGGGCTCGTCGGGTGTCGCTTCGGGGTGTGTGTCGAGGGCAGCGTCGTCCACGGGGGCGTCGTCGGCGGGGGCGTCGTCGGCGCCAGGAGCTGCGTCGGCCGGGGCGTGCCCGGGGTCGATGTCTGCGGGCGTGGCTTGGGAGTTGTCCGCGTTGGTGTTCGAGGGCGCGGACGCCGGGCCGGGCTCCGCGTCCGGGGTCGGTTCGGCGAAGGGGGGCTGGTGGGAGGCGGCAGCCGGTTCCTGGGCGGCACGTTCCCAGAAGGCGGGCGGCCTCGGGCGCGGGTCGTTCCCCTCACGCGGGTCGTTCCCCTCACGCGGGTCGTTCCCCTCACGCGGGTCGTTCCCCTCACGCGGGTCGTTCCCCTCACGCGGGGCGGCGGGGCGCGCCGGGGTGAACAGGCTGGGCCGGTCAGCGGGGCGAGCCGGGGTGAAGAGGCTGGGGCCCGTGGACGGGCCGGGCTCCGTACTGGTGAAGGGCCGTTGCGGCGCTGCGGGCTCCTGCGGCGTGGCGGGCTCCTGAGGTGCCGACGCCTGCTGCGGCGTGGAGGGGTGCCGTGGGGCGGCGGGCTCGTCGGCGCGCGGCGGGCGCTGGAAGAGCGAGGGCCGGCCGGCGGAGGATGACGGCTCGTCGGAGGAGGAGGGGAAGGAGGAGCGTTCGGCCGAGGCACGCCTCGGCAAGCCTGAAGAGGACGTAGACCGGTCGGCGGAGGCACGCCTCGGCAAGCCCGAAGTGGACGTAGACCGGTCGGCGGGAGAACGCGACGGCAAGCCCGAGGAGGACGGGGACCGGTCGGGAAGGGGCGGCGGGGGTGGGGCGGAGGGGGCCTCGGGGGGCTTCGGGGTGGGGTTTCGGGGGTCGGGCAGGTCGTCGTCGGTCACCGGGCGAAAGCTCAACGTCTGCTCCCCCAGCGACTCGTGCCGCCCGTCATCCATGGCGGTGTTCACGGCAAGCGCTCCGCTCGAACCATCTCGACCTCCTGGCCGACCCGCACGACGTCGCCGACGATGACGATCGCCGGAGGCCGTATCCCAGCCGCGGACACGCGGTCGGCCACGGTGGAAAGCGGTGCGATTACCGCCCGCTGGGTCGGAAGGGTACCGTCCTGTACCACCATTACGGGAGTCTCCGGCGCACGTCCGTCTCGAAGCAGCGCCTCGGCCACCTTCGGCAGCCGCTCGACGGCCATCATCAGCACCAGCGTGCCCTGGGAACGGGCCAGGCCGGGCCAGTCGACGGTGGAGGCCGGGTGGTCGGGCGCGACGTGCACGGAGATGACGTGGAACTCCTGGCTCACCCCGCGATGCGTCACCGGCACCCCGGCCGCGGCCGGGACCGCGACGGCGCTGGTGATGCCGGGTACGACGAGCACGGGGATGCCGGCCCGCGCGCAGGCGATCATCTCCTCGCCGCCGCGCCCGAACACGAACGGGTCGCCGCCCTTGAGCCGGACGACGAACCTGCCCTGCCTCGCCCGGTCGACCAGCAGCTCGTTGATCTTCTCCTGGGACAGCGACCTGCCATAGGGCACCTTGGCGGCGTCGATCAGCTCGACGTCGGGGGCGAGCTCGTCGAGCAGCGCCCGGGGTGCGAGCCGGTCGGCGATCACCACGTCGGCCTGGGCGAGGAGCTGCCGCCCGCGCACGGTGATCAGGCCCGGATCGCCGGGACCTCCGCCGACCAGGGCCACGCCGACGGGCTTGGTGCGGTTGCGGCGGGCGTCGACCGTGCCGTCGCGCAACGCGTCGACGACCGCGTCGCGGATGCCCGCGGCCCTGCGCGGGTCGCCGCCCGCGGTGACGGCCACGCTGATCTCGTCGACCCGGCCGGAGGCGGGGGTCCAGGCGGCGGAGGCGTCTTTGTCGTCGGCGCGCACGCACCACACCCGCTTGGCCTCCGCCTCGGCGGCGACCGCGGTGTTGACGGACCTGTCGTCGGTGCACGCCTGCACGAGCCAGGCGCCGTCGCAGTCGCCGACCTCGTACGGCCGCGCGTGCCAGGTCACCCGGCCCGACGCGATCAGGTCGTCGAGGGCCGGCGTGACGCCCGGCGACACGACGGTGACCTCCGCACCGGCCTCTAGCAGCGCGGGAACACGCCGCTGGGCGACACGGCCGCCGCCTACGACGAGGACCCGGCGGCCGGAAAGCCGCAGGCCGAGGAGGTAGGGACCCATGGGGGGAATCTCCCGTTCGCGAAGGTTGTGTTCGGAGGTAAACCTACCGGCTCACCGTGCGTCGTTCGCTGCGCATGGCTCAACGGCCGTCAAGAAGAGGCTGCGACGGGTCCCAGCGTGGCCCGCCCTTAGCGTCCTTGCGGCGTCTGGCCATGGCCGAGAGTGCCTCAAGAATAACGCGGTTCCCGAGGAACGCGGTGATGTCGGCGTGATCGTACGGCGGCGAGACCTCGACCACCTCCATCCCGGCCACGGGCAGCTCGTAGCAGATCCTGCGCACGGCGTCGAGGAGCTGCCTGGCCGACAGGCCCCCGGGCTCGGGCGTGCCGGTGCCGGGGGCGTGCCCGGGGTCGCAGACGTCGATGTCCACGGACAGGAAGACCTGGTCGCACTCGTCGAGCGCGATCCCGAACGACTCCGTCAGGCACTCCTCCAGCCCGCGCGTCACGATCTCGGTCATCTCGTACGAGCGCATGCGCTGGGCCGCCATCCAGTCGAGCGTCTCGGGCTCGGGCCAGTAGCCGCGCAGCCCGATCTGCAGGAACCTGTCGCCCCGGACGGCCCCGGACTCGATGAGCCGCCGCATCGGCTGGCCGTGTCCGTGCAGGTGGCCGAACTCGATGTCGCCGGTGTCGGCGTGCGCGTCGAAGTGGATCATCGAGGTGCGGCCCGGCTCGTACGCCCTGGCGGTGCCCCGGGCGTCCGGCAGCGCGACGGTGTGGTCGCCGCCGAGCACCACGGGCACGGCCCCGGAGGAGGCGATCCTGTGCACCGCGTCCTCGATGGCGGCCAGCGAGCCCTCGACGTCGCCGGAGTAGCACTCGACGTCGCCCGCGTCGAGCACCCGCAGGTCGCGCAGGGCGTCGACGCGCAGGGCCAGGCTCGGACGGGACCCGTTGTGCGGCAGGTAGCAGGTCTGGCGCAGCGCCATCGGCCCGAACCTGGCGCCCGGCCGGTTGGACGTGCCCCCGTCGAAGGGGGCGCCGATGATCACGACGTCGGCGCCGGCGTAGCTGGCCGGGTCGGCGACGTCGCAGCGTTCGACGCCGAGGAACGTGATGTCGGGGCCGAACATGGGACCGTACCGGGACACTGCTCACCTCACGTGCTGTCTCGCGTGTCCCCCATCATCACACGGGCTTTTCGGAGACCCCCGCCGAGTCGAACGTCGCCACGTCGTGCATCACCCGTACGGCCGCGCACACCAGCGGATGCGCGAGCAGGCCGCCGGTGCCCTCGCCGAGCCGCAGCTCCAGGTCCACCAGAGGGCGCAGCCCGAGGTGGTCGAGCGCGGCGGCGTGGCCGGGCTCGGCCGAGCGGTGCCCGGCCACGCAGTGACCGCTGACGTGGGGGTCGAGCGCGGCGGCGGCCAGGGCGGCGGAGCCGGCGATGACGCCGTCGAGGATCACCGGCACCCGGTTCGCCGCGCCGCACAGCACGAAGCCCGCGATGGCCGCGTGCTCGAACCCGCCCACGGCGGCCAGCGCGCGCAGGGCGTCGCTCGGCCCGGTGCCGCCGGGCAGGTCGTTCACGCGCAGCGCCTCGCGGACGATGTCCACCTTGTGCGCGTACGTCGCGTCGTCGATCCCGGTGCCCCTGCCGGTCACCTCGGCCGGGTCCTTACCGGTGAACACGGAGATCAGCGCGGCGGAGGCGGTGGTGTTGGCGATGCCCATGTCGCCGGTGATCAGGCAGCGGGCGCCCTTGCCGATCAGCTCCTGGGCCACCGCGATGCCCGTCTCCAGCGCCCTGACGGCCTGGTCGACGCTCATGGCGGGGCCGCGGGACAGGTCGGCGGTGCCGTACGCGACCTTGCGCTTGACCAGGGCGGGGGCGTCGGGCAGGTCGGCGGCGACGCCGACGTCCACCACCGTCACGGACGCGCCCACCTGGGCGGCGAAGGCGTTGGCGACCGCGCCTCCGGCCAGGAAGTTGGCCACCATCTGCGTGGTGACCTCCTGCGGCCACGGGCTGACGCCGCGCGCGTGCACGCCGTGGTCGGCCGCGAAGATGGCCAGGGCGGCCGGCTCGGGCACGGGTGGCGGGCACACTCCGGCGGCGCCCGCCAGGCGTACGGCCACCTCCTCCAGAGCCCCGAGCGCGCCGCGCGGCTTGGTGAGCCGGTCCTGATGGGCACGGGCGTCGGCGAGCGCCTGGGGGTCGGCGGGACGGATGGCTGCCAGGGTCTCGGCGAGCACGGGACACCTCCACTTAGTGAACGAGCTGGAGCGCTTCCTCGTAGCGGTCGATCACGACGTCGGCCAGCGTCTCGCAGTCGCCGATCACCTCGGCGCAGCGGATGTCGAGGTCGGGGTGGCCCGCGCCGTACGCCAGGGCCTGCGCCCACACGCGCTCCAGCAGACCGCCCGCGAACAGCAGGTACGGCACCACGATCACACGCTTGGCGCCCAGCCGTCGGCAACGTTCGAGCCCGCCGGGCACGCCGGGCGGCGTCACCGAGACGAACGCGGTCTCGACGGTCATGTAGTCGTAGGCGTGCGTCTCCCAGAACAGCCGCGACACCCGGTGGACCTCGGCGTTGGCGGCGGCGTCGGTCGAGCCCTCGCCGACCAGAACGACCGCCGTCTCGCCCGGCTCGACCTGCCCGGGGACGTCGTCGATGGCCAGCGTGTCGACGGCGCGCAGCCGGGGACGGGCGCCGACCAGTTCCAGGGGGCGCGGCCTGGCCATCTCGGCGGCGGCCTCGCCGAGCCGGTCGGCCAGCAGCGCCAGCACGCGCGGGTCGGGGCCGAGCGGACGGCCGTAGTCGTACATGAGGGTGGGGTGGCGCTGCTGTTCGAGCGCCATCGCGGCGGGGAACTCCTCCCCCACCCTGCTGAGACTGAGCGGCAGCGCGACGAGACGGTGGTGGCCGCGCGCCATCAGGGACGCCACGGAGTCGCTCAGCCGCGGCGTGGCGCGTTCCAGATAGCCGCCGGAGACGTCGACGGCCGTCCGGTCGAGGCGGCAGCGGAGCCGGTGTACGAACCTGCCGAACTCCGCGGCGTAGGCGTCATCGTTCGAGCCCTGCCCGATCAGCAGGAGCGGCGGCTTCATTGAGAGGTTCTCCGGTGCGTAGACAAAGTCACGCGAGGATAACCGATACGTGCCTGTGGGGGACAGGTCACGCTGCGTGCACGGGCCTGGCGTGCACGACGAAGACGGGGTCCGCGGAGGTCAGGCGGTGGGACCCGTCGGCGCCGAGCGTCAGCCCGGACGCCTGGATCCGCGTGCCCTCGCCGCGGTAGCCGTGCTCGCGCAGCTGGGCGAGCACGGCCACGGCCCGCTCGACCGTGCCGAGCGCGCACACCAGCGCGCGGGGGCCGCGGGCGGCGCAGGCCGCGAGCACGTCGGCGCCGCCGCCGCCGACGAAGACGGCGTCGGGGTCGGGCAGCGGTTCGAGCGCGGCCGGCGCCTGTCCCCTGGTCAGGGCCACCTTGACGCCGTGGGCCAGCACGTTGGAACGCAGGCGGGCGCAGGCGGACTGGTCGCGTTCGACCGCCACGACGGCCGCGCCCAGTCTGGCGCACTCGACGGCGATCTCGCCCTCGCCCGCGCCGACGTCCCAGACCAGGTCGCCGAGCCGGGGACCGAGCTTGGCCAGGACGAACGCCCGCACCTCGGCGGGCAGCCCCTTCCCGGACGGCAGCGCCCACTCCGGCGGGCCCGGCTGCGCCCCGGCCAGCCAGCCGGGCTGTCCGGGCCGGTGCAGCGGGTCGACGACGAGGACCACGTCGGGGTCCTTCCATGGCCGGGTGGTGGCCTCGCCCATGCGGCTGTGGGTGACGCGCTCTTCCGGGCCGCCGAGGTCCTCGCAGACGATCAGGGCGCGCGGCGTGGTCGGCGCCAGCTCCCTGGCGATCTCGGCGGGGCCGACGCCGGGCGCGACGAGCAGCGCGACCTTGGGGTGGGCGCGGCAGGCGTTCACCACGCGGGCGAGCTGGGCGGGGCCGGAGGGGGCGACGACGAGGGCGTCCTCCCAGTTGAGCCCGGCGCAGGCGAAGGCGCGGCTGATCAGCGAGGTGGCCGGGAGCACGTCCGGCTGGAGGCCGTGCGCCCGTAACGTGCGGACGACTCCGAAGAAGCCGGGATCGCCCTCGGCGACCACGACGGCCGGGCCCCGGCCCTGTTCGAGGTGGCCGTCGAGGGCCTGGAGCAGGTCGCCGTCGTTCGCGGCCCGTCCTTCGACCCCGAGCCGGCCGAGAATGGCGGCGGGGCCCACGACGAGCTCCGCCTCACGCAGCCTGCCCGCGGCCCTGGCCGGCAGCTCGACCCCGTCCCAGCCGACAACCGTGATCATTCAGCCTCACCGTCCTCATCCCCAGGGTGACGGTTCACGCCGGGTTTCACCATGGGCCGGCGGGGCCAGTCCGCCGTGCCCTCAGGCCAGGTCGGACGGGAGGAGGCTGTAGACGACCAGGTCCTCGCCGCCGAGCGCGGCGCGGGCCACGCCCTCGCGGGTGAAGCCGGCCTTGTCCGCCACGCGCTGGGAGGCCGGGTTCGACACCGCCGCCCGGAGCTGCAGCCGGCGGAAGCCGTGGCGCTCGAACAGCCAGCGGGCGATGCCGGTCACGGCCTCGCCCGCGAAGCCCCGGCCGCGGGCCCAGGGCGCGGTCATGTAGCCGACCTCGGCCGTACGGTTGTGCCAGTCGAGGTCCCTGAGGTCCACGTTGGCCACGAAACGGGTGGTCGTGAACTCCTCCGCGGCGAACGCGATGCCCGCGCCCCTCATCCGCATCCGTTCGGAGATGTCGATGAAGCCGCGGGCGTGGTCCTCGGTGTAGTCGCGGGGCACGCCGGTCCTGGCCTGGGTGAGCGGGTCGGCGCCGGTGGCGGCCAGGTCGGGGACGTCGGCGAGGGTGGGCTGCCTGAGCAGCAGCCGGGGCGTGCGCAGCTCGGCCTTCGGCAGGGCGGGCGCGGGCTCGCCCGAGTCCTCGCGCAGCAGGCCGAGGACGACCAGGTCGTGCGGGCCGTCCTCCTCCAGCACGGCGGCGCGCAGCACGCCTTCCCAGGTGAAGCCCGCTTTGAACGCGACACGCAGGGAGGCCGGGTTGTCCAGGTTCGCGGTCAGGTCCACCCTGCGCAGGGTGGTGGTGGCGAACACCCAGGCGGTCAGGGCGCGTACGGCCTCGGTCGCGTACCCGCGGCCCCGGTACAGCGGGTGGACGCCGTAACCGACCTCGGTCGTGCCCGCCGTCCACGAGGTCCTGAACAGGCTGATGGCGCCCACGACGCGGTCGTCGGCCTCGGTCATGGCCAGGTGCAGGCCCTGCTGCGAGCGGTACAGCTCGTGCACGCCGTGCGCGAGCCACTGTCCGACGCCGGAGGCGTGGGCGGGCGCGCCCGGCGGGAGGAAACGCTCCCCGGGCCCGGCCGCGGACCCGGCCGCGGACTCGATCACGGACCGCACACGATCGGCGTCACGGGGACCGAACGGCCGCAGCACGAGCCGTCCGGCGGCTATGCGCGCATCGGGATCGAACACGTGCGCACCCTACACACCCACGATGTTTGCCCACGAAAGCGGGGGTAGGGGCCGATCGAGAGGAGTGAGGGAACTATGGAACGTGGGAGCGACAAGCACGGTCCGCGCCTGGACGATCAGCAGAAGCACGAGACCGAGGGCATGGTCCGCGGTGGCGGCAGCACGCACGCCGAGGAGTGGAAGGAGACCGAGTCCATGCCCGGGCCCGGCGAGGAGTCATTGCAGTCGTACCCCCCAGGACACGAGCCCGGCACCCCCCAGGGCATCACCCAGCGCGGCGTCGACATCCGCAGCGATCTGGCCAAATGGCTCAGCGACACTCCTTGGCCCGCGTCCAAGGAGGATCTGCTCCAGCACGCCGAGGACGTGGACGCGCCGGACCAGGTGGCCGACATGGTGCAATCCCTTCCCGACCGCCGCTTTGTGAACATCGCCGACGTGGCCAAGGCCCTCGGTCTCGGCCTGGAAGAGCGGAGGTGGTGACCGGTGCGTCTCGACTTCATCCGGCCGCTGTACGAGCGTCGCGGCCCGTACGCCTCGGTCTATCTGGGCGCGCTCACCGAGCCGCAGCGGGAGACTCACTGGCACAGCGTGCGTGACCAGCTCGACGGCACCGACCCCGCCACCATCGACGCCCTGGAGGTGGCCGCGAGCCGGCCGGCCCCCGGCCAGGCGCTGTTCGCCACGCACGGCGCCGTGGTGCTGGCCGAGCCGCTGGCGCGGGCGCCGTACGAGCTGGCGACCGTCTCGCCGCTGCCGCACGTCACGCCGATGCTGATGCAGCGCGGCGAGAACGTGCCGCACCTGCGGGTCATCGTGGACCACGCCGGGGCCGAGCTGTCGGTGTTCGGCGGCGGCGCGCCGCGCACGACCACCGTGGAGGCGGCGAACTGGCCGCTGCAGAAGACCGCCCAGGGCGGCTGGTCGCAGAAGCGGTACGAGCGGGGCGCCGAGGAGACGTGGGAGAAGAACGCCGTCGCCGTCGCCCGCGAGATCGACGAGCAGGTCCGCAGGATCGGCGCCGAGCTGATCATCGTGGCCGGTGAGCCGAAGTCGCGCTCCTACCTGCTGCAACACCTCAGCACCAAGTCCGCCGACCGGGTGATGATGGTCGAGCACGGCAGCCGCTCCGACCACGGCCAGTTCGAGGAGGACGTCGAGCGCGCGCTGGACGACTGGCTCGACCGCCGCCGCGCCGAGCTGCTCGACCGCCACCGCGAGTCCTCGGGCCCGGCGGGCCTGTCCCAGGTCGCGCACGCCCTGCGCGAGGGCAGGGTGCACGCGGTGCTCATGCCCGGCCCGCTCGACAGGAACGTGTGGACCGGCGACGGCGGCACCCAGCTCGACACCGACCAGGGCGAGCTGCGGCGCTGGGGCGTGGAGCAGCCCGTCGAGGAGCGCGCGGACTCGGCCGTGGTCAGGGCCGCCGCCATGACGGACGCCGAGCTGTGGTTCACCGACGACGTCCGCGACGTGGCGGCCGTGCTCAGGTACTGACGGTCCGCGACGTGGCGGCCGTGCTCAGGTGCTGATGATCACTTCGAGCGTCCTGGGGCCGTGCACGCCCTCGACCCGGTTCAGCTCGATGTCGCTGGTCGCCGACGGGCCGCTGATCCAGGTGAGCGGGCGGGCCGGGTCGAGCCTGGCCACCGCCTCGGGCACGCCCGCCACGATCTGGTCGGCGCGCACCACGCACACGTGGTGGTCGGGGACCAGCGTCTGCGCCCTGGCGCCCTGGCCGGGCCCGTGGTCGAGGACGATGGTCCCGGTCTCGGCGACGGCCACCGCGCAGGCGGTGATCACCCCGTCGGCGGCGTCCAGGGTGTCCCAGCGGCGGTCGGTCCCGGCCTCCGGGCTGCTCGGCGCCGCCCAGGCGAAGCCGTCCGGGACGATCATGCGGCGGCCCTCGGCCAGCTCGGCCAGCTTGCCGGGCACCTGCGCGTCGGGGAGCACGTGCACGACGGCCCGGTAGTCGCGCACCCGCTCGGCGAACAGGTCCACCACGTCGTCCACCTGCGGGCGGGTCCGGTAGTGCCGGGCGACCTCCACCTCGGGCGCACCCGCGACCGCCTTCCTGACCTTGGCCAGGATCTCCTCACGCGCGCCCATCGTCACGCTCCCACCAGTCTCTGAAGGATTCTTGCGGAATTTCCGGCACGTCCCGGGTGTCGGTCCAGGCCGACAGCGGGCCGGGGAGCCGCCGCCTGGGCACCAGCCGGCGCAGCCGGGCGGCCAGCCGCTGCGCCCTGGCCAGCCGGGCCTGGTCGCCCAGCACCCAGCCGGCGACCTTCATGCCCGCGCGCTCGGCCGCCGCGTGCGGCGCCTTGGCACGCAGGTCCACCAGCACCTCCGGGATGTCGATGGCCACCGGGCAGACCTCCAGGCAGGCCCCGCACAGGCTGGAGGCGAACGGCAGCGAGGCGTCCAGCTCCGAGGACATGCCCCTGAGCTGCGGGGTGAGGATGGCCCCGATCGGCCCGGGATAGACCGAGCCGTACGCGTGGCCGCCCGCGCGTTCGTAGACCGGGCACACGTTCAGGCAGGCCGAGCAGCGGATGCAGCGCAGCGCCTGGCGGCCGACCTCGTCGGCGAGCACGTCGGTGCGGCCGTTGTCGAGCAGCACCAGGTGGAAGTCCTGGCCCTCGGTGGCGCCGGTCCACGTGCTGGTGTACGGGTTCATCCGCTCACCTGTGGAGCTGCGCGGAAGAAGCTGGAGGAAGACCTCCAGATCCCGCCAGGACGGCAGGAGCTTCTCGATGCCGACGACGCTGATGAGCGTCTCGGGGAGGGTCAGGCACATGCGGCCGTTGCCCTCCGACTCCAGCACGACCAGCGTGCCGGTCTCGGCGATCATGAAGTTGGCGCCGGAGACGGCGACCTTGCTCTTGAGGAAGCGTTCGCGCAGGTGGAGCCGGGCGGCCTCGGCCAGGGCGGCCGGCTCGTCGGTGAGGCCGGCGGGCGCGCCGGGCATGTGGTCGAGGAAGATCTCGCGGATCTCCGACCTGTTGCGGTGGATCGCGGGGACCAGGATGTGGCTGGGGAAGTCGTCCCCGAGCTGCACGATCAGCTCGGCCAGGTCCGTCTCGTACGCGGTGATCCCGCGCCGGGCCAGCGCCTCGTTGAGCCCGATCTCCTGGGTGGCCATCGACTTGACCTTGACCACCTCGCTCTCGCCGGTGGCCGCGACCAGGTCGCCGACGATGCGGTTGGCCTCGTCGGCGTCCCTGGCCCAGTGGACGGTGCCGCCCGCCCGCCGGACGGCCTCCTCAAGCTGGAGCAGGTAGCGGTCGAGGTGGCGGAGCGTGTGATCCTTGACGGCCTTGCCGGCGGCGCGCAGCTCGGCCCAGTCGGGCAGCTCGCCGACGACGCCGGCGCGCTTGCCGCGAATGGTGTGGGTGGCTTTCCTGAGGTTGTACCGGAGTTGCGAGTCCTCCACGGCTTTCGCCGCATTTTTCGGGAAATTTCCGGGCATGCCGAGGAATGTCGCGCTCATGGGGTCTCTTCCGTGGCTGCGAGGATCTCCGCCAGGTGCATCGTCCTGACTCCCGTCTTCTGGCGGCTCAGGGTGCCGCCGATGTGCATCAGGCACGAGTTGTCGGCCGCGCAGATCACCTCGGCGCCCGTGTCGAGGATGCCGCGCACCTTGTCGGCGCCCATGGCGGCCGACACCGCCGGGTTCTTGACCGCGAACGTGCCGCCGAAGCCGCAGCACTCCTCCGCGCCGGGCAGCGGCACGAGCTCCAGACCTCGGACCTTCCGCAGCAGCCGGGTGGGCCGGTCGCCCAGGTGCAGCCCGCGCAGCGAATGGCATGTCGGGTGATATGTCACCCGGTGCGGGAAATATGCGCCAACGTCGTCGACTTTCAGCACGTCGAGCAGGAACTCGCTCAGCTCGTACACCTTGGGCACGACCTCGGCCACGGCCGCCGCGCCCCTGCTGCCCGGCCGCACCAGCTTCGGGTACTGCTCGCGCACCATGGCCGCGCACGACCCGGACGGCGCCACGACGGCGTCGTACCCGGCGAACACCTCGGTGAACTTCCTGGCCAGCCGCACGCCCTCCGCCCGGTAACCGGTGTTGACGTGCATCTGCCCGCAGCACGTCTGGGCGACGGGGAAGTCCACGTCACAGCCCAGCCTGCGCAGCAGCGACACGACGGCCTTGCCGGTGCCCGGGAAGAGCGTGTCGTTCACGCAGGTGATGAACAGGGCGACTCGCACGACTCTCCCAACGAATGGTCCGACCACTGTATGGTCAGACCATACCTAACCACACTGTTCCGGGCCAGCACCGGGGAGGCATCGGTGAAACGCACGCGGGCGTTCGAGGACGTGCTCGCCCAGATCGAACGGCGCATCGCCGAGGACGGCCTGACCGTCGGCGACCGGCTGCCGGGCGAGCGGCAGCTCGCCGAGCAACTGGGCGTCGGCCGCTCGTCCGTACGCGAGGCGCTGCGCGTCCTGGAGACCCTGGGCGTGGTGTCCTCGCAGGTGGGACGGGGGCCGGACGCGGGGGCCGTGCTGACCTCGCGGCCCGACACGACGCTGACCGACCTGCTCCGGCTCAACCTGGGCCTGGCCACCCTGGAGCCGCGCGAGGTCGTGGACGCCCGGCTGATGATCGAGCGCTGGTCGGCCGCGCACGCGGCGGCGACCCGGGCCGGCACCGCGGCGCTGGCCGTCGCGATCGAGGGCATGGACCGGGCGGGCACGGCCGAGGAGTTCGTGGAGCACGACACGGCCTTCCACTGCGCGATCGCGGACGCCTCGGGCAACCGGCTCATCGCCGCCATCATGCGCTCACTCCGGGACGCGATGCGCAGGAACGCCATAGAGGCGGTCGAACGCCTCGGCGACCCGTCCGTGCTGCGCGCCGACCACGAGCGCATCCGCGCGGCCATCGCGGCGGGCGACCCGGACGAGGCCCAGCGGGCGGTCACCGACCACCTGGCGCACGCCTACCCCGCCCTGTTCCCCGGTCACTGACGCACGTCGGCCTCCCGGCACCCGGCGCCGGAGCAGGCCCGCATCGCCTGGAGCCGGGCGTCGAGACCGAGCAGCAGCGCCGGATCGGCGGTGGCCGCGAGGTTGTCGAGCTGGTACGGATCGGCGGTCAGGTCGTAGAGCTGCCGCTCCCCCGTGTCGTACCTGACGTAGGTGTAGCGGTCGGTGCGCAGCGCCTGGTACGAGGGCACCGGCGTCTGGGCCCCCGACGACCGGTTGACCGGCCTGTTGAACTCGACCAGCACGTTCTTGCGCCATTGGGCGGGCGGGCTGCCGTGCAGCAGCGGCACCAGCGAGCGCCCCTCGGTGAACGACGGCACGGCGGCCCCGCCCAGCCCGGCGATCGTCGGCGCGATGTCGACGGTCGCGCCGAGCTGACCGATCGTGGACCCGGGCTTGATCCCCGGCCCGCGCACCACGAACGGGACCTTGATCGCCTCCTCGAACGGCGTCGTCTTGCCCTGGGTGAGCCGATGCGTGCCGAGATGGAAGCCGTTGTCGGAGGTGAAGATGATGTAGGTGTTGTCGAGCTTGCCCGACGCGCGCAACGTCTCGATCACCGACCGGACCAGGTCGTCCACGCCCAGCATCGACCGCAGCCTCCTGCGGTGGCGCTCGTCGACCCGGTCGATGTCCTCCTGCGTCAGCGCGGGCAGGGAGCGCAGCCACAGCGGCTCCTTGCTCACGTCGGCCTGGTTGAACGACGGCGTGCGCGGCGCGGCGACCTCGGGGAGGTCGGCGACGTGCCGGACCGCCGGGTTGGCCGGGTTGTGCGGGCCGATGGGCGTCAGGTAGAGGAAGAACGGATCGTCGGCGCCGGTGATGAAGTCGCTCGCCTTGGCGGCCAGCACGTCGGACAGGTAGTCCTGCTCCGACCAGCCGTAGTCGTACAGGTCGCCGTTCTCGTTGAGGCGGTAGCCGTACTCCTCGTAGAGCTTGCGGACCGGGACGTCCCATTCGTCCCAGCCGGGCGGCACGTACGCGGCGTCGGCGGTCGCGCCGGGATAGTGGTTGAGGAACTTGCCCATCAGCGCGGTGCGGTAGCCGGCCTGCTGCATCCACGTGCCGATCGTGGAACGTTCCAGATCGAGCGAGTGGAAGCGGTCGAACCCCCCTTCGGGGGCGGTGTTGGTCAGGACACCATGGCTGTGGACGTACTGGGAGCGCAGGATCGACGTGCGCGAAGGGCAGCACCAGGAGTTCGTCACGAAGAAGCGGTCGAACGAGGCGCCCTTGGCGACCAGCTCCGCGGTGATGGCCGGGAAGTAGGGCAGCATGCCGCTCTCCAGGTCGTCGGCCATCACGAACACGATGTTCGGCCGCGCGGCACTCACGGCCATCGTCGGCTCGGCCGCCGGCGAGAGCAGGAGCAGCAGGCAGAAGAGACGGCAGAGACTCTTGAGCACAATGTCTGATCTCCCCGGAGGATCACGCATTGACACTGCGGCGCCGGTAATGGAACTTTATTCCGGAGGTGCGTATGAAGCTCGGCCTGAACCTCGGCTACTGGCAGCGCGGCGCCGACGACGCCACGGAGACCGTCCTCGCCGCCGAACGCCTCGGCTACGACTCGGTGTGGACCGCCGAGGCGTACGGCAGCGACGTGTTCACGCCGCTGGCCTGGTACGGCGCGCGTACGAGCCGGATCAAGCTGGGCACGTCGGTGGCGCAGATCTCGGCCCGCCCGCCGGTCACGACCGCGATGACCGCGATGACGCTCGACCACCTGACCGGCGGCCGGCTGCTGCTCGGCATCGGCGCCTCCGGCCCGCAGGTGGTGGAGGGCTGGTACGGGCAGCCGTTCGCCCGCCCCCTGGCCAGGACCCGCGAGTACGTCGAGATCATGCGCCGCGTGTGGCGCCGCGAGGAGCCCGTGACCAGCGACGGCGAGCACTACCCGCTCCCCCTGGCGGGCGGCCTGGGCAAGCCGCTCAAGCTCATCACCCACCCGCTGCGCCCCGACATCCCCGTCTACCTCGGCGCGGAGGGGCCGAAGAACGTCGCCCTGGCCGCCGAGATCGCGCAGGGCTGGCTGCCGCTGTTCGCCTTCCCCGGCAAGATCGAGGAGATGTACGGCGACGCGCTGGCGGCCCGGAGCCCCGGCTTCGAGATCGCCGCCATGGTGATGGTCGTCATCTCCGACGACGTCAGGGCCGCCCTCGACGGCGTCAAGATGATGCTCACGCTCTACATCGGCGGCATGGGCGCCAAGCAGCGCAACTTCCACGCCGACATCATCGGCCGCATGGGCTTCGCCGCGGCCGCCGAGCACATCCAGGCCCTCTACCTGGCCGGCCGCAAGGACGAGGCGTTCCGGGCGATCCCCGACGAGCTGGCCGACGGCATCTCGCTCGTCGGCCCGCCCGGCCGGATCAGGGAACGGCTCGACCTGTGGCACAAGAGCCCGGTGACCAGCCTGCTGGTCATGGGACCGCGCGACGAGCGGTCGCTGCGCACGGTCCGCGACCTCGTGCTCGGCTGAGCGGCTAGTCCGGGCGCGGCGCCGGGTCGTCGGTCACCGAGCGCAGCAGCGGCCTGCTCAGCGCGCCCGCGCCGATCACGCCCGCGAAGCCGGCGGCCACGCAGACCAGCAGCGTGACCACCCCGGTCGTGCTGATCCCGCCGATCATGAAGGGCACCGCGCAGAACGCGCCCACCAGGATCGCGCCGCCGCCCATCACGGCCATCGGGATCAGCGTCTCGGCCCGCCGGGCACGGTCCAGGACCTCCAGGGGCGTGCCCGCCAGCCGCAGCAGCGCGTACGTCTGCCGCCGGTCCAGCACCGACGACGCCGCGGTGATCCCCGCGCTGGCGATCGCCACCAGGAACGACACCGACAGCACCACGATCGTGCCCACGCGCACGTCGGCGAGGATCTGCAGGCCGAAGCGCTGGTCGTCGGTCTTCGTCGTCGGGCTGTGCCCCGGCACGAGGTCGCTCAGCGCGGTGCGCGCCCGGTCGACCACGGCGTCGTCGGCGCCGCTGCCGAGGGCCGCGACCACGGTGTGCTTGGAGGTCTTCACCGTGGCCGTGATGCCCGCCTGCCCGAGCCGGTCGCGGGCCTGGCCGGCCACCTTCGCCACCTCGCCCACCGGCGCCGCGATGCTGAGCTGGGCGGGCCCGGCGTCCCCGCCGAACGCGCCGGGGCTGAGCAGGCCGAGGAACCCGGCCACGAAGCCGGTCAGGGCCACGCCGCTGACGGTCCGCCAGGCCGAGCGGGGATCGTCCACCAGCCTGCGGGCCGCCAGCAGCCGTGCGGGACGGCGCGCGGTCCCGGCCGCGACCTTGCCGATGAGGCCGACCACCCACGGGCCGGCCAGGTTCAGGCACAGGAACGCCAGCCCGATCGCCACGGCCACGATCGCCACGCTGGTCCCCCTGGTGAGCATCGGGAACGCGGCCAGCACCGCGAGCAGCGCGAGGACGCGGACGAATCGCATGCCCGGCGGCGTCTCCCGCTTGGCCACGCCGAGCGGGCTGACCACGACCCGTCGCAGCCCGACCACCGCCGACAGCCCGACCAGCAGCGGCACCGCGACCAGGACGCCGGCCAGGATCAGCAGGTTCGGGAACAGGTCCGCGACGAACCAGGTGCCGCCCTGGATCGGGATGCGCGCCAGCAGCGGCACGGCCGCCCCGAACGCGACGGCCCCGGCCAGGGCCCCGGCGAAGGCCACCAGCACGGCCTCGGCCACCGTCATGCCGATCACCTGGCCCGGCGTCGCGCCGATCAGCCTGAGCGCGGCCAGCCGCTGGTCGCGCCGGGCGACGGTGAGCCTGGCCGCCGCGCCGCCGAACACCAGCAGCGGCACCACCATGAGCACGCTGGCGATCAGCGCCAGCACCTGGTACGCCGTGGCGTCCTCGCTGGGCGTGCCCGCCAGGGTCGCGACCTTGACCGGCGGCTTGCCGAGGATCCAGTCGTCGCTGCGCTCGGCGGTCATCGCGGGCGCGTCCGGGGCGTGGCCGACGACCGCGACCAGTTCCTCGGGCTGGACCAGCGCCTCCGGGCCCAGCACGCCCTTCGGCGCCGGGTAGCGCTTGGCGAGCCGGTCGGCGGGCAGCCGGGCGGCCAGCTCCGACAGGGCGGGCGACAACCACACCTCGCCGGGGGCGGGGAAGCGCGGCATGCCGGGCGGGGCGGGCACCCCCGGCTTGAGCGCGGCCAGGTCGACGACGGTGATCGCCTGGTCCCCCACGTAGTCGAAGCGGGTCGCCTCGACGGCGACCGCCGTGTCCTTCTGGGCCGCCACGGGGTTGCGCCAGGCGCTGCGGTCGGCCCTGGCGTCGAAGGCGACGTTCGCGGCGACGGCGAACAGCAGCAGCGCCGTGGCCACCGCGACCGCGCCGAAGGTGAGCCAGGTGCCCAGCATGCCCCTGCGCCCGCCGCCCTTGAGCAGCCGCCAGGTCAGGTCGAGGTTCACGCGGTCACCCCGTGGGCGAGCAGGCGGCCGTCGCGGACCTCGACCGTGCGGTCGCACCAGGCGGCCACGTTGGGGTCGTGCGTGACGACGATCAGGCAGGCCCCGTTGTGCCGGGTCGCCTCGGTGAGCAGGCGCATCGTGTCCTGGCCGGTCTGCTGGTCCAGCGCGCCGGTCGGCTCGTCGGCGAAGACCACGGCGGGCTTGCTCACCAGCGCCCTGGCGATGGCCACGCGCTGGGCCTGGCCGCCGGACAGCTCGCCGGGCCGCCGGGCCTCCATCTGGTGCAGGCCGAGCAGCGGGAACCACTCGCGGGCCTGCCGTACGGCCTGGGCGCGCGGCACGCCGCCCAGCATGAGCGGGAGCGCCACGTTCTCCTCGGCGGGCAGCTCCGGCAGGAGCTGCCCGAACTGGAAGACGAAGCCGAAGCGGGTGCGGCGCAGGGCGCTGCGCTGGCGCTCGCCCATCGCGTCGATGCGCTGGCCCAGCAGGTGGACCTCGCCGTCGTCCGGTTTCATGATCCCGGCCAGGCAGTGGAGGAGGGTCGACTTGCCGGAACCGCTCGGGCCCATGATGGCCACGGCCTCTCCCGCCCGTACCGTGATGTCCACGCCGCCCAGGGCGACCGTCTGCCCGAACCGCTTGGCCAGGGCTCGTCCAACAAGCACGTCGTTCATGGCCTCCACCCTTCCGGGACCGGGGGTGCCGGCGGATCGGCCGTGCGTCCATTTCGGCCTCGGCCGAACGGCTGATCCTTAGAGTTGAGCCGTGACTATTCGGGTTCTCATCGCCGACGACCAGCAGCTGGTACGCACCGGCTTCCAAATGATCTTGGACGCTCAACCGGACATGGAGGTCGTGGCCGCCGTGGCCGACGGCGCCGAGGCCGTGGCCGAGGCCAGGCGGCTGCGGCCGGACGTGTGCCTGCTCGACATCAGGATGCCCAAGCTCGACGGGCTGGAGGTGACCCGCGTGCTGTCCGGGCCGGGCGTGGAGAACCCGATGCGGGTGGTCATCGTCACCACCTTCGACCTCGACGAGTACGTCTACGGCGCGCTGCGCGCCGGGGCCACCGGCTTCCTGCTCAAGGACAGCGGCCCCACGCTGCTCATCGAGGCGGTCAGGGCCGCCGCCGGCGGGGACGCGCTGGTGTCGCCGTCGGTCACCGTACGGCTGTTGCAGCACCTGACCCAGCCCAGGCGGGCGGCCGAGCCGCCGAACGGCCCGCTGACCGACCGCGAGCTGGACGTCGTGCGCCTGGTGGCCAGGGGACGCACCAACCAGGAGGTGGCCGCCGAGCTGTTCGTGTCGCTGTCGACGGTGAAAACACACCTCGGCAGCATCCAGGCCAAACTCGGTGTCCGCAATCGCGTGGGAATCGCAGCTTGGGCGTGGGAATCCGGCGTGGTGAGCTGATTAACAGCGGTGCTCACGGGATACAAGTGAGTCAGAACCTCAGCGCATGGCCCGGGGGGAGAACATCGTGCGCTACGCCCAGGCACCGCCAACCAAAGCAGCTTCGGCCGTCTACGTGACGCTTGCCGCGCAGGTCCTCTCCCTGGGCGCCCTCGTGGTCTTCGAACGGTCCAGCGGCCGTCATCTCGCCGTCCAGCTCGCCGCGTTCGGCGGCCGTCCCCAGGGGGCGCAGGCCGAGGCGGTCGTGGGGGCGGTGACGATGTTCGCGGTGCTGATGATGCTGGTCGCGGGCACCTCCGTCGCCGCCGCGGCCGCCTACGTCACCTGGCTGGTGCGCGCCCGCCAGGTGAAGGACCGTTCCAGCCCCACCGGGCCGGTCGCGGCCGCCTGGCTGATCCCCGTCGTCAACCTGGTCGCGCCCGCGCTGCTGGTCGACGACGTGTGGCGGCGGGCCAAGCCGCCGGCCGGGCGGCGCGGGCGGTGGCTCGCGCTGCTGACGGCGTGGTGGCTGAGCTGGCTGGCCATGCTGACGCTGATCACGGTCCGCCTCCCGCTGGAGTCCTCCTCCGACGGGCTGACCGGGGTGGGGCTGCTGGAGCTGAGCGGCGCGGTGGCGGCGGCCCTGCTGTGCGCCGCCACCGTACGCGAGGTCACCCGCGTCCAGCGGCTCGACGTGGCCGGCCGGCTGCGCGAGGCGGTCGCCGAGGCCGCGCCCGGCCCTGAGGTCGTGACCCGGCTGACCACCCGGCCCGCCCAGGGCTCGACCCCGTTCGGCCACACCGGCTAGCGACCGCGGGCCCCGGCGGGGTCAGGCCGCCGTCGGGCCCGAGCTGCCGGGGCTGGCGTGCCAGAGCTGCCGGGGCGGGGCGGCGATGGCGGGGCCGAGGTCGGAGTAGGGCGAGAGCCTGAAGCCGTTGGCGTACTCGATCTTCCGTCCGCCGACGCCCGGCCGCTGTTCCGGGGCCTGGTCGAGCAGGGCGCGGACCGCCTCTACGCCCTCCGCGCGCCACAGCGCGTCCAGGTCGGTCAGGTTCCAGCAGTCCACGGCGCGCATGGAGACCGCGCGGGCCCCCGTACGGCGGACCACTCCCCTGGCGAGCATGAGCCACGAGCCGAACACCGTCGCCGCGCACCTGCCCTGCACCGACTCGAAGAACGTCAGGTCGATCGGCCCCGTCGAGTCGTCGAGGGTGGTGAAGATGACCCGCTGCCCCGAGCGCACGGCGGGCGTCTGGGTGGCCACCTTCACCCCGGCGACCAGCACCTCCGCGCCGTTGCGCTGGGCGAGCAGGTCCTTGGAGCGCACGACCCCGAGCGCGTCGAGCAGCTCGTCGTGGAAGCTGATGACGTGCCGGCTGACGTCGATGCCCAGGATCTCCAGCTCGGCCTCGACCATCTCCGTCTCCGTCATCTCGGGCAGCTCGCCGGGCGGCAGGTGCTCGCCGAAGCCGAGCGGGAGCTGCGTGGACGGTTGCTCGGCCCGGGGACGGGGCGCCGCCGCGGTGTAGCGCCTGGACCGGGGCGCGGCCGAGCGCACGCCGATCGACGACGCCCGTTCCAGCGCGCCCACCTGGGCGATCAGGTCGCGCCGGGTCAGCTCACCCGGACGCCAGCGGGGACCGCCGGGACGCAGGCCGTGCAGCGCGTCGAGGCCGCCGACCTGGACGATGCGCTCGATGGTCGGGCGCGAGGGCCGGGCCCGGTCCCAGAAGTCGGCCAGCGACGTGTACGGCTGCCCGGCCACCATGCGTTCGACCTCCGCCTCGCTCACCCCCTTGATCGCCGAGAACGGCACCCGCAGCGCGTAACCGCGGCCGATCTCCCCGATCCTGAACTCCTGCCGCACCGGACGCCGCTCCTCCCCCAGCTCCGACGGGCTCACCCGCAGCCGCAGCGGCGGGCGCGGGCCGAGCCGCTCCACCCGCCAGTCCTTCCCGGACCCGTTGACGTCGAGCGGCAGGATCTCGACCCCGCACTGCCGGGCCTCGTCGATGATGACGCGCGGCGGGTACATGCCGGGCTCGTGGGTGAGCACCCCGGCGAAGAAGGCCGCCGCGTGGTGCCGCTTGAGCCAGGCCGACTGGTAGGTGGGCAGCGCGAACGCCGCCGCGTGCGCCTTGCAGAACCCGAAGGAGCCGAACGCGTCGAGCACCTTCCAGGCCCGCTCCACCGCCGCGTCGCCGAACCCGTTGGCCCTGGCCAGCGGCACGAACGCCTTGCGCACCCGCTCCCTGCCCTCCGGCGTGCCGAGGGTGCGCCGCAGCGTCTCGGCGAAGGACAGGTCGCGTCCCGTCATCACCGAGATGACCTTCAGCACCTGCTCGTGGAAGACGACCACGCCGTGCGTCTCCTTCAGCGCCTCGCGCAGCCGCTCGTGCGGGTAGTACGGCTGCCGCCACCCGTGCCTGGCCTCCAGGTACGGGGTGACCATGTCGGAGTTGACCGGCCCCGGCCGGAACAGGGAGATGTCCACGATCAGGTCGTGCATCCGGCGCGGCTCCAGCTTGGCCACCAGCTCGCGCTGGCCCGGCGACTCGATCTGGAAGCAGCCGAGCGTGCGGCTGGCGCAGATCATGTCGTAGGTCTCCTGGTCGTCGTGGGGGACGTACTCGACGCCGGGGTCGTCGCCGGTCTGCTCGTCCAGCCTGACCTCGATGTCGTCCACGCGTCTGATCTCGCTCAGCGCGTACGCCATGGCCGACTGCATCCGCACGCCCAGCACGTCCAGCTTGAGCAGGCCGGCCTCCTCCACGTCGTCCTTGTCGAACTGGGACATCGGGAACTCCAGCAGGCTGCGTTCCACCGGCGTCCTGTCGCGCAGGCCCGAGTTGCCGACCAGCACGCCGCACGGGTGCAGCGCGATGTGCCTGGGCAGCCCGTCGAGCCGCTCGGCCAGCCGGAACACCCGGTCGAGCCCGGCCTCGCCGAGTCGGCTCTCGCGCAGCTCGGGCAGGTCGGCCAGGGACGCGGTGATCTGCCTGGCCCTGATGTGCGGGAACGCCTTGGCGATGGCGTCGATCTCGTGCGGCGGCAGGCCCATCGCGCCGGCGACGTCCCTGATGGCGCTGCGCGCGCGGTAGGTCTCCATCATGGACACGCAGGCCACGCGGGCCTCTCCGTAGCGTTCGAAGATGGCCTTGTAGCAGTCGAGCCTGCGGGCCGACTCCACGTCCACGTCGATGTCGGGCAGGCCGACGCGTCCTTCCGACAGGAAGCGCTCCATGAGCAGGCCGTGGTCGAGCGGGTTCACCTCGCCGATGCCGATGAGGTAGTTGACCAGGCTGCCGGCGCCCGAGCCGCGGATGGCGCAGCGGATGTCCATGCCGCGGATCATGTCGGTGATGCCGGCCACGGCGATGAAGTACCCGGACAGGCGTTTGCGCTCGATGACGTCCAGCTCGGCCCGCAGGCGTTCCCTGGCCTGCGCCGAGCCGTCGAGGCCGCGCCTGACCAGGCCGTCCTCGACGCGGTTGCGCAGCAGCGGCACCGGGTCGCGGCCGATCTCGGGCAGGTTGAGGTCGGGCGGGTCGTTCCTGAGCGCGAGCAGCCGCAGCGGGTCCATCGCGCACGCCTCGGCCAGGCGCCTGGTGGTGGACAGCAGCCGGGCCACCCGCTCCCGGTCGGCGCCGCAGACCTTGGCCGCCACCTGCCACATCTCCTTGGTGCTCTTGAGGTAGGCGTGCGAGGTGGTGCGTTCCAGGTGCCGCGGGTGCAGCGGGACGAGCCGGCGGGCCGCGTCGAGCACGTCCCCCACCTGGTGGTCGGCCGGGTCGAGGTAGCGGACGGCGTTGGTCAGCACGGCCGGCACGCCGGCGGACTCGGCCAGGCCGAGCATGCGGACGGCCGTGGTGGCGTCGCGGAAGCCGTACTGGTCGACCAGTTCGACCACCACGCCGGGGACGGCGGCGCGCCACAGGCCGAGCAGCGTCCTGGCGTGCTCGTCGCGGCGTTCGGCGACCGCGCGGCCGACGTCGGAGCGCGGCCCGAGCAGCACCACGAGCCCGTCATCGGCGCCGAACCCGTGGTCGCCGCCCCGCTCCCCCGCCCAGGCGCCGACCAGCTCGCGGGTCACCTTGGGCGCGCCGCGCTCGCCGTCGGCGTGCGCGGCGGTGACCAGGCGGCACAGCCGCGACCAGCCGCCGGAGCGGGCCAGCACGGTGACCCGGTCCTCGGCGTCCGGCCCGCTCCTGGGCCCGCTCCTGGGACGCGGCGCGCGCAGGCCCGGCGCCGGCGCGGCGGCCGGGACGTCGAGCGCCAGGTTCACGCCGACCACGGGGGCGATCCCGGCCTCCGCGCACGCCTGGACGTGCTTGACCGCGCCGTAGAGCCCGTCGCGGTCGGTCAGCGCGAGGATGTCCATGCCGTGCTCGGACGCCCGCTCCACCAGGGCGCGCGGGAAGGCGGTGCCGTACCGCATGGAGTACGCCGAGGCCACGTCGAGGTGCGGGAACGGGGACGCCATCAGTCCCACGCCCGCAGCAGCAGCCAGCCGTTCCCGGCGGTGTCGTAACGCAGCTCGTACGAGCCGACCTCGCGCCCCGGGCTCGCCTCCACCCGCCAGAAGCGGCGCTCGCCGGGGTCACCCTCGCCGGTCTTCCACCACTCGCGCGCCACGACCCAGTGGTCGAGCACGTCGCGGACGAGGTAGAGCCGGTCGCGCCAGACGAACTGGGTCGGCTCGCCGTCTCTGGTCCACACCTCTATCGGATCGCCATAGAGTCTGCTCAAGACGCTTCTCCCCGCGGCTCTGGTTCCTTTGCTGAGCCACCCGGGGGAAGACGGGCGCTTATGTATCGAACATATGTTCTTACGGCCCGAAACGCAAGTCGCCCGCCCGCCTTGTCAGGGGGTTGGCGCCGATCGAGTTGCGGATGCTGAAGGTGACGCTGCCCGCCCGGTACCTGTCGTCGGAGGACTCCACCGGCCGGCCCTCGTGGGTGGTGGTGACGCGGCGCTGGCGCAGGAGCGGGCTGCCGCGCCGCACGCCCAGCAGCCGGGCGTCCTCGGCACCCGCGGGCACGGCGTCGATGAGGTGCTCGCCGTAGGCGAAGATCAGGCCGACGGAGTCGTACAGGGCCTCGGTGACGGACGCGCAGTCGGCGGCCAGCGCCTCGACGGCGGGGGCCACCCATCCGGCGTAGACGGTCCGCTCGACCAGGACGGGCTCGCCCTCCAGCGAGCGCAGCCGCAGCACCTCCAGCACCTCGCCCGTGCCGAGCCTGGCGGACTCGGGCGCGGTGGCGGACCGGCGGCGCTGGGAGATCACCTGGCCGCCGATGCGGTAGCCGTTGGCCCTGGCCCACTGGGCGAAGCTGTGCAGCTCGGCGAAGCTCTGGCTGCGCGCGTTGCCGAGCACGATGCGCCTGGCGCCCTGCCGCGATCCCACCAGCCCCTCGGCGACCAGCACGGCCACCGCCTGCCGCACGGTCCCGCGCGCCGCGCGGTGGCGGGTGGCCAGCTCGGCCTCGCTCGGGAGCTGGGAGCCGACCGGGTACGCGCCCGTGAGGATGTCATCACGCAGCTCAGCGGCTATCCGTTCATAGCGCGCAACCATTCGCGTCCCTCTCCATTCATGAAAGAGCAATGTTTATGCGACTTACTGGTGCTCGCTTGTTTGTACAAGTTCCCTTAGGTTCTTTCCACACCCCCCGGAGAGTGGAGGCGACGTGTTCACACCTCGCGCCCGTACGGCCGGCGTCATCGCGGCCCTTACCGTTGTCACCGCGGCGTGTGGCGCCGCCCCGAGCAGCCAGCAGACCACCAAGACCGCCGAAGGCGGGACGAACGCGGCGACCGCCGCCTCCGCCGCCGACTTCGGCGGCTTCGACAAGCTCGTCGAGGCCGCCAAGAAGGAGGGCAACCTCCACGTCATC
Organism: Nonomuraea sp. NPDC052265; assembly: GCF_044547985.1. Taxonomy (NCBI): domain Bacteria; kingdom Bacillati; phylum Actinomycetota; class Actinomycetes; order Streptosporangiales; family Streptosporangiaceae; genus Nonomuraea; species Nonomuraea sp. NPDC052265. Next base: position 119,377 of record NZ_JBIUBJ010000022.1, read on the forward strand.
GCGCTGCCGCCCGACTGGGCCAACTACGGCGAGATCATCAAGTCGTTCGAGGCCAAGTACGGCATCAAGATCGAGAGCGAGACGCCCGACGCGGCCAGCGCGGACGAGATCAACGCCGTCAAGACCCGCAAGGGCCAGGACCGCGCCCCCGACGTGCTCGACCTCGGCCAGTCGTTCGCGATCAGCGGCGCCAAGGAAGGGCTGTTCGCGCCGTACAAGGTGCAGGTGTTCGACAAGATCCCCGAGGGCCAGAAGGAGCCGACCGGGCTCTGGACCAACGACTACGGCGGCTACGTCTCGATCGGCTGCGACGCCAAGAAGATCGCCAACTGCCCGACCAGCTACGCCGACCTGCTCAAGCCCGAGTACAAGGGCAAGGTCGCGATGAACGGCAACCCGACCAAGTCCGGCTCGGCCTTCGCCGGCGTGTACGCCGCCGCCATCGCGAACGGCGGCTCCTTCGACGACATCCAGCCCGGCATCGACTTCTTCAAGAAGCTCAAGGACGCCGGCAACTACAACCCGGTCGAGACGACCCCGGCGACCATCGAGAAGGGCGAGACCCAGATCAGCATCGACTGGGACTACAACAACGCCGCCTACGCCCCCCAGATGGCCACCAAGGGCCTCGACTGGAAGGTGAACGTGCCGACCGACGGCAAGTACTTCCAGATGTACGCCCAAGCCGTCAACAAGGACGCCCCGCACCCGGCGGCGGCCAGGCTGTGGCAGGAGTACCTCTACAGCGCCGAGGGCCAGAACCTCTACCTCAAGGGCTTCGCCCGTCCGGTGCTGCTGCCGTCCATGACCTCCGACGGCACGGTGGACAAGGCGCTGGCCGAGAAGCTGCCCCAGGTCGAGGGCGCGCCCGAGTTCCCCACGCCCGAGCAGGTCGACGCGGCCAAGGCCAAGCTGGCCAGCGGCTGGGACGCCGCGATCTCGGGATGACCCGCTCGCGTTCCAGGGGCTGGGCGGGAGCCCTGCCCCTGCTGGCCTTCTTCGCCCTCGTCTTCGGCGTCCCCGCGGTGGCGCTGGTGGCGGGGGCGTTCACCGCGCAGGGGCGGCCGAGCCTGGCCAACCTCGCGCAGAGCCTCCAGGGCGGCTACCTCGTCGCCATGGCCGGGAGCGTCAAGCTGTCGGCCGTGGTGGCGCTGGCCGGGGCCGTCCTCGGCACGTTCCTCGCCTACGCCGTGGTGACCTCGCGCTTCACGCTGCTGCGCGAGGCCGTGCTGACCGCCTCGGGCGTGCTGGCCAACTTCGGCGGGGTGCCGCTGGCGTTCTTCTGGATCGCCACGCTGGGCAACTCTGGCGTGATCAGCGGCCTGGTCGGGCTGCCGTCGGGGTCGCTGTACACGTTCTGGGGGCTGGTGATCGTCTACCTGTACTTCGCGATCCCGCTGATGGTGCTGGTCATGGCGCCCGCCCTGGACGGGCTGAAGCCCCAGTGGCGCGAGGCCGCCGCCAACAGCGGCGCGACCGCCTGGCACTACTGGCGCTTCGTCGCGCTGCCGGTGCTCGCGCCCGCGATGCTGGGCGGGGTGGTGCTGCTGTTCGGGTCGGCGTTCTCGGCGTACGCGACCGCCAACGCCATGGTGGGCACCGTCGTGCCGCTGGTCACCCTGAAGATCGCCAGCGCGCTGACCGGTGACGTGCTGGTCGGCTACGAGAACATCGCGCTGGCGCTCAGCCTCGACATGATCGTGGTGGCCGGCCTGGTGATGGCGATCTACCTGCCGCTGCAGAGGAGGAGCTCCCGATGGCTGCGCTGACCGGGCTGGAGCCCGTCGCCGTGGCGGCGGCGAAACCGCCCGCGCGGCCCCGCTGGTGGCGCGGCCTGGTGTTCGCCCTGGCCGCGGCCTACTTCCTGATCCCGCTCGGGGCCTCGCTCTGGTACACGATCCACAACCCCGCCACCGGGGTGTCGTTCTCCGCCTACGGCGAGCTGCTGACGGCCGAGGGCTTCGCGCGCTCGCTGCTGATGTCGCTGTCGCTGGCCGCCGCGACGATCGTGCTGGTCCTGCTGCTGGCGCTGCCCGCGATGCTGGCCGTACGGCTGTTCGCGCCGCGGCTGCGGCCGGTGATGGAGGTGCTGTGCACGCTGCCGCTGGTGGTGCCGCCGATCACGTTCGTGGCCGGGCTGACGACCTCGTTGCGTGACGGGGCCGACGTGCTGGCGCCGACGCCGTTCTGGGGCACGCTGATCGCGATCCAGGACCCGGGGTTCCCCGTCGTGCTCGTGCTCGCCTACGTCGTGCTGGTGCTGCCGTTCGTCCACCGCTCGCTGGACGCCGGGCTGCGCACCATGGACGTGCGCACGCTGGTCGAGGCCGCGCGGAACCTGGGCGCGTCCTGGCCGCACGTGCTGCTGCGGGTCGTGGTGCCGAACCTGCGCTCGGCCCTGGCCAGCGCGTCGTTCCTGACGCTCGCGCTGGTGCTCGGCGAGTACACGGTGGCCAGCCTGCTCGGGTACGAGCCGTTCGCGGTGTGGATCGTGACCGTCTCCGGCTCCAAGGGGCAGCTCTCCGTCGCGGTCTCCATCCTCAGCCTGCTGCTCATCTGGGCGTTGCTGCTCGCCGTCTCCACCGTCTTCAGTGGAAGGAAGAAATCATGACCGCTCAGGTGGAGTTCCGCGGGCTGCGCCGGGTGTTCGGCAGGACGGTCGCGCTCGACGGGTTCGACCTGACCATCGCCCCCGGCGAGTTCGTCGCCCTGCTCGGGCCGTCGGGCTGCGGCAAGACGACGGCGCTGCGCTGCGTGGCCGGGTTCGAGCGGCCCGACTCCGGCGCGGTGCTGCTGGACGGCAAGGACATCACGAACGTGCCCGCCAACAAGCGCGACGCCGGGATGGTCTTCCAGTCGTACTCGCTCTTCCCCAACCTCAACGCCCGCGACAACGTGGCCTTCGGCCTGCGCGTACGCAAGGCGCCCGCGGCCGTCCGGCACGCCAGGGCCGCCGAGCTGCTCGACCTGGTCGGGCTCCCCTCGCACGCCGACCGCTTCCCGCACGAGCTGTCCGGCGGCCAGCAGCAGCGCGTCGCCCTGGCCCGCGCGCTCGCGCTCGAACCGCGCGTGCTGCTGCTCGACGAGCCACTGTCGGCCCTCGACGCCAAGGTGCGCGTGGCGCTGCGCGAGGAGATCCGCCGCCTGCAGCTCGACCTCGGCATCACCACCGTCTTCGTCACCCACGACCAGGAGGAGGCCCTGTCGATCGCCGACCGGGTCGCGGTGCTGCGCGAGGGGCGGCTGGAGCAGTGCGGGCCGCCCGCCGAGGTCTACGACCGCCCGGCCACGCCGTTCGTCGCCGAGTTCGTCGGGGCCATGAACCACCTGGCCGGGCGGCTCTCCGGGGACGGCGTGACCGTGCTGGGCCAGCTCCTTCCCGTGGACGGCCCGGTGCCCGCCGAGCCCGACGTGGACGTGCTGATCCGGCCCGAGGCCGTACGCGTCACGCCCGAGCCGGACGGGCGCGCCGAGGTGCTGGCGGCGTCCTTCCGCGGGGCCTCGGTGCGGCTGCGGCTGTCGCTGGCGGGCGGCGAGGTGCTGGCCGACGTGCCGGGGCACGAGGCGGCCCGGCTGGGGGCGGGGGCCCGCGTCACCGTCCGGCTGGTGGAGCGGCCGGTGCTGGTGGCCGCCCGTACGGTCACGGCGCCCGCGCCGGTCCTGTCGGCCGATGCCTGAGGCGCTCCCCCCCGACCCCGTCCCGTTCGACGCCGGCCGGTTCGACGCCGTTCTGTTCGACGCCGTCCTGTTCGACATGGACGGCACGCTGGTGGACACCGAAGGGCTCTGGTGGCAGGCCGCGGCGTCGGTGGCCCGGTCGCTGGGGCGCTCGCTGACGACGGCCGACGCGCCGCACGTCACGGGCCGCACGGTGGGCGACACGGCCGCGTACCTGATGGACGGGACCTCAGCCGAGCCCTCTGCCGGGACCTCCGCCCGATCCTTCGCCGCCACCCCGGCCGGGGTGGCGCAGGCGCTCACCGAGGCGTTCGCCGAGCGCGTCAGGGTGGGGCTGACGGTCGTGCCGGGTGCGCCGGAGCTGCTGGCCGAGCTGGCCGCGGCCGCCGTCCCGACCGCTCTGGTGACCGCCTCCCCCCGCAGCATCGCGGAGCTGGTGCTGCCCCGGCTCGGGCACGCGTTCGACCTGGTGATCGCCGACGAGGACACCGCCCGCGGCAAGCCGCACCCGGACCCGTACCTGGAGGCGGCCCGCAGGCTGCGGGTGGCCCCGGCGCGGTGCGTGGCCGTCGAGGACAGCCCGGCGGGCGTGGCCGCGGCCACGGCCGCGGGCTGCCGCGTGCTGGCGGTGGACCCCGCCCACGGGCTGGCCCGCGTGCGCGCCGCGCTGCGCGGCGCTCCCCCGCACGGGGGATGAGCACGCCTCCCGCAGGGGAGGGACGGACCCGCCGGCGTCGGCAGGATGCCGGTCATGAGCATTGTCAGGACGCCCGTCGTGGCACTCGCGCTGGTGGTCCTCTACGGCGGCCTGCGCGTCTACTGGGAGCTCGGCCACATGCCGGCGCGCATGTCGCCGATCGGGCCCGATCTGATCGTGTTCACCGGCTGGGCGGCGGTGGGCCTGTGCGCGGCGGCCGCGGCGGCGCTGGTGGTCATGATGGCCGTGCGTCCGGACGGCCCGCTCGGATGGGCGCCGCCGGTGCTGGCGTGGGCGGTCGGCGGCGCGCTCATCGTGTCGGGGGCGCTGCTGCTGCTGGACGTGGTGTCCGCGGTCGTCCCCGGGCTCGGCATCCCGTTCTCGTGGGCGGGGGCGCTCAGCAAGGCGGCCTGCGTGGGCTCGGGGGTGCTGCTCTGGCGGTCGGCCGTGGCCTACCGGCGGCGGGCAGCGGCGGTCTGCGAGGCGTGCGGGCGGGGCCCGCGTTCGTCCCGGACGCTCGCCCGTACGCCGGGGTGGGCCTTCGCGGCGGCCTACGTCTCCGTGGCCGGTTGCCTGGCGCGGATCGCGGCGCAGGCGGCCGTGGGTTTCGACGTCGTGCCCTACCGCGCGGGGGCGGTGGCGTTCGAGGTGGAGTTCCTGCTCGCCGGGACGCTGCTGCCGCTGGCGCTCGTCCACCGGTTCGGGCGGGTGTGGCCGGGATGGGTGCCGTGGCTGGCCGGACGGCCGGTGCCGCGCCGGCTGGTGCTGTGGCCGGGGGTGGGAGTGTCCGGCGGGCTGCTGGCCTACTTCGGGGTGGCGCTGGGGCAGATGGCCGCCGAACGGCTCGGCGGTGGCGTGCCGTTCTCCGGGGGCGACCTGCCCGAGGCGTTCTTCTGGGTGGCCGTGCCCGGGTACGTGGTGTGGGGCGCCGGGATGGCCGTGGCGGCCTGGTCGTACGCGCGGCGTACACGCATCGCCTGTGAGATCTGCGGCGGATAGCCGACAATCGGTAAGCTGGGCCGCCGTGAGCGGTGATATATCCCAGATCGGGCGCTACCGGCTGCTGAGCTTGCTCGGGCGAGGAGGCATGGGCACCGTCCACCTCGCCGAGGACCCGGCCGGGCAGCAGGTCGCCATCAAGGTGATCAATCCGGAACTCAGCCAGCACGAGCAGTTCCGGATGCGCTTCCGCCGGGAGGCCGACGCCGCTCGCCGGGTCCGCAGGTTCTGCACCGCCGCGGTGATCGAGGCGGCGCTCGACGGCGACCTGCTCTACGTGGTCACCGAGTACGTGCCCGGCCCCAACCTGGAGGAGGCCGTCCGCCAGTCGGGGCCGCTGCGCGGGTCCAGCCTCGACGCGCTGGCCGTCAGCGTGGCCACCGCGCTCACCGCCATCCACGGCGCCGGGGTGGTCCACCGCGACCTCAAACCGTCGAACGTGCTGCTGTCCCCCGTGGGGCCGCGCGTGATCGACTTCGGCATCGCGCGGGCGCTCGACACGCTGGGCGGCGTCACCGGCACCGGCGAGCTGGTCGGCACGCCCCGGTACATGGCCCCCGAGGTGCTGCGCGGCGAGCCGGTCTCGCCCGCCTGCGACGTGTTCTCGTGGGGCTGCCTGATCGCGTTCGCGGCGAGCGGACGGGCGCCGTTCGGCGGCGACACGCTGCCCGCCATCGTCTACCAGGTGCTCAACACCGAGCCCCGCCTCGACGACGTCGATCCCGGCCTGCGCGAACTGGTCGGGGCCGCGCTGTGCAAGGACCCGGCCGTGCGGCCCACCGCGCAGCAGCTCCTCGACCACCTCGTGGGCCGCTCGGCGGCGCCCGAGCAGGCGGCGCACACCGTGCAGGTGGCCTGGCAGCACGCCACCACGCCGTTCACCGAGGTCGCGCGCCCGACGGCCGACACGGCGGCGAAGCGGCGCGGCAGGCTGGCCGGGATCGGCGCGGCCGCCGCGGCGGTGCTCGTGGCCGGCGCGGCGGCCGCCTGGGCGGTGCTCAGCCCGGCCGGGCCGCCCGACGACCTGGGCGTCCTGTACCGCGAGGACTTCACGCAGACCTCCGGCGGCTGGCTCGGCACGTACGACCCCACCTCCACGGGCAGCAAGGGCTACCGCACGGACGGCACGTACGGGCTCGACGTGGAGGACGGCCGCGAGGAGCAGTGGGCCAAGGCCCCCATCCCCTTCCTGGTCGCCACGCCCACGAACACCCCCGCCCCCTCGGCCACGCCGACGCCGATGTTGCCGGCGTCGGTGGTCGTCGGCGTCACCGCCGAGATCCGGGAGTACGCGGGCAGCGGCGAGTACGGCATCTACTGCCACAACGTCAACGACGACGACACCTACTACGAGTTCGGCCTGGACACCGAGGGGAACGCGCGGATCCGCCGCGTGTACGACGGCGCGGGCGGCACGCTGACCCAGCCCGCCAAGGTGGCCAAGCCGGAGGGCCGCGTGCGCATCGTGGCCTCGTGCGAGCAGCGCGGCGCGGCGGTGCGGCTGACGATGTGGGTGAACGACAAGCGGGTGCAGCAGGCCGACGACCCCAACGGGCTCGGCAACGGGTACGTCGGGCTGTTCGCGCGTACGCCCAAGGACAGCCAGTCGTCGCTGAAGATGACGTTCGACGACTTCGAGCTGCGGGGGCAGAAGGAACCCTAGGCGGGCGGGCCCGCGTTCATGACGGCCATCGGGGTAGGGGATGCGGATGGCGAAGCTCATGGACCGGGTGCGCGCGTACCTGCGCAGCCCTGAAGGCAGGCAGAACGTGGAGAAGGCCAAGCGCATGGCCCGCGACCCGCAGAACCAGGAGAAGGCCCGGCGCTTCCTCGACCGACTCCGCCCCCGCCGCCACTGACCGGCCCCTCACGGCCGCCGTCACTGACCGGCTCCTCGCGGACGCGGCCGGTGACCGGGCCCTTCGGCCGCCGCTGACCGGAACTCTCCGGTCGTCGCGCTGATCGGGGGCTCTCAGAGGACTCCGGCGCGGGCGGCGGCCAGGGCGGCGTCGGCGGCGCGGTCGGCGTCCCGCTCGCTCACCGGCTCGTGCGCCACGAACAGCCGGTAGTAGACCGGGGCGACGGCCACCCTGATCACCTCCCGCACGTCGACGACGTCGGGCAGCTCGCCGCGGGCGACGGCCCGCCGCACCACCTCGGCCGACTGGTCGTGCCGGGCCATGAAGAACTCGTGCAGGGCCCGCGCCGCCTCCGGGTTCTGGACGGCCGCCGCCACGAACGCCGACGACACCGGCCCCATCTCCGGATCGGCGAACCCGCCGCGGACGAGCTGGACGATCGCCCGCAGGTCGCCCTGGACGCTGCCGGTGTCGGGGATCGGCCACGGCTCGTCCTTGGCCAGCTCCAGGGCGTCGGAGATCAGGCCCTCCACGCTGCCCCACCGCCGGTAGACCGTGGTCTTGTGCACGCCCGACCGCTCGGCCACGCTCTCGACCGTCAGGCCGCGGAAACCGCGGGCGGCCAGCTCGGCCAGGGTCGCCTGGCGCACGGCGTCGCGCACCCGCGCGCTGCGCCCTCCAGGACGTCTGCTCGGCTCCAAAAACTACTCCAGTTGCGTTTGTGGTTCGCCTGTGTCAAACTAACGCTACAACAGTTGCGATTGGAGTTCCATCCTGATCAACGTTCGCAAGCTCGGCAAGTCGTACGGCGACCGCGCCGTGCTCACCGGCGTGTCCCTGTCCGTGGGGCCCGGCGAGCGCGTGGCCGTCGTCGGCGAGAACGGCTCCGGCAAGTCCACCCTGCTCCGGTTGCTGGCGGGCGTCGAGCGGCCCGACGACGGCGAGATCACGATCACCGGCGACGTCGGCCACCTCGGCCAGACCCTCGGCCTGCCGCTCGGTCACACCGTCCGGCAGGCGGTCGACCACGCGCTCGCCGGCCTGCGGGCCATGGAGCGGCGGCTGCGCGAGCTGGAGTCGGCGCTCACCGACGACGTCATGGGCGAGTACGGCGAGCTGCTGACCGCCTACGAGGCCCGCGGCGGCTACGAGGCCGACGCGCGTGTCGACAAGGCCCTCCACGGCCTCGGCCTGGCGCACGTCGCCCGCGACCGGGTGCTGTCGAGCCTGTCGGGCGGCGAGCGCGCCCGGCTGGGGCTGGCCTGCGTCCTGGCCGCCGACCCCGCCACGCTGCTGCTCGACGAGCCGACCAACCACCTCGACGAGCCCGCGCTGACCTGGCTCGAAGAGCGGCTGCGCGGCCATCGGGGGCCGGTGGTCGTCGTCTCGCACGACCGGGTCTTCCTCGACCGGGTGGCCACCGCCGTCCTGGAGGTCGAGGAGGGGGCCGTCACCCGCTTCGGCGGCGGCCACACCGGCTTCCTGGCCGCCAAGGCGGCGGCGCGGGCGCGGGCGGAGCAGGCGTACGCGGCCTGGCGGGAGGAGGTCCGGCAGGTGCGCGAGCACGCCGCCACCACCGCCCACCGCGTGGCGGCCGGGCGGGCCATGAAGGACAACAACAAGATGGCCTACGACCGCAACGCGGGCCGTGTCCAGAGCTCGGTCGCCGCCCGGGTGCGCAACGCCCACGAACGCCTGCGCCGCCTGGAGGACGACCCGGTCCCGCGCCCGCTGGCCCCGCTCCGCTTCCGGGCCGCCTTCCGCCGTCCCGCTCCGGCGGGCGACGGTCCGGGCACGCCCCTGGTGGAGCTGCGGGACGTCCACGTCGGCGACCGGCTCCACGTCGAGTCGCTGACCGTCCGGCCCGGCGAGCGGGTGCTGGTCAGCGGGCCCAACGGGGCCGGCAAGTCCACGCTGTTGCGGATCATGGCCGAGCGCGCCGGGTGCCGGGCCGGCCACCTCGCCCAGGACGACGACCTCGACCCCGGCCTGACCGTGCTGGCCGCGTTCGGGCACGACGGCTACGCCGACGAGCGTCGCGCGGCCCTGCTGGACACCGGCCTCTTCCCGCCGCACGTGCTCGGCCAGAAGGTGGGCGCGCTCTCGGTCGGCCAGCGGCGCCGGCTGTCGCTGGCCAGGCTGCTGATCCGGGAACACGACCTGCTGCTGCTCGACGAGCCGACCAACCACCTGTCGCCGACCTTGGCCGACGAGCTCGACCACGCGCTCGCCGCCTACCCGGGCGCGGTGGTCATGGTCACGCACGACCGCGCGCTGCGGCGGCATTTCTCAGGCACCGAAATCCGACTTACGGGGGGGCACATATGTTGACCATGATTCCCGAAGGCGCGCCCTACGGCGTGGCCACCGCCGCCGACGGCGCGCTCTGGTTCACGCTCGCGCACCAGGGCCGCGTCGGCAGGCTGGTGCCGGGGCACGACCCGGTGATCCACCAGCTCGACCCGGCCGACGGGCAGCCCACCGTGATCGTGCCCGGTCACGACGGCGCGATGTGGTTCACCGAGAGCAAGGGCGGCCGGGTCTGCCGCATCACCGGCGACGGCCGGATCACCGCGTACGCGGCCGACTCGCCGTACGGGATCGTCGCCGGGCCCGACGGGGCGATGTGGTTCACCCAGATGGGCAGCGGGCGCATCGGGCGCATCGACGGCGCGGGCGAGCGGTCCGACTTCGACGTACCGGTGGAGGGCGGGATGCCCGCCTTCATCACGGTGGGCAGCGACGACGCGCTCTGGTTCTCGATCAACCAGGGCCACGCCGTCGGCCGGATCTCGCTGTCCGGGGAGGTCACCGTGCATCGGCTGCCCACCGAGGGGGCCGCCCCCGTGGGCATCACGCTGGGGCCCGACGGGGCGGTGTGGTTCGTGGAGATCGGCGCCGGGCAGGTCGGCCGGATCGATCCGGCCGGGAAGATCACCGAGTTCCCGCTGCCCGATCGCGCCTGCCGTCCGCACGCCATCGTGGCCGGTCCCGACGGCGCGCTCTGGTTCACCGAGTGGGCCACCGGGCGCCTGGGCCGCATCACGGTCGACGGCGCGATCGAGGAGCACCCGCTGCCCTCGGTGCCCTCGTCCGCGACCGCCGGGGAGGGCGATCCGGGGCCCGCAAAGGGCAGCGAGCCGCACGGGCTGACGGTCGGGCCCGACGGAGCGATCTGGGTGGCCCTGGAAGCCGGCGCCCTGGCCCGCATCACCCCGTCCTCACCGAACCGGTGAGCCGGGAGCGCCGTGTGGCGGTGCGTTGTGAGTGGGGCGTGGGGTGGGGTGGCGGTGGGTGGGAGGGGCGGAGTTGACTGGGGGGATGCATGCCATCATCGTCTCCGCCCAGGGCGGTCCAGAGGTTCTCGAGTACGTCGAGCGTCCCGATCCGGTGCCGGGTGACGGGGAGGTCGTGGTCGACGTCGCGGCCAGCGGGGTCAACTTCATCGACATCTACCACCGTTCCGGCGCCTACCCGCTCTCCCTGCCGAGCCCGATCGGGTCCGAGGGGGCGGGCGTGGTCTCGGCCGTCGGGCCGGGGGCGCGCGAGGTGGCCGTCGGCGACACCGTGGCCTGGGCCGGTGTGCTGGGGAGCTACGCCGACAAGGCGGTGGTGCCGGCCGACCGGCTGGTCCCGGTGCCCGACGGCGTGTCCGCCGAGGTGGCGGCGGCGGCGATGCTCCAGGGCATGACCGCCCACTACCTCACCCACTCGACGTACGAGGTCAGGGAGGGTGACGAGGTTCTGGTGCACGCCGGCGCCGGTGGCATGGGCCAGTTGCTGATCCAGCTCGCCAAGCTGCGCGGCGCCAAGGTCTACAGCACGGTCTCCACGCCCGAGAAGGAGAAGCTGGCCCGCGAGGCCGGCGCCGACGAGGTGCTGCGCTACGACGACTTCGCCGCCACCCTGCGCGACCGGATCCACGTCGTCTACGACGGGGTCGGCAGGACCACGTTCGACGGCGGCCTGGAGGCGCTGCGCCCGCGCGGCGTCATGGCCCTCTACGGCGCGGCCAGCGGCCCGGTCCCGCCGATCGACCCCCAGGTGCTGAACCGGAGCGGCTCGCTCTTCCTGACCAGGCCCACGCTCGTTCATTACATCGCCGAGCGGGAGGAACTGCTCTGGCGGGCCGCCGACCTGTTCGGCTGGATCTCCTCCGGGCAGCTCAGGATCAACGTGTCCGAGCGTTACCCGCTGGCCGAGGCGGGCCGGGCCCACGAGGACCTGGCCGCCCGGCGTACGACCGGAAAGTTGCTGTTGATTCCCTAGCGCTACGCTCACCCCTTGTGGACATCAATGCGGCGGTCTGGTCGTTCGCTGCCGTCGTCGCGCTCCTGACGATCACTCCGGGGCTCGACACGGCTCTCACCCTGCGCACGTCGCTGCTCGTGGGCAGGCGTGCCGCCTGGGGGGTGGTGCTGGGCATCCAGCTCGGCACCCTCGTCTGGGGCGTGCTCACCGCGGCGGGGCTGTCGGCGCTGCTGGCGGCCTCGCGGCTGGCCTACGACGTCCTGCGCTGGGCGGGGGCGGCGTACCTGGTGTGGATGGGGGTGCGCATGCTCCTGGCCAAGGCGCGGGCCGGCGAGGAGGAGGACGGGCAGCACGCGTTCGGGTTCGGGAGGGGGTTCCGGCGCGGGCTGCTCACGAACCTGCTCAACCCCAAGGTCGGGGCGTTCTACGTGGCGATGCTGCCGCAGTTCATCCCGGCCGGGGCGCCGCACGCGGCGATGGGGCTGCTGCTGGCCGGGGTGCACGTGGCCGAGGGGCTGCTGTGGAGCACGGTGCTGATCGGGTTCGCCGCGCTGATGAGCGACGTCCTCAGGTCGGCCCGCGTACGGCGGATCCTCGACCGGGTGACCGGCGTGGTCATCGTCGGGTTCGGGCTCCGGCTCGCCCTTCACGACTAATGGGACCTACCGGGTCGGCCTCGCTGGCAGACTCGGTGCCTGGTAGCCGCTGGTGAGTGAGCACTCTCGTCGACCGGACTTCGAGTCC
>NZ_JBIUBJ010000023.1:0-130411 GCF_044547985.1 Nonomuraea sp. NPDC052265
CGATGCGATAACTCGATGCGCTCCTTCTCCGAGAGCACCACCTCGACAGCACGTGGACCTCGATGCGACATGAAAACAGCTTACGCATTTACAGCTGAATTTTCCGGCGCATCACACTAGTGTCATCCGCCTGAAATTCGCCGGCTTCGCCGTCCTGGCTCTTCACCTGGTGCCCTGCCGCCTCAAGGACGGTGATGGCCTGCTGCCACGTCCGCACCTCTGGCCTCACGGACCGCGGTCAGCCCTTCCGGAGCGCGGACGAGCACCAGCCAATCGTCCTCGGGCAACCCTTCATGCGGCAGATGCTCGACGGCGAATGCGGGAGACATGATGCGGAGATGCTGGGCGGTGGATGCGTTCATGGGCATGTGTCTAGCAGGCACCCATCTGGTCGCACGCTCCGCCCGCCAGCCGACAAAAACCCCAGAACCGGGGAATCTTTCCGGTCACAGCACCAGGCACCCGCACACCGGCATTGCCGCACCCCTTATTTTGACTACCGTCTATCTTGACGAGCGTCTAAGCAGCGTGAGATCGTCGTGCCTGATTCGACGTATGTCTAAGTCTTGATGGTATCGACCTCACATCGGCAGAAGGGAAACCACCATGACGACGAACCAGACCGGTGGCGGCTTCATCGGCGACCTGGCAGAGGCTTTGGCACCGCCTGCCGCCGGTGACTGCTGCGGCAGCACGGCCGCCGCGCAGCAGGATGCCCAGGCCGGCTGCTGCGGTCAGGCTCCGGCGCCGGCCACCACCCCGGCCGCAGAAGCAGCCTCCACCGGCTGCTGCGGATGACCTCCACCATGCCGGACATCCCTCAGGCACCCGGCCTGGCCGCCGTCGTGGAGCGGGTGTCGGCGGCGCGGATGCCGGCCACGGTGCACGAGCTGGCCCGCGACCACTACGCCGGGCGGCGCGTGGGCACACCCGGAGGCCGCGCCGCCGCCGCATGGCTCGCCGAACGGCTGCGCGAGCTGGGCGCCGAGGTCGAACTCGACTCCTTCCCCGTCGCCGACGTGCGGGAGCTGTATGCCACCCCGGCGCTCGAATGGAGCGCAGGCGGCCAGGCGCTGCGCCTTGAGCACCGCCGGGACTTCGTCGAGCACCTCGCCTCCGCCGAGTTGCCGAGCCCGCACACAGCGCCGCTGGCCGCCGCCTCCGAGGCCGACCTGCGGGGCCGATGGGTACTGGCCGAGGCCGGAGACTGGACCCAGGCGGGCGAACGAGCCGAGGCCCACGGCGCGGCCGGAGTGCTGACCGCGCGCGGCACCGACGCCGAGGGGTGGATGCCCAAGATGATCGCCGGACCGGCTCCCCGCGCCGTCCCGATCATCGCCCTGCGCACCGACCGGCACGTCCGCCTGTCCGACGCCCTGGCCGAGGGCCCGGTGCAGGTGACGGGGTCGATGCCGCTCCGGCAGATCGCCACAGACGGCCACAACGTCCACGCCCGCTTCCCCCACCCCGGAGGCGCGGGGGGCGGGCCGCGGGTGCTGCTGACCGCGCACTACGACGGCGTCGGCGACGACCCCGGCCGGCGCATGCCCGCAGCCGCCGACAACGCCTCCGGCGTGGCCGCCGTCCTGGAGGCCGCCCGCGTCCTGACAGCAGACCCGGCAACCCGGGCCGAACTGTCGGTGGCCTTCCTGGACGCCGAGGAGACCGGGGCATGGGGCTCGGCCCACCACGCGCCCGCCCTGCCGTCCGACACGTTGGTGATCAACCTCGACGGCGCCGCGCAGCTGCACCAGGCCGCCTCCGTCGAGGCCGGCGGACCCGCCCACGCCCTGCTGGCCACCCTCGACCAGGCCGCCCGCCTGATCGGCCTGCCGCTGCGGGCCGGCGCGATGGCCTCCGACAACCGCCGCTACGCCGCCGCCGGACTGGCCGCGATCGGCATCGGCATGGGCATGCCCGGCTACCAGACCCCCGCCGAAACCCCCGACCGCGTCCAGCCGGACACCCTCGTGGCAGCGGCGAGGCTGCTGGTCGCCACCGTGGGACTGTTGGCCGCCCAGACCTCAGTCTGATCAGGCCCATGGCCTAACCGGTGACGTCGAGTTCGGCGCACATGCCGGCCGAGTAGTGGCCCGGGAAGTTGCACAGCAGCTCGTATCGGCCCGGTCGCAGTGTCAACGTGGTCCAGCTCGTGGATCCAGGAGCTATGCCGTTCCCGGCGCCCGCCCCACACGTACGAGACGCCTCGCCGAGGCTGCCCGCCTCGCTGACGCGCCCGTCCGAGCCGGTCACCCGCTTCCCCGGCGCCTGCCCCGCCGGGAGCGGCAGCACGACGACCTCGTGGGCGAGAACCCCCTCGTTGTACGCACGCAGCGAAACCTTGCCGGCCGGAACGCTTGAAGGCGTGGCCGTCAGTCTCATCCGCGTGCCATGCGACCCTGAGCCGTACGGGCCTGGAGTGCCGGGCATCATGCCACCCGGACCACGAGTCCCGTTCGACCCGGGATTATGGGGGCCAGGGCCCATCATGCCTGACCCCATCTCCCCGAGGGACACATCCACCACACGCCCTTGAAGCGGTGGCGCAGTGCACGCAGGCTGCTGATGTGGCGTGATCGTCGCACCCATCGCCGCTCCTCCGAAGCCGAGGCCCGCGCACATGAGGGCGCTCATCGCTGTGTAACTCATCTTGTGCAGCCACATGCTCGGCACCTCCGTCGCTCCGCCTCCGCTTGAGGCCGGCTGTCCTGGGCTCTGGGTGAGGACACCTCACCCAGGTCCCCTGCCCGAACGGAGCTACGGCATGCCCACGCCCACATCCATCTCGTGGCCGCCATCGCCCGCCAGAACGGACGAATCTCAGAGATGCGCGGCAACAGCCACCAGATTCGAGACGTTCCCGCAAGGTGGGTGAGCCAGCCGGCGGCCATCTGGGAGCGTCCGGCGTTGTGCACGCACACGAACAGGACGCTCGGCTTGTCAGGCATGTACGGGCTCCTTGGTGAACAGGCGGCGGCCGGCCAGGCTGACGTGGACCAGGGCGACCAGGACGGGAACCTCGATCAGCGGGCCGACCACCCCGGCCAGGGCCTGGCCGGACGTGACGCCGAAGACGCCCACCGCCACGGCGATGGCCAGCTCGAAGTTGTTTGCTGTGGACAGGCCGGTGATGACGCCCTGCGCGGGCGCGACAGCCGACGACGTGGAGGAGCACATCACGCTGATCCTCAGAGGGTGGCGGGCACGTCGAGCAGGGCCGACAGCTCGCCCAGCGTCTCGGGCACCAGCCGGTAGTACACCCAGGACGCGCGCCGCTCCGAGGTCAGCAGCCCGACCTCCTTGAGCACCTTCAGGTGATGGCCGATGGTCGGCTGGGACAGCTCGAACGCGCCGGTGATGTCGCACGCACACCTCGCCACCGGCGCGGCCGGCCACGATCGACAGGATGCGCAGGCGCACCGGGTCGCCCAGCGCCTTGAACACCCGCGCCACCCCGGCCGCCTGCTCGGCGTCCAGCGGCTCGCGCATCACCCATGTTCCCGGCCGCCGTCCCGAGCGGCGACTCAGGTTCCGGTCAGGGTGCTGCGGCGCTCGATCATCAGCACGTCCCGCCAGAGGCCGTGGTGGCAGCCGACGCGCTCGCGGGTGCCGACCACCCGGAAACCGAGCGTCTGGTGCAGGGCCAGGCTGGCGGCATTCTCGGGGAAGATGCCGGACTGGATCGTCCAGACGCCGGCATCCTCGGCGGCGGCGATGAACGCCGCCAGCAGTGCGCGGCCGATGCCGCGAGCCCGGCAACCGGGGTGGACGTAGATACTGTGCTCGACCACCCCTGCATACACGCACCGCGACGACACCGCCGAGGCGGCCACCCAGCCGAGCACCTGCCCGGTGCCGGTGTCGCAGGCCACGTAACGCAAGCCGGGCAGCCGGGCCGCGGTGAAGTCCTCCCAGCTCGGGGCGAGGGTCTCGAAACTGGCCTGGCCGGTGTCCAGCCCAGCCTGGTAGATGGCCAGCACCTGATCGGCGTCGCCGGTGCGCATCGGCCGGATCTCCACCTGCGGCGGGGCGGCAGGCTTGGCGGCCTGGACGATCGCCGAGTGCACGCCGTCGCCGTGCTCGGCGGTCATTGTGACCTCGGCCGACACCGCACCCTTGTCACCGGACAGGTTGATCGCGCAGTTGGAGATCACGACGTCCACCGACCGGACCGGCAGCGGCACCCGCTCGATGCTGCCGTGCAGGAACTCCACGTCGGCCGCGCCGGCCTGCTCGGCGTTGCGCCGGGCCAGCATGTCGACGCCGGCGTCCAACCCGTACACCCCGCCCTGCGCGCCGACCCGGCGGGCTGAGCGCAGCACGTCGGTGCCGCCGCCGTCGTAGCCGGCGGCACCGAAGTAGCCCTGTTCGAACACGTCCTGCCCGCAGCCGGCGGTGATCCGGCCGGCGTCCGCGGCACGGGCCAGCGCGGAGTAGTGGTCGATGATCTCGTCGTGCGCCATGACCGGCTCCTTCACTCGCAGGTCGGCGCGGGGTTGCCCATGACCACGTCGGCGGCGGTCGGGAAACAGCTCACGCAGTTCTCGTTGATCCGGTAGAGGCTGGAGGTACCCTGTCGCCCGACCAGCACGAACCGCACCTCGGCCAGGATCTTCAGGTGGTGCGAGACGGTGGACTGGCCCACCCCGGACGCGGCCACGATCTCGCCCACGCTCATCGGCGCGCGCCGCCGGGCCAGCAGCGACACGATCTGGATCCGGGTCGCGTCCGCGAGGGCCTTGAACCAGCTCGCGTACTCCTCGGCCTCCGCACGCGGCAGCGGTCCCTTGTTCTCATTCATCGTCAATCGACGATATTCGATGAATCAGAAAAGCGGAAGCCCGGGGCCCACCTTCGCGGGAGGCCCCGTACATGAGCGATCACGGTGGCGCGGCGACCGGGAGAACCCTCCGCCGGGGCGGTGCGCGACTCCAGCACGTATCCGACCTGACCAACCCCTGATGCCCCGAACCATGATCGAGGCCGCCGCCCCCCTGTCGCCGGCCGCTGCCGCGTCGGGTTCGGCCACGACTCGATCTTCAGCGCCGACAACTTCCCGGTGTACGCCCCGCACCGAGAACGGCGGGGCGCTGATCCAATACTCGCTGTCGCGGACGACGACCAAGACGCCGAGAACGGCTACATCCCAGCGCCCGAGCCCGCCCAGCGGGCGATCAGTTGCCGGTGCTGCGGCTCATCGAGACCCATCAGTACGCCACCGCGGTGCCGCCCCCTCCAAGCTGCCGCCCGCCGCCATCATTCCCACGACGGCACTCACCCGGATGTCGGGAATTAAGCAACCACAGTTGACTATCTCGGAAATAGTCAACTAAGGTTGCTCGCATGCCGGCAGAAGACGCACCCCGGGACCCCGCCGACGCGCTCGCGGCGGTCGCGGCTTTGCGGCGCCTGGCCGACCAGCTCGAGGACGCCGCCGTGGAGCAGGCCATGCGCGCCGGATGGGGCTGGCCGGAGGTCGCCGAGGCGCTCGGCGTCACCCGCCAGGCGGTCCACAAGAAGCACGCCAAGCGGCTCATCGCCGCCGGCGTGACGCTGAGGAGACGACAGTGAGCACGATCGACCACTACATCAACGACATCCTCGTTCGAGGAGCGGCCGAGGCGCGGCAGGAAGGCTCTGCCGCCACCGAGGCTCACCACCTCCTGCTGGCCATCGCCGCCGTCGAGGGCACCGCCGCGCATCGCGTGCTGACGGCGGCGGGGCTCGGACGGCAGGCGATCATGGACGCACTGCACCGGGAGTTCGAGCACAGCCTCGACGCGGTCGGGGTGTCCCTCGCCTCCCACGACCTCCCGAAGCCCGTCCGCGACCCCGAGGATCATCCCAGGCCCGGCGCCTCCGCCCGGCTCGCGCTCGAACGCGGCTTCGCCGCCGCCGAGGGCAAGAAGGACCTGCGTCCCGCTCATCTGCTGATCGGCGTCCTGAGCGCCGACGTCGGCACCGTGCCGCGCGCGCTCGCCCTGGCCGGAGTCGACCGGGCCGGCCTGATGGATCGCGTCGAGGAGACGCTCGCGCGCGAAAGCTGGTAACCAGCACCCCTGCCCCCACGCTCCGGCCCGGTTCGGGCCGCGCTGCGTCATGCCCTCGCGCCGGACTTCCGCCGGCAGGCGCTCCGGCACGAGCACATCCGATCACGAAGAGAGGTCATCTCATGACGAAGAGCAACGACATCGTGCTCGACGTCGACGGGCTGCGCATGCGCTACGGCTCGCTCGACGTCCTGCACGACGTCACGTTCCAGGCCCGACACGGCGAGGTTCTGGCCTTACTGGGACCGAACGGCGCGGGCAAGACCACCACGATCGAGATCCTGGAGGGCTTCCGCATCCGGTCGCAGGGCCGGGTCTCGGTGCTCGGCGCCGATCCCACACACGGCGACGAGCAGTGGCGGGCCAGCCTCGGGATCGTGCTGCAATCCTGGCGCGACCACGGCAAATGGCGGGTACGCGAGTTCCTCGCCCACCTCGGCACCTACTACGCCCCCTACGCCGTCCCCGGGATCCCGCGGCCCTGGGACCCCGACGAGCTGATCGAGAGGGTCGGCCTGACCGCGCACGCCGACAAGAAGCTCAAGACACTGTCGGGCGGCCAGCGGCGCAGGCTGGACGTGGCGATCGGCCTCGTGGGACGCCCCGAGATGCTGTTCCTCGACGAGCCGACCACCGGCTTCGACCCGCAGGCCAGGTCCGACTTCCACGATCTCGTCCGTGACCTGGCCGACGCCCGCGAGACCACCGTCCTGCTGACCACCCACGACCTGGACGAGGCCGAGAAGCTGGCCGACCGCATCCTCGTGCTGAACGGCGGCCGGATCGTCGCCGACGGCACCTCCGCCGAGCTGGCACGGCGGATCGCCGGCGAGGACGAGGTGCGCTGGGTGCGCGACGGGCGGCGGTACGCCGACAGGACGCCCGACTCGACCACGTTCGCCCGCGAGTTGTTCGCCCGCCACGGCGACGACGTCCAGGAGCTGGAGGTCCACCGGGCCTCGCTGGAGCAGACGTACCTGGCGCTGGTGCGCGAGGCCGAGGGGGCGGCCCGATGAACGCGACCGTACTGCGCGCGGGCTGGTCCCGGGGCCTGATCGAGCTGCGGCAGTCGTTCACCAACGGCGCCGAGCTGTTCTCCCACTTCCTGTGGCCCGCCTTGATGGTGGTCACGCTGTTCTTCATCCGGGACCTGTCGGTCGGCACTCTTATGCTCGGCGCCCTGGCCCTGCCCGGCATCCTCGGCATGAACGCCGCGACCGGCGTGATCGGCATGAGCCAGCAGCTCACCGCCGACCGCGAGGACGGCACGCTGCTGCGCGCCAAGGCGACCCCGCACGGGATGCCCGCCTACCTGATCGGCAAGGTGATCTCGGTGTCCGGCGGCCTGCTGGCCGACCTGGTGATCTTCCTCGTGCCGGCCGCGCTCCTCGTCGAGGGCCTGCGGATCGGCCCGGGTGCGTGGCCCGGCCTGGCCTGGGTGCTGGCGCTCGGCCTGGTCGCGACCCTGCCCATCGGCGCGGTCCTGGGCTCGGTGTTCACCACCGCACGCGCCCAAGGGCTGGTCCAGCTGCCGTTCCTCGCGCTGATCGGCATCTCCGGCGTCTTCTACCCGATCACCGCACTGCCCGAGTGGCTGCAGTGGATCGCCCAGGTGTTCCCGATCTACTGGATGGGGCTCGGCATGCGGTCGGCCCTGCTGCCGGACTCGGCGGTCGTCGTCGAGATCGGCGAGTCGTGGCGACACCTGGAGACCGCCGGAGTGCTGGGCGCCTGGGCGGTGCTCGGCCTGCTCGTGGCGCCGGTCGTGCTGCGGCGGATGGCACGCGGGGAATCCGGCTCGACGGTCGCGGCACGCCGTGAGCGCGCCCTGCAGCGGGTCGGGTGACCGCCGTGACCGTCACGACGGTGACCGGCCGGTCCCTGGCGCCGGACCTGGCCCGGGGCGTGATGTTGCTGGCTATCGCGGTGGCGCACGCGCCGGTGTTCGCCACCGGCACGGCCTTCGGGGTGCTCGACGGCGTGGCCGCGTTCCTCGATCATCTGCTCGCCCACAACCAGGCCCGGCCGATGTTCGTGTTGATGTTCGGCTACGCGCTGGGCCAGTTCGCCTACCGGCATCAGGCGAAGGGCGGGGACTGGGGCTCGCTCAGGAGGCTCTTGCGGCGCCGGAGCCGATGGCTGATCGTCATCGGCTTCGTGCACGGACTGCTCGTGCCGCTGGACATCATCGCGGTGTACGGGCTGACGCTGCTGATGCTCGTCCCGCTCGTACGGGCCCGGGACTCGGTGTTGTGCTGGACGGCCGCCCTGACCGTCCTCCCGGCGGTGCTCGTGACCTCCGGGCCGATCCTGCTGGCCTTCGCCGGCGCCGTGGACGTCGCGGGGGCCGGGATCATGCCGGCCGACCTCGGCTCCCACCTGCTGTCCGGCCTCCAGCTGTGGCCGCTGAAGACGGTCCTGGGCACGATCGACATCGTGCCGGGCATGATGCTGGGCCTCTGGGCGGCTCGCCGCCGCCTCCTGGACGAGCCCGAGCGGCACCGGACCCTGCTGCGCCGCGTCACCGTGATCTGCCTCGGCGTCGCGCTCGCCGGCCGGCTCCCGGGGGCTCTGCTGCTGTCCGGAGCGTGGACGCCGCCCGCGCCTTGGGCAGCCGTCCTCGCGCACACCCTCACCGGCTATGCCGGCGGCATCGGCCTGGCGGCCCTCATGGGGCTCATCGCGACACGATCCCGCCTCGGCCCCCTCACCACCGCACTCGCCGCACTCGGCCAGCGCTCGCTGACCTTCTACCTGTTCCAGTCAATGGTGTTCCTGGCCCTGTTCTACCCGTTCACTCTGGACCTGTCCGACGACGTGGGCTTCGCCGCCGCCGTCGGCATCGCCCTCGCGGTCGGCGCCGTCTCGATCGTCCTCGCAACCTGGCTGCACCGCACAGGCCACCGAGGCCCTATGGAGGTCCTCCTACGGCGCCTGACCTACGGCCGCCGCAGCACAACGGCCTAGTCGAAGAGCTGTTTCTTGGACCTGCCGGCGTCCGGCGAGGTTGGGACGCGCCGACGCGGCCTCCGGCCGGAGCCGGTGCGCCGGTGAGGGTGTTTGGTGGCGGCGGAGACTGGGAGAACGCGTGCGCCGGCGACGGCCACACCGATGTCGTTCAGGGGCCAGGGTTCGTGAGGCGGCGGCAGGGGTGCGACGTACGCGTGTGTTCGACCGGGTTCAGCGGGAATCCTGGCGTTCTGCCGTTTCGCCCAGACGATGGAGCAGGTGCGCCCAGCCATCGCCGGTCTCCTCTTCGAGTACGGCCGGCAGACCACTGTGGCGCAGGGTCAGCTCGGTGCCGTCACCGTCCGGGGTCAGGGTGACTTCGACTCGGGATGCCTCCGGTGCCATGTCGGGCGCTCCCGGTGTGGCCTCCCAGCCGAAGGTGAAGACGAGACGTTCGTACGGCACGAGCTCCACGAACCGTCCGCGCATCACCGGGCGTGGGCCCTCGTGCATCGCGACCTGCAAGGTGCCGCCGGGGCGGGCGTCCAGCTCGGCCGTTACCCACCATCGCGCCAGGCGTGCCGGGTCGGTGAAGAACCGCGATCGGAGAACCAGCGCCTGAATGCGCTGGTCGGCCGTTGGCGTTCGCAGGGACGCGTAGCGACCGCCGCATCCGACCCGGCGATCCACATCGCCGGGTCGGACACCTACGAGCGGCTGGCAGGCGAGGCGTCGACGACGAGGGCGTCTGGACGTTCGCCGGCGAGACGGAGCGGGCGACGCTGGTGATCGCCGAAGACGGCGACTCCATGACGGCCGAATGGGAGCGCACCGACAACGGCTCAGACTGGCGGCACTGGATGGACATGAGCTTCACGAGGGCTTCCGGCCCCAGCGCCATCCCTGGCCGCTGAATCCCTCGCAGATCAGAAGCCTCACCGTCGAGCCGGCCTCGCCGTTCCTGGTGGAGGCACCGCAACACCCTCATGCTCTGCGCGTCTGTCCGTACGCGCCTTTGCACATGGAGGTGTACGCCGACAAGTGTGGTCAGCCGGCTTGTTCGGCTCGGGCTCGGGTCCGGGGAGTGGAAGACGGTTCGAGAGCCCGGGCATGGTGCCCGCGGAACGAGGCGCACCGCATTGCCCACCGATGAGGGCCTGTGCAGTGGCCTGCCGGCCCGAGCCGGTCATCTCGGGTTCCGCGATGGCCACGTCGAGTCCGACGCAGGAGATCGCCGACCGGCACGGCACCGCACGACGTACCAGGCAGGGCCATGACCGAGCCCCCTCCGAGCCCCCTCCGAGCCCGCCGCCCGGCGGACGTCCTGGCGAGCCTGAGCTCAGTCGACGATCGCGCCGCTGGTCAGGTTGGCGATCGTCCCGGTCATGGCCCCCGCTCGATCCGAAGCCAGGAACGCGGCCGTCTCCGCGATCTCGGAGAGCGTCGGCAGCCTCTTGAGCAGCGTCCCCTGCGCCATCGCCCCGCCTTCGAGCATCTCCTGGACCGACTGCCCGGCCGCTGCCGCGGCCTGCTCGAAGAGCTCCTTGGTGTAGGAACCGGCTGCCGGCGCGTCGACGACGGCGTGGGGACGGATGCCGACGACCCGGACATTGCGGGATGCCAGCTCCGCGGCCAGAACCCGGGAGAACGCCTCCTTGCCGGCCGCGCTCACGGCGTGCCCCAGAATGCCGCCCACGGCCAGTTTGGCACCCGGCTCCGACAGCGCCAGGATCACACCGGGACCCTCGCCCCCCATGTGCCGGGCCACCGCCTTGCTGGTGATGAACAGCGTCCGCAAGAAGCCGTCGATCGGCCGCATGAACTCCTCCAGCGACAGATCCGCCAGCGAAGTCCCCTGGTCGTGCTGGACACTCACGGCGTTGACGGCGATGTCGATGCCGCCGGCCGTCGCCGCGACCGCGTCGGCGTGCTTCTCGACCGCCTGTTGATCGAGCACGTCGACCTGCGCGGTCTCGACCGTTCCGCCCGCGGCGGCGATGTCACGCGCCACGGCGTCGAGCTTCGCCTGCGTCCGCCCGGCGATGAAGACCCTCGCGCCTTCCCGGGCGAAGACCCGTGCGATGGCGCCGCCGATGGCACCGCCGCCTCCGTAGATCACGGCGTTCTTGTCCTTGAGCAGCAATGCGCTCATCGGTGACCTCCACATGATTGTTCTTCCGGATGGACAGGCCGGCTCCGTGATCACGCCGTGGTAGCGGCCCTGGAGCCCTCCGGCACACGAGAGCGCGCTTGCGTGATGCAAGTGAGATTAGAGGGGTAGTCTTGCATGACGCAAGTGCTCCTCTGGGAGGTGGGGTCGCCATGCTGGGCAAGACCTACGACACGCAGGTGTGCTCGGCCGCCAGGGCGCTGGAGGTCATCGGCGAGCGATGGAGCCTGCTGATCGTGCGTGACGTGCTGTTCGCCGGGGCGACCCGGTTCGCCGACTTCCAGCGTCTGGGCATCGCGACCAACATCCTGGCCAAACGCCTGGACAGCCTGGTCGGCGCGGGCGTCCTCGAACGGCGATCGAGCAAGGAACAGCCCGATCGGAGCGTCTATGCGGTGACCCGGAAGGGACTCGACCTGGCACCCGTGATCATCGCGCTGACGCAGTGGGGTGATCGATGGGCGGCGCCGCCTGACGGTCCGCCCATTCTGTATCGGCACACCGATTGTGGCGGGGCGATCGCCGAGCTGACCACCTGCGGCACCTGCGGGGAGGTCACCGACCTCGCGCAGATCCACGTCGTCCACGGCCCCGGCTTCCCCGAGGCCCTCATGGCCTCGCGGAAGAATCGCTCGGATGCCGCCGACCTGCGGTAACACCCCGCCCTGGGTGATGAAGGCTCAGCCCGGCAGGCGGGATGCCGCGCACCGCGACGGCCACACTCCGCCGCATCGTCGTCGGATTCGATGATGCGCGGGTGCTGCATGAAGGCGTACTCGGCGATGGTGCCGGCGAGCATCACGGCCCACCGTTCGGATCCGTGCGACAAGCCCCAAGGCATCGCCACGTAACTCGTCCTGGGTGAAACGCGACCCCTCGCGCAACTGGGCGGGGGTTCGCCGCCCACGGCCGGTGCGGGCAGCCATGCCGGGCGGGAACGGAGGCGCCCGTGGTGGAGGCCACGGACGCCGCGCACCGGCCGGTTCTTTGAGCCCGGTCGTCCTACCGGGTCGCTCCGGCTTCCCACTTGGGGGCGCCGTACTGGTAGGCGCCGAGACTCGGGAGCGGGTCCGTCGAGCCGTCGTTGACGCCGGGCAGCGGGATCGCCTGGTTGCGCGCCGGGGACGCCTCCGACAGGCGGTAGTCGTGCCCCGCCGGGTCGACGAACAGCGGGTCGACGTCGGCCGGCAGGTTGCCGGACAGCACCATCCCGCCGTTCGTGGCGCCGTCCAGGCCGCGGATCGGGCCGATGTTGTTGTAGACCTTGGTGCCGGTCGAGTTGCCGGGCTCCTTGACGTAGAACATCGTCATGCCGCCGGTGTTGTTGTAGACGCCGTTGTTGCGCGAGCCGCCGCCGAGGCCGTTGAGCATGACGGTCCCCTCGGGGTTGCCCCAGCCCACGTTGGCGGCGATGGTGATGTTGCTCTGCCCGTTGTCGGCGTAGACGCCGGTGACCCCGAACTTGGTGGCGCCCCACCTCGGCGCCGGATCGTGCAGCACGTTGTGGTCGATCGAGGTCCCCAGCATGTCCGAGCCGCAGCAGGTGTAGATCGCGGCCACGTCCAGGCTCAGCCGGGCGTACTGGGAGATGTCGTTGTAGGCGATGCGGTCCGGCCGCGGCGTGCCGCCGGCGGCGTTGTCCCACTGCAGGTTCACGCCGCTGCGGCCGGCCCGGTAGATGGTGTTGTGCGTGACCGTCTGGCCGTTGCCCTGCACGGCGACGCCGGCCGCGTAGGTGCCCAGGTAGTCCACGTCGTGGATGACGTTGTTCATCGCGGTGTTCCGCATCCCGCGCAGCGCGATGCCGTTGCCTGCGCTCAGTGACAGGTCGCTGTTGACGACCTTGTTGTCCGTGCCGTTCAGCACGATGCCGGTGTCGGCGACGCCCCGGGTCACGGTGGAGCCGCAGTCGGTGGCGCCGCGCGTGATGTCGGTGTAGTGCGACAGGTACGTGCCGGTGATCCCGTCGATCACGACGTGGCTGCTGCCCGGCCCGGTCTCGACGGTGGAGGCGAACAGGCCGACGCCGGTGATCGTCGTGTGGCTCGTGTTCCGCAGGTCGAAGGCCAGCGTGCGGGCCTTGGCCTCGATCACGTGCCGGTTGGGGTCGTCCTCGCTGTACAGGTAGAGCCGTTTGCCGACCGGGTCGTAGAACCAGGTGCCGGGGTGGGCGAGCTCGCCGATCTTGCCGGAGAGCGCGTACCGGGTGTCCTTCGGCACCACCTTGTGGACGCACGGCGGCGCCACGTCGAGCACGACCGAGCCCACGTCGGAGCTCTTGATCGTGGACGTCGCGGTGATGTACCAGTAGTTCGTCGTCACGCGGGCGCCGTTCCAGTAGCCGGCCGGGCGGGTCAGCGCGTCGTCGGCGACGGTGGCCTCCGCGCTGCCCGGGCCGGCGTACCGCACCGCGGGTTCGAGCAGGTCGAGGCCGGGGTAGGGCCACTGGGCCTCGACGTTCATCCGCTTGTCGGTGAAGGTCTGCACGGTCGTGACGTCGGATCCGAGGTCGGCGCGCGCGCTGTAGACGTGACCGTCGCGCACGGCCTGGGCGAAGGGCGAGCCCGGCGCGTACGGGTCCGACTCCGCGATGCGGGCCACGGCCTGGCCGGTGACCGGGGACCAGCCCCTGATCCGCTCGGCGCCGCTCACCGTCACGCGCGCGCCGGGGGCCGCCCGGTAGGTGATGGGCTGTCCGGCGGTGCCCGACCGGGCCGGCACCACGGTCTCCTCGTACGTGCCCGACAGGATCAGGCAGGTGTCGCCGGGCGTCATGACGTCGGCGCACCGCTGGATGCGGCGGTACGCCGCCGCGGCCGACCGGCCGTCGGCCGAGTCCCTGCCCCACGGCGCGACGTAGTAGGTGGTGCCGGCCGCGCTCCTGCCCTGCTGGGCCGCCGCCGGGACGGCCGGGACGGCCGTGACGGCCGCCGACACCACCGCGAGCACCACGGCCGCGAGCGGTCGCCGGTTGCGTAACAACGTCATGGTCCTTCTTTCCGTGACGGGCCGTTCAGCCCTTGACCGCGCCGACCGTGAGGCCGCCGATGATGTGGCGCTGCATGTAGACGAAGAAGATGACGACCGGTGCCACCGCCAGCAGCAGGTTGGGGAACACTCTCGTCAGGTCGGTCGAGTACTGGCTGATCCCGGCGTAGATGGCGGTCGTCACCGTGTACCGGCCGGAGCCGGGGCTGAGCAGGATCTGCGGGCTGACGAAGTCGTTCCAGATCCCGATCGAGTTGAGGATCAGCACGGTGACCACCGCGGGCCGCATCAGCGGGAAGATGATCGTCCAGAACGTCCGCAGCCGGCCCGCGCCGTCGATCATCGCCGCCTGGTCGATGGAGGCCGGGATGGTACGGATGAAGCCGACGAACAGGAAGATGCTCACCGGAAGGGTCGAGGCCACGTCGTGGGCCACGAGGCCCACCACGGTGTTGGCCAGGCCGACCGAGCGCAGCACGTAGATCACCGGGATCACCAGCGCCGCGCCCGGGATGAACGTCCCCGCGAGGAAGTACAGCAGCAGCAGCTGGGAGCGGCGGCTGAGGCTGCGCGCGATCGCGTACGCCGCCGGGCCGGCCAGCAGGATGCACAGGATGTCCACGACGACGACGAGGAACAGCGTGAAGCCGTAGCTGCGGATCACGTTGTACTGGGGGCTGTCGACGGCGTTGGCGAGGTACTCGAAGGTGAGGTCGCCCAGCGGGAGGGAGAAGGGGTTGCCGAGGATGTCGTCCTGCGACTTGAAGCTGTTGACCACGAGCAGGTAGACCGGGATGGTCATGGCCACCAGGAGCAGCGCCAGCATGACCGGGCGCACGAAGGAGCGGCGCCCGCCGTGGCCGGCTTCCGTTTGTTCGATCATCACCGTCCCCTAACTCGTCGTGGCCCGGCCTTGCCGGTTGCGCGCGGCCGTCACCAGCAGGGCCAGGCCGGCGCACACGACCATGAGGAACACGGCCTGCGCGTTGGCGTAACCGACCTTGGTCCCCTCGAAGGACCTGGCCAGGATGAGGAACGAGTACGTCTGCGTGGCGCCCGCGGGCCCGCCGTTCGTGAGGCTCACGACCAGGTCGTAGGTCTTGATCAGGCCGATGAGGTTCAGCACGGTGGCCACGGTCACCACCGGGGAGATCATCGGGATCACCACGCGCAGGTTGGCCTGGCGCCGGGTCGCGCCGTCGATCGCCGCGGCCTCCAGCAGTTCGGCGGGAACCGTCTGGAGCGCGGCGACGAACAGCACGACGTTGAACCCGAAGCCGGCCCACACGATCACCCCGATGAGCGAGACCAGGGCGAGGTTCTCCTCGAACAGGAAGCCGACGGGCCCGATGCCGAAGTGTTGCAGCGTGCTGTTGACGGCGCCGTTCGTGCCGAGGATCGCGGCCCAGAGGAAGCCGAGGATCAGCGCGCTGATCACGTGCGGGTAGTAGGCGAGCGTGCGGAAGAACGAGTTCGTCCGCGAGCGTTCCTTCAGCAGCAGCGCGTACGCCAGGCCGCCGCCGATCATGAGCAGGGTGCCGGTGACGGCGACGAGGGCGGTCACGTACCAGGCGCTGGTCGAGCTCGGGTCGTCGAACAGGTGCAGGTAGTTCTCGAAGCCGATGAACACCGCGTCGGAGAAGCCGTTCCAGTCCGTCAGGCTGAGGTAGACCGCCACTCCCACCGGGACGACGGTCATCACCGTGTAGACCAGCACGGACGGCGCGACGAGCCCGAAGGTCACCGCCTTGGCCCGGTACCTCGCCGGCAGCCACTCGCGGCGCGGGCGCCGCTGCTCGGACGCCTGCCGCTCCGGCCGCCGGGTCAGCTCTGCGAGTTCCACCACTTGTCCAAACCGGCGGCGACCTGCTCGGCCGTGGCGCCCGTGTACAGCTTCTGCACCTGCGTGTTGAGCTCGGCCGCATATCCCTCGACCGGCTGGCGCTCGCCCGACTTGACCAGGACGGACGGCGCCTCCTCAAGGATCTTCTGGACCTGCGTGCCGAGGCTGGACATCTTGTAGGTGAAGCCCTTGCGCAGGTTGCCGTCGGCGGCGAGCTGGCTCTCGATCGCGGCCGGGTCGGTGACCAGCCACTTCACGAAGTCGATCGCGGCCGCCTTGTTCTTGGAGGCGTTGACGACCACGTACGGGCTGGCGATGTTGCCGTACTGGCCGGTGGGGTGGGAGCCGTCGGTCGGCATGGAGAAGACGCCGATCTCGTCGCTCTTCTTCGCCGCGTCGGCGGCGGGGACGAAGAAGGAACCCATGACGTACATCGCGGACTTGCCGTCGAGGAAGGCCGTCTGCCCGTCGGCGTACGTCAGGCCGAGCGCGCTCTTGTCGAGGTAGCCCTGGTCGATCCAGCTCCGGAAGCGCTGGAGGTACTTCAGGTAGTCGCCGGTGGCGAAGGAGACCTGGTTCTGCTTGCGCTTGACCGTCCAGTCGGGGTCGGCGGTGAGGACGCCGGAGTCGGCGATCAGGGAGAACTGCGCTCCCGGCACCCACTGGCCCGCGCTCTGCAGCGGCGTGTGGCCGGCGCTCTTCAGCTTGGCCATGGCGTCCTGGAACTGGTCGAGCGTCTTGATGGCGGTGGCGTCGAGACCGGCCTTGGCGAAGGCGGCCTTGTTGTAGAAGACGAGCGACTGGATCTGCTGGCCGACGCCGACCAGGTAGCGCTTCCCGCCAACGGCGTACTGGTCGGCCAGCGGGGTCTGGCCGGTCCACGCCTCACCGGAGAGGTCGGCGAACAGGCCGGCGTTCTCCTTCGTCGGGGTGATCTGCTGGGCGATGTCCGGTGGGTCGCCGGCGGCGAGGTCCTGGGTGAGCTTGGCGGTCGCCGAGACGGTCCCGGTGAGCTCCAGGTTGACCTTCACCCCCGGGTGGCTCTGCTCGTACTTCGCGAACAGTCCCTTCCAGTACTGCTCGGTCAGGTTCGGGCTGATGTTGACGATGATGCGCAGAGTCGTGGTGCCGGCCTGCGCCGGGTCCTCGCCACCGCAGGCGGTGGCCGCGGCCACCACGGTTGTGGCGGCGACCGCGGCCGCGCACGCCCGGCGCAACTGTGTTCCCATATCCGCTACACGCTCCAATTGCATAGTCATGACCGGTGGAAGGTCGGGGTGGACTGGCCGTCTTCGGGAGCCGCCCGCCCGGGGGCCACCTGAGTGAGGGGTCGGGCTGCGCGGGCCGGCGTGGCGGACGGCGTGGCGGTTCGACACGATCGACGCGGCGACATCGACACCATCAACGTCCATCGCCTATCGATAGGTGATGTTATGTGGCATACCTAACTTGTTCAAGAGTCATTTCGTGAGTGCCTGCGAAAGCTCACGGCGAACCGGCCCCTGCTCCCCGGGCCGGTGACGGCCGGCGTCAGCCGGGACGGCCGGGAGCCCCGGCTGCGCGCGACGGCGCTCAGGTCGGCCCGCAGGACGGCGTGGCTCTCGTCGAACCGGACGACGACGTCCCGCGCGCCGTGCTCCGCCCCCGGGAGCTGCCCGTGCCCCGGTTAGGGCACGTTGTGCCAGGCGCTCTGGAACGGCCACTCGTCGTAGCGGCGCGGGCCGAAGGTCGCGGCGGTGTAGGTCGGCCGGCCTTGTTCGCCCGGCCGTCGCGTCCGATCCAGTGCCAGTCGCGCACTCGCTCGAACGGGGTGAGCACCCGCTGGTCGGCCTCGCGGCGCAATCTGCGGCGCAGCCCCGGCGCCCTGATGTCCAGATGCGGGCCCAGCGCGTGGTCGGTCCAGGCGAACAGCGCCGCGATCTCGGCCGCGCCCAGGTCGAGGAAGGGGTCGTCACGCTCGCGCAGCCGCCGCGCCTTGTCCTCGTGGACGGTACGCGCCCCGTCCGCGGAACGTCCGACCCCAGTCGCCCAGGGACAGGTGCGGGCCGGCCGGGCCAGCTCCTCCGCGGCGGCGGTCAGGACGGTGTCGCGGGCCTCGGCGGGCACCGCGTCCCACACCGGCCGTGCGGTGACGTCAGGAACCATCGTCGTCGCGCAGCACGAGCTCGACGACCGGGAGCGGCACGTCCGGCGCGGCGATGGGCAGGGTCAGCGTGAGCGTGCCCGGCGGCTGGCCCGGCAGGGCGAGGTTGTTGTGCTCGTGCAGGTCTCCGTCCGCCTGGTGGAAGCGCACCTCGGAGCCGTCGTGGAGGAACTGGGCGTAGCGCACGCGTCCCGCGAGGCCGGCCAGGTGGACGTGCTTGAGCGGCCAGGACAGCAGGTGGAGGTAGAGGCGGTCGCCCCGCTGGGTGTAGAGGGCGTTGGGCGGCGGGCTGAACGTGCTCGGCCCCGCGCCGTGCACGGCCCTGGCGTGCAGGGACATCCACTCCCCGATCGCGGCCAGCGTGTGCCGGGCCCGTGGATCCAGCGCGCCCCGGCCGGTGGGCCCGACGTTGAGCAGCAGGTTGCCGGCGCACGCGACGGACTGGACGAGCATCCGGATCAGCAGCGCCGGGTCCTTGTAGTCGTGGTTGTCGCGGTCGTAGCCCCAGGAGCCGTTGAGCGTGTGGCACGCCTCCCACATGACCTGGACGCCGTCGCGGGTGAGCGGCCGGTCGGGCTGGTACTGCTCGGGCGTCACGTAGTCGCCGGGGATGCCGAGGCGGTCGTTCACGACGATCTGCGGGCTCAGGGCGCGCACGGTCGCCATCAGCTCCTCCGAACCCCAGTCGGCGGGCCCCTTCGCCGGGTAGGTGAAGTCGAAGAAGAGCAGGTCGATCGGGCCGTACCCGGTCAGCAGCTCGCGTACCTGCCCGGTCATGTACGCCCGGTAGCGGGCCATGTCGCGCGTGGCGTTCGCATCCGGGGGCGCGCTGTCGCGCAGCGGGTGGTACTGGTCGATGGTGAAGTCGGGGTGACGCCAGTCGAGCAGCGAGTAGTAAAGCCCCACGCGCAGGCCCTCGGCCCGCATGGCCTCGGCGAACTCGGCGACCAGGTCCCGGCCGGCCGCGCGGGCGCTGGTGTAGCCGGTGAGCTTGGAGTCGAAGAGGCAGAACCCGTCGTGGTGCTTGGCGGTCAGCACCGCGTAGCGCATCCCGGCGGCACGGGCGTTCCTGGCGAGCTCGGCCGCGTCGAACAGGTCGGGATCGAACTGTTCCAGGTAGCGGTCGTAGTCCTCGTCCGGCATCTTCTCCCGGCTGCGCACCCACTCGTGCCGGGCGGCGAGGCTGTAGAGCCCGAAGTGAACGAACATCCCGAACCGCGCTTCCTCGAACCACTCCGTCGGCCCCGCTGGCACCCCGGTCTCCTCTCACGGTTGACAGCTCTCATCGGTCGGCAGTTACATCTACCATCGATAGGCGATAATTGTCGATGTGTTGGGATGAGGCAGAAATGAGTACGAACGGGCATGTCGGGGCACCGGAGACGGGCATCTACGAGACGATGCTGGGACCGGCGCACTCCTCGCCCTTCGTCCGGCCCAGCGCGGGCCTGGTGGACGCCCTCGCGGACGTAAGCGCCGCCACCGCCTGCGCCAAGCTCCACCAGATGGGCATAACCCGGACCTTCATCGACGGCCCCGTCCCCCTGCACAGGGAGCCGGGCGTACGCATCACCGGCGGCGCCGTGACCCTGCAGTTCCTGCCCCAGCGCGAGGACGTCTTCTCCGGCACGGGACAGGAGGACGCCGAACGCAAGACCGCGCTGTGGGCGGTGCTGGAATCCATCCGGCCCGGCGACGTGCTGGTCATCTCCGCGCAGGCCAGCCACTTCACCGGCTGCCTCGGCGACATGCTCGTCCGCTACTTCAAGCTGCGCGGCGGAGCCGGCATCGTCGTGGACGGGCGGGTGCGCGACGCCGCACGGGTGCGCGCCCTCGGCGTGCCGATCTGGTGCACGGGGGTGACGCCGCACTACGCCTCGCAGGCGGAGCTGTTCCCCTCGGCCTTCAACGTCCCGGTCGGCGTGGGCGGCACGCTGGTGACGCCCGGCGACCTCATCGTCGCCGACGAGGACGGAGCGGTCGTCGTCCCGCAGCGCAGCGCCATGGCGGTGGCTGAGGACTCCCTCCTGCACCAGGACCGCGAGCAGTTCGCCCGCCGCCGCCTGGACGAGGGCGGGCGGCTGTCGGACTACTACCCGCTGACCGGAGCCGGCCTCGCCGAGTACCTGGCCGCTCGCGAGAGCGACCGCTGAAGGGGGCGGGGCGGGAGAACCCGCCCCGCCAGGGCCCGCCCTATCCGTCCAGCAGCTCGGGAGGGACGAAGCCCTCCTCGGCGAGCCTGCGCCACAGCTCCGGCGGTACGTCCGTCCGCGACGCGGCCGCGTTCCCCTGCACCTCGGCCGCCGACCGGCAGCCCACCACGACCGACCGCACGGCGGGATGGAGGAAGGGGAACTGGACGGCCGCCGCGGCGAGCGGCACCCCGAACTCCGCGCAGACGGCACGGCAACGCTCGGCCCGGGCGAGCACGCCGCCGGGCACCGGCCGGTAGTCGTACATGGCGCCCGGACGCGGGTCGGCGAGCAGCCCGGTGTTGAAGACGCCGCCCACGACCACCGCCGTACCGGTCTTCAGGCACAGCGGCAGCAGGGTCGTCAGCGCCTCGTGGTCGAGCAGCGAGAAACGTCCGGCGATGAGGACGACGTCCACGTCGAACTCGGCCACGTACGCGGCCAGCGGTTCGCTGTGGTTCATGCCGAAGCCGACGGCGCCGACCAGCCCCTCGTCCCGCAACCCGCGCACGGCCGGGTAGGCGGTACGCCGCACCTCCTCCGGGAAGTCGTCGGGGTCGTGCAGGTACAGGATGTCGACCGAGGGACGCCCGAGCCGTTCCAGGCTGGACTCCAGCGACCGGCGGATGCCACGCTCCGTCCAGTCGGTGACCACCGTCTGCCCCGGCCGCAGCAGCCAGCCCGCCTTGGTGGAGATCACCGGCTCGGCGGGCCCGCCCCGAGCCGCGAGCGCGCGGCCGAGCCGTTCCTCGGCGACCCCGTGGCCGTAGCGGGGGGCGGTGTCGAAGTAGGTGACGCCCTCCTGGACGGCGGCGGCCACCGTGGCGGCCGCGTCCTGCTCGGAGACGTCCTGGAACAGGTTGCCGATGGGGGCGGTGCCGAGGCCCAGCCGCGGCAGCTCGGCCTTCATCGCCCCACCTCCATCGGCGGAGCCTCGTACGTGGGTCTCCCGCCGCGCAGCGTCATCGTGAGGGTCAGCCGTACGTGCGTCGAGCCCGGCAGCCGCACGTGGACATGCGGCCCCTCGACCGTCCTGGGCGGCTCGTCGTCGGCGCGGACCTCGTGGATGACGTGCTCGGCGAACGTGCCCGCCTGCACGACGAGCGAGCGCGGCGCCTCGCCGAGGTTGGCCAGCTCGACCACGGTGTGGCCGGCGTCGATGCTGGTGACCAGCGCGGCGACGTCGGCGGGCAGGCCCGGACGGCGCTCCCCGGCGTCGAAGTAGCGCAGGTGCATCTGCGCCAGCGCGCCGTTGTAGAGCACCTGCGGGGATCCGGTGGTCAGCTGCAGCAGCGCCTCCGTGACGACCGGGTTGCGGTCCTGCCAGTCGTGGATGCCGAACGCGTCGGGGCCGACGGCGGGGTCCACCGGGTCGCCGGCGATGGACTCCAGCCGCTGAGCGCAGGTGTCGATGGCGCTGCGCAGCATCCGCTCGGGGAAGCCGGGGTTGCGGCCGGCGAGGTACTCGTACCAGGGCTCCTCGTGCCCGGACTCCTCCTTGGTGCGCTGGGTGTGCACCGCCGTCCAGTCCCAGCTCGCCCCCTCGCGGAGCCGGTCGACGCGCTCCCGGTCGGCGGCGGCCCGGCTGAACTGCCACAGGGCCACGGGCAGCTGGGTCGGCATGATGTTGTGGTCGAACCATCCGGAATCGTCGCGGCGCATGGGTGCCACGAGGGTCGGCTCGTGCTCCAGCCCGCGCAGGTGGGGCCGCCAGCGTCTGGTGATGGTGGAGACGTCGGCGGGGCGGCGTCGTTCGGCCCGGCCGAGCACGACGTCCAGCGGGTTCCGGGCCAGGTCCAGGTAGGACGGGTCGCCCGTCAGCAACATCGCGTTGGACGCACCGACGATCGCCGCCGTCCCGACAGGTGGCAGGCCGTGGGGCCAGGACCAGCCGTAGTGCCCGCCGTACCAGCGGCCGTCCAGGTGCTCGCCGACCACGCCGTGCAGGCCCGCGTTGTCGGGGACGACGTCGCGGCCGTCCAGCCGCTGCCGCCAGGCGTCGACGTACTCGACCACCCAGTCGGCGTGCCGGGACTCACCGCCGAGCAGATAGGCGTTGGTGACGAGGCTGGTCGCGCAGAGGTTGACGATCGTGTCGCCGCGCCCCATGCGCTCCCACATCACGCGACCGTACGCACGGGCCCGCGCCGGATCGGCGGCCAGGTCGTCGAAGGAGGCGGCCTCGTCGATCCAGTCGAGGGGCAGCCCGTAGGGGCGCAGGGCCAGGCTCCACGGGAAGTACACGTCGTGGTCGCTGAAGCCCCAGCGGGGACCGGCGGCGCCGTTGTGCGGCGCGCGGATGATCCGGTGCTCGGGGTCGTAGTTGGGGCCGCCGGGAAGGTAGAGGTCGGCGAAGCGCCCGGCCAGCTCCCTCAACTCGCCGTCGTCGGGCGCCGCGAGGCAGAGCCCGTAGAACAGCAGCATGCCCTCGCCCTGGTGGAACCAGTCGTAGCCGCGCTCGAACTCGTCGGCCAGCATGCCCATCCCGGTCAGCTGGGCGGTGACGCCCCGCCAGTGCCGTCGCGCCGCCGCCAGGACGTCAGCGCTGCCGCCGAGCAGGTACAGCGTCGGCCAGTTGAAGAACGCCTCGTAGAAGTCGTCGACCCCGTCGCGGCCGTCGAGCCCCTCCCCCAGCCTGTCGCGGAAGACCAGCCGGCCGTCGTCCTCGGTGTAGCGGTCGGAGAAGATCCGCCACGCCTTGTCCTGGACGGCGAACAGCTCCCGCTGCAATACGGCCCACCGCGGCGGAGTCGCCGATCCGCGGGAGGCCCGCACCTCCGGTACGCGTGAGGCGTCGAAGGCCGTCACGGTCTCGCACCCCCCTCTGCCGCGCCGCCGGGACGTCTTGCTGCCATGCGCATGAGAACACCTGTAATCGCTGATCGATAGCCGATGAGTAGAATCTTCATGAGCTCGGATCAACGTGTCAATACTGGCCGAACATACGGAGCACAGGTGATCGACTGCCACGCCCACCTCTGGGACCTCGACGGCGGCTATCCGTGGATCACGCCGGAGTCACCCCACCACCGGCCGTTCACGGCCGGCGACCTGGCCGAGGCGGGCGACGGCCTCGGCCTGACCGGGACGATCCTGGTCGAGGCGTCCAGGGGCGACCGCGGCGAGACCTGGCGGCTGCGCGACCTGCGCCTGCGTCACCCCGACCTGATCGCCGGGCACGTCGGCAACCTCAACGTCCACGCCGGGGTCGAGCCGTCCCGGTTCCGGAACCTCATGGACGGGGCCCGCCCCAACGGGATGCGGCTCGGCGGCCCCTCATGGGAGGCCACGCCCGCCTCGGCCCGCGCGCTCGTCCCGGTGCTGGCCGAGCTCGGGGTGGCGCTCGAACTCAACCTGCACGCCGCCGCCGTCGGCGTCGCGGCCGAGGTCGCCGCGCGGCACCCCGCGCTGACCGTGATCGTCGACCACCTCGGCAACCCCCCGAACCTGCTGGCGGCCGATCCGGGCGAGTGGCGCGAGCACGTACGGCGGGCGGCCCGCACCCCGAACGTGATCATGAAGATCTCCGGCCTGCTCACCCAGCAGCACGGCGCGCCACCGGGACGGGTGGCCGGACTGGTCACCCACGTGATCGAGGCGTTCGGTCCCGACCGGTGCGTCGTCGGGTCCGACTGGCCGATCTGCCTGCCCCGCGGGTCCCGCGCCGAGTCGTTGCGGCTCGCGACGCTCGGGCTCGCCGGGCTGACGGCCGGGGAGCGCGTACGGGTGCTGCGCACCACCGCCGAACGCGCGTACCGCCTGGCACCCCCGGTTGACAACGATCCGGCGCCCCTGCTTCGATGCGACAGTTGATCGATAAGCGATGATTGGTTAATCGATGGCCCATTTCGACCTCCCCCAGGACCAGCTCGAACGGTACCTGCCGACCCTGCCGGAACCGGCGGACTTCGACGCGTTCTGGGCGAAGACGCTCGCCGGGAACAGCGGCATCGACCTCGCCATGACGGCCGAGCCGGTGCCGAACGGGCTGGCGACGATCGACACCTTCGACGTCAC
This sequence comes from Nonomuraea sp. NPDC052265, assembly GCF_044547985.1. Classification (NCBI taxonomy): domain Bacteria; kingdom Bacillati; phylum Actinomycetota; class Actinomycetes; order Streptosporangiales; family Streptosporangiaceae; genus Nonomuraea; species Nonomuraea sp. NPDC052265. The sequence goes on from NZ_JBIUBJ010000023.1 coordinate 24,353, forward strand.
GTTCGCGGGCTACGGCGGCCACCCCGTCAAGGGATGGTTGCACCTGCCGGTGACCAGGACCGGCCCCCTTCCCGCCGTCGTGGAGTACCTCGGCTACGGCAGCGGCCGCGGCGTGGCCCACGAGAAGCGGCTCTGGGCGTGCGCCGGCTACGCGCACTTCGTCATGGACACCCGCGGCCAGGGCGCGGAGACGCCCGACCCCGATCCCGCGACCGGCGACGTCGCGGCCCCCGGTTTCCTGACCCGCGGCGTGCTCGACCCCGAGCGGTACTACTACCGCCGCCTGTACACCGACGCCGTTCGGGCCGTCGCGGCGGTGCGCACACATCCGGAGGTGGACGCGTCCAGGATCGCGGTGACCGGGACCAGCCAGGGCGGCGGGATCGCCCTGGCCGTGGCCGGGCTCGTCCCGGACCTGGTGGCCGTCATGCCGGACGTGCCTTTCCTGTGCCACTTCGGGCGGGCGACGACGTTCACCGACCAGCCGCCGTACGTGGAGTTCACCCGGTTCGTGAAGCTGCACCGGGAACACGCCGAGACGGCGATGCGCACCCTGTCGTACTTCGACGGCGCGACGCTCGCCCGCCGGGCCGACGCGCCGACGCTCTTCTCCGTCGGCCTCATGGACCGCATCTGCCCGCCCTCGACGGTGTACGCGGCCTTCAACCACTACGGCGCGCTCCACGACCTGCCCCCGGCGCGCAAGCGGATCAGCGTCTACCCGTTCAACGACCACGAGGGCGGCGGCCCGGCGCATGAGGCCGTCAAGCTCGCCTGGCTGGCGGACCGGCTGGCAGAGCAATCGATACCTGCTAAGCGATGATCGCGTATCATGACAGCGGGGACCGGGGACGCGCGAGATCGCATGATGGGGACTTCATGGCATCGACACGGCAAGCCAACAGTGACTTCGCCTCCAGACTGGCCACGAGCAAAGACTCGGTCCGTCCCACCTTGATCTCCGATCGGGTGTACGAGCTGCTCCGTCAGGCCATCGTCGAGGGTGACCTCGCGCCGAACGAGCGCGTGGTGGAGTCGGAGATCGCACGCCGTCTGGGCGTGAGTCAAGCGCCAGTTCGCGAAGCCGTCAAGCAGCTGGCCCGCGAGGGGCTGCTCGTGCACGTGCCACGCCGCGGCAACTTCGTGGTCGAGATCTCCACCGAGCACGCCGAGTACGCCCGCCAGGTGCGCGAGCCGCTCGAACGCCTCGCCGCCCAGCTCGCCGCCGGGCACGTCACCGACGACCAGCTCCGCGAGCTGGAGGACCTCGTCGAGCAGATGCACCAGGCCGTGGCGATGAACGACGTCGGCAAGTTTCGCGACATCGACATCGCCTTCCACACCCAGGTCAGCCAGATCGCGGGAAACCCGTTCCTGACCCGGATGTGGGAGGTCCTCGAACCGAGCCTGCGCGCGCTGCGCGCCATCGCCGACCCGCTCTTCGACGGCGACTGGCACGCGATGGCCGACGAGCACGGCCGCCTGGTCTCGCTGCTGCGCGACGGCGATCCCGCCAAGGCGGCCGAGGCGTTCGCCGACCATTCCGCGGGCCGCTCCCCCGTCCCCGACCGCCGCACCCGCAAGAAGGGCAAGCCCTCCCCTCGCTGAGCCCGGCGCGCCGACGGCGGGCTCCCGCAGGTGCGGGACCGGAACGGCAAGGCCGCCCGCCTGACCCGCGTCACCGGCACGTCGAGCAGGTCCTGTCCCCCTCCGTCGCCGGCCGCCTGATGGCCAGGTACGCAGATTCTCCCGGAGCGATCCCGCGAAGAAGTGCGCAGGTGACGGTGACCGCAGCCGACGCCACGCGATCTGTAGCCGCTCGCCCCTCGGGGGCCCACTTGGTGCCTCCAAGAGGAAAACACACCTCAGCGCCTCAAGAGGTCACCAGCCTCGCCCTGCGAAGAGCCGGCGTACGGCCGGCCGTAGCCTGCGTCCGCACGCCCACGGCCGACCCCGTCATCCTGGGACGTGTCCTCACACGATCACGGTCGTGCCGGAAGGCGCAAGGTGAAGGTGGTGCGGACGCCCGGGGTGCTGGTGGCCGTGGCGGTGCCGCCGTGCGCCTCGGCCAGGTCGCGGCACGGCGCACCCGGAGTGGTCCCCGTACCTGGGAGAGAAGATCGAGAAGTCGATCGTCCACGAGTCGAACAACTCCTGGCACGACAACACCTACACGGGACCGTGGCAGTTCAGGATCTACGACATGGGCAGACGCGTCACGGCCGCAGAGTGGGTCGGCCCCCAGTACGGCCAGGACGCCGGCAGCACGTTCGACGGCAAGACGCCCGAGACGCCGCCGATCACCGAGCAGAACTTCGAGGACATCTCGACGGCGCCCTACTCCGCGTGGTACGGATCCAGCGTGGCGCACCAGACCGGCGACGCGCACGACGGCACGGGCTCGCTGCAGCTGACCAGCACCGAGGGGTCCGGCAGCGCGGTGGCGCTCGACAAGTACCCCGGATACAGCGGTGTGATCGCCGGTAAGAGCTACCGCGTGTCACTGTGGTACCGGGAGGCCGTGGCCACCATGCCTAGTGTCACCTGGAACGTGCGCTGGCGCGACGAGGACGGCGCGGTGCTGCGTACCGACCCCGTCTCCCTGGCCCAGAAGACGGCCTGGACCGAGGCGGCCGGCACGTTCACCGCGCCGACGGGCGCGACCCGCGTTGACTGGACCTTCGTCTGGAGCGCCCCCACCGGGTCCGCGTTCCGGATCGATGACGTGGCGATGCGTGCCGCGGAAACGCGGAAGGCCTGAAGGACACGGAGACCCCTCTGATGGCGGCCCCGTGCCGGAAGGGTGCGTGAAGCACCCGGTCTGAGGCCCCCACAAGTGGTCATAGCAGGTCAAGGGCCCGGTTCTCGACTTCGCTTCGGGAGCCGGGCCCTTGACGTTCGGGAAGAGGGCATCGGCCGCCACCCGGGCGCCGTCCGGCACCCGGGTGGCCAGGGCCGCGATGGCGGTGCAGGGTCCCGGCGGCGGCGCTGGCGTGGCCCCCGTACGCTTTCGGGCGTTGCGGGCCCCTGCTTGCGGCCGTGATTCTTGGTCATCGCGCTGCCGCTCAGTGCGCTACGACCCCGGAAAAGGGCTTGCCCACCTGGATTCGTGGGCCTCTGAATGACAAGCAGAGGCCCTCATCGAGATCAATACTCTTCACTCCAGAGCCATCAAGCCGGGCAGCACCTGCGAAGATTGCGTAGCAAAAACGGGGACCACCATGGAACGTCGCCTCAGCAAAAGTAGCAATGCCAGCAAAACCAGCCTCATAGAGCAGAGCATCACCACCGAGAGTCGCCCCAGCGAACAGTGCCCTTTCCGTGAATACGGCCTCGCGAAATTGGACGTCACCGGCAAAGGTAGCCCGGTCGAACCGCGGAAGATCCGGGAAGGTCGCGTCGCCGAACGTGGCGTCCTCGCCCAAAACCACTCCGCCAAACGATACAGAATCCCTGAAGATCGCCCCTTTGAGAACCGCCCGGCTCATCCGAAATGAGCCGAAGTCGAAATCCATGAGAACAGCACCTGTCAAGTCCAATCGAATGTCTGGCCAGAATACCTCAGACGACGAATGGCGCCACAGCAACCAGAAACGACGCCGCCCAGACGACCTAAATCTTAGATGTGTGGCCAAAATGCGCTGGGCGGTAAGCCTGCCCTGCAACTCTTCTTTCGACCTACTGTCCTCGATACTGAGGCTCTCCCTCCTGATGGTGCAGGTGATCAGGCGCGCGCCGGGGTGGTCAAACCCATCGCTGCAGCTCCCCGATCGCGGCTACCGTGTGCCCGCCACCACCTTTGCATCTCCATAGCGCCGCCCCACCCGTCTGTTCCGGATACAGCCCGAAGGAGTGTGCCGGGCAGGTCGGCCAGGCCTTCCAATCCTGCTCGGCGATCACTGCCTGGGCGAGATCAGCGATCAGCGCGAGGGTGGCAACCGGTTCATGCTCTTCGCCGGCATGCAGTCCGTGGCTGGAGTATCGCCCCTTGTACTCGACGCGCAGGTATCCGTGGTCGTCCCACTCCGGGGTGTCGAAGCCGAGCCGTCCGGCGATACCGGTCGCGTCCATGTCGCGCTGTACGGCGAGCACCGCGTCGTCCAGCACCTTGTTGGTGGTCATGTCTTTATTCTGGCGCTTCATCGCACTTCGCGGACCTGAAGCACAAGGATCGCTTTGACAAGCTGACCTACCAGAAGAGGGCAGCAGCGGAGTTTGCGCAGAATACGCCAGGTCTCCAATTGCGCATTGGCCCGTTCGCCTGGTCCGCGGAGCTTGGCGTGGGCGGCGTTGGCGGCCTTCTGTGAGGCGAACTGTTGCGGCCCTTGTACGACACGCGCACGTGCTCACCAGCTCCGACATACCCCCTATCGGCCAGAGTGAACAGGTCGGCGGCCTTCAGACGGCGCAGGATGCCGCAGATCCGGGCGGCTTTGAGGTCGTGGACGGAGCCGGGCAGGAATACCGGAAGTCCACAAGGGTGCGCCGTCGGGTGTGGCCAGGGCCTGGATGTTCATGCCGTGCCTCTTGTGCCTGCCGGAGTAGTGGGGCCGGTCGGCGACCACCCGGTCGATCGCGACGAGGGTGCCGTCCAGCACCAGATGGGGTTTGGCCTCGCGGATGTAGCGCCAGGCAGTCGCGATGCCGACACCGAAGCCCGCCGCGGCCTCCGCCGGCGTCTCGCCTTGAGCAGGTGGACGAGGACGAGCAGAGCCTGCCGGCCGGTGTTGAGGCGGCGCCATGGCGAGCCGATCACCTTACGATGCCGGCGCAGGGTGCCGGACGGGCAGGGCAGTGTCCGAGGTGACGACGGCAGCGCGGCACGGTAGAAGAGCAACTCCGAGCCCCTGGATAGAGGTCGATCTTGGTCGACAACCCCTGTATCAGGGGCTCCTCTACCTGTCGATCAGGTTCTCCTGCACGGCATACCCTCGACCTGCGGTTTCAGGTTGGAACACCCAGCCTTCTCCCGAAGGTAAATCGTGGTCCGTGATTCACGGGCCAGGCATGCCGCCACTACGCCACTCTCGTCTGCACAGGTCAGCAATGGTTCGTCACCATACGCAGCCAAGATCTATTGGCGTACGTCTCCGGTCCATCGCCAGAACCGAACTCGTCCTTGGCGCCTTGCTTTCCCGCTTTCGGCATCTCGCGATCTTCCTGTCGTTCTCATGCAGGCGAGAACTCAGACGGGAGCTTCGGGTGAAAGAGGGGTGACAACATCGAGGAACGGAGCACAGGCTTGACAGCTGATGTGAGCCTGGAGGACGCGGAGCTCATCCAGCGGTCCAGGCGCGATCCCGCCGCCTTCGCGGCCTTGTTCGACCGGCACGCACCCGCCTTGCACCGCTATGTGACGCGGCGGCTGGGCGACTCGCTGGCCGACGACGTCGTGGCGGAGACCTTCCTGACCGCCTTCAGACGCCGCGCCCGTTACGACCTCAGTTACCTCGACGCCCGTCCGTGGCTGTACGGCATCGCGGCCAACCTGATCGGCAAGCACCGTCGTACAGAACAGCGGTTCTACTTCGCCTTGGCAAGGACCGGCGTCGACGAGGTGGCGGAGAGCTATGCCGATCGGGTCGAGGCCCGGGTGTCGGCCTCGGCGGCGCAGGGCGATCTCGCGGGGGCGCTCGCGGTGCTGTCGCCGGAAGACCGCGAGGTCCTTTTGATGATCGCCTGGGCGGATCTGAGCTATGAGGAAGTGGCGCGCGCCCTTGGCGTCCCCATCGGCACGATCCGCTCGCGGCTGCATCGCGCCAGGAAGAAGACGCGCGCGGCACTGGGCGGCGTTGATCCGTCCGCCATCGTTGTGGATGAGGAGGAGGCAAGCCGTGGATGACCTGAAGATCCTCGCCGAGATGCGGGCGAACGCACCGTTGCCGGACGCCGATCGGCTACGCAGGCTCCGCCGCAGGGCCACACGGCGCGGCCGGAGGTTCGCGATCATGCCATCCCTGCTGGTCGCAGGCGTGGCGGCGGTCATGATCGTGGTGGTCGCCGTCTCGGTGCTTCAGCGGCCGCCGGAGGTGCGACCCCTACCCAACGTAGGGGCGATCCTGCTCAACTCGGAGACGGTGCTGGAGCGGGCGGCCAAGACGGTTGAGGAGCGGGCGACCGCGCCGGAACCCCGGCCCGATCAGTGGCAGTACACCAAGATCCTCAATGTCCAGCCTGCGGACGGCCGGACCCAGACGCTGGAGAGCTGGCTGCGCTACGACGGCAAGCAGAGCGCCGGACGGGATCCAGAGGGGAACTTCCGGGCGCAGGATAATCCACCCGATCCGGGGGATGACGACCTGTCGCCCCAGCAATACCGGGAAAAGCTACTCAAGCTCCCCACCGATCCAGACAAGCTGCTCGCCCATGTCGCAGGCGACCGGCACTGGATCGACTATCCCAAGGAGGAGGGGGTGTCCAAGAAGGTCGAGGATCCGGACTCGCGCGCCTACCGCATCCTCTCGCTGTATCTGACGCAGGAGGCGGTCATGCCGCCCAAGCTCGAGGCGGCCATCTTCCGCGCGCTGGCGAAGATTCCGAGGGTGAAGATCGAACAGAACGTCAGGGACGCGACCGGGCGAGCGGGGCTGGGCCTGTTCCGGTCCACCATCGGCGAGGAAGACAGCCGCCGCTACCTCATCCTCGATCCGCGCACCTATCAGGTCATGGCCGATCAGTCGGTCTGGCTGCGCGATGAGATGATCAACGGAGAGGTGGCATACCGGAAGGGTGCGGTCTTCGCCGATGTGTGGCTCGCGGCCGGCATCGTCGACAAGCCCGGAGAGGTCCCCTGACGTCTCGTGCTCCTGCCAACCACTTCTGTGCAGGACGCGACGCACGGCTTGTCGGGACGGGCCCGGTTCGCCTTCATCGAACGACCGAACGTGCTGGTGCTGTGCCATCGCCTCGGTAGCGCAGGCTGGGGACTGCAGCCGTGGCAGGCCATTCCTCAAGACGACGTCGACGCCTATCCGCCCGGCCTGCCCGCCGACGGGCGCAGCGCTGCTCCTGTCCCGGGCGACCGGCTCAGGAGCCGCTGACTTCCGGATGACCGTGTTCTCGTACGAGGTCGAGGAAACCGGTCGTCAACGGGCGAAGCCGCTCGTCCTTCCACACCACGGCAATCTGCCATTCGGCCGCCGGATGGCGAATCGGCGTGATCGTGACCGAGGACGGCGCGATGCGGTGGGCGCTGGCCGGCACGAATGCGACTCCTACGCCGGCCGCCACCAGCGCGAGGACGGTCTGCAGGTCCTGCGCCTCCTGGACAATGGCAGGCCGGACCGTGACGGCGGCGCACAGGCGGTTGATCTGCCGTGCCAGTCCAGGCCCTCTCTCCTGCACCAACTGGAGGAAGTCGTGGCGGGCCACCCATCTGGCGAGATCTCCGACGTCGTGCGGAGGTTGGTCGTCATGGTCGGCACAGGCGAGGGCGAGGCGGTCGCCGGCCAGCGGCAGTCGTCCCCATCCGCCGTCGAGGGGCAGGCGGACGAAACCGACGTCGAGGTCGCCCGCGTTGATCCGGTCAAGCTGGGCCTGTGACGACATGTCATCCAAAGTGACGTGCGCGTCGGGATGGCGCCGCCGGAAAGCGGCGACGATCCGAGGGGCCAGGTCGATGCTCGACAGCCCGAAGCCGACCGCCAGCTTCCCGATCTCGCCGGCGGCCGTTCTCGCCATCCGCCGGGTGAGCGCGTCCGCCTGCCGCAGGAGAGCCTGCGCGTCCGGGAGCAGGACAGTGCCCAGATCGGTCAGTACGGCGCCGTGACGGCCGCGATCGAACAGCCGGCCTCCCACCTGCGCTTCCAACGACTGGATCTGTTTCGTGAGCGTCGGCTGGGTGACACTGAGCGTTCGCGCGGCGCGGCCGTAGTGACCGTGCTCGGCGACCGTGAGGAAGGCGCGAAGCAGAACCAGATCCATTCCGGAACTCTATCGAACAGCGAAAAAGATTCATTGGACGAATGAGATGCGCATGCGGTCTCCTGGTGAACCACCCCAAGGATCCGGAGGTTCGCGATGGCACGGAACGATGAAGCGGCCGAGACCCCCACGCCGACATTGCGGTGCGCGACCGTGCAGTTCGAGCATCGGCCCGATGACAAGACGTACAACCTGGCCCAAATCGAGCACTACGTGCGCGTGGCGAGCGCGGATGGCGTGCAGGTCATCGCCTTCCCGGAAATGTGCCTGCTGGGGTACTGGCATCTGCGCCGCCATGCCCCTGAGCGGCTGCGAGAACTCGCGGAGCCGGTGGCCGGTCCGTCCGTCACCGCCGTCCGCGCACTGGCGGCCGAGCACGGCATCGCGGTGGGAGTCGGCTTCCTGGAGATCGACACGGAAGGGCGGCTGTTCAACAGCTATGCCCTCTGCCTCCCGGACGGACGCGTCCATCGTCATCGCAAGCTGCACGCCTTCGAGCACCCGGCGATCAGCAGCGGCGACGCCTACACCGTCTTCGACACCCCCTGGGGCGTCCGCATGGGCATCCTCATCTGCTGGGACAACAACCTGGTCGAGAACGTCCGCGCCACCGCGCTGATGGGCGCCTCGATACTGGTGGCGCCCCACCAGACCGGCGGCACCGCCTCGCGAAGCCCTCACGGGATGCGCCCGATCCCCGTGGAGCTCTGGCGGAACCGGCACGGCGACCCGAAGGCGATCGAAGCCGAGCTGCGCGGCCCCAGCGGACGCCAGTGGCTGATGCGCTGGTTGCCCGCCCGGGCTCATGACAACGGGCTGTTCGTCCTGTTCAGCAACGGCATCGGCGAAGACGACGGCGAGATCCGCACCGGCAACGCGATGATCATCGACCCCTACGGCCGCATCCTCGGCGAAACCTGGGCGGCCGATGACGACATGGTGACCGCCGACCTCGACCTCACCTTGCTGCCACTCTCGACCGGCCGCCGATGGCTCCAGGGACGACGCCCGGAACTCTACGGCATCCTCACCCACCGGTTCGGAGACGAACGTGAGCCTCGCGCTGCCCGGTTCGCCACTGACCCCGTGCCACTCCTGCGCACCCCCGGCAGCGGGGCCGGTAGTTGTGGCGTGGGCGCCGAAGCGCCGGCAGGGGGCTGAGCCTTCTGCTGTGCTCTTCGGGGGCGAGCAGCGCTTCCGCGGCCGGAGACCATGGCGCGTGCACGACGAAACGGGACGGGGCGAGCGTGGGAGCGCTTCGTAGACCAGCCGGCTCTTGCCCACGCCCCGCCGGCGGGCCGATGATCGCCGGCGCGCCAGCCGCGGGATCGCCCCGGGCGGCGATCGAGAACTCATACGACACGGTCGGCCCGTCATCCGGCCCTCGACGGGCGCGCAGCTTACCTGAGACGTAATTGTCGCTCTTACCTCTGACTGAAAACTCAGAACATCGCACGACATGAGGAGTCATGAGATGTTCTTCGAGACCACGGACGGCCCCGCCTCGCCTACGAGGACTACGGCCAGGGCAAGCCCATCGTTTTCGTCGCCAGCGTGATGCTCTCCGCGGACATGTGGGAGTACCAGATCCCGTACTTCGTGGAGCGCGGCTACCGTTGCGTCGCCCTCGACCGGCGGGCCCACGGCCGTTCGGACCGTCCCTCGACGGGCTACGACCTGGACACCGGCGCCGACGACCTGGCCGAGCTGATCGAGCTGCTCGACCTGCGTGACATCACCCTGGTCGGTCACTCGATGGGCGGCGCCGAGGTCGCCCGGTACCTGGCCCGCCACGGCGACGAGCGCATCGCGCGGGTCGCGTTCGTCTCGGCGATGCTGCCGTTCCTGCTGCAGACCGACGACAACCCCGAGGGCGTGCCGGGCGCCATCCTGGAGGCCTCGATGGCCGCCCTGGACGCCGACCATCCCAAGTGGCTGGCCCAGCGGGCGCAGGCGTTCTTCGCCACTCACCTGGGCAACGAGATCTCCCCCGCACAGGTCGACTTCACGCTGCGGCAGTGCCTTGAGGTCTCGCCGTGGGCGATCCGCCGGTACCAGCGGGTCGCGATGACCTTCGACCACCGGGCCTCGCTGGCCGAGATCGCCGTGCCCGCGCTGGTCGTGCACGGGGCCGCCGACGCCTCCGTGCCGGTGGCCGTGACCGGGCGGCGTACCGCCAAGCTGGTTCCCGGGGCGACCTACCTGGAGTACCCGACCGGCGGGCACGGCCTGTTCGTCACCCACCGTGACCGGTTCAACGACGACCTGCACACCTTCATCAAGTCCACCTGACGACGATCCTGGTCATGACCACCACGGATCACTTCGCGAGCGATCCGCGCACCAACCGCGAGCGGAGGCTGGTCGACGTGGTCATGGGTTGGAGCCTCCATCCACGCGTGGTCTCCGTGGTCGGCGTTGGGGTTCGGCCGACGTCGGGCCTCGGGGATGGTGCTCAACGCGATCTCGGTGTGCACCCGCAGGCGAGCTTTTCGTAGCCGTTGCCGGGCAGCCCCACCGGGGCTTCTTCTCTACGCTCTACATCGGAGGGTCGCCCAGGTCGTCGCCACTGACCAGTTCGCATGTGACGCCATAGGCGGTGGCGCGTGTGCCCCCCGAGTCGCAGCCTGCCTGGCGCTCCCCTACGCCGAGCCCGTCACCCGCATCGCCGCGAACGGCGGAGGGTCCTGGACCTGCTTCCTCCAGCGACCACACCCAGTGATCAGACTGCGTCCTCGTCAATCAGCGAAGGCATCGCGCGTGGACGCAGGACCATGAGCGAGCCTTCCAAGGTCGCCACCATGGCAAAGGGGAACCGGTCGACCTCAAGACAGAGCGCGACGTCATCGGGATGGACTCCTTGACGTACCCCCTGCTCCAGTTCGGCGGCGGCGCGCGACGCGGCAGCGCGGCGGAGGAACTCAGCCGCATCCGTCCCGGTCTCGGTGGCCCTCCGGGCGATGTATTGAGCACACGCCAGATCTTCATCGGCCTGCCCGTCTTCGCCGGTGACCACGAACGTGACACCGTCACTCTCGCGTGTCCGCAAGAGCTGAGCCGTTGCCTCCGCCACCACGAAACTGGCGCACAGCACCAGCGGCGCCTCCTTGACCGCAAGGGCGCCGACCGTCCCTGCCGTGGTCTTCTGCACAACGGTCCGTCCGCCCAGGTCGAGAGAGCGCAGCAGGCCCGGTGAGTTGACGGTGTCGAACCCGGGCGCGGGCGGACCGTCTTTGAGCGCCACCCAATCCGCGTGACGAGCCTTGAGCGCGAGGGCTTCGTCCAGCGACTCAGCAAGAACGATCTCTTCCGCCCCCCGGGCGAAGGCCCAAGCGGCCACGGTGAAAGCACGCATGACGTCGACCACGACCGCCACGGGCGGGACTTCGACCAGATCAGCAATACCAAGGAATCGAGCGTCCATTTCGGACATGATCACATATACCCGACTGCCAGTCTCACCCCCGTACCAGTCAGCACTCCCCTACCCTCACCTCCAGCCGACGGCCTTCAGCACGGCCTCGGCCACCTCGGGCACAGAACCCTCGGCGGCTTCGACGACGACGTCTTCGAGCTGAGCCTCTTGCAGAATCCGGTCAAGCTCGCCGGACCTGTTCAGATGCCACCGGAGAGTTTCCTCCTCATCCCGGTGACGCCGAGCCAGTCGCTGACGGACGACAGGGAGTTCCACCCGAAGCCGACACACTGTCAGCTCGATCCCGACCGCCTCCGCGTACCGCCGGCGCTCCTCTCGGGTCTCGGCGACGCCGGCCATGACGAGTCGGACGGCCCCGGCCTCCAGATAGTTTCCAGCGACGCTGCGCAGATTTCGCAGAGCCATCTCGAAGTTGAAACGGTCACCGGGCGCGGGTGGCCAGGATCGGCGAAGGGCGTCCAGGTCGATGACGGCGTGGGCGACCCCGGCATCGGCGAGCAGGTCGCCCACCATGTCCGCGACCGAGGTCTTGCCCGCTCCCACCGTGCCGATGATCAAAAGGGCGCGAGACGGTTCACCAGTAGACATGCGGATCATCCTGGCAAAACCTCCACACGCCCTCCGCACTGGGCCGTGCGATGAGCTTGTCTCGCCCACCCGACCTGCTGCCTCCACGGTCGATGTGGTGGCGGGCTCTGCCTGCGGCGCTGCTGGTCGGCGCAGCAGTCTGGGGCGTCAGCGCCTGGCCACCGCGCACACCACACACGACGCTGCCGAACGCCGGGTCACCGAGCTCTACGCCAAGGCCGCCGAGCAGTTCCGCAACGCCCGCGCGCTGGAACGCCTCGCCCGGGACACCCGGCGCTGCGGCGGACGACCGCGGACGTGATCTGCTCCTACCTTCACAGACCGTGCGCGACACGAAGTCGCACCAGTCGAGCGAGTTGCACGGTTGGAGGTTCGGCTATGCCGGATTCGGGCGGCCGGCCCCGAAGGGGTGCTGACCTGGGCAGGTGAGCCTTTGAAGGTCAAGGTCAGGCAGACCGCTCGAACCGAGGGACAAGTTGCACACCCAGCAGGTGAACGGTCCTGAGGACGTACCGGAAGGGGACGCCATCGACCGGCGGACTCACGAAGGGACCGTACGGCGGCTGCGACGGAGGATCTTCAAGGCGACGCTTGGGCGCGGTCGGAGCTCTTCACGAGCGCCCCCGCACCCGGCTGCCCCAGGGCGCCGGGATGGTGCTGTCGCCCGAATTGGTCACCCTCTACCCTCAGCGTGGGGTGCACGCGGTGAGTCCCGTGTCGGACGCCCGCCCTTGACGTGTCCTCGCGCGTTTGATTACGGTCTGGACCATAACTACGCAGCATTGAACATTCTGGAGGTGCGGCCGTGCCGCGAACCTGTCTCGCGCTGCTCATGGTCCTGGCCGCTTTATCGATACCGACCGCCGCGCAGGCGACGGCCGCACCGCGCTGCGGCACCCCGGCCGTGACCACGTACGGCCCGGCCTCCGTCACCGGCGCGATCGTCGGCGCCGCCGTCCACGAGGGCCACGCCTATGTGGTCTCCCGCGGGCCGAAGCCTCCGGTCGTGGCCGAGATCGACCTGGCCACCCGAAAGGTGACGCGTACCGCGACGCTGCCGGACGGCCCCGAGGCGGGCGAGCCTGAAGGCGGCTGGGCCACCGCCGTCGCCGGCGGCAAGCTGTACATCGGCACCTACCCCGTACCCGACCTGTACAGCTACGACCTGGCCACGGGCCAGGTGGCGCACCTGTACTCCTTCGGCGCGAACGGCGGCTTCGTCTGGAGCATGGCCGCCGCGCCGGACGGCGCCCTCTACCTCGGCACCTCCTCCGACGGCCGGCTCTGGGAGTACGTCCCCTCGACCGGCGCGGTCCGCAGGTACGGCGTGCTGGTCCAGGGCGAGCACTACGTCAGGGCGGTCGCCGTCGACGAGACCACGGCCTACGCCGGCCTGCTGGAGAAGGCCAAGCTGATGGCCGTCGACCGGGTCAGTGGCGCGGTCAGGGAGCTGGCCCAGGGTCCCGCGGCCGTCGGCACGGTCTCGCTCTACGGCGACCGGGTGCTGGCGGCCAGCGGGAGCACGCTGATCGACGTGCGCAAGGACGGCACGGACCGGCGGCAGTTCGAGGCCGGGGTCGGCATCATCGACGCGTTCGAGGTGGCCCCCGACGGGACGGTCTACCTCACCTCGCGCCCCGACGGCGCCGTCTACAGCTACCGCACCGGGCAGGACGCGGTGACCAAGGTCGCCGACCCGCCTTCGCCCGGCGAGGAGACCCGGGCGCTGAAGGTGGACGGGCAGCGGCTCATCGGCTTCGCCGGCAGCGGCGGCATGTGGTGGCTGGACCTGCCGAGCGGCACCTCCGAGTTCGTCGACCTCATCGACGCGGGATTCCCGGCGGGCGCCGAGCGGACCCAGAGCATGCTGCTGGTGCCGAACCGGGCCCTGTACATCGGCGGCCACTTCGCCGTGGAGGTGCGTGACCTGCGGACCGGGAAGGAACGCAGGATCCGCGTGGTGGGTGAGCCGAAGGCCATGGTGCGGCGGGGCGGCGAGATCTACGCCGCGCTGTATCCGAGCGGCCAGATCATCTCCATCGACGTGCGCACCGACGAGGTCCGCAGCCTCGGCTACATCGGGCACGACCAGTCGCGGCCGTGGGACATCGAGCACGACCCCGTCACCGACACCATCCTGGTGGCCTCCGCGCCCACCGGCGCGAAGTTGCAGGGCGCCCTGACGGTGCTCGACCCCGGCACGGGGAAGATGGACGTCTACCCGAACGTCATCCCCGACCAGAGCCTGATGAGCCTGAGCGTCGATGCCAGGCGCGGCATCGTCTACCTCGGCGGCGATGTGCTCGGCGGCGGCGGCAAGCCGCCGACCAGGACGACGGCCTCGATCGCCGCCTTCGACCTGAAGCAGCGCAAGGTGGTGTGGCAGCTCGACCCGCTGCCGAACCACCGCACCTTCCAGGACCTCAAGGTCCACGACGGGCTGCTGTACGCGGTCTACAAGCGGGTGCTGGGCGCCTGGATCGCCCTGGACCCCGCCACCGGCGTCATCAAGCACCAGGGCCTGCTGTCGGGACACGGCGAGTTGCAGGTCCACAAGGGCCGGGTGTTCACCTCCACCTACTTCGGCGGCGGCAACGCCTATGAGTTGGGATCGGAGGCCAAGCTGCTCGCGACCGGGCTGGGCGACGAATGGCACACCAATCCGCAGTTGCAGTTCGAGCCCGGCTCGTACGACGCCTGGACGATCGTCGGCCGGGATCTGGCGAAGGTGCGGCTCGACCCGCGCTGCCCGCCCGTGACGATTCCGGAGCCATAATTACGGTCTGTACTGAAATCGATCGACACACTTCGCCCGACCCCGGCGCCGCAGTCGCCCGGTGGGAGATCGCGCTGCCGGCCCGCGACCTCCCGGTCCGGCCATACCGGCCCGCTCCCGCCTGGCTCGACCCGACGGTCGCCCTCCCTTTGATGCTCCACGTGCATGGGGGGAGCTTCGCGGGGACGGCGGTGCGGTGCGACCGGGCGCACGCTTGGTGATCGATAAGCGCAGCTTGAGGGTCGTAAGCCCTGATCGGTGCCCTTGAAGGGTGCCTGGCATGAGTGATCGCTCATGGCGGGGGCGTGGTTCGACATTGGCGCTCATGACTGGGCCGTCGCATAGTGAGGGCCATGGACCGATCCCTGCGCGTCGCGGTCATCGGCGACCGCGACCCGGCGTTTCCTCCGCACCTGGCCACCGACGACGCGCTGCGCCACGCCGCCGCGCACCTCGGCATCGGGGTGGACGTCCGCTGGCTCGCCACCGAACCGCTCGAGTCCGACCTGGCGTGCTGGAGATCCCCGGGCATCCGTACTACGTGGCCACGCTGTTCGTGCCGCAGGCCCGCTCGCGTCCCGAGGCGCCACACCCCTTGGTGGTCGGCCTGCTGCGTGCGGCGCCATGACGTTCACCCAGCTCAGGATCCTGCAGGTGGTCGCGCGGACCGGCAACATGACCAGGGCCGCGGAGGAACTGGCCACCACCCAGTCCGCCGTCAGTCACGCGTTGCGCGCGCTGGAGAGCGAACTCGGGGTGGCGCTGCTGGTACGAGGCAGCCAGGGGGTGCGCCTGACAGCGGCGGGGAGGGCCGTGTGCCGCCGCGCGACGCTCATCCTCACCCAGGCGGAGGCGCTGGAACAGGAGGTGGCCGCGATCCGCGGGCAGGAGCGTGGCAGCCTGCGCGTCGGCGTCATCCCCAGCGCCAACGCCCGGCTGCTGCCGTCCATCCTGCGCCGGTTCGCCGATGCGCATCCGCGGGTGCGGCTCACGGTGTTGGCGGGCTCGGACAACGAGGTCCTGGAGTGGCTGGAGACCGGGGCAGCGGACATCGCCACCGTGTCGGCCGCGGTCGACGGGGTCTCGCTTCCCGCCGGGTCGGTGGCGCGGCCACTCGCCGCCGACCGCATGTTGGCCGTCCTGCCCAGCGGCCACGAGCTGAGCGTCCGCCATTCGTTGCCGGTGGCCGAGTTGGCGCGGCGCCCCTTCATCATGTCCACGGGCGGGTGCGAGCCGCTGATCACGGCGATCGCGCGGGCGGCGGGTGCGAGCCTGAAGTGTCACTACCGGGTGCGTGAAATCGGCAGCATCCTCGCCATGGTCGCCGAAGGGCTCGGGCTGAGCATCGTCCCCGAACTGTCGTTGCCCGCCCACCACACCGGCGTGCACGCGATCCCGCTGGAGCCCGCCACCGAGCGGACCATCTTCCTCGCCTTGCCCGCGGACCCGCTCCCCGCAGCCACCGCCTTCGCCGAACTGGCCACCGCGCACCACGCGGCGTCCCCGTGAACTCAGCTCCACAGCGCCGCCACCAGCGGTCTGCGCAGGTCGGCGCGGCGTACACACGGCCCGACGGCGAGCGGCACAGGGGCGGGATCGGCCGGGCCCCGGCGAGCGCTCTGGGACGCGGTCGCGCGCCTCGGCGGAGAACATCGCAAAGCCTCGCAACATCGGACCGTGCGGCGCGCCTCGGCGGCCACCCAGTAGGAGACCTCCCCGCTCTGGCCGTCATGCAGCAGCGTGATGTTGCCCAGCCGCTGCCCGGTGACGGAGTCGCAGATGAGGAAGCCCTCCTGGTCGCCGGACTCTCGCAACCGGGCGATCGCTGCCGGCACCTGCGAGGCGTCCAGCGTCGGCGAGTCTGTCGTGAACCGCTGGATCAGTGGGTCGCGCGTGCTCTCGGCGTACGAACCCTGCCAGACCGGCTCCCTCTGCGTCCGGCGCAGCAGGGCAACGGCGCCTGATGGGGAAGTACTGGCGGAGCAGGACGTTGAGCGGTCACCAGGCGACGACCGGCGGCGGTCCCACGTCCGTGAGCCCGCCCGTGTCGAGCGGCACGGACGTGGCCGAGCCGTCGGCCAGGTCGATCCTTTAGGCCCGCCGATCGTGGGTGTAGATCAGGTAGCGGTCGGTCCCGTCGAGGCTGAACCGCAGGTCGAGCGGGGCGTAGGGGGCAGCGTGGGCCGCGCGAGCACCTGCGGCTTGCCGCCGTCCACGGGGACGCGCTCGACGTCGTTGCCCTTGGAGTACAGCAGCGAGCGGCCGTTGGGCGTGAAAGCCGCCGTCGCCGCAATCGCCACACCGGAGAGCGGCCTGACCACCCGCGAGGCGCTGATCAGGTCGGACGGGGCCGCCTCCAGGTCCAGCAGGGCGATCCCGCGCCCCATCGCCGCCAGGGCGAGCCGCCGCCCGTCGGGCGCCCAGGCCGGCCCCGTGACCATGAAGGGCGTACGGGTGAGCCAGTCGCGGCGCCGGCCGGTGGCGAAGTCGAGGACGGCGACCTTGGTGCCGCCGCCCACCGGCATGCAGACGTAGGCGAGCTTGGTGCCGTCCTGGCTCAGCGCGATCGCCGACACATGGTCAGGCTCGGGCTCGGTGTCGGGCAGGAGCTCCGGCGTGCCCGGCTTGCCGTTCTCCTCCAGCCGGACGCGGTAGAACCGGAACGGCGGGCCCGCCCCGGTCCAGCCGGCCAACGCGAACGTGCGGTTGTCCGGCGCGGCGGCCACGAGCTGCCAGGACGACGGCACACCCGGCGGCAACGGCACCTCGGCCACGACCGCGCCGGTCGCGGCGTCGTCCACGGTGGCCCGTACGGGCGTGAAGGTCAAGCTCTTGGTCCCCGGCACCTCCTCGGCGACGGGCGCGCGGGCGGCCACGAAGAACCGCGGCGCGCCCGTGGCGGTCAGGGGCGCGCCGGTCGCCACGGGCTCGGCCAGCGACGTCGCGAGCACCGGCGGCGGCAACGCCGCCGGTGCCGAGGACCCCGGCAGCGGCGCCGGAGGGGTGACACCCGATACCAGCGGGGCCGGCGCCTCGTGCTCCAGGGACACCCGCTCCGTGGCCGGACCGGAGCAGGCGCCCGCCAGCGCGAGCACGGCCAGGCCCACCAAGAGCGTTGATCATTCGGTGCGGCAGACTGTGTGCGGTTCCGGGAGGGTCAGGTCGGTCAGGTACCTGGTGGCGTGCCGGATCGGGCACTTCTTGCCTGACAGGTACATGACGTGACCGGGCCCGTCGTAGGCGACGGTCACCGAGCCCGGGATCATGCTGGTGAAGCTTTTGGTCGACGTGTAATCGAACCACGTGGTGCCGACCCCCAGGAAGGGAGGCAGACCGCGCGTGGGCAGCATGCGGGACGGATTGGCCACCGGCAGCGGCCAGCCTGCGCAGCCGAGCGCGTCGATGGCCGCTCCCGCGTACTCAGGTGCGATCTTCCGAGCTCTCCGGCGGAAGTCCTCAAGCTGGGCATAGCTGGTGTATCCGCGGTCATCCCCGCAGCTCATCACCTGTGCCCCGGGCGTTGCCGCGTACCGCGCGTTGAAGAGCGCCTGATCGGCGAACCCCGACCCGTCCCCCCTCCGCGCTTTGTCCACCGCGTCCGCGAAAGCGAGCCAGTTGGCGTTCCGCGGCCCCGGATCGAGGGGCAGAGTGGACGTCAACAGCCATCCGGTCAGCTTCCCCTTGCCATACTGCGACGAGGTAACCGGAATCGGATGGCGATCGGCGTCGCGGAGGAGCCTGCGCCACACCACCTCGGTGTCCTCGCTGTGCAGCGCGCAGGCGGAAGTCCCCGCGCACCACTCGGCGAATCTGGTGAGCATCCGCCGCAGGACGGGCAGAACCAGCAGCCGCTGTGCGGGCCAGCCCTCAGTCTGGTTGTTCACTCCATCGAGGTACATGGCCCGGATGCGCTGCGGGAACAGCCGGGCGTACGCGGCGGCAGCCACCCCGCCGACGCCGCTGGCCATGAAGCTCGCCCGCTCTTCGCCCAGAGCCTTGCGGATCGCCTCGGTGTCCCTGGCGACCGACAGGGCGTCCAGGTGCGCGAACAGCCCCGTCGTGTCCGCCTCCTGACACTCCTTGAACGCGTCGTTCATCGCCGCGGCCAGCGCCGCGAACTCCTTCGCGTTGCGCGGATCGTGCAGGGACACCCCCGGCTGCGTGCATGCCTGGGGCATGTGTGCGATCCACGTGGTGGTACGCGTGTTGTAGCCGACCAGATCGAACCTGCGCCGCAGCTCGGTGAGATCCGCCGCGGAACGGGTCAGGTCCTGGATCCCGTAACCGCTGGAGATGCCCAGGACGCTGCCGAGCCGGCGTGGCGGCTCAGTGGCCGGCAGCCGGGCCAGCTCCAGCGTGATCTTCCGTTCCTGCGGCTTCGCCCAGTCCGCGGGGACATCGATCGCAGCGCACTGCATGCCCGCGGGCACGCCCTCGCTCTCGCAGTCCCGCCATATCAGCGGTCCGTCAACCCGGGCAGCCGACGCCGCCGGGGCCACCCCGATCAGCATCACCGCGGCTACGGCGATGACCAGCCACCTGCTCCTACTGCGTTCGCCGCCGTGGCGCTCGCCAGGGTTCCGTGCGCGTATCGTGATCATGGTCCCAGCGTGCCGTCGCGGGCGTCCGGTTTCTTCCTGCCTTGAGACGGTTCCCGCAGAGGTGATCTAGGACCCCGGTCCTACCCTTCAGGGTGGACCATCGTTATCTTGGGGTTCTTGGCCTCTTCTCGCAGGTGAGAAATTCTCTTCGCCCAGGCGGATGTCGTGGCCGACGCCGGCCAGTGCCGGCACCACAGCGTAGAACAGGCCATCCTCAGGGAACATCGGTGCAGCTGTTGGCGCCCAGATCATGATCCGATGGGAGTGAGGGCGCTGACGCGGCTCTCGTACTCGCGACGGGCCCTTCGCCTGGCCGGACCCCCGGGCCACCCGGCCACCGTCGAGCGCGGCCGCTCGGCGGGTTCCAGTTCGGCAGGTTCCAGTTCGGCGGTGCGGAGGAAGTCGGCGACCTTGCCCGGCGATGTCGAGGGTGACCGGCAGCTCCGGGGACGGGCTGTCGTCGTCGGCCGCGCCTCGCTCCAGCACCTCCCCTTCGGCGTCACTCAGCTGCGACGGATATGCCGGTTCCCGGTCACGACGTCCGCATCCCGGTGAGGCGCAACGGCGGGCGTTCACGACCGCGGGTGTGCAGACGGACGACCACGGGCTCCTGGCCGCTGAGCCGCTTCGGATACTGATCGTCGCGGGAACCATGAAGGTGTCAGTCAGGAACGAGCACGAGCTTGCCGCGGACGTGGCCGGCTTCGCTGGCGCGGTGGGCGGCCGCGGAGTCGGCGAGGCGGTAGGAAGTGAGCGGGACCGTGATCGCGCCGGCGGCTGCAAGCCCCGCGACCTCGGCGAGGATCTCCGGCATGTCGCCGGGCTCCTCCGCGATGAACCGAGCGCCGAGCTGCCCGGCCGAGAAGTCGGCGAGCGTTACGACGCGATCGGGGTCGCCGGTCAGGCTGATCAGTTCGGGCAGCGAGCCGTGGCCGGCGGTGTCCAGGGCGGCATCGACGCCTCCGGGAGCCATCGCGGCGATGCGCTCGCCGAGGTCGGTGCCGTAGCGGACCGGTATGGCTCCGAGCGACCGCAGGTAGGTGTGGTTGGTTTCACTGGCCGTCCCGATCACGGTGGCGCCCCGCCGCCTGGCCAGTTGCACCGCGAGCGTTCCGACCCCGCCTGACGCGCCGTCGATGACCAGCGTCTCACCGGGGGTGAGGTTGAGCAGGTCGAGCGCGTGGTGAGCGGTTGTCGCGGCGACGGGTAGTGCGGCCGCAAGCTCCCAGGCGAGCCCCGTCGGCTTGGCGGCGATCCGGTCCACCTGGGCAAGCGCTTTCTCGCCGTAGCTTCCCGCGAGCGCTTTGCCCAGCACCTCGTCGCCGACGGCGAATCCCTGTGCGTCCTCGCCGACGGCCTCGATGACGCCGGCCACGTCGATGCCGGGCACGTGTGGCAGTTCGACGGGCATCACGTCGGCCAGCGCGCCGGAGCGGATCTTCCAATCGATCGGGTTCACGGCGGCGGCGCGGACGCCGATGCGTACTTGCCCGCATCCTGGCTCCGGCACGGCGAGATCGAGGAGGTCGAGGACTTCCGCATCCCCATATCGGGAGAACACAACTGCTTGATAGCTATCTGGCATCGGAGTCTTTCGGGATCGAGGCTTGCTTCGAACTAACGAACCGACGGTTTGTTTCGACTTCAGTAGCATACGAACCGCCGGTTCGATTTTCAAACGGAGACGATCATGCTGCCGACCAAGAAGGCTCGCGCGGACGCGACGAGAAACCGCGCGGCGATCCTCGCCGCGGCCACGTCCCTGTTCGCGCGGGAAGACATCTCGACCGTCTCGGTGCAGGACATCGCGCAGGCCGCCGGTGTCAGCAAGGCGGCGATCTTCCGGCACTTCCGCGACCGCTCGGGCCTCATCCAGGAGATCCTCGAGCCCCGCGCCGCGCAACTACGCGAAGCGGTTGAGAGCGGTCCCCCACCTCTCGGGCCAGGGGCGCCGCCGGCCGAAGCGCTGGAATCCTACGTCGAGGCGCTGCTCGACTTCGTATGGCGGAACCGTGCCCTCATCCGGGCCTTCGAGTACCTCGGACCAGACGCCTACTACGCCAACGACGCCAGCCGCTTCTGGCTCGCGGAGCTGACCCGCCGACTCGCCGCGACCGCCCCCGACATCGACGCCGAGTACCTGGCCTACGCCGTGTTCACGGCACTACGCGCCGACGTCATCGACCATCTCCTGACCGTTCCGGGGATGACCCGCGAGCGCATCAGGGCAGGCATCCACAACCTGGCGACGAGCCACCCGGCATGACTGTCTGCCACGCACCGAGCGTGTGCGCGAATCTCTCCCGAAGGGGTGGGGACGCATCGGAACGTAACGTCAGCCGAGGCGACCGCCTCACGTGTCTTGTTCCGACGCTGGTCGACGTAGGACGTGGTGTCAGTGGAGACGACCAGCCGGTGGTGTTCGCGTCGGCCGTCGTTCCATGGTGGGTCCAACGCCGCGAACCCCTGGGCTTGGAAGCGTGGATCATCTCCGCACGTAGTTCCCGGTCGCGGCGAACATCATCGCGATCTCGCTCACGGGCCGGCCTCGCACCGGGGCGGGCACGATCCCGGTTCGGCGCAGCCGGACCCGGTCTCGGGTCGACCTGGTGATCTTCACCAGGCGTTGTGCTCGCCCGGGCTCCAACTCGTGGACGAACACGTCGGGCTGACGGACCACCGGCACCACCTCCACCCGGCAGCCTGCCAGGCAAGGTCAGCGCGTCAGCCCATGGGACTACCTCGCCAACGTTCTGAGGCGGCCCCGGCTTCGCGCGCCTACTTGGCCAAGATCGCCGTGAACGCATCGAGCAGAACCTGCACCGGATCGCTGGGCGCGTTCACCGCACGCCACGCGATGACGCCGTCGGGCCGGATCAGGCTCGCGCCCCGAAGCGCCGGTCCCGTAGCGGGTGCCGCACGCTCCCTGGGGATCGATCAGGTCCTTGCCGAGCACGGTGGTTCGCACGGTCGCGCCGAGGCGGGCGGTAACGGCATCGGCGGCGGCTCGCCACACCTCACCGTCCGGCCCGGCCAGGAGCACGAAATCCTGACCGGAAAGGTCCACTGTGGAAAGCATTTCGCCGCCGCGCCGCAACCACACGTGGGGAACGCGGAATCCCGGTCGGCCGGTCGGCCGGTAGGGATCCTCAGTGTCAGCAGGATCTGTCGGAGCCGGTTGTGGCGCTCAGTGCGCGCAGGGCGTCATCGTATTGGTCGCGGTCGAACTGGAACGGACCGAATGCCGTGTAGTCGCGGGTCGTGCGATGGGGTTGCTCGAAGGAGTCCCAGATCACGAGGTCGGCTGTCGCGGCGATGCGGGCCATGAGCGGCCAGCATCCCCACTCGCCGCATTCACAACCGAGAATGGGCGTCTTCGGCCCCATCGCGTTGGTGGACCGTCCGAGGAAGTGGTCCTGCATCAGGCCGAACCGGAAGTACCGCGGGATCAGACCGCCGTAGGCGTCGCCTGCGGGCTGCATCCCGGCGGTGATCTCGAACCTGTCGATCAGCTCGGTGAGTGGTGTCCCGTCGATGCGGGGCACGATCACGAGCGCGCCGCCGTCGCCATGGTGCCGGCAGTCGAACCGGATCTCATTGCTGATCACCCATTGATTGTCTCAGCGAAGCCGTTCCCTCCTCCTCCCGGATGGGTTGAGCTGGGGTCATGCGTGGCATGCCGAGGTTGATCGCCGTGCCGCCGGGAGTTCGTCGGTCCATTTGAGCGAGCTCCTCTTCGGCACCAGCCAGGCTGACCTGGAGTCCTTCGACCTCGCCGAGCCGGCCTTCACGCTCGGCCTCGGCGATGCGGGCGATGAGATTGTCGCGGATCTCCTCCAACCGGCCGCACTGGGCCGGGTCCGGCCGGAGGAGCGAGCAACGAACGTCCCGTTGACCGAACCAACTTGTCGTCGGTGTGCGTGGCGGAGCGGTCAGGCCGAGGCGCAAGTGGCTGCGTTCCGTGGCTTTGGAGGTTTGATCGTCACTGCGGGTGATCGGCTGCATCTGTTGTGATCGCGTGTCGTTGAGGTCGCGTCCCGCACGATCCTGGGGGTGACGGCGTGGCATTCCAGCCGTGACAGCGACCGCTCCGCGAAGCCATCCGCCGGCCTGCGACGAAGCCATCGGGGACGAAGCGCACGAAGAAGCACGTGCGTGCGACCAGGCCCGGCGGCCCGGCGCGTCCGATGCCCTCGGCGGTCGTCGCCGTCGGCCTCAACCCGGCCACAAGTCGTAAGCGGAATCCTCGCCCCATGCGCGAGAACGAGATCGCCTGGTCGGCCGCGATGCTCGCAGTGACCGTAGGGCTCAGCACACCCGCCGCACCCGCCGCGGCGGCCCCCGCCATCACCGTCAAGAGCGACTTCAACGGGGACGGTTACCGCGACATCGCCGTCGGCATGCCCACGTACCCGGGCTACCTCGGCACGAACAACAGCGGCATGATCGCCGTCCTGTACGGCGGCCCGAACGGTCTCAGCGGCGCCAAACGGCTCATCCGCCCCACGTCCGGCTGCTCGGGTGAATCGCCCGACGTCTGCCAGGGCTGGGGCAAAGGACTGACCTCCGGCGACGGCGACGACATCATGGAAGCGATGGTCCTGCTCGCCCCCACCTACGGCTCGACCAGCCATGAGCTGTGGTACATCGACAGTCTGCGAGACCCGGCCCACACCCCCATGCTCATGGGCAACACGGCGGCCTGCGACACCCCCGACGCGACCAAACCCGCCTGCACCACGAAGGACTCCCAGCTCGGCCTCGGCGACGTGAACGGCGACGGCTACCGCGACGTCGTCATGGATGCCCTGTTGGAGGGCGAGTTCGCCTGCCTCCACGTGCGCTGACCTCGGACGGGTGGACGGGCGATGACTCCGCAGGTCAAACGCGTCCTCGGCCTGGCCGCAGCCGTCGGTGACCGCCGTGACTGACACCACCAATTACGGCAAGGCCGAGGCCAGCCGTACATCCCGGGCGTCACCGTGACGGCCTGCCGCGCCCGTGTATCTCGTCTCGTGAGCGGCTTCGCAAACCGCAGAGGTCAAAAGATCAAGCTGGGGCGCGATCGTGGGACTGGGTCAGGGATTCGGCGGTGAGGCGCCAGATCTCGGCGGCGAGGTCGATGTTCGCCTCCTCCTGCGCCTGCTGGGCCAGGGCTCTCATCCCGGCCAGCCCCTCCTCCTCACGCCCCTCGGCGATGAGCAACTGGTGGCGCAGGATCTCCAGCCGGACCTGTTCCCGGTGGCTCATCCGCAGCTCGGCCGAATCGAGGCGGTCGAGCAGTTGCCTGGCCTGGCCCAGCTCTCCTCGCTGGAAGGCGATCTGTGCGCGCAGGGACATCACTGCCTGCTCCAGTGCCGGTGTGCCGGCGAAGGGGAGGGCAGGTTCGATGGCCTGTACGCAGGCCAGGGCGCGGTCGAGGTCGGGCGGGGACTTGCGCAGGTGCAGGGCGGCCGCGGCGGTGCGCAGCCGCAGCCACAGGTCGAGGTTCTCCCGCCCGTCGAAGCGCTCCAGTGCCTCGTCGAGCAGGGCGCCGGCGCGCTCGCTGTCGCCTTGGCGGAACAGGACTGCCGCGCCGGTCCACATGGTCTCGGCCCACAGCGTGTCGGTACGGCCGGCGACCAGCGCGGTCAGTTCGTCGGCGTGCGCCCTGGCGTCGGGCAGCCGGCCTGCCTCACTTTCGGCTGAGACCAGCGCCAGCAGGGCGTTCGCCCTGGCGTGTGTGGACAGTCCTGCCTGTACGGCTTGCTGGTGGGCGGCGGCGGCCGCCTCCAAGGCGGCGGAGATCTCGCCCAGCGCGCGCAGGCATCGGGCCAGCTGGGCCAACGCTCGCACGCTCAGCTCGGGTATGCGGATCTGCTCGCTGACGTCGACCAGTTCACGAAGGTGGGTGTGTTCCTCGGCGTATTGCAGGTGGCGGCGGCGCCATTCGGCGATGCGCCACAGTGCCTGCCAGCGCAGGAGTGGATCTTGCTCGTGGGTGACTTTGACGGCCTCGGCCAGCAGTTCGCCGGTGGCGTCCACGTCGAGGCCGGCGGCAAGGGTGAGGCTCTGGGCCAGTGAGGCGGTGGCGGGTTCGGCGAACTCGGCCGGGCTGATGCCGAGCCGGTCGGCCAGGTAGGTCACGGCCCGTTCGGTGGGTTGCCGCGCGCCGGATTCCAGGCGCGACAGGTAGCCCGTCGACATGCCGTCACCGGCGAGGGCCGTCTGCGACAGGCCACGGTCGGTCCGCAGCTGCCTGAGCCGTAGGCCGAAGGAGGGCTGTTCGAGCACGTGTTCACTCCTGGATGGGCGGTGGAGCTCGAGTCTACGCCGCTTGGCAATCAATTGCCAAGCCGAATCAAGGGCATGGCTGAGATCTGTCCGGCTTGGCAACTCGGTTTGGCAATAACTTGCCAAACCGAGTTGATGTCTCTAGATTTCTTGGCAACACGAACCCCACCCGGAGGTCATCATGAAGCACGTCGCCACCGCTCTTGCTCTGCTCGGCGCCTTGTTCATCGGCTACGTCGGTCTCAACTACCTGCTTGGACCGGAGGCTGCGGCTGCCGGATTCGGCCTGCCCCAGCCGCCGTCAGGCGACGCCGGCGGCTACTTTGCTGTCAAGGGAGTGCGTGACATTGGGCAAGGCCTTGTCATCGTCGCGTTGCTGCTGGCCGGTCAGCGTCGGGCCTTGGGCTGGGCGATGTTGGCGATGTCGTTCGTGCCGCTGGGCGACATGACGATCGTGCTCTCCCACGGCGGCCCGGCAGCAGCGGCCGTCGGCATCCACGGCGCCACCGCCCTCCTCGTGATCCTCACCAGCGCCCTCCTCCTGCGCACGTCCCGACCGTCAGCAGCCGCCTGACACCACCTCTTCCAACGGCCCTCACATGTCCATTCGTCAGTGATCGTCCGCTCGGCCGAGGCTGAGGTGATCAGCTGAGCCTCAGCGCCATCCGTCTCCTGGCCGGCTCCAGCGCGACCGGCGGCGTCCTGTCCACCCAGCGCGTCACGCTGCCACCGGAGCCCACGGCGCCCGCCCCCACGACACCCGCTCGGCCGTCCGAGCTACTTCTTCGGCCTGGCCGCCAACGAACTGCCGTTCGCGGCTTTCCTCTACATGCTGCTCCTGCCGACGGCCCTGGCGTTCGCCGAGGGTGACATCGACTCGGCGGGCGGCTGGGCGGTCGTCGCCCTGGCCGCCGTGACCACGATCGGGCTCGCAGTCATCGCCTACCGCGCGCTGGGCGAGCGCGCCAGGATCGAGCGCGCCATGGAACTCGGGCTGGGCGCAGGGTGGCGGGCCGCCATCGACGCCGACCTCGCCGCCGGACTGCGGCGCCGGCCTCCGTGGGCCCGCATCCTGTTCCTGCCCGTCTTCCGGCGCCGCTGGGACGTGCGGCGCGTGGCCAACCTCGCCTACGGCGACGCCGGCCGCCGCAACATGCTCGACCTCTACCACCACCGCTCGCGCCCGCAAGGCGCGCCCGTGCTGATCCATCTGCACGGAGGTGGCTACACCGGCGGCCACAAGAACAGCCAGTCGCTGCACTTCGCCGACCGGCTACGCCAGACCTCGGCCAATCCCGTCGTCTACGCCGAGCTGCGCGGCGGCAACCACGCCTTCGACCTGTACCACTCGCTCCGCTTCGAGGCAGTCGTCGACGCCGTCGAGGGCTTCACCTCCTGGGTGAGATCCCGGGAGAGAAGAGCCGCAGTCGGCGGGCCGGGACGTCCGCTCAAGTGACCGCGCGGTCCACGGTCAGCCCCGCGGTAGTCCTCGCGCATCGCGTGCACGGTCCGGGGGTCGTGGACGGCCCGCCGGAAGTCCTCGTACGCCTCCGCGCCCATCTGCTCAGGGGTGGCTGCCCACCAGGCTTCGGGGTCGGCGTGGTGGCGGGCCAGGAACGGGGCGACGCGGTGCCAGGTAGCGCGCGTACGGGGGTAAGGTCCCCGGCCCGATCCGGGCCGCGATCCCCCGGGCCCGAGAAGATCGCCCCGGCGGAGGTACGCCCGGCCGCGGCTCTCGTGCCCAGGGGGCCGAATGGGGTGCTCTTCGGAACCTTCGTGTCCACCTCACGCGTTCGTTGATCAACAACACGGGAGGTGGGCATGGATGTGATCCTCGCATGGTCGGCGGTGCTGCTCGGGGCGGTCACCGTCGGCACGGTCCTCGCCGCCGAGGTGGCGCACGTCCGCGCCCGCCTGAGGCTCGGCGGGCTGCGCGACGTCGACCTCGGCCACTACGAGCTCGCCTATCTCGCGGGCGGACCCGTACGGGTGGCGGACACCGCGATCGGATTGCTGGCCAGGGAAGGGGAGATCCGCGTCTCCCGAGGCGGGAAGATCCATCGCGTCTCCACGGCCGTGACGGCGGGATACCTCGTGGAGGAGCGGCTTGTCGCGATCCTCGCCGAGCGCAGGAGCCCGCCGGTCGTCCAGGTCAAGCGCCGCCTGGCGGAGAGCGCGGAGGTCGCCGGGATCAGGGATCGGCTCGCCGACCTGGGCCTCCTCGTCGACTCTCGGAGCGTGCCCGGCTTCCGCGTCTGCCGCGACGTCCTGAAGCTGATCCCCACGGTCGCGGTCGTCGCCGCCGGTGCGGACGTGATCTACATGATCGTCGCGCAGTCGCCGCCGCTGAGCGTGGCTGCGCTGTTCGGGTTCGGCGGCAGCTGGCTGACGGCCAGGAAGATCCGGTCCCTGTACGTCAGGAACCGGCCGGTCCGGCTCGGCCGCGCGGGCCGCCACCAGTTGGAGAAGGCACGCCGGGCACACCCGTACGGGGCCGGGACCGACGCCGTGGCCGTCCCGCTCGCGCTGTACGGACTGAGCCACCTCGGCGACCCGCACCTGTCGGCCGAGCTCAGCAAGCGTTCGATCCCGGACGGTCACCTCTACCCGGCCGGCCCCAACAGCCCGGCCAACCAGTGCGGCTCCGTCGGCTGGACCTCGGACGACAGCGGAAGAGGCACCTGGGACGGAGGGGGTGGCGGCTGGGACGGCGGCGGCGGCTCGGGTGACGGCGGAGGCGGCGGGTCCTGACGAGCGGCACGGCACTCCTGCGACCACTCCGGACCCCTCCGATCACGACCCGCCCGCACGAAGCGAGCCGCGGCCCGCCCCGATCGGTCCCTGGGACGCCCCCGGGCCACAACGGGACCGTCGAGGAACTCGCCGCCCTGGGCGGAATGTCCCGGGCCACCTTCGCCAAGCGGTTCGCCACCCTTGCGGGCCGCCCACCGATGCGATGTGGCCTGGTCAGCGCAGTCGGAGACCAGGCCGCCGGGTGCGGCGCCGACCGTTAGGTTCCGGCGGTGCGCTCGCGTTCGGCGTTGATCCGCAGCGCCTCGGCGAGCTGGTCCTCCAGGATGATGATCCGGCAGGCTGCTTCCACGGGAGTGCCCTGATCGACGAGCTCTCGGGCACGCGTGGCCAGGCGCAGTTGGTAACGGGAGTAGCGGCGGTGGCCGCCGCTGGAGCGTTTCGGCTCGATCAGGTGGGCGGCGCCCAGGGCCCGCAGGAACGTGGGGGTGACGCCGAGCATCTCGGCGGCCGCGCCCATGCTGTACGCGGGGTAGTCCTCATCGTCGAACCGGTCTCCGGCCGTGCGTTCGGCCGTCGTTTCCGTAATCCTGCCGCGAGCCAGTGTGTCACCCTCGGCAACCGAGCGAAGTTGATCCATACATTCCCTTCTCATCACGAGCACAGGGGCCCCGGCGCCTGTTGCGCCGGGGCCCCGAAAGAGTTCAACACCATCTACCGGCCATCCGGCCGGCTTACTGTTGTGCGCATCCGCCGCAGAGAGCGGCAGTGATGCGCGGATCGCGGATGCGTGACCGTAGACCACCTTCCAATCCCGTGGAACTGCGGTACCCGAGCGGCGGAACTTCAGCCGGCAACGGGCGATCCCGATGGCGTCAACACTCCCTTCCTCTTCCGGACCACTTGCCAACTTCACCTTCGGCAGCGCGTCCACGATCAGGGCCCCTATCCACTGCACTGGCCCGTCACGTCCGACCTTCTGCCGTCAACCTCTTCTGACTTCGTCTTGCTGCGGGCAGTTCGTCGTGATGCCAAGGAACTACTTCGCTGCCCGGTGGATCCGTTTCTTGCGATATCAGAAACCATAACGCCCACACTCACGAATGTCTACCACCGCCACGATAGATTTTCGGCTCCGGGCGTAGCAGCCTGGCCTGTCAGAGGACCGGCGCCGCGACATCGTCCGCAAGACCAAGGGCGAACTGGAGGCGGCCCGCCGCCGCGGCCGGGTCGGTCCCCGCCGACCCGTGGTCGACGACGACGAACGCGCCGCCATCCTCGACCACCGCCGGCGCGGGGAATCCATCCGCACCAGCGCCGCCGGCGTGAAGGTCTCGATCGGCGTCGTCCACAAGACCCTCGCAGACACCAAGGAGGGCATAGGCGCCGCCCCGCAGCGCTGACCGTACGCGTCCAGTCGCCCAAGGGGCCTCCTGGGGTTCGGCAACAACGGGGTGCTCGCCGACAACGACCCCATCGAGCAGAAGAAGCTCAACACCCTGCTCGCCGACCTCGTCGTCTCCACAACGCCCTGGACATCGCCGACGTCGTGCGCGGCCTGGTCGCCGAAGGGTGGACCATCACCGCCGCCGAACTCGCCGCGCTCTCTCCCCCTACCCGCGCGCCCACATCGCGCGCTTCGAGGCCCATGCCACCGATGAGCTCGGGCTGGAGCCCGAGGCGTTCAACCCCGCGCTGGCCGAGGTCGGCCTCGACGTCGACCTCGCCGCCTGACGAGAGGAGACCCGCCCCATAGCCGAGCGCACCGCCTGCGCCGACTACGACCGGTATCTCGCCGACCCCCCGCACCTCAGTATCAACAGCATCAACAGCAGGGGCAGCGCCAGGATGAGCATGAGACATCCCCCCGCCGGCGGGGTTCTGCGGACCTGTTCATTCAGCTTCGCCATCATGCGCTGCTGTGCCGGGCAGCCCGGGGTCACGACGTCCTCATAGCTGAAGACGCGACAGGGCAGCCCTGTCATGAACTCGGGGTCGTACGGCCGTTGGCACATGGAGCAGATGGGGTCGCTCATCGTCCCTCCGGATGTCGCGATGGCCGGCCTGCGCAGTGCGCCAACGCTACGGCGAGCCCGCCACAGCGCTGATCGCTTCCGATTCCCATCCTCGGGATGTTACGTTGCGCAACTCGTCCCGGTATCCCTTTTCCGGAACACCTGTTGTGGAGGTACAGCCCTGGTAGAGACCGGTGATTGAACGGTCCGTATTCTCTGGCGGTTGTTACTTTCTGTGGGTGGTTGCCGGGTGCAGGAGCATTTGCGTGCAGTTCATCGTTCACGACAATCCGGCAGAAGGCACTGGCGAGCCACTACGCCCTGATGATCGCCGATGAGCTCGGGCTGCGCCTCAAGGCGTCCGACGGGGCGCCTCCACCGGCCAGGGCGGCGCAGCCGTGCGACCCCGACCACAGTGACCGTCACGACCTGCCTGCCAAGGCCACCCAGAGCCCGGATCCGCACCTGCTGAAGACCCACCCTCGCCCTGACCGAGGGCACCACCCTGTTGCGTGACTCCCAGACGATCGCCGCGAACCACCCGGCCGACGCCGCCGCGGTGGCGTCGCTGACCATCACCGGCATGCGCGCCGGCGAACTGGAGAGCCCGACGGCCGGGCGGGTCGAACGCTCGGCGGGCCACTGGGTGATCCACTTCCGGCTCAAGGGCGGCACCGTCATCGTGGTGCCGCTGCCCGAGGAGGGGGCAGCGGGCTTCCCCATGGCAGCGACCTCGTCGTGCCTGGTTGCTCGGGACCTGCCGCCGGGGAGGCGTAGCGGCCGCCGTCCGGGAATCAGTCGCCGACCTGGCCGGTCGGCTCGGGGGCGCCGAACCCGGCGAGGAGTTCGCGCAGGAGGTCGGCGAGCTGCTCGCGGCGCTGGAGCGGCAGGTGGCCGACGAGGCGGTCGTTCGGGGCCGCCGGTATGTTGGGCGGATGCTGATCAGGGAAGCCACCGTGGACGACTGGTCGGCCATCTGGCCGTTCTTCCGCGAGATCGTCGCCGCCGGTGAGACCTTCACCTATCCGCTCGATCTCGGTCAGGAAGAGGGGCGCGGCTGGTGGTTCCTGCCCGCCCCGAATCGTACGGTCGTCGCGGTCGACAACGATGGCGTGATCCTCGGCACCGCGAAGATGAACACCAACCAGATGGGCAACGGCTCGCACGTTGCGAGCGCCAGCTATATGGTCGATCCAGCGCATTCCGGACGCGGTGTGGGCCGCGCGCTGTGCGAGTACACGATCGAGTGGGCCCGCGCGATGGGTTACCGCTCGATGCAGTTCAACGCGGTCGTGGAGACCAACGAGACGGCGGTGCGGTTGTACCGGAGACTCGGATTCGAGGTGCTCGGCACCGTGCCGGAGGGCTTCTGGAGCCCGGTGAAGGGCTACGTCGGACTGCACATCATGTACCGCGCTCTTTGACGGGTTCCCGGAACGCGCCGGACGCACTGCGGGCACCGCGCACCGACACCGGCGCCGGCACCATCTCCGAGCGGCCCAGGCCCGCCGCATCGTGGACGCGCTCGCCGAACACTTCCCCGACCTGAGCGATGCCCTCCGCGCCGAGATGGCGGACCACAGGATCGCCGCCCATCTGGCCGCCCCCGCCGCCGGCGAGATCCTCATTCTCGACAGCCCGTACGTGGCCAACCGGCGGCTCAAGGCCAATGGCCATGGCCGCCTGCGTGTGGCCTGTACCCGCATGCCGTCGGCCAGCCCCCACCCGGTCCAGGAGCAGCACGACCTGCAGCGCGAAGGCGACCTGCGCCCGCATGAATTGCCCGACAACGCGGATGGCCGATGTTCGACAGGTGGGTTGTCGAGGTGCCGTGGTCGATCGGCAAGCCGGGCCGTTGGTGATCAGATGGGTCGGAAATGGTCGGTGGTAGCGGCGATGTGGGTCCCGCCGAGCAGGCGGGCCAGGCCGTGTCCCTGCTCGTCGGCGCGATCGTTGAGGACGGCTTCGCGCCGCTGGCGCTGAGCACGATCTTGAGTGCAGAGAGCCGAGGCGGAAAGGTCATGAGCATTCCACGAGGAGGTAGTTCACGAGCGCGTTCTGGGCCGTGACCGTCGTCCCCGACCCGTTGTAGTCATTGTCCTGGAGTCCCTGCTCGGAGACGGCGGTCACCTCCCCGACGTCCGGCTCGTTGAGCGTCACCGACGTCGGGGAGACTCCGAAGCAGATCTGCGAGATGTCCGGCGTGGGATCGAGCGTGGGGTCGAACTGGGGCCAGAACGACTGCAGGAGGAAGGCCGCCGAGGCCACGCTCGCGCCACCGAGGGCGGGCAGCGGCCCGACGGTCTGGGTCACGGGGGCGACGTTGGGCAGGTAGGCGAGGCCGAGGCCGAGGCCGGTTCCTTTGGGGGTCATCGCGATGACGGCGGCGTCGACCGTGCCCGAGAAGGCCGAGTCGCCGGTCCAGATGCCGGTGGCGACCGCCGACACCGCGGGCGTGCGCGACGTGAGCGGGCACGTGACGCCCACGCCGACACCGAGGCTGAGGAAGTCGGAGTCGTCGCTGGCGAAGGTGTAGGAGAAACCGGAGATGGCCGCGACCGCGTACACCGGCGGATACGACGTCGGCAACGGCTTCTGCGCCGCCTGCGACGACATCTTGTCGACCGGGATCCCATGCTGGTTCTGCATGATGAGCCCGGGCGGATCGTCCGAGCCGATCCAGGCGACGACCGTGACATAGGTGTAGGACGAGGAGGAGTCGACATCGTCCATGAGCAGGGTCTGGTCGATGGTGACGGTCGTCGGATCCGCTTCGGCGTCGCTGCCCACCTGCAGGGACACGCCGATGTTCTGGATCTGCGCGTTGGACGGCTGCGTCTGCCAGTTCAGGTAATTCAGCGCGTAGACGAAGGGGCCCACCGTGTCGGTGAAGGTGAAGGTCCCCGAGTTGCTGCCGGTGATTTTCTGCGTCTGGATGGCGATCGGCATGGTAGCCCTCCTGTCAGGCGAACTGGGCGATGACAGCCAGCGTCGCGGTGCTGTCTGAGGTGATGTAGGTTCTGGCGCCCCAGTCCGGGTTGTAGATGTTGAGGATGAAACTTCCCGAGACTTGGGCGCCGGAAATGGTCAGGTCGGACGACTGCATCGCCCCGATGAGCTCCAGAGTGGTGGTGTCCCCGTAGACGATCGTGACGTCCTGGAGCAGGATGGCCGCGTTCACGATCTGCGAGTAGCCGTCGGGGATGGTGAACGTCGCCTGGAACGTTCCCGTCATGCCGTTCTCCTTGTCGGGAGCGGACCAGTTCACGTCCACCGTCCGCGCCACGTCGAACCCCGTCAGATCGGGGAGGTAGGACAGCAGGCCGATGTCGACGGTCCCGTCGGACTGGAAGTCCGTCAGGGCGGTGGTGCCGTTGACCTGCACCTGGTCGTTCAGCGGAGAGGAGACGCCCGAGCTCAGCGTGAGGCCGCCGATGTAGCCTCTTCCGCCGGTGGCGCTGGCGACGGAGAACCCGGAGAGGAACGCCAGGTTCTGGGCGCCGTCGGGGACGTCGATCGGCGGCGAGTCCGCGCCGGACTGCAGGCCGAAGGTCGTCCCGCAGACCGCGGTCGTGACGGAGGTGCCGATCACAGCCAGCGCGGTCGCCTGCACGACGCTGGCGGGGTCCGACTCCCCGTCCCAGAAGCAGCGCGCGGTGTCGCCTTGGTAGTCGGTGAGCATGACGTTGCCGCCCAGGACGACGGTGTCGCCGAACAGGTTGGGCGTCAGGGACGCGCCGACGGCTCCCACCGATTCTGCCCAGAACGACGAGTTGGTCTCGTAATTGACCAGGAAGCCGCTCAGCGCGACGGCGAAGGCGAGGATCTGCTCGCCCTGGCCGATGTCGCCGCTGAAGTCGAACACGACCGGCGACGCGAAGGCGTTGCCCGAGGGCATCTTCTGAGTACGGACACTGAGATGAGCCATTACTACTCCTAGGAGCCGAACCGTAGATTCGTGTAGCACAGGTATCCGCCGCCGAGGAGCACCAGCGGCAGGGCGGAGATCGCGACGGTCGCCCACGGGTCGTTGGTCCAGGCCGTCTTGAGGCTGCCGACGTTGATGTCCCCCCACTCGGCGCCGCCTTGGGCCACCATGCCCAGCAGCGACGTCCCCATGCCGAAGCCCAGGTAGACCAGGCTCTCCATGCCGACGCCCTGGCGCAGCGGCCGGTCCTCGGCCACGTTGCACATCACCTGTTTCACCGCGCCCTGCACTGCGCCGCCGGGCCCGCCGGACGTCACCGCGATCAGGCCGCGGACCAGCCCCGGCTTCGCGTACTGCAGGGCGCGGGTGGCGGCGGAGGCGGGCCGGGCGGGCGCCGGCGCCCGCTCCTGCGCCGCGCCGGCCTGTGGTTGCTCCCCGGGCGGCTCGGCCTCGGCGGGCGGCGCGACCTCGGCGATGGCGCCGCCGCCTTCCTGCGTCACCTGCGCCAGCGGCGGCCCCGCGGCCTCGGCGACTCCGGCCTCGGCGGACTCGGCACCCGGCGCCGCGGCCGCGCCGGCGGCCGCCGCCGGCTCCAGCACGGACGACAGCCCCCCGCTGATGCCGCCGGTCACCAGCCCTCCGGCGGCGCCGGCGGCCAGACCGATGCCGAAGTCCAGGCCGAACGCCTTACCGCTCCAGTTGCCCGGCGGAGTGGTCACGGCGTATTCGAGCCCGCTGCCGGCCGCGCCCATGATGCCTCCGCCGGCGGCGCCGATGCCGGCTCCCGTCGCCGCCGCGCCGGCCAGGCCGCCGCAGATGCCCTCGGCCGCGAACGCCGCCGGCACCAGTGCGGCGGTCGCCCCGGCGGTGGCGATCGCGCTGGCCAGGATGAGCAGGGTGAGGGCGGCCTCGATGCCGGCCTCGCCCATCGCGGTCATCGCGCCGGTCGGGTCCGTCAGCAGCGCCGGCTGGTTGCCCGCGTAGACGTACGGGCTGGCGTACTGGCCGGCCGGGTCGGGGTTGAGGAACCGGGCGATCGACGGGTCGTACAGGCGGGCCGGGAACGCGTACAGGCCGGTCTCGGCGTCGAGTTCCTGCCCGGTGAACAACAGCGGCACGAAGCCCGGCGACGGCTCGTGGGCCAGCACCTGACGGCCGAACACGTCGAAGGAGTAGGTCGCGACGTGCGTGCCGTCATCGTCGAGGACCAGCCGGGGTGAACGCAGGTGGTCGGTCACGATCGTGTGGCGCAGGCCGCCGCGCATCATCGCGACCAGTCCGGTGGGACCGTACACCCAGGCGGTCGGGGCGCCGGACGCGTCGACGGTGAGCAGCGGGCCCGGTGTCCCGGCGTGCACGTAGAGCGCCGGCGCGTCGTCGCCGGCGGACTGTTTGACCCGGCGGTAGCCGTTGACGTCGTAGGCGAAGGTCAGCGTCGTGCCGCCCGTGCCGGTGATCGAGGCGGGCAGGGCGGTGGCGTCGAGGTAGGTCAGCGTGAGGTCGTCGCCGCGCTGGGTGAGCAGGCCGTTGGCCTGGTAGGTGTAGGTCGCCGGGGTTCCCCCCGCGGGGGTCACCGAGGTGAGCCGGTTGGTGCCCGCCGCGTAGCCGAAGCGGGCCGGGTCGCCGCCGCCGCGCGCGAGCGTCTGGATGTTGCCGTTCTGGTCGGTCAGGCCCGCGGTGGTGGTGTAGCCGACGCCGACCGTACGGGTCCCGTCGGCGTCGTCGGCGCCCAGCAGCCGTTGCAGCGGGTCGTGGCTGTAGCGCACGGCCGCGGTGTCCTTGACGCCGTCGCCGCTGATCGACTCGACGAGCGTCTGCGGGTTTCCGGCGGCGTCGTAGGTGAGTTCGAGCGCGAACGCCGTGTCTCCGGACGCGACCACGAGCGAGCCCAGCCGGCCGAGCGGGTCGAAGGCGGCCGATCCGGCGCAGCCGCCGGGGTAGGCGTGCTTGACGGGCCGCCCCCGGGGGTCGTAGGCGTAGGACGCCAGCGGGGTGCCGTCGTCGTCGGCGACGCCCACGACGTTGTCCCGGCCGTCGTAGGTGTAGCGCACGGCCGTGAGCCCGGTGGCGGCCGCGCACGGGTAGCCGACGCGAGTGGCTCGGCCCTGGTTGTCGAACTCGTAGGTGGTGGTGAACGTGCCCAGGGTGCTCCCGCCCTGGCTCATCCGCACCGTCCGGCTCGCGAGGGTGCCGTCCGGCGCCCAGCCGAAACTCTCGGCGACCTCGTACGACGACGCGCCCGAGCCGGTGACCGCCACCGTGCCGACGACGTGGTCCAGCGCCGCGAGATCGCCGCCGTCGCCGTCGTACGTCCAGCGCCGCGTCACGTGGTACGGCGTCTCCGTCTGGTCCTCCGGCCACGACGGCTCGTCGGCGTACCGCTGGAGCGAGCCGCAGTCCCAGCCGAGGGTCACGGTGCCCGACGACAGGCGCCGGCCGAGGACGTCCCAGGTGTGGTAGGCGAACAGACCGGCGGCCGCCGCCGCCGCGTCCTGGACGAAGCGCACCCGCCCGCCGCTGTCGAACAGGTAGCGGGTGGTCCCGGTGTCCGGTGAGAGGTCCTCGACCACCTGCCCGACGGCGTTCTCCCGGTGGGTGAGCGACTGCGCCGGCTCGCTGTAGGTGAAGGAGTCGGGCAGCGCCGTGACGGTGTCGGCCGTCCCGTTCGCGTACTGCGGCGTGACCGTGTCGAGTGCCGCGTCCGCGCCGGCGGGACTGTAGCGTGCGGCGGGCCGGCCGCTCGCGTCGCGCAGCGTGGTCATCGCGGTCTTCGTCTGGCTTGTCCGGGTGGTGAGCTGGAACGTCGCGTCCGGTGGGTTCAGCCCGTGCGGCAGCGCCTCCTCGTTCGCGTCGTACCCGTACTGGACGGTCGCCCGGCCGGCCGGCGTGGTCGATCCGCGGTCGATGACGGCGTGGTCGCTGCCGGGGAAGCCGAGTTCGATCGGGCGGGCGTGCCGCGCCGGTTCGAGGACGGTGCGCGTGTACGGGTAACCGCCGTCGTCGGTGTCGTTGGTCCCGTCGTACCAGTCGGCGACGTCCCCGGTCATCGTCGCGTCGCCGTCCAGCCCGGCGAGGAAGGCCGGTACGTCGACCAGCCCGGGACGGTAGGCCAGGACCGGCAGGGACGCGCCGCCGCCGAACAGTCCCGGCGCCGGTTCGGTGCGCGCGATCTGGCGGGCGCGCCCGTCGCGGATGGTCTGCGACACCAGGTAGTCCTCGTCCGTCAGGACGTGATCCTGGCGGGCCGCTCCCGTCGCGTCGCTGTGCTTGAGCCGCAACGCCGGGCCGTCCAGGAGCACGAGGTTGGCGATGGCGAGACCGTTGCGGCCGACGACGACGGCCGGCGCGCCGCCCGCCCGCGTCTGCTCGGAGAACAGCATCCGGCCGTCGGCGTAGAAGATCAGCCGGCCGCCGATCAGGACGAGCAGGCACCACGTGGGCGGGCCCGACACGGAGACCGGTGAGCCGGTGGACGTGAGCCGCCACTGCGCGGCGGTGGGATCGAAGGTGACGGCGCTGTCGCCGACCGTGATCGCGAAGTCGTCGGTGAGCTGGAGCGGGCCGTCGCCGAGCGGGGCGAGTTCGACGTAGAGCGCGTACGTCGGCCCGGGCGACGCCGCGTAGCCGAGCGAGTCGCTCTGCTCGGACGGCTGATGGGCGAGCACGCCGCCGGCGGCGGTGAACGCCGTGGCAGCCGACGGCGTCCAGTCGGCCTGCCATCCGGTCCCGTTCCGGAACGTCTGGTGGCTGCCGCCGGAGAAGCACTTCACCGCCAGCGACCCGTTGGGGTCGGCGCAGTCGAAACCGTCCGGATTGCCCTGCCGGGACAGGTATTTGAGCTGCAGGGACGACGGCGCCCCTGCCGAGGTGGTGCCGCCGATCACGCGCAGGAAGGTGTCGCGGATCACGTGCCAGGTGTGCCCGGCGCGGTCGATGCGGGCCAGCGGCAGCCGGCTCGCGGCGTCGTAGGACCGGGCGGTGAACTGCGCGGTCAGCGGCACCACGGTGACGTCGTCGGCGTGCACCGCCGCCGTGGTGGTGTTCGCGGCCGCGATGGTGAGCGTGATGTCGCCGCCCGCCGGCACGGCGATCGCCGCCGACTGGGGCGACCAGGCGCCACCGGTGTCGGGGAACGGCAGGAACTGGGAGGTGGGCGTGCCGTCCGCGGTGACGGTGAACGTCCAGCCCGAGGTGCCCGGGGTGAAGCCCGCGCCGGTCTTGCACCAGCCGGTGAAGACGTAGGTCTGGCCGGTCTTCGGCGACAGGGCCGCGCGGGTGGCCGTCGCGCCCGCGCCCGGCAGCGCCAGGCTGCTCGAACCGGTGTGCGCGTCGGTGTCGTCCCATTTCGCCCCGCCGGTGAGCGTCCACCCCGTCAGGTCCTCGTAGGTCTCGAACCCGGTGTAGGCCGCCTGACCGGCGGTGAAGCTCGCGTTGGCGACATGCGCGATGTCGAGCAGCCCGTCGGCGGAGGCCAGCGTCGCGTGGACCGTCCCGGCCGGGTCGGCGGACTCGGAGACCGCGCCCCGTGCGCTCACGGCCGTCGCGGTGCTGGTGGTCACCCAGTACGCCGGGTCCGGAGCGCCGTCGAACGGGAAGCTCCCGTCGTCGCCGCCCGAGGGGTCGCCGGTCCACGCCCACTGCCGGGCGGCGGCCATGACGCTCACCTGCTTGCCCGGCTGCGACCAGGACGACCAGGTCGTCGCCGTGGAGCCGACGGTGACCGCCGCGGCGCCGTCGACGCTCACGGTGTGCAGCGAGGCGACCACCGGCTTCAGCAGGTTCGCCGCGAGCAGCCCGGGATACTGCTCGTACCCGTACGTGAGCCGCTCGGCGTGCGCCTCGACGCTCCCGGTGACCGTGGCGAGCTGCCAGCCACGACCCACGACGCCGCCGGAGAACGGAGCCGGGACGGGGAACGGGCGCATCGGGTCGATCGGGGCGTAGTCGAGCGTCGTCGTCATCGGCACGCCGTCCCGGCGCTCGACGACCTCGGTCGGGCGCACGTAGGTGCCGTAGATCGGCTGCGGGACGGGGTCCTGCGGCGACCGGCCGCGCTGATCGAACAGCGTCCACGTGGTCGTGCGGCTGTGCACCGGCGTCCCCGTGAACACGCGCACCCCGTCGGGCGCGCCCGGGTCGCCGGTGTAGTCGATGTTGTGGACCAGGCCCGACGCCGGGTCGGCCACCGCCCAATAGCAGTACGCGCCGTCGATCTGCAGGTACTGCACCGTGGCGCCGCTGCCCAGGGTGCTGCCCGCGGCGGCGAAGGCCCGCGCGAGGCCGTCGGGGACGGGCTGCGGCGAGCCGGGCGCGGCGTCCGGGTCGAGCCCGAGCGCGCTCGACATGGCTGTCGCGAACGTGAACGCGCCCGCGAACGCGGCCGTCTGCCGCAGCAGCCCGTCGAGACACAGATCGCTCGCCCCGGGCAGGGTGCCGTTGAGGTAGGAGTAGACCGTGCGCCCGAAGACCGAGGTACCGGCGTCGGCGGCGCCGTCGTACACCGCCGCCCGGTAGTACTTGACGACCTGCCCCGTCGGATCGCACGCCGCCGTCGCCGCGTCGAACTCGTACCCGGTCGTGTACGTGCCGCCGAAGCCGTCGCCGATGACCAGCGTGCTGACCGGGTAGCCGGTTACCGGGCCGCTCATCGCCTGACCGGCGTACCGGTACACCCGGTAGGACGGCGCCTGGCTGAACCCGCCCTCCGTGGCGGCGTAGACGACCAGCGAGAACGGCCCCGCGGGCCACTGGCCGTCCGCGGCGCCCGGCGACACGCCCGGGACGTAGTACGCCGAGCTCCCCAGCGGGTCCGGCAGCGGCTGGAGCACGCCCCCGTTGCGCAGCACGAGCAGCTGGACCGCGTCGTCCGCAGCCACCGCCGCGTCGCTGACGAGGTAGGCGAGGAAGGCCGGCGCCTGGTTGACGATGCTGCGCGAGTCGACGTCGGTGGCCAGCTCCGAGGTCGACGTCAGCGCGAACACCGGCTGCCGCACCGGCTCCGCCCAGGTCGTCGACGTGCCCCGGTAGAAGACGGAGTTGCGGGCGACGATGAAGTCCCCGCCCGACGCGGACGGCCGGCCCTGGGTCTCGATGCTGCCCCCTTGCGGCAGCGCGGTCGTGATCGGCGTCGGCTGGGCGGCGAACCCGTCGCCGTCCGGGTCGTAGGCCATCAGCTCGGTGGCCGCGTCGGTGTAGTCGTTGACGACCTGGACCGCGACGTCGTCGCCGTAGGCGAACGCGAGCCAGCCGGCCCCCTGGCCGGAGGTGGCGAAACTCGTGCTGTGCCAGGTTCCCGCGTCGAAGCGGAACAGGTTCTGGCGGACGGCGACGAACGCGCCGTCCACCACCTCCGGCTGGGGCGGCCACGTCACCGGCTGGTCGGCGTCGATCGGCTCCGACTGCAGCCCTCCGACGTAGGCGGTGTCGGTGAAGTGGTAGTCCAGGTCCCAGCGCAGCAGCTGCACCCCGTACGTCATGCCGGGCTGGCCCTCCGCGAACGACAGCGCGGCCACCGACGGGCCGGCGTCCCAGAGCACCTGATGGTCGTCGTTGTCGCCGACGGTGTGTCCCTGCAACGCGATCGTGTCGCCGTCGTGCCAGGTCGCGAACCCGTCCAGCCAGGCCAGCGACACGTCGGTGCCGTCGAGGGAGGTCTCGGCCACCAGCAGGCACTCCGCGGCACCGAGCGCGAACAGCGGCGAAGATCCGCTCTGCACCGGTTCGTCCGTCCCGGACCATCCGCCGCGCCAGTCCCACGCCCACCGGTAGAGGTCGTAGGACGAGCCGTCGGCCAGCACGGCGGCGACGAAGGCGCTGCCGGCGGTGAGGGTCGCCACGCCGGTCAGCGCCGGCACGCCGGTCGCCGTCCACTGGTCCGGCCGCGTCGGGGTGCGGCTGTAGAGCGTGACCTGGCTCCGGCTGTCGTCCTCGGCGACCAGTGCCAGCGCGAACGTGTCGTCGGCCGTGACGACCTGGGCGTCGCCGGCGTCGAGCGGGTTGTCCTGGTCGTCGTAGACGGTGCCGCCGGACCAGTGCGACCAACGGCCCAGCCACGTGTACACGTCCAGCGTCGCCATCGTCCGCTCGGCGTTGAGCCAGACCGACACGACGTAGTCCGTGCCGCTCCAGACCAGCGGGGTCGCGCCCGCGCCGAGCGCGGGCGCCGGCGCGATGTCCGGCGTCACGCGATCACAGACGTCCAGGCCGGACTCGGCGTAGGACCAGGTGGCGACGGCACCCTGCGGGTAGGTGACCGATCGCAGCGCGCCGACGTTCGGGCCGTCAGCGGCGTCGATGTAGTAGTCGAAGGCGTAGCCGGGCAGCGCCGCCCCGGCGGCGTTGCGCTCGCTGACCCCGGCGAGATATCGCTTGACGGCCGTCGCCGACAGCTCCGCCGGCGTCGTCGACACCACCCGCGGCGCGGTGTAGTCCAGGTCGACCGCGAACAGCAGCGCACCGGTCGAGGCGCTCACGTCGAGACCGCTCAGGTAGAGGGTCTCGTAGCGGTCCTGATAGGCGTTCGCCGCGCAGAGGTTCGCCGGCGGCGTCTCCGGCGCCTCGGCCGGTTGCAGCTCCTTGTGCGGGTCGAGGTACTCCTGCGCGTCGGCGGT
Source organism: Nonomuraea sp. NPDC052265 (assembly GCF_044547985.1). Lineage (NCBI taxonomy): Bacteria > Bacillati > Actinomycetota > Actinomycetes > Streptosporangiales > Streptosporangiaceae > Nonomuraea > Nonomuraea sp. NPDC052265. Next base: position 66,254 of record NZ_JBIUBJ010000023.1, read on the forward strand.
GAACGTCTTGTCGCCGTAGCGGAACGTCACGACCTGGCCTGCGACGCTGGTGACGCTCGTCGGACAGATCGCCTTGGTGTACGGCAGGCCGGTGCCGACCAGCTGCTCGGCGTTGTTCCCGAGCAGGCCGTCCGCGCCCCTGGGGAACTCGTTGTAGGCGTACGACACCGACGATCCCCAGCGGTCACGGCGCGTGCTCAGGTTCCAGGCCCTCGCATACTGCTGCTGATCCGTGCCCACGGTCGACGGCCCGGTCCACGTGCCCGACGGCCCGCCCCATTTGACCGCCCACTCGACGCTGTTGCCCGCGCTGGTCGCATACTGCTTCGCGGTCTTGCCGAGCCCACCGCCGAATGTCCGCACTTCGCCGGAATCGGTCGTGATCTCCCATTTCTCGTAGTCCGCGTAGTAGGAGATCTGCCAGAACTCGTAGTCCTGCAACTGGAAGCGCGATCCCCCGTCGCACACCTCGGCGCCGGTGCCGGTCGCCGCCACCGAGAACACGCGCTGCCAGGTGTCGTCGCTGATCGTCCAGTCCGCGCCGCCGCCGGCGACCGTCGCCCCCGCGTCGAGGGGCACGCCTTGCGCGACGAAGGCGGCCACGACGTCCGCCGACACCGTGCCGCCGGCGAGCGTGGCTGCAGCGGCCGCGTCCAGGCTCACCCGCGGCCATGGCGTCGAGTCCGCGACCAGCGCGTTGGAGACACCGGCCGACCAGTAGACGTACCGGGTGGCGGCGCTCACGGACCCGGCGCCGACGGCCTCGATCCTGTCCCAGGCGAGGTACCAGCCCAGACCGGCGATCCCGGTGGGAGCGTCCAGGTTCCATTGGGTGACCTGGTCGCTGACGTTGCTCCGGTAGTGCAGCGCGACGCCGACCGCGAGCGTGTCGTCACCCGGCACGCCGGGCAACTGCACGAGCTTCTGCGGATAGTTGACGTCACCGCGGAACAGGTTCACGTCCCGTGAGAGCCTGCCGATGTCGCCGGTCTCGAACTGCCCTGGTCCGATCGCCGGAGTCGCGTTGCTCATCAGATCCCATCCACACGTACACGCAGCGGCAGCCCGCGGTCCAGGCAGCCGCACGCGTTATGCCCCGCGCGATCTTCCTGGACGCTGCCGGCGGGTAACGTTCGCGGACCGACACGCCAGGACAGCGCAAACCGGATCCGGATGCGCGTGGAGACGGGCAGCGGGATGTTCTCCACGTCCTCACGATGGCGCGTGACCTCGCTCTTCGGGGCGCGGAGGAACCCGATCTGGCAGCCTCCCGGGCCTTCCGCTTGAGCACCTTCGCTTGGAGGCCCACCAGGTCCGGCGGCGAGCAGCGGTGCGCCGCCGCAGTCGACAGCGGGAGTTGCCAGATCGGGATGTCCTGGATCACGGAGTGGAGCCGGTCACCCGTGCACTGCCCGAAGGACGTGTGCGCGTAGTACCGGGAGCCCTCGTCCCTGGCCAGCGGCGACCTGGCCCAGTTGCAGAGCTGGGAGCGAGCGCGGTCAGCGTGGCCGCGGCCCATGACGTCCATGATCGTCGGGACGCGAGGAAAGACCGGAGGACCGGCCGGACGCGAGGGGTGGGTCAGGTGGTGGTGATGAGGAAGCGGTGGAGGCCGCGGCCTACCCAGCGGTCGCGGTGGTCCGGGGGTTCGGCGGCGGACAGGGCCGGGAAACGGCGCAGGAGCAGCGGCAGCGCGATGCGGGCCTCCATGCGCGACAGCGGCGCCCCCAGGCAGAAGTGCGGCCCGGCGCCGAAGCTGAGCGGCTGGACGTCCGGCCGGTCCGGGTCGAAGCGGGCCGGGTCGGGGAAGCGGCGCGGGTCCCGGTTGCCGGCGGCGAGCATGAGGACGACCTTCGTCCCGCCGGGCACAGGGATGCCCGAGATGTCGGTAGCGGTCTCGGCCCACCGGCTGGTCGCCTGGACGGGCGCCTCGAACCGCAGGACCTCCTCCACATACGCGGTGGCGAAGCCCGGCTCCTCGCGCAGCCGCGCGGCCGCGTCCGGATGCTCGAACGCCAGCCGCAGCCCGTGCCCGAGCAGGAAGCTCGTCGTCTCGAACCCGGCGGTCAGCAGCAGCATCAGGTTGCCGACCAGCTCGTCGTGGCTGAGCCGGGTGCCGTCGTCGTGGGCCCGTACGAGCGCGGTGAGCATGTCGTCGGCCGGGTGGCGGCGGCGGTCGTCGATGAGTTCGCCGAAGTAGCCGGCCAGTTCGTCCATGGCCTTGTCGGCGATGGACAGCCTGGAGACGTTGGTGATGCCCTCCAGGGCGATCGTCAGGTCCGAGGCGACCTGACGGAACCATTTCTGGTCGTCCTCGGCCACGCCGATGAGCGCGCTGATGACGGCGATCGGCAGCCGGGAGGCGAACTCGGCGATGTAGTCGACGGGCGTGCCGCCGGCGCCGAGGTCGGCCAGCCGGTCCAGCAGCCGGTGGACCATCCGCTCGACCGACTCCTGCATCCCGGCCACGCGGGCGGGGGTGAAGCCGCTGCTGACCAGGCGCCGCGTCTGGGTGTGGCCGGGCGGGTTGCGGTACAGCATGGAGTCGGTGTAACCGCGCAGCGAGGAGTGCGAGCGCCAGGCGGGATAGATGTGGTCGTACCCGGCGGCGTCCTGGACGCGGAGCCGGTTGTCGCGCAGCGCGCGGTTGATCTCGGCGTAGCCGACGGCGACGGTGAGACCGGGGCGTACCGGGACGACCGGGCCGTGGGCGCGCAGCAGCTCGTACAGGGGGTAGGGGTCGCGGCGGCCCTCGGGGGCGACCAGGGCGGCGACGATCTCGGCGGGGGTCACGGGCGTACCGCCAGCCGGACGATCCGCAGCGCGCCCGCCGGGTGCACCGAGGCGACCTCCAGTCCGCAGCGCCCGGCCAGGGCCCGCAGGTCGGCGACGGCGCGCTCGCGCCCGCCGTAGTAGACGAGCATGCGCAGGTCCATCCCGGTACGCGGCGACTCGCCGTCGGGGCCGAAGTCCTCCACCACGAAGACCGAGCCGCCCGGCCCGGCCGCGGCGGCGCAGCGGCCCAGGATGACGGCGGCGTCGTCGTCGCTCCAGTCGTGCAGGATCCACGACAGCAGGTAGCCGTCGGCGCCCGGGGGCAGCGGGTCGAAGAAGCTGCCCGCGACGGCGTCGCCGCGGCCGGACAGCCCGGCGGCCTCCAGTGCCGCGGCGGCGGCCCGCGCGGTGGCGGGCTGGTCGACGACCGTGCCGCGCAGCCCGGGGTAGGCGGTGAGCAGCGCGATGAGCAGGGATCCGTCGCCGCCGCCGACGTCGACGACGTGGCCGAGGCTCCCCCAGTCGTACCCGGCCACGATGGCGGGGGCCCGCCCGGGGACCTCGGCGGCCATGCGCGCGTCGAACGCGGCGGCGCGGGCGGGGTCGGCGGCCAGGTCCTCCCAGAAGGATCGGCCGAACTGCCGGGGGAAGGCCGCCTCGCCGGTGCGCACGCTGTGCAGGAGGTGGGCGAAGGCCAGCTCGGCCCGCCCTTCCCAGCTCTCGATGTCCAGCATGGCGCGCATCCCGGCCGGATGGTCGTCGCGCAGCTCCTCGCCGAGCGCGGTCAGGGTGTACCTGCCGTCGTCGTCGCGGCCGAGCACTCCCCTGGCGGCCAGGTAGCGCATGAGGCGTTCCAGCGTGCCGGGGTCGGCGCCCACGGCGGGGGCGAGCTCGGCGCCGGTGGCCGGCGCCTTGGCGAGCCGGTCGGCGATCCTCAGCGTCGCGGCCACCCGGATCGCCATCGGGGTTCCCAGGTGGGCCAGCGCCCACAGGCGATGCTCCGTCACGCCGTCATCGTCACATCGGGGCACGCGTACGGGCACCTTCCAGAATGCCGCCCGCCGCCGCGCCCGCGAAACAGCGCACATCGCGAGATGGCCGCCGCCGGCCCGGGTGCCACGCTGAGGGTGCACCGTGCTGCCTGCCCAGGGAGATGTCCGATGCCCGATGCCGCGCCGAAGACCCGCCCGCTCACGGGCAGCGAGTACGTCGAGAGCCTGCGTGACGATCGTGAGATCTACCTCTACGGTGAACGCGTCAAGGACGTCACCGAGCATCCGGCGTTCCACAACCCGGTGCGGATGACCGCCAGGCTCTACGACGCCCTCCACGCCGACGGCACCCGTGAGCTGCTGACCTGCCCCACCGACAGCGGCGGCGAGGGCTACACGCACCGCTTCTTCACCACCCCGCGCACGGTCGAGGACCTGGTCGCCGACCAGCGGGCCATCGCGACGTGGGCCAGGATGAGCTACGGCTGGATGGGCCGCAGCCCCGACTACAAGGCCTCCTTCCTCGGCACGCTGGGCGCCAACGCCGACTTCTACGCCCCCTTCGACGGCAACGCCCGCCGCTGGTACCGCGAGTCGCAGGAGAAGGTGCTGTTCTGGAACCACGCGATCGTGCACCCGCCGGTCGACCGCAACCGGCCGCCGGACGAGGTCAACGACGTCTACGTGCACGTCGAGCGGGAGACCGACGCGGGGCTCGTGGTCAGCGGGGCGAAGGTGGTCGCGACCGGCTCGGCGCTGACGCACTACAACTTCATCGCCCACTACGGCCTGCCGGTCAAGAAGCGCGAGTTCGCGCTGGTGGCCACCGTCCCGATGGACGCGCAGGGCCTGAAGCTGATCTGCCGCCCCTCCTACGGCATGGCGGCCGCGCTGACCGGCGGCCCGTTCGACTACCCGCTCTCCTCCCGGCTGGACGAGAACGACAGCATCCTCGTCCTGGACAAGGTGCTCATCCCCTGGGAGAACGTGTTCATCTACGGCGACCTCGGCAAGGCGCAGCTGTTCACCGGCCAGTCGGGCTTCACCGAGCGCTTCACCTTCCACGGCTGCACCCGGCTGGCGGTCAAGCTGGAGTTCATCGCCGGGCTGCTGGTCAGGGCGCTGGAGATCACCGGCACCAAGGACTTCCGCGGCGTGCAGACCAGGATCGGCGAGGTGCTGGCCTGGCGCAACCTGTTCTGGGCACTGTCGGACGCCGCCGCCCGCAACCCGGTGGAGTGGCGCAACGGCGCCCTGCTGCCCAACCCCCAGTACGGCCTGGCCTACCGCTGGTTCATGCAGATCGGCTACCCGCGGATCAAGGAGATCATCCTTCAGGACGTGGCCAGCGGGCTCATCTACGTCAACTCCGGCGCGGCCGACTTCAAGAACCCCGACATCCGCCCGTACCTGGACAAGTACCTGCGCGGCTCGGACGGCACCGACGCCGAGGGCCGCGTCAAGGTGATGAAGCTGCTGTGGGACGCGATCGGCTCGGAGTTCGGCGGCCGCCACGAGCTCTACGAGCGCAACTACGGCGGCAACCACGAGAACACCCGGGTCGAGCTGCTGTTCTCGCAGATGGCCGGCGGCCAGCTCGACGAGTACGCGGCCTTCGTCGACCGGTGTCTCGGCGAGTACGACCTGGACGGCTGGACGGTGCCCGACCTGTCCTCCTTCGAGGAGCTGCGGCGCACCGGCACCGGCTGACCTGCTCGACCCAACCCTGAGGAGAGAAGGGCGGACACTCATGCGTCCATTCCGCATCGACATCCCCGAGGCCGACCTGCGGGACCTGCACCGCAGGCTCGACGCCACCCGCTGGCCGGACGAGCTGCCCGGCACCGGCTGGGAGCGCGGCGTGCCGCTGGGCTATCTCAAGGAGCTGGCCGACCACTGGCGGCACGGCTTCGACTGGCGGGCGGCCGAGGCCGAGCTCAACCGGCACCCGCAGTTCGTGACCGAGATCGACGGCGCCGACGTGCACTTCCTGCATGTGCGCTCGCCGGAGCCGCAGGCCGTGCCGCTGCTGCTGACGCACGGCTGGCCGGGCTCGGTCGCCGAGTTCCTGGACGTGATCGGGCCGCTCACCGACCCGCGCGCGCACGGCGGCGACCCGGCCGACGCCTTCCACCTGGTCATCCCGTCGATCCCGGGGTTCGGGTTCTCGGGGCACACCAGGGAGGCGGGCTGGCATCCGTACCGGGTGGCGCTGGCGTGGGCCGAGCTGATGCGCCGGCTGGGCTACGACCGCTACCTGGCGCAGGGCGGCGACGCGGGCGCGGTGATCTCGCTGGAGCTGGCCAGGCTGGCTCCCGAGCACGTGATCGGCGCGCACGTCAACATGCTGATGGCCTTCCCCTCGGGCGATCCGGCCGAGCTGGCCGGCCTGTCGCCCGCCGAGCAGGGTCGGCTGGCCGGGCTGGCGCGCTTCGACGAGGAGCTGTCGGGCTACATGAAGCTGCAGTCCACCCGCCCGCAGACGCTGGCGTACGCGCTCACCGACTCACCCGTGGGGCAGCTCGCCTGGATCGTGGAGAAGTTCCACGACTGGACGGACTCCGACAAGGCGCCCGAGGACGCCGTCGACCGGGACCGGATGCTGGCCAACGTGTCGATCTACTGGCTGACCGCGACCGCCGGGTCGTCGGCGCGCTTCTACTACGAGGGCGCGGCGGGGCTGAGGATGGCCGCCGAGGGGCACCGGCCGCCGCCCATCACCGTGCCCGTGGGTGTGGCGGTCTTCCCCCGGGACATCTTCGTGCCGGTGCGCAGGCTGGCCGACCGGGACATCCCGACGATCAGCCACTGGACCGAGTTCGAGCGGGGCGGCCATTTCGCCGCCATGGAACAGCCGGAGGCGCTGGTGGGCGACGTCCGGGCGTTCGCCCGCTCGCTGCGGTAGCCGTACGGACGAAAGGGACGCCGGCGGGGATCCGCCGGCGTCCCTTTGTCGTCGGGACGGGGTCAGGACCTGAGCAGCGGGACCTGCGGCTGCTGCCCGGGGGCGGCGGCCGGCGCCGGGCCGCCGCCGCTCTGGCACAGGACCCGCAGCATGAGCGCGGGCCGCATGAGCGTCTGCGGCGGGTCCACGAGCCCGGCCACCCGCATGAACGCGGCCGTGACCGCGCCGTCGCGGGCCGCCGCGGCGTGCAGGCGCGCCATGTAGGCGTTGCCGATCCGCACCTTGGCGGTACGCCGCCCCTCCACCCCGGGGAAGGCGAGGTCGGCGCCGGCGGAGATGTCCCACGGGACGTCGATGACCCGCGAGATGTCCCTGAAGAAGGCCCGCCAGGGCGGGACCGCGCCCGCCTGGAGGTGCTCGCGCAGGATCATCGCCTCCATGGCGGCGACGGTCATGCCCTGGCCGTAGACGGGGTTGAAGCTGCACACGCCGTCGCCCAGCACCAGCAGGCCGTCGGGGAAGGCGGGCAGGCGCTCGTAGCGGCGCCGCACGCTGGCCGGGAAGGTGAAGGTGACGCCCTCGTCGAGGGGTTCGGCGTCGCGGACCGCCTCGTAGACGTCCGGCACGGGCAGGGATTTGGCGAAGGCCAGGAAGCCGTCGAGGTCGGCCGGCGGGTGGTCGCCCAGGATGCCGGTGAGGGAGAGCATGCTCATGTCGCCGGGCAGCTTGGGGAAGAACGCGCCGCGCGGGTTCGCGGGCGAGGCGACCGGGTTGATGGACAGGTCCTCGCCGTACGGGTCGCGGCGCAGGCGGAAGTGGCGGGTGGTGTAGGCCAGGCCGATCTTGACGCGGTCCTCCTCGGGCCGGGGGAAGCCGAGCTCCTGGAGCCAGGCCGGGGTGCGCGAGCCGCGGCCCGTCGCGTCCACCAGCAGGTCGCAGGCCAGGTGCTCCTCGACGCCGTCCGTCCCGCGTACGCGGACGCCGGTGACCCGGTCGCGGGCCGGCGTCGTGGTCGGGCCGAGGATGTCGGTGCGCTCCAGGAAGCGCACGTTGGGCAGGGCCGCGACGCGGTTCCTGACCTGCTCCTCCAGGACGGGCCTGGTGGCCGAGACGCTGATCAGGCCGGTGGGGGCCGGGCGCAGCCGGCGGCCGTTGAAGTACCAGCGCAGGCTGGTGGCGAGGTCTCCGGCGGGCACCCCGTCGTCGATCATCTGCTGGGTGAGGCCGGGGAACAGCTCGTCCAGGATCTGCTGGCCGCGGGCGAGCAGGGCGTGGGCGTGGCAGCCGTGCGGCACGCCCCGGCGCGGGCCCTCCGCGCCGGTCAGCGTGTCCCGGTCCACCAGCAGGACCTCGGCGCAGTGCTCGGCGAGCACGCGGGCGGCCAGCAGCCCCGCCATGCCTCCGCCGAGCACCACCGCGCGCTGTGCGACGTGAGCGGCCATCTCAGTCACGCGGGCTGTTCTGGTAGGCGGCCAGCTTCCACTGCCCGTCGCGCCGGACGGCCAGCCAGGAGGCGCGGACCGCGCGCTCGGGGGCGACCTCGCTCTCGCCGGCCGCCAGCACGCCGCCCTCGGTGGTCAGCAGGCAGACGTCCTCGCCGAGGAAGCGCAGGTCGATGGGCTGCCCGGTGACCTGGGTGCCCTGGTACGGCCCGGCGAAGGCGTGTCCCATGAAGGCGCGGATCTCGGCCTGGCCCTTGCGGTACACGCCGGGCAGGATCATGGAGCCGTCCTCGGTGAAGACGGCGGCGAACGCCTCGGCGTCGTGCGCGGCCCAGGCGGCGATGATCTGCTGCGGCAGGGCGGCGACGGCGAGGGTCTGGTCAGGGGCCGACACGGTGGTCATGGCGATCTCCTTCAGATGTAGAGGGTGTCGGGTTCGAGGCCGCACAGAATCCGCCCGTACAGCTCGGCGTTGGTGTTGGGGTGCATGAGGGCGTGCTGGTTGACCGCGTGCACGTCGCGGGCGATGCGCTGGATGGGCACGTCGCTGTAGATGGAGGAGCCGCCGCTGGCGGTGGCCAGGATGTCGACGGCCTCCTTGCCCAGGCGGCAGACGGCGCCCATGTCGGCGCGGGCGCGTACGCGCTCCTCGATCGTCCACTCGGCGGACTCGGCGTCCTTGGTGTCCACGGTCGAGGCCAGGCGGTGGGCGTGGAACTCGGCCTGGTCGAGCTTGAAGGTGGCCTCGGCGACCTGGAGGTGGGTCAGCGGGGCGGCGCTCTGGCTGGCGTACCCGGTGTAGGTGATCTTGCGGTCGGGCAGCCGTTCGAAGAAGACGTCGCGGGCGGCCTTGGCCAGGCCGAGCACGGTCCCGACCGATGAGGCGGCGGCCACGGGCAGCAGCGGCGAGCGGTAGATCGGGGAGCCGGCGTTGACGCCGTCGGCGTGCCGGCCCTGGAGGATCGTGCCCAGTGGCATGACCCGCTCGGCGGGGACGAACAGGTCCTGGGCCACGGTGCTGACGCTGCCGGTGCCGCGCAGGCCGGAGGTGTGCCAGTCGTCGATGACGGCCAGGTCGCTCATGGGGACCAGCGCCATGACGGGCTCGGGCTCGCTGTCCGGACCCACGACGACGGCCACGATCTCCTGCCAGTGGCTGTGGTGGGCGCCGCTGACGAAGCCCCACTTGCCGTTGACCACGATGCCGCCCTCGGCGCGCACGGCCATCGCGGTGGGGCTCAGCGTGCCGCAGATCCGCACGTCGGGGGTGGCGAACACCTCGTCCTGGACGGCCTCGGGGAAGTGGCAGGCCATCCAGGTCGGGATCCAGTAGACCGAGGCCGTCCACGCCGCGGCGCCGTCGGCGCGGCCCAGCTCGGCGGCGACCTCGACCAGGGTGCGCGTGTCCGCCTCGGCGCCGCCGTAGCGGCGCGGGGTCCGCAGCCTGAAGACGCCGGCCTCGGCCAGCGCCTCGACGGTCTCCTCGTGCAGCCTGCGGTTCTCCTCCGCCCAGGCCGCGTTCCTGCGCAGGACAGGGCCTGCCTCCGTCGCGCGGCGGACGAGGTCTTCCCGCGCCGGAGCACCTGTCATCAACACCATGTCCTCCCGGGACGTCAGTCGGGACACTGCTCCCTGAACGTCCCATTCGCCGGTCGGCGGGCGCATCTTCCGGCGTGCGGGATTGCCGGGCACGCACGGAGATGCGGAGGTCGCCGGGGCCGGGCGAGTCTTGGGGGAAAACCCGAGACGAAGGGTTCGCGCAGCATGACAGCCGTCACCCACGCCCCCGTGGCTCCGCCCGAGCCCGGGCTCACCCCCGACGAGATCGTCGCCAGGGCCGAGGCCATGGTGCCCGCCCTGGTCGAGCGCCAGGCCGAGACGGAACGGCGCACCTACTACGCACCCGACACCCATGAGGCGTTCGCCAGGGCGGGCTTCTACCGCATCCTGGTCCCCCGCCGCTTCGGCGGCTACGAGTTCGGCGTGGAGACCTTCATGCGGGTGTCGATGACGCTCGCGCGGGGGTGCCCGTCCACCGGCTGGATGTTCTCCTTCGGCTCGGCGCACACGCTGGCGGTGGCCACGCTGTTCGGCGAGCGGGCCCAGAACGAGCTGTTCGCCTGCGGGGACTTCATCTGCCCGGCCACGGTCGCGCCCGGCGGCTCCGCCCGTCCCGACGGCGAGGGCGGGTGGCTCCTCGACGGCACCTGGAGCTACTGCTCGGGCGCCCCGTACGCCACCCACTTCATGGGCCACGTCGTCGTGGACGGGCAGCCCATGCTGTTCGTCGCGCCGCGTGACCAGTGGCGCCGGCTGGACGACTGGGGCGGCCAGCTCGGCCTGAAGGGCAGCGGCTCGCACAGCATCGCCATGGACGGGGGCCGCGTCCCCGGCCACCTCACGCTGCCGCTCCACCTCAGCCAGGCCGTCGTCACCGGCGGCACCCCGGGCCGGGAACTGCACGGCAACCCCGAGTACGGCGGCGGCCCGCTCAGCGTCATGCTGCTGGGCAGCGCGGCCGTCGTCCTGGGCATGGCCCAGGGCGCCCTGGACGCCTACGAGGAGCTGATGCGGACCAGGACGACCATCTTCCCGCCGTTCACCACCCGCGCCGAGGACCCCGACTACCAGTCCTGGTACGGCGAGGCCGCCGGCATGCTCGCCGCCGCCGAGGCGGCCATGACGAACGCCGTCCAGCAGTGGAGCCGGACCTGCGCGGCGGGCCCGGAGGCGTTCACCAGGGAGCGGGACGTGCGCCTGGCCACCATCGGCCGCGAGGTCGCCCGCCTGGCCTGGCGGGCCGTGGAGGGCTGCCTGTTCCCGACGGCCGGTTCGAGCGCGGTCCGGGACGGGCAGCGCATCGAGCGGATCTGGCGGGACATGTCCACCACGCACAGCCACGCCGGGTTCGCGATCTACCTGGCGGCCCTGGCCAACCGGGAGCTGTCCCGCGCCCGGTTCGGCCTGGACTGACCTCTCGGCAGACCAAGGCGGGCCCGGTCACCCGGGCCCGCCTTCTCGTGCGCTCAGTCCACCAGGACGGGCTCCTGGTCCGGCTGGTGGTGGCCGTCGTGGACCCCGGCGAAGGGGGCCACGCCGCGCAGCCGGACCAGCGCGAGCACGGCCAGCACGGCGCACAGGGCGGCGCTGGCCCACGCGACCGCGTGCAGCCCGGCGGTGAACGCCTCGCGGGCCGCGCCGAGCAGCGCCGCGCCCTGGTCGGCGGGCAGGTCACGGGCCACGGCGACCGCGCCGGTGATGCCGTCCTGGGCGAGCGCCGGGGTGCCGGTGGGCGGGGTGAACGCGCCCCGGTAGACCACGGTGCCGAGGCTGCCCAGGGTCGCGACGCCGAGCGCGACGCCGAACTCGCCGCCGGTGGCCACCAGCGAGGCGGCCGAGCCGGCCTTCTCCGGCGGGCTGGTGCTCATCGCCACCTGGTTGATCATGCCGCCGACCGGGCCGACGCCGAAGTAGCACACGCCCAGGAAGACGATCAGCGCCGTCACCGCGCCCACCACGACCTGGGTGAGCAGGAGCTGCCCGACGACCGCGATCACCATGCCGCCGCCCAGCAGGTACGCCGGCCGGACCCGGCTCGCCAGCCGCGGGGTGAGGTTGATCGAGACGATCAGCGCGACGGCCGGGCCCAGCAGCCACAGCCCCGCCTCCAGCGGCGACATGCCCTCGACCGTCTGCAGGAACAGCGCGACCTCCATCCCGGTCCCGGTCTGCAGCGCCCCGCACAGCAGCCCGATCAGCACCGCGGCGGTGAACGCGCGGTGGCGGAACAGCCGCACGTCCAGCAGCGGGTGGGTCAGCGCGCGCTGCCGGTGCACGAACACCGCGGCCACGAGCAGCCCGGCGGTGACCGCGACGGCGGGACCGGCGCCCCAGCCGTCGCGGGCGACCGCCTTGAGCCCGTAGATCAGCGGCAGGATGGCCGCCAGCGACAACACGACGCTGACCAGGTCGATGCGGCCACCGGCGGGGTCGCGGAACTCCGGCAGCAGCGGGGCCGCCGCGAGCAGCAGCAGCATGACCGGCACGCCCATCAGGAAGACCGACCCCCACCAGAAGCGCTCCAGCAGCGCGCCGCCGACCACCGGGCCGAGCGCGATGCCGAGCATGAAGGCCGTGCCCCAGGCGGCCATGGCCAGGCCGAACTGCCGGGGGTCGCGGAACATGACGCCGATCAGGGACAGCGTCGAGGGCAGCAGCGTGGCCCCGGCGACGCCGAGCAGGGCGCGGGCCAGGATCAGCATCTCGGGGCTGGTGGAGAAGGCGGCCAGCAGCGACAGCAGGCCGAAGGCCGCGCCGCCGGCCAGCAGCAGCCGGCGGCGGCCGATCCGGTCGCCGAGCGAGCCCATGGTGACCAGGAACCCGGCGGTCATGAAGCCGTAGATGTCGGTGATCCACAGTTGCTGGGTGGCGTCCGCGCCCAGGTCGGCGCTGAGGTGCGGCAACGCGAGGAACAGCACGCTGATGTCCAGGGCCACGAGCATCGTGGGCAGGAACAGCGCCACCAGCCCGAGCCACTCTTTCCGCCCCGCCCGCGGGGCGCCGTCGTCGGTCACGTCCTCACTCCTTGTTCCCTGGGTTCATGTGGTCAGCTCGATCCGCGTGTGGTCGCCGACCACGAGACGGTGGTCGCTGCGGCCGGGAGCGACGGTGGTGTAGCGCCCGATGAGCGAGCCGCGCAGGCCGCTGGCGGCCACGATGGAGGCGCCGTCGAGCACGATGGAGTCGGACAGGCGGGTGGAGCGCACCACGCAGTCGCGTCCGATGGAGGTGCCGGGCCCTATGTGGCTGTCCACGATCAGGGTGTCCGGGCCGATGATCGCCGGTCCCTCGACGACGGAGGCGACCACCCGCGCGCCGGGGCCGAGCACGACGTCGCCGCGTACCAGGCTGGCCGCGTCCACGTGGCCGGCGATGTCGCGGGAGAGCCGGGCCAGCAGCCGCCGGTTGCACTCCAGGACGTCCTCGACGCGGCCGGCGTCGCTCCAGTAGCCGCGGTAGAGGCTGGCCCTGACCTCCTGGCCGGAGGTCAGCAACCACTGGACGGCGTCGGTGATCTCCAGCTCGCCCCGGCGTCCGGGGACGATGCGGTCCACCGCCTCGTGGACGGCGGGGGTGAAGAAGTAGACGCCGGTCATGACCAGGTCGCTGCGCGGCCGTTCCGGCTTCTCCACCACCCGCAGCACCGCGCCGGTCTCGTCGGTCTCGACGACGCCGAACGGCCGGGGGTCGGCCACCCGGTGCACCACGATCTGGGCGGCCGGGCGCAACGCGTGGAACTCCTCGGCGATCGGGCCGATCCCGTCGGCCAGGACGCAGTCGCCCAGGTACATGACGAAGTCGTCGCCGCCGAGGAAGGGCCGCGCCAGCCTGACGCAGTGGGCCAGCCCCAGCGGGCGGAGCTGGCGGATGTAGGTGACGCGCGTCCCGAACCGCGTGCCGTCGCCGACGACCTCGGCGATCTGCGCCTCCCTGTCGCCGACCACGAGGCCGATCTCGGTCACGCCGAGCGCGCGCAGGCTCTCCAGCACGTGCTCCAGGACCGGTTTGTTGGCGATCGGGATGAGCTGCTTCGGCATGGAGTGGCTCAAGGGACGCATGCGGGTGCCCGACCCGCCGGACAACACCAGAGCCTTCATGCTCGCCAGGATCCCAACGGCGGGCCCCCGCGGGCATCTCTGACAGTGCGGGATGCCGCCGCAGGGATGCGGGCTACCCGATGCCCTCCACGAGCCCGGCGGCCGAGGACAGGTTGTCGCGCAGCCGCTGACCGGCCCGTTCGTCGACCGCGTCGGCCAGTTCGTGCACCCGTGACAGCGCCCGTTCCGCCGCGCTGGCGTCGCCGAGGGCGACCAGCACCTCGCTCAGCATCGTGAGCGTCTGCGCCTCGAACAGCGGCGCGCGCATCTGGCGGAACAGCGTGACCGCCTTGCGCAGGCGGCCGATCGCGTCGCCGGGCTCGTTCGCGGTGACGGCCAGCTCGCCCAGCCCGGCCAGGGCGTGCGCCTCGGCCAGGCGGTGGCGGGCGGTCTCGGCCACGACCAGCGCCCGGCGCAGCAGGTCGCCGGCCTCGCGCAGCCGTCCTCTGCGCAGGTGGGCGATGCCGAGGCCGTGCAGGGCGAAGGACTCGCCGACGGTGTCGCCGATCTCCTCCACCAGCGTGAGCGCCTCCTCGAACGCGCCCGCCGCCAGGGCGAACTCCTCGGCCTGCAGATGCACCCGGCCCATCCGGTGCAGGATCTGGGAGATGACGCGCCGGCTGCCGCCGCTCTTGCCGCGGACCAGCGCCTCGGCCAGCATGATCTTGGCGTCGTCGATGTCGCCGCACTCCGAGCGGATGGCGGCCAGGTTGTCCAGCGTGTGCGCGGCCGAGATCTGGTCGCCGATGTCGGTGAAGATGACCAGCGCCTGTTCCAGGTGCGTCGCGGCGGCTTCCAACTGGCCGTTCATGCGCTCCAGGAACGCCAGGTTCCGCCGGGACCGGGCGACCTGCACGACGTTGCCGGTCGTCTCGAACAACGTCAGGGCGGCCTCGAAGTCGCGCCGGGCCTCGCCGAAGCGCTGCTCGGTCTGCGCCAGCGTGCCGCGCACGCACAACATCTCGGCCTGGCCGCGCTCGTCGCCCGCCCGGCGGGCGGCCTCCAGGGCGATCTCCTGGATCTCGCGCCAGTCGTCGAGGTAGACGTGCAGCTCGAAGAACGGCTCGGCGTTCATGGCGGTGCGCCAGCACAGCTCCACGAACCCGGCCTGGGCCGCCTGGCGGATGCCGGCGAGCAGCACGTGGCGCTCGCGCTCGAACCAGCCGATCGGGTCGGCGACCAGCCGCTCGACCAGCTCGGCCGGGAGCGGCGAGTCCGGGGCGGGGCTCAGGTGGGGGCCGGCGGGCGGGCCGTACTCGCGGGTCCTGGCGGTCTCGGTGAGCCGGTGCAGGGCGTCCAGCACGCGGGCCAGCGCCGCGCTGCGCTCGGCGGGCGGCTCCTCGGCGGCCAGGCGTTCGTGGGCGTAGACGCGGATGAGGTCGTGGAAGCGGTACTGGACGTTGACGTTCCTGCCGACCCCGGCGACCTCGATGAGCTGGGCGTCGACCAGGTCGTCGAAGAGGTCCTGGGCGTCGGCCAGCGGCCGGTCGAGCAGGGCGGCGCCGGTCCAGGCGGAGAAGATGTGCGAGTGCAGGATGGCCAGGCGGCGGAACAGGCAGCGGGCCTGCTCGGTGAGCGCGTCGTAGGTGAGGGACAGGCTGGCCCTGATGCCCATGTCGCCGTGCTTGAGCTCGTCGAGCCGGCGGGCCTCGTCGCCGAGCCGGTCCACGAGCTGCTCCACGGCCCAGTGGGGGCGCGAGGCCAGGCGGGCGCCGGCGATGCGCAGCGCGAGGGGCAGGAAGCAGCACAACTCGGCCAGGGCGGCGGCCGACTCCGGCTCGGCCCGTACACGTTCGGCCCCGGCGATGCGGGACAGCAGCTCGACGGACTGGGCGGCGTCGAAGAGGTCGACGTCCACGTGGGTGGCGCCGGCCAGCCCGCCGAGCCGGGTCCGGCTGGTGGTGATGACGGCCGAGGTCGGGCTGCCGGGTAACAGCGGCAGCACCTGGCTCTCGGCGGCGGCGTCGTCGAGCACGATGAGCATCCTGCGGTCGGCCAGCAGCATGCGGTACAGCTCGGCCCGCTCGCCGAGGGTGTCGGGCAGCGCCGTCCCCTGCACGCCGCAGGCCCGCAGGAACCGGTCGAGCACCTGCATGGGGTGCACCGGGCGGGAGACGCCGCCGTGCAGGTCGGCGAAGAGCTGGCCGTCGGGGAAGTGCGAGGCGATGCTGTGCGCGGCGTGCACGGCGATCGTGGTCTTGCCGATCCCGGCCCGTCCGGCGACGGCGATGATGGGCACGGCGAAGCGGCCGTCCCCGGCCAGGGGGACGGTCACCCGCTGCCTGATGACGTCGAGCTGCGCCTGCCGCCCGATGAAGTCGGCGATGTCGGAGGGGAGCATGCCCGGCACCGCGGGCGGCCGGGCGGGCGGCTCGGGCGGGGCCGCCGCGGGGAGCGGTTGCGCCTCCAGGCTCTCGTCGGAGGTGAGGATGGCCGATTCGAGCTGCTGCAGCCGTTCGTTGGGCTCGATGCCCAGCTCCTCGACGATCACCCGGCGGGCGTCGCGGTAGACCTGGAGCGCCTCGGCCTGCCGTCCGGAGCGGTAGAGGGCGACCATCAGCTGGGCGGCCAGCCCCTCCCTGAGCGGGTGTTCCTGCACGAGCGAGGCCAGCTCGCCGACCAGTTCGTGGTGGCGGCCGAGGTCCAGTTCGAGCTGGACGCAGTCCTCGTTGGCGGTGACGCGCTGTTCGGCGATCCCGCTGGCCAGCGCCTGCACGGCCCTGCTCTCGATGCCGTCGAAAGCCGGGCCGCGCCACAATGCCAGCGCCTCGCGGTAGTGCTGGATGGCCTCGGGGAAGGAACGGCCGTCGCGAGCCTTGCGGGCCCGGCTCACAAGGCTCTCGAAACGGCGTGCGTCGATCGCGTCGGCGGGGGCGCGCAACATGTAGCCCTGCCGGGTGGTGACGATCATCTCGGGATGGCCGTGGGCGCTGAACAGGCGCCTGAGCGCGGAGATGCAGATCTGCACCTGTGCGCGCGACGTGGCCGGCGGGTCCTCGTCGTAGATCGCCTCGACGAGGCGGTCCAGAGTGACCGAGTGATTGGCGTTCAGGATCAGGACGGCGAGGACGATCTGCTGCCGCGCCCCGCCCAGATCGAGCTGTCTCTCGCTCGCGGTGACCTCGAGCGCACCCAACACGCGAAACTCCACCCGCATCTCCTCAAACAAATCATCGCCCTCGGTCATTGATCTTTCCCGACTTGACCGGAATCCGGGCGTGATTGCCATGATGAGCGGCGTAATTGGTGCTTACCCCTCAAACGTTTCTGCCATGGTTGGGTGGATGGTACAACGCCCTAGGGTATGTGGCCAGTTTTGGATCGTTTCAGGGCGATCCGTGTTGCCTGTCGCCGTCAGTCCTGAAGGACACCCTCGATCAGGCCCCACGGCCAGTCCATGGTGCCGTTGACGGTGTCGTGCTGGACGGCGGACGGGACGGCGTGCGCGGGGGCGGGTGCGGCGGCGATGGCGGCGAAGCCGGCGAGCGCGGCGAGCACGAGGGCGAGGGCCAGGCGGACGCGGGCGGTGATGGCGGTGGTCGCGGTCATTTCGATCTACCTCCGTGTGATTACCGCGGTCTTGTTCGCGGCTTCGGAATGCACGCTCACACGGTGCGCAATTCCCGCTTTATCCATCTTCTTTTCACCCGCCATCAGCGCACGTTGGACGCTGTGCGCGCCGATCTCCGCACCCGCCGGCGATAGCCGGGATAGAGGGAAATAAGGCGGGCGCCTCTTTTCGCGATGGGCGGCGATCGCACGGCGATAGCGCGGCGATAGCGCGGCGATAGCGGCCGGAGGTCCGCCGAATAGCAGGCGGCGCGAGCCTGGGGCGCGAGCCCGGGCGGCGCGAGCTGTCGCCGTCCGGGTGGCCACATGCGCGGACGGCCCGCGCGGACCACTCGGAGAGGTTCGATGGGAATAGCGGTACAAGCCCAGGACGCGGTCTACGGCCGGGGGGCGGCTGATCTGCACGTACGCCTCGACCATGACGCCGACGGGCAGTGGGTCCTCGAAGCCGAGGCCCGTACGGACCAGGACGGATCGGTCAGTGAGTGGGCCGACCGCCTGCTCGGCCGCGGCCTGTACCGCATCGTGTTCGCCACCGACCCGTACTTCGTCGGGCTCGGGCTGCGGCCGGCCTATCCGGAGATCGTCGTCACCTTCCGCATGGTGGACGAGACGGCCGTGAACAACATCGTGGTCCTGATCTCGCCGTATTTCTCGACCGTCTATTTCGGATCGCTCAGCTGAGGGACAGTGAGGCCGGACATGAAGATCAGCCGCTATCGACCCTTCCCCCGGATGCCGCTCGGCGAGCGCGCGTGGCCGGACGCCGAGCTCACCGCGCCGCCGCGCTGGTTGTCCACCGACCTGCGGGACGGGAACCAGGCGCTGCCCAGGCCCATGGACCCCGGACGCAAGCTGGTGCTGTTCGACCTGCTGGTGGGCATGGGCTACAAGGAGATCGAGGTCGGCTTCCCGGCGGCGAGCCAGGACGACTACGACTTCGTCCGGCTCCTGGTCGAGCGTGACCGCATCCCGGACGACGTGTGCGTGACCGTGCTGACCCAGGCGCGCGACGAGCTGATCGAGCGCACGGTGGAGAGCGTGAGCGGGGCGCCCGGGGCGACGATCCACCTCTACAACGCGACCTCGCCGCTGGCGCGGCGGCTGGTGTTCGGGATGAACCGCGCCGAGTGCAAGGATCTGGCGGTCCTGGGAACCCGACTGGTCATGAAATATGCCGATAAATTGCTTGAAGAGAGTGATGTTCGGTTTCAGTACTCGCCTGAGCACTTCCACGACACCGAGCCGGACTTCGCGCTGGAGGTCTGCGCGGCCGTCATGGACGTCTGGCAGCCGGGCCCCGACCGGCCGATCATCCTGAACTTCCCCACCACGGTCGAGCGCTCGACCCCGAACGTGTTCGCCGACCAGATCGAGTGGCTGCACCGCAACCTGCCGCACCGCGAGCACGTCTGCCTGTCGGTGCACACGCACAACGACCGCGGCACCGGGGTGGCGGCGGCCGAGCTGGCGATGATGGCCGGCGCCGAGCGCGTCGAGGGCTGCCTGTTCGGCAACGGCGAGCGGGCGGGCAACGTCTGCCTGGTCACGCTGGGCCTGAACCTGGCCACCCAGGGCGTCGACCCCGGCATCGACTTCTCCGACCTCGACCGCGTGCGGCGCGTCGTCGAGGAGTGCACCGGGCTCGCGGTGCCGCCGCGGCACCCGTACGGGGGCGACCTGGTGTTCACCGCCTTCTCCGGCGGGCACCAGGACGCCATCAAGAAGGCGTTCGACGCGATGGACCGGGAGGCGGCCCGTACCGGGAGGGATCCGGCGGAGCTGCCGTGGGAGGTGCCGTACCTGCCGGTGGACCCGCGGGACCTGGGGCGCACGTACGAGGCGGTGGTCCGGGTGACCAGCCAGTCGGGCAAGGCGGGCCCGGCGTACCTGCTGAACGCCCGGTACGGGATCACGCTGCCGCGCGGGTTGCAGATCGAGCTGGCCGGGGCCGTCCAGGCGATGGCGGAGGCCGGGCAGGGCGAGGTCGAGCCGG
Source organism: Nonomuraea sp. NPDC052265 (assembly GCF_044547985.1). Classification (NCBI taxonomy): domain Bacteria; kingdom Bacillati; phylum Actinomycetota; class Actinomycetes; order Streptosporangiales; family Streptosporangiaceae; genus Nonomuraea; species Nonomuraea sp. NPDC052265. The sequence continues at coordinate 85,591 of NZ_JBIUBJ010000023.1, forward strand.
AGCGGATCAGGCGGCTGTTCGAGGAGCGGTACACGGCGGCCGTCCCCGGTGACCCGGCCGGGGCGGTGGCCACGCTGCACGTGGACGACGGCACGTACGGGCAGGACCGCTCGGCCACGGTGGCGGCGCTGCGCGCGACGCTGGAGGGCGCGGGCGTCCGGGTCCGCGCCGTGCACCACCTCGACGGCGCGGCCGGCGCCTCCGGCGGCGAGGTGGCCGTCTACGCCCAGTGCGGGCTGGACGGCGGCACGGCGTGGGGCGCCGGCGCCGGGCCCGACGTCGTCGCCGCGGCCCTGGCCGCCGTGGGCGCGGCCGTGTCCCGCGCCCGTCGCGAGGGCGCGCCGCCCGCCGCCCCCGCCTCCGGCCTGCCCCTTCCCGAGGCGGGACGCCGGCGCCCGGCCAGGAACCGGCGCCTGATGGCGGGACGATAGAGAGCGAATACCGCCCCGGCCTAGCGTGAGCGCAACACGACATGTGGGGAGACGGCCATGACTCTCATCGAACGGCAGGAGGAGATCTCCTGCCTGGAGTCGCTCGTCGCCAACGCCATCCTCGGCCGTGGACGGGTCGCGCTGGTCAGCGGGCCCGCCGGGACGGGCAAGAGCGCGCTGCTGCGCGCGCTGTCCGAACAGGCCATAGAGCTGGGCGCGCTCGCGGTGACGGCGACAGGATCGCGCATGGAGCAGGACCTGCAGCTCGGCCTGCTCCGCCAGCTCATCCAGGACGCGCCCCTGGTCGAGGAGGAGCGCGAGCGCTCGGAGAAGCTGCTGGAGGAGGGCGTGCGGACCGCGACCGCGGCGCACGCCGACGCCGAACGGCTGCTCGACCCGCAGGTCGTGCACGCGCTGGTCACGGTGCTGCTCGACCTGTCCGAACGCTGCCCGCTGGTGGTCGTCGTGGACGACGTGCACCACGCCGACCGCACCTCGCTGCTCTGCCTGGCCTACCTGGCGCGGCGGGTGCGCAACGCGCGGATCGTGGCGGTGTTCGCGCTCAACGACCGGCAGGGCACGGACGGGCCGCTGGAGACCGACCTGCTGCGGCTGCCGCACTGCCTGCGGCTGCAACTCGCGCCGCTGTCGCGCAGGGGCGTGGCCGCGCTGGTGGCGGGCCAGGTGGGGCTGAGCGCCACCGAGCGGTTCGCCGACGAGTGGCACACGATCAGCGGCGGCAACCCGCTGCTGGCCGGTGAGCTGGCCGCCGACTACCGCCAGCACCTGCGGGCCGTGGAGGAGCCGCCGCGCGAGCTGGTCGTGGGCGACCGGTTCGTCCGGGCGGTCGAGACGTGCCTGCGGCGCAGCCATCCGCGTACGGTCCGGGTGGCGCAGGGCCTGGCCATCCTCGGCGAGGCCGACGGGCTGGCCGAGATGCTCGAACTGCCCGCCGTGGACGTCAGCAGGGAGCTGCTCACCATCGGCGCGACCGGCCTGCTGCGCGGCGGCGGCTACCGCCACGAGGCGGTGCGCTCGGCGGTGCTGGCCGGCATGGACCTGTCGGAGCGCAAGGAGCTGTACCGCCGCGCCGCCGAGCTGGCCTACACGCGGGGCGTGCGGCCCGGCGTCGTCGCCGACCGCCTGCTCCAGGCCGCCAGGGTCGAGGCCCCGTGGGTGGTGCCCACGCTGGAGGAGGCCGCGCTGGCCGCGCTGCGCAAGGGCGAGGTGGAGTCGGCGGTGGCCTACCTGAAGCTGGCCTGGCGCGAGTGCACCGACGAGCTCCAGCGCTCCAAGCTGATGACCATGCTCGTACGCGCGGAGTGGCGGATCAACCCGGCCACCCCCGCCGGGCACCTGGACCAGCTCACCGAGGCCCTGCAGAAGGGCAGCCTGCACGGCAGCGACGCCGTCGTGCTGGCCCGCGCGCTGCTGTGGCACGGCCGCTTCGAGGACGCCCGCGACGTGCTGGAGCAGCTCAACCAGGAGGCCTCGGCCTCCGACCACGCCACGCTGGCCGAGCTGGTCGTGGCGCAGCTCTGGCTGCGGGTCACCTGCCCGCCGCTGGCCGCCTACGTGGCCAACCCGCCCCGTGAGCACATCCTGGCCGGCATGGTGTCGGTCGCCGTCAACCGGCGGCTGGAGTCCACGCTCGCCCTGGCCGAGGTGCTGACCCACGGCCCGCGCGAGCACAACCTGGACACCGTCGAGCGCATCCTGGAGGGCGAGCGGCTGGACGAGATGTCCCTGGACGTCGTGGAGAACTCCCTGCTCGCCCTCACCTACGCCGGGCGCTGCGAGCGCGCCGCGCCGCTGTGCGACCTGTTCGGCGACGAGGCGGCGGCCCGGCAGGCGCCCAGCCGCCGGGCCCGGCTGGCGGCCATCCGGGCCGAGATCGCGATCCGCCAGGGCGACATGCCGGCCGCCGAGCGGCACGCCCGCATCGCGCTGGACACGATCCCCATGAGCAGCTGGGGCGTGGCCATCGGCGGTCCGCTGGCCAGCCTGGTCATCGCGCTGACCGCGATGGGCCGGCACGAGGCCGTGCGCGACCCGCTGGACCGGCCGGTCGCCGAGGCCATGTTCCAGACTCGTTACGGCCTGCACTACCTGTACGCCCGCGGCCGCTACAACCTGGCCGGCGAGTCCTTCGTCCCGGCTCTGCACGACTTCCTGCGCTGCGGCGAGCTGGTGACGGCCTGGGGGCTGAACAACCCGGCGCTGATCCCCTGGCAGGCCGACGCGGCCGAGGCGTGCCTGCGGATGGGCCAGATCGAGGAGGCCAGGGAGCTGATCAAGGCCCACCTGGACGGCTGCGGCCCCGGCGCGTACCGGGGGCGCGGCATCGGGATGCGGCTCAAGGCGGCCGTCTCCGAGCCGGCCCGCCGTCCGGCGCTGCTGCGCCAGGCGGTGGAGTACCTGCAACTCGCCGGCGACCGGTACGAGCTGGCCAGGGCGCTGTTCGACCTGGTGGAGGCGTACGAGGCGCTGGGCGAGTTCCGGCGGGCCCGCACGGTGGCCGGACGGGCGCAGGCGGCGGCCCTGGAGTGCGGGGCCGAGCCGATGATGAGCGCGCTCAGCCGGGCCGCGGACGCGGACGGCGCGCCCACTCCCCTGCCGGGCGACCTGATCGGCGTGCTGAGCGTCGGCGAGCGCCGGGTCGCGGCGCTGGCGGCGGCCGGTTACAGCAACCGCGAGATCGCGGCCAAGCTCTACATCACGATCAGCACCGTCGAGCAGCACCTGACCCGCACCTACCGCAAGCTGAACATCCGCCGCCGGGCCGACCTCCCGCTCGTGGTGGAGTTCGACGACCAGGCCCAACCCTGACCACCCAGCCCTGACCGCCCGCCCCTGACCCTGGGCGCGGGGCCCGGGGTCTGGGGTCTGGGGTCTGGGGTCTGGGGTCTGGGGTCTGGGCACGGCGCCTGGGGCACGGGGCGCGAGCCCGGTCCGGTGATCCTTCCGCCGCCGGACCGGGCTCGGCCGTGCGCACCGGGCATGCAGGAAGTTGCGGCCGCGCCGGCCCGCGGGCGAGCGTCGAAGGCATGGAACTCACCGTGGTGCGGGGGCAGGCGACCCCCGAAGAACTCGAAGCGGTCGTCGCGGCGGTCTTCCGCCGCCTGGCCGAGGCGGCCGAGCGCGAGGCGTCGGCCTGGTCGGACCCGTCCGTGCTGGTGCGCAGGCCGCTGCCCGGCGGTGGCGGCGACTGGCGGCTGGCGGCCTGGGCGAGCTGACGCCGCCCGCCGATCGCGCACTTTGCGACATGCCCGTGGCGCCGGTCCGGCCGCATCCTGAAGCGGACCCGTCGTCCGACAGGCGGGACGTGCCCCGCCCCCGCCGGGACGGCCGTCCCCGGGCCGTTCGCGGGCCGTTCATGGGCGGGGTCTTCACGTTCCTGGAGGAGGAGCACATCATGTCGTCTCTGCTCGGTTCGCTGCGCCGGCTCGTACTGGCGCCATCCCTGGCCGACGTGACCTTCGGCGCGCGCGGCTTCCCGGTCGTCCCCTCCGCGCTCACCGGCCGCCTGGAGGCCATCCCGCAGGCCGTCGTGTGCGGCTTCGAGTGGGGCATCGACGTCCGCGACCAGTGGGAGATCGAGCGCCGGCTGTCCCTGGTGGACGTCGAGCAGCGCGGCTTCGCCTACGAGGGCGCGACGATGGCCTTCACCGTGCTCGACGCCATGGGCGGCGGGCGCGGGCGGCGTACCCGGGACCTGCTCATGGGCCCGGGGCAGCCGCACATCTTCCTGGCCTACATCGGCATCGGCTTCGCCATGGCCCGGCTGCCGCGGGTGTTGTGGAAGAAGGTGCTGCCGGACCTGGACGGCACCCCGTACCACCCGACGATGAGCTGGCTGGCCGTGGACGGGTACGGCTTCGACCTGGCCTACTTCCACACCCGCCGCCACGTGGACGGGCAGCAGGTGCCCGACCCCTACCCCTGGCAGGGGAACGCGGCCTACTTCCCGCGCGCCGTGGACCAGGGCGTCGGCCGGGCGTTGTGGTTCATCCACGGCGGCAGGCCGGGCGAGGTGGCCGCGGCGGTGCGCGCGTTCGCCCCGGGCCGGCAGGCGGACCTGTGGAGCGGGGTCGGGCTGGCGGCCACGTTCGCCGGGTGCGAGGCGGGCGCGGCGGCGGTGCTGCGCGAGGAGGCCGGGGAGCACCGGGGCGAGCTGGCCCAGGGCTCGGTGTTCGCGACCAAGGCCCGGCACTACTCGGGGTTCGTCCCGGAGCATTCGGCGGCCACGGGCGCGGTGCTGACCGGGCTCGACGTGGCCGGCGCGGTCGCGCTCGCCGACGACGGCGAAGTCGCCGCGGGCACGTCGGAACGCGTCCCGGATTACGAGCTGTGGCGCAGTAGAGTGCGCGCGCATTTCGCGGCGGGGGCCGAGGTTCCGTCCCGCTGACCGCACTCCCCGAATAAGCACGTCATTCGCTTTCGCACGCCCAAAAATGAGCCTCCGAGCTGAGCAAACCCGAAGTTGTCCGGCCACCGGGCGGCATGTGTCAATGAAATTGAATTGTTCGGGCTATAAGCGGCGGAGGCTCAATTGGCAAGCGCATTGCGGTCGCTCAGACGCAGAATTCTGGTGCCGGACGTCGGCGAGACGAAAGTCGAAACGCGCGGCTTCTGGGTGAAGAACGCGGCGTCCACCGAATTACTGGAGACGGTCGGCGAATACTTTCTCGCCGGTTACGCCCACGCCGTGGAGTCGCGCACCGTCGCCGAGGCCGAGGACCGGCTCGAAGAGGTGCCCGCCCGCTTCCGCGGCTTCGCTTACGAGGGCGCGGGCATGGGCTTCGCCATCCTGGACTGCATGACCTTCGGCGACCTGCGCCGGGTCAACGCCTTCCTCCAGGGACGCGGCCACCACCACAACTACATGGTCTACGTGGGGATCGGCTGGGCCATGGCCCGGCTCCCCCGCTTCCTGTGGCCCAAGCCCCGGCTGCTGGACCCGCTGCTGCTGTGGCTGGTCCACGACGGGTACGGCTTCCACCAGGCCTACTTCCACACCGACCGGTACGTGCACCAGCAGGTGCGCGAAGCCCGCTTCTCGTGGCCGGCAGGCCAGGAGGAGTACGCGGCCCACGCCCTCGACCAGGGCATCGGCCGCGCCCTGTGGTTCGTCGCCGGCACCAGCGCCGAGCGGGCGGTCACCCTGGTCGAGCGGTTCCCCGAGTCCCGCCACGCCGACCTCTACAGCGGCATCGGCCTGGCCGCCACCTACGCGGGCGGCGCCGACGACGCCGAGCTGCGGTGGTTGCGCGAGCGCGCCGGACCGCACCAGGGGCCGCTGGCCCAGGGCAGCGTGTTCGCCGCCGAGGCCAGGATCCGGGCCGGGCTGCTCTTCCCGCACACCGAGGCGGCCGTGGGCGTTCTCTGCGGCACCACGGCGGAGCAGGCGGCCGAGGTGAGCCGCACGACCCGTCCCACCGCGACATTGCATGACAAGCCGCCCGCCTATGAGGGGTGGCGCCGGCGCATCGCCGAGACGTTCGTCTTCCATGGAGGTGTTCCCTCGTGACCTCGGTAGCCGCGTGGTTGCGCAAGCAGGCGGCGGGAGTCGCCGCACTCGCGCTGATGATCGCCGTCTTCGCGATCGGCCACCCGACCTTCGCCTCGGACGCGACCAAGGCCGAGATGGCCGGCGCGTACGGCTTCAAGTCCCTGGCGATCGCGATGCCGGGCGGCGGCCCGGCCAAGACCGTCCGCAAGGTGAACCAGGCCTACAAGCACATCGACGCCTGGATCTCCTCCGTGGGGGCCGCGATCGCGCTGAACGACCTGGACGGCAACGGCAGGGACGACGACCTGGTGGTCGTGGACCCGCGTACCGACCAGGTGGTCGTCACCCCGGCGCCGGTCGAGGGCGGCGGCGAGCGGTACCGGCCGTTCGCGCTGTCGTTCGGCTCGCTGCCGGTCACCGACGCGATGGCGCCCATGGGCGCGGTCCCCGCCGACTACAACGACGACGGCCGGACCGACCTGCTGGTCTACTGGTGGGGCCGTACGCCCACGCTGCACCTGCAGCGGCCCTCGGCGTCCCGGTTCGAGGCCGCCGCCTTCGACGCGGCCGAGCTGGTGCCCAACTCCGGCGGCGCGAAGTACACCGGCGAGCTGTGGAACAGCAACGTCGCGACCGTCGCCGACTTCGACGGTGACGGCAAGCAGGACATCTTCGTCGGCAACTACTTCCCCGACGGCAGCCCGATCCTCGACAGCCGCGTCGACGGCGGCGTGCAGATGAACCACTCGCTGTCCAAGGCGGTCAACGGCGGCCGGGACTACTTCTTCCGCGGCACCGGCAACGGCGGCTTCACCCGCCTGGACGGAGTGCTGCCGCCCGACGTCTCCACCGGCTGGGAGCTGGGCGCCACCAGCGCCGACCTCGACGGCGACGGCCTGCCCGAGCTGCTGCTGAACAACGACTTCGGGCCCGACCACCTGCTCTACAACACCTCCTCCCCCGGCACGATCAAGTTCTCCCCCACCATCGGGACGCACGAGATCGGCGTGCCCAAGTCGAAGGTGCTCGGCGAGGACTCCTTCAAGGGCATGGGCTCGGACGCCGGCGACCTCAACCACGACGGCGTGCTCGACTTCTTCGTCAGCAACATCACCACCCCGTACGGCATCCAGGAGAGCAACTTCACGTTCCTGTCCACCGTCAAGACCCAGGCCGAGCTGCGCGAGAAGCTGCGGCAGGGCGAGGCGCCGTGGAAGGACCTCAGCGCCGAGCTGCGCACCGCCTGGTCCGGCTGGGGCTGGGACCCCAAGATCGAGGACTTCGACAACGACGGCGAGAACGAGATCGTCCAGGCGACCGGGTTCATCAAGGGCGACGTCAACCGCTGGCCGCCGCTGCAGGAGCTGGCCGCCGCCAACGACGGCGTGACCAGCAACCCCAAGTCGTGGCCGAACGTCACCGAGGGCGCCGACATCGCCGGCGCGCAGACGCTGGCCTTCTTCGCCAAGGGCCCCGACGGCCGCTACGCCAACCTGTCGGAGCAGCTCGGCCTGGCCGTGCCCGTGCCGACGCGCGGCATCGCGACCGGGGACGTCAACGGGGACGGCCTGATCGACTTCGCGGTGGCCCGCCAGTGGGAGGCCCCCGCCTTCTACCTGAACACCAGCCGCTCGGCGAACGCGTTCCTCGGGCTGCGCCTGCAGTACGACAGCCCCTCCGCGGCCGGCCCGCTGCCCGCCGCCGGATCGCCGGTGATCGGCGCGACGGTGACCGCGACCACGCCCGACGGCCGCTCCTTCGTCGGCCGCGTGGACGGCGGCAGCGGCCACTCCGGCAAGCGCGCGCACGCGGTGCACATCGGCCTCGGCGCGAACGTCACCGGCCCCGTGCGGGTCAAGCTGAGCTGGCGCGACCGCGCCGGGCAGCGGCACCAGCAGGAGCTCACGCTCACCCCCGGCTGGCACACCCTCCAGCTCGGCTCGCAAGCGAAGGAGAAGTGACGGCATGGCCGACAAGACGATCACCCCGCCACGTCACGACCCCAAAGTGATCACGGCGCTGCGCCGGTTCGCGATCTCGATCACGATCTTCAACATCCTCGGCTACACCGTTCTGGGGTTCGAGCAGCCGTGGTCGTGGCCGTTCGTGGCGCTGGCCACCGGCTACACCGTGGAGATCATCCTTGAGGTGATCGGCGCCCGCCAGGAGGGCCGCGCGCCGCGCTTCCTCGGCAACGGGCCGCGCGGGCTGATGGAGTTCCTGTATCCCGCGCACATCACCTCCATCGCGCTCAACATGCTGATCTACGTCAACGACCAGGTGCTGGTGATGATGTTCGGCGTCACCGTCGCGGTGGGCGCCAAGTGGGTGCTCAAGGCGCCGGTGCGCGGGCGGATGCGGCACTTCATGAACCCGTCCAACTTCGGCATCGCGATCATCCTGCTGCTGCTGCCGTGGGCCAGCATCGCGCCGCCGTACCACTTCACCGAGAAGGTCGACAACCCGATCGACTGGATCATCCCGGGGATCATCATCATCGGCGGCACGATGATCAACGGCAAGCTGACCGGCCGCATGTGGCTGATCGGCGGCTGGGTGGGCGTCTTCGCCCTCCAGGCCGTGGTGCGCGGGCTGATCATCGACGACATCTCCATCCTCGGCGGGCTGTCGATGATGACCGGGGTGGCGTTCATCCTGTTCACCAACTACATGATCACCGACCCGGGCACGAGCCCGTCCAGGCCGCTGTCCCAGGTCGCCTTCGGCGGCGGCGTGGCCGTGGTGTACGGCCTGCTGATGGGGATGAACATCCCGTACGGGATCTTCTTCGCCACGGCGGCGGTCTGCCTGATCCGCGGCGGCTTCCTGTGGGCGCTGCACATCGTGAACAAGGCGCGCGAGCTCGACGCCGCCAGGGTCAGCGCAGCCGCCGCCCAGGCGCTGCAGCACGCGCGGGAAGAGGTCGCGAAGGCATGACGAGGATCGCGATCGTCGGCATGGCCTGCCGGTACCCGGACGCCGCCTCGCCCAGGGAGCTGTGGGAGAACGCGGTGGCCGGCCGCCGCGCCTTCCGCCGGCTCCCGGACGAGCGCATGCGGCTGGAGGACTACTGGGACCCCGATCCCGCAGCGCCGGACCGCTTCTACGCCAAGACCGCCGCGGTCATCGAGGGCTACGCCTTCGACCGGGTGGCACACAAGATCGCCGGTAGCACGTACCGGTCGACCGACCTGGCCCACTGGCTGGCCCTCGACATGGCCGGCCGGGCCCTGGCCGACGCCGGGTTCGCGGGCGGCGAGGGGCTGCCGCGCGAGCGCACCGGGGTCGTCGTGGGCAACACGCTCACCGGCGAGTTCACCCGGGCCAACGTGCTGCGGCTGCGCTGGCCGTACGTGCGGCGCACCCTCGCCGCGGCCCTGAAGGAGCAGGGCTGGGACGACGAGCGCCTGGCCGCGTTCCTGGCCGACTACGAGACCGCCTACAAGAGCCCCTTCCCGCCGGTGGACGAGGACACCCTGGCCGGCGGGCTGTCCAACACGATCGCCGGACGCATCTGCAACCACTTCGACCTCAACGGCGGCGGCTACACCGTGGACGGCGCCTGCTCCTCGTCCCTGCTGTCGGTGGTGACGGCCGGCAAGGCGCTGGCCGACCATGACGTGGACGTGGCCGTCGCGGGCGGCGTGGACCTGTCCATCGACCCGTTCGAGGTGATCGGGTTCGCCAAGACCGGCGCGCTGGCCAAGAACGACTTCCGCCTGTACGACCGGCACTCCAACGGGTTCTGGCCCGGCGAGGGCTGCGGCATCGTCGTGCTGATGCGCGAGGAGGACGCGCTGGCCGCCGGGCGGCGGATCTACGCCACGATCGCCGGCTGGGGCGTCTCCTCCGACGGCAAGGGCGGGATCACCCGTCCGGAGGTGAACGGCTACCTGCTGGCGATGCGCCGGGCGTACGACAAGGCCGGGTTCGGGCCCGAGAGCGTCGAGCTGTTCGAGGGCCACGGGACGGGCACGTCGCTCGGCGACGCGACCGAGCTCACGGCCCTGTCGCGGGCCAGGGCCACGGCCGCGCGGCCGGCCGCGGTCGGCTCGATCAAGGGCATGATCGGCCACACCAAGGCGGCCGCGGGCGTGGCGGGCCTGATCAAGGCGGCCATGGCCGTCCACGAGCAGGTGCTGCCGCCGACCATCGGCTGCGTCGACCCGCACCAGGTGCTCACCGACGAAGGCGCCACGCTGCGGGTGCTGCGCACGGCCGAGCCGTGGCCGCAGGGCGCGCCGCTGCGCGCCGCGGTGACCGCCATGGGCTTCGGCGGCATCAACACGCACGTGGTGCTGGAGAACACCGGCCCGCGGCGGCGCGTGTCCAGCCGCGTCAAGGCGCTGGCCGCCGCCGCGCAGGACGCCGAGCTGTTCCTGCTGGACGGCGGCTCCTGGGACGAGCTGCGCGGCCTGGTGTCGGAGCTGCTCGCCTTCGTGCCCAAGGTGTCCTACGGCGAGCTCGCCGACCTGGCCGCCACGCTGCGCGGGCGGCTGCGCGGCCTGCCGTGCCGGGCGGCCGTCGTGGTCTCCTCGCCCGACGACGCCGTACGGCAGCTCACCCGCGTGCTGACGGCGCTGGAGTCCGGCGAGAACACCCTGTCCACCCCCGACGGCAAGGCGTTCGCGGGCCGCGCCTCGGCCCGGCCGAGGATCGGGTTCCTCTTCCCCGGGCAGGGCTCGGGGCGCGGCACCGACGGCGGCGCGCTGGCCAGGCGCTTCGCCGACGTCGCCGAGGTGTACACCACCGCCGCCCTGCCCGCCGACGGCGACATGGCGGCCACCGAGATCGCCCAGCCGCGCATCGTCACCGGCTCGATGGCGGGCCTGCGGGCGCTGTCGCTGCTCGGCATCGAGGCGGACGCGGCCGTCGGGCACAGCCTGGGCGAGCTGTCGGCCCTGCACTGGGCGGGCGCGATGGACGAGGACGCGCTGCTGCGCGTGGCGACCAAGCGCGGCCGGGCGATGCGGGAGCGCGGCGAGCCGGGCACGATGGCCGGCGTGCGGGCCGCGCCGGAGACCGTGCTGGAGCTGGCCGGCGACCTGCCGGTGGTGATCGCCGGGTACAACGGGCCGCTCCAGACCGTCGTCGCCGGGCCGGTGGCGGCGGTGGCGGAGGCCGGCCGCCGGGCCGAGCGCGCCGGGCTCACCTGGACCAGGCTGAACGTCTCGCACGCCTTCCACTCGCCCCTGGTCGCACCGGCGGCCGAGGCGCTGGCCGGCTACCTGGAGGAGGAGCGGTTCGGGCCGGTCGCCCGCCGCGTCGTCTCCACCGTCACCGGGGACGACCTGGCCGCCGGGACCGACATCCCGGCGCTGCTGCACCGGCAGATCACCGCCCCCGTGCGGTTCGCCCAGGCGCTGGGCTCGCTGGCCGCGGACGTGGACCTGCTGGTCGAGGTGGGCCCCGGCCGGGTGCTCAGCAGGCTGGCGGCCGAGCTGACCGACGTGCCGGCCGTCGCGCTGGACACCGACGGCGAGTCGCTGGCCGGGCTGCTCGGCGTGGCCGGCGCCGCGCACGTGGCGGGCGTGCCCGTCGCCTGCGAGGAGCTGTTCCACGGGCGGCTGGTCAAGCCGCTGGAGATCGGCGCGGCGTTCTCGTTCTTCACCAGCCCGGCCGAGCAGGCGCCGCAGGTGCGCGTCAAGGCCGCCGCCCCGCAGCCGGCGGAGCGGGCCGCCGAGCCGGACGGCGGGGCGGCGGTACGGCCGGGCGAGTCCCCGGCCGAGTCCACGGTCGAGCTGCTGCGGCGGCTGGCCGCCGAACGCGCCGAGCTGCCGCTGGAGATGGTGACCGAGGACAGCAAGCCGCTGGACGAGCTGCACCTCAGCTCGGTCACCGTCATGCACATCATCGACCAGGCCACCCAGCATCTGGGCGTGCCCGCGGGCATGGCGCCGGCCAACGTCGCCACCGCGACGCTCCAGGAGCTGGGCGAGGCCCTGGACCGGCTGGCCGCGCAGCCGCGCGCGCAGTCGGCGCGGGGCGTGACGGGCGCGGCGCCGTGGGTGCGCCCGTTCGCCGTGGACCTGGACGAGCAGCCGCGGCCGCGGCGGGCGGCCGAGGAGCGCGAAGGGTCGTGGCAGGTGTTCGCGCCCGCCGGTTCGCCCCTGGCGGGGCCGCTGCGCGAGGCACTCGAAGGGGAGAAGATCGGATCCGGTGTCCTGGTGTGCCTACCCGCGCGGTGCGCGGCCGACGACCTGGAGCAGGCACTGCTCGGCGCCAAGGCGGCCCTGGCCGGCGGGCCGGGCGCCCGGTTCGTCCTGGTCCAGCACGGCCGGGGCGCGGCGGGGCTGGCCAAGACGTTCCACCTGGAGAGCGGCGTGCCCACCACGGTCGTGCACCTGCCGCAGGACGCGCCGCAGGCCGCCGCCTGGGTAGCCGCGGAGGCGGCGGCCACGACGGCGTTCTGCGAGGTGCACTACGACGCCGGCGGCGTGCGGCGGGTGCCGACGCTGCGGGCGCTGCCGTACCGGCAGGAGCGGGCGGAGGAGCCGCTGACCGGCTCCGACGTGCTGCTGGTGACCGGCGGTGGCAAGGGCATCACGGCCGAGTGCGCCATGGCCATGGCGAGTGGGGCGGCCGGTGGGGCGAAGGTGGCCGTGCTCGGCCGCTCCGACCCCGCCCAGGACGAGGAGCTGGCCGCGAACCTGCGCCGCATGGCCGCGACCGGGCTCACCGTCCACTACGCCAGGGCCGACGTCACCGACGCCGCCCAGGTGCGGCGGGCCGTGGCCGCGGCCGAGCAGGCGCTCGGGCCGGTCACCGCCGTGCTGCACGGCGCCGGGCGCAACGAGCCCGAGGGCGTCGCCGGGCTGGACATGGACGCCTTCCGCCGCACGTTCGCCCCCAAGGTGGACGGTCTGCGCAACGTGCTGGAGGCGGTCGAGCCGGGACGGCTGCGGCTGCTGGTGACGTTCGGCAGCATCATCGGCCGGGCGGGCCTGCACGGCGAGGGCCACTACGCGACCGCCAACGAGTGGCTGGCCGACCTGACCCGCGAGGCGGGCGAGCGGCACCCGGGCTGCCGGGCGATCTGCATGGAGTGGTCGGTCTGGTCCGAGGTCGGCATGGGCGAGCGGCTGTCGGTCGTGGACCGGCTGGTCGAGCAGGGCATCACGCCGATCCCGGTGGACCGGGGCGTGGAGATCATGCGCCGCCTGGTGAGCGATCCCGACGCGCCCGGCGTGGTGGTGATCAGCGGACGGACCGAGGGCATCCACACCGTGCGCCGCGAGGAGCCGGAGCTGCCGCTGCTGCGCTTCGTCGGCACGCCGCTGGTCCGCTACCACGGCGTGGAGCTGGTCAGCGAGGTCGAGGTGAACGCCGGGACCGACCTGTACCTGGCCGATCACCTGCTGGACGGCAACCTGCTGTTCCCCGCGGTGTTCGGCCTGGAGGCCATGGCGCAGGTGGCGTACGCGGCCACCGGCCGTCCCGGGGCGCCCGTCGTGGAGCAGGCCGAGTTCGTCCGGCCGATCATCGTGCCGCCCGACGGGAGCACCACGCTCCGGGTGGCGGCGGCGGTCACCGGGCACGACACGGTCGCCGTGGCCATCCGCAGCCAGGAGACCGGCTTCGACGTCGACCACTTCACGGCCGTGCTGCGCCTGGACGCCGGGGCCGCGCCCGCGGGCCCGCCCGAGCAGGCCGGCGACGAGCTGCCGCCGGTCGCGCTGGACCCCGACACCCAGCTCTACGGCGAGGTGCTCTTCCAGGGCAGGCGCTTCCAGCGGTTGCGCCGCTACCACCGGGCCGCGGCCCGCGAGGTGGACGCCGACCTCCAAGTGGCGCAGGAGTGCGACTGGTTCGCCGGGTTCCTCCCGCCGGACCTGCTCCTGGGCGACCCCGGCATGCGGGACGCGCTGATGCACGGCAACCAGGTGTGCGTGCCCGACGCCACCCTGCTGCCGACCGGCATCGAACGTGTCCACCCGGCCGGGGCCGCGCTGTCCGGCGCGGACGAGGTGCGCTACTGCGCCTCCGAGCGGTCCAGGGACGGCGACGCCTACGTCTACGACGTCGCGGTCCGGACGAAGGACGGCGAGGTCGTCGAGCGCTGGGAGGGGCTGCGGTTGCAGGCCGTGCGGAAGAAGGGCGGGGCCGGCCCGTGGGCGGCGCCGCTGCTCGGCCCGTACCTGGAGCGCACGCTGGAGGACCTGACGGGCGCGCGGGTCGCGGTCGTCGTGGAGCCGGGCGAGGACACCGGCGACCTGGCCGCGGCCCGGCTGGCCGCCCCCGGCGCGGCGGGTGGCACGGCCGCACCCGGCGCGGCGGCGGGCGTGCGGACGGTGTCGGCCCACGTGCCGGGCCTGACGGTGTGCGTGGCGGCCCCCGGGCCGGTGGCCTGCGCCGTCGAGACCGTCACCCCCGCCGACGCGGGCGACGGCCCGGACGAGATCGCCGGCGAGATCGCCACGGCTGCCGGGATCGCCGCGGCCTCCGGGGAGGACGCGGACACCGCCCGCGCCCGCACCCGCGCCGCGCTCGCCTGCCTGCGAACCGCCGCGACCACGGCCGGAACAGCAACCGGAACAGCGGCGGGAACGGAAGACGGGACGGACGTGCCGTTCGCGGTGGACAGGGCCGGATCCGACGGATGGGTGGTCCTGAGCGGCGGCGGCGCGACGGTGGCCACGCTCGCCACCCGGGTGAACGGCCTGCCCGCCCCCGTCGTCGTCGCGATCCTCACCGAAGGGCGGTCCTAGCCCATGGGCACCTACTACGAGTACCTGCACACGGTCGGCTTCGAGGAGACCAACCTCGTCGGCAACGTCTACTACGTCAACTACCTGCGCTGGCAGGGACGTTGCCGGGAGATGTTCCTCATGGAACGGGCCCGCGACGTGCTCGCCGACCTGCAGGACGACCTCAAGCTGTTCACGCTCAAGGTCGACTGCGAGTTCTTCGCGGAGATCACGGCCTTCGACCAGCTGTCCATCAGGATGCGCCTGATCGAACTGGCGCAGACGCAGATCGAGTTCGGCTTCGACTACGTCCGGGTCACCCCGGGCGCGCCCGAGGTCCTCGTCGCCCGCGGCAGGCAGCGCGTGGCCTGCATGCGGGGGCCGAACACCAAGACCGCGCCGGCGAGGGTCCCCGAGCCCCTGGTCAGGGCGCTCGAACCGTACCTGGCCTAGAACCCGGACCCAGGAGGTCACCGTGCAACTCCACTCATCGGCCCCTGCGCCGCAGGTCGCGGACGCCAAGGCGCTGCGCGACGCGTTCGGGGCGTTCGCCACCGGCGTCACCGTGATCACCACGGGCGGCGACGTCCCCCACGCCATGACCGCCAACTCCTTCACCTCGGTCTCGCTCGACCCGCCGCTGTTGCTGGTGTGCGTCGGCAAGGGTGCCGTGATGCACCAGTGCATCACCGCGGCGACGTCGTTCGGGGTGTCGGTGCTGGCCGGGCACCAGGAGGCGGAGGCGCGGCACTTCGCCGACCGCTACCGGCCGCTGGGCCTGGCCCAGTTCGCCGACGTCGAGGTGACGCCGGGCGAGGTCACCGGGGTGCCGCTCATCGCGGGCGCGGCGGCCCGCTTCGAGTGCCGGGTCTGGCGCGCGTACGACGGCGGCGATCACACGATCTTCGTCGGCGAGGTGCTGTCCCTGAGCCGGCGGGACGACTGCGACGGCCTGCTGGTCTACCGGGGCCGCTTCGGGGAGACCTCCCCGGCCCTGCAGGGGGTGTCGGCGTGACCGCGCTGGGCACCCGCCCGGTGGCGCCGGGCGGCGTGCCGCCCGGCCCGCCGCCCTGGGCGGCGCCCGTCCTGTACCGGCGGCTGGTCACCGACCGTCTCGCGCTGCTGTCCAAGGCGACCGCCCGGTACGGCGACGCGGTGCGCATGACGATCGGCCCGAAGACCATCTACCTGTTCAACCACCCCGACCACGCCAAGCACGTCCTGGCCGACAACAGCGGCAACTACCGCAAGGGCATCGGCCTGAACGAGGCCCGGCGGGTGATCGGCGACGGCCTGCTGACCAGCGACGGCGAGCGGTGGCGGCAGCAGCGCAGGACCATCCAGCCGCTGTTCCAGAACAAGCGGCTGGCCCAGCAGGACACCGTGCTGGCCGAGGAGGCCGGCCGCCTGGTCGAGCGGCTGCGGGCCCGGGTGGGCGGCGGGCCCGTGGACGTGGCCGGCGAGATGACCGGCCTGGCGCTCGGCGTGCTCGGCCGCACCCTGCTGGAGGCCGACCTCGGCGCGCACGACTCCATCGGGCACGCCTTCGAGGGCGTCCAGGACCAGGCCATGTTCGAGATGGTCACGCTGGCCATGGTGCCGTTGTGGCTGCCGCTGCCGCTGCACCTGCGCTTCCGGCGGTCCCGGCGGGAGCTGTACCGGATCGTGGACCTGCTGGTGGCCGAGCGGCTGGAGAACCCGACCGGCGGCGGCGACCTGCTGTCCCTGCTGATCGGGTCCACCCGGCTGCGGGAGGACCCGCGGGCCGCCCGGCAGCGCCTGCGGCAGGAACTGGTCACGGTGCTGCTGGCCGGGCACGAGACCACCGCCAGCACGTTGTCGTGGGCCTTCCACCTGCTGGACCGGCATCCGGAGGTGCGCGAACGGGTACGGGCGGAGGCCGTCTCGGTGCTGGGCGACCGGCCGCCGGCGTACGAGGACCTGCGCAGGCTCACGTACACGGCGGCGGTGCTGGAGGAGGTCATGCGGCTGTACCCGCCGGTGTGGGCGCTGACGCGGGTGGCGCGGGAGGCCGACGAGGTGGGCGGCTACCGGGTCCCGGCCGGGGCGGACGTGCTCATCAGCCCGTACACGCTGCACCGGCATCCGGCGTACTGGCGGGATCCGGACGCCTTCCGTCCCGAGCGGTTCGAGCCCGGCGCGCCGGCCGACCGGCCGCGGTACGCCTACATCCCCTTCGGCGCGGGCCCGCGCTTCTGCGTGGGCAACCACCTGGGGATGATGGAGGCCACATTCGTGCTGGCCATGGTCACCCGCGAGCTGCGGCTGACCGGGCTGCCCGGCCGGCGGGCGGTCCCGGAGGCCATGTTGTCGCTGCGGGTGCGCGGCGGGCTGCCGATGACGGTGAGCCCCGCCTAGGAAATCGAGCTGGAGAACACGGAAGGGCCCGCGGACCAGCCGTCCGCGGGCTCTTCCGTGTGCGCCGCCCCTTTCCGTCAGGTGTGGGTGTCGGTCCAGGCCAGCAGGTCGCGCAGGGCGAGCAGGACGGGCGGGTCGAGCGCGCTCATGGGCCGCAGCCGCAGGTCCGCGCGTTCGGCGCCGCCGCCCACCTCGATCGGCCCGATGCGCGCGATGCACGTCGCGGCGTCACCCTGGGGCGGGTGGTGCACGGCGTCCTCGCGGGACTCGGCCACGGACTGGGCGATCACGTACCAGCTCCCCTTGGGCACGTTCTCCAGCACGTACGGGCCGGGCCGGCCGATCAGGGTGAAGCTCGCCGGCCTGCCCTCCATGATCTGACCGGGGAACACGCCGGCGAACACCGGCCGGTCGGCCAGGGGCGAGGTCACGACGCCGTGCAGGGTCGCCGCGGGGCCGCCGAACGCGCGGTCGCCGCCGGCCAGGTCCTCCGCCGTGACGCTCATGAACTGCCGGTACCTGCTCGGCGACAGGCCCACGCTGTGGGTGAAGCGCGAGCTGAAGGTGCCCACGCTGGAGTAGCCGACCTGGTGGCTGATGTGCGTGATGCTGAGCGAGGTGGACACGAGCAGGCGCTTGGCCTCGCGCAACCGCACCGCGGACAGGAACCGCCCAGGGGACAGCCCGGTCACGCGCTGGAAGACGCGCGAGAAGTGGAACTTGCTGAACATCGCGGTGCGCGCCATGTCGTCAATGGTGAGCTGCTCGCCGTGGTTCTCCTGCATGCTCTCGATGACCCGCAGGACCGCTCGTTCGATGACGTCGTCCATATGGTCTCCCGGAACCCGGAAGCCCTCGGGCGCGCGTCCCCTGTCGATTCTCCGGCCGGAGAATTCCCGGGGGTCGCGACGATTCCTCGGCGCTCCGGATGCATTGCCTTTCGGTTGCCACCTGGTACACGCTCTCGGGCGGGCAGTACGCTGCATCACAAATCGCCCTTTTTTGGGAAATCTTCGGAAATCTCGGCAATTTATCTGAGAATGCGGTTTATCAGGCCCATTCGCGGCGGGGCGCCGGCAGCAGTTGCCTGAGCAGCCGTCCGTCGCGATGATGGGGGCGCCGCTCGTGCGGGTAGCCGAGCGAGACCTCCTCGAAGCGCACCCCGTCGTGCCAGCTCGTGCCCGGGATGTGCAGGTGGCCGTAGACGACCGCGGCGGCGCGGAAGCGCAGGTGCCAGTCGGCCGTCTGCTCGGTGCCGCACCACTGCGCCAGCGCCTGGTGCCGCAGGACGCGGGTGGGGGCGCGCAGCAGCGGGAAGTGGTTGACCAGGACCGTGGGCAGGCCGGGGTCGAGCGACTCCAGCCGCAGCTCGCTCTCGCGCACCCGGGCCCGGCACCACGCCTGCCTGCTGGGGTAGGGCTCGGGATGCAGCAGGAACTCGTCCCTGCACATCACCCCCTGTTCGCGGGCCAGGCCGAGCGCCTGCTCCCGGGTGGTGCCGGGCGGCCGGAAGCTGTAGTCGTACAGCAGGAACAGCGGGACGACGGCCACCGGGCCGCCCTCCCCCGTCCAGACCGCGTACGGGTCCTCGGGCGTGAGCACGCCGAGGCTCCGGCAGACCTGCACCAGGCGCCGGTAGCGCTCCTCGCCGCGCGGGCCGGGGTCGCCGGCCGCGGTCCACAGCTCGTGGTTGCCCGGCGCCCACACCACCCTGGCGAAGCGCTCGCCGAGCAGGCCGAGCGTCTCCTCGAACGCGTCCAGCCGCTCGGCGACGTCCCCCGCCACCAGCAGCCAGTCGTCCGCGGTGCGCGGGCGCAGCTCTTCGACGACCGCCCTGTTCTCGGGGAACCCGACATGGAGGTCGCTGATCGCCAGCAATGCCGCACCGGAGGCGCTCACGCCGCGAGCGTATGCGCGCGTGAACGGCCGGGCAGCGCAGGAAGAAGGAAACAGGGGTCGCCGGCGGCCGAATAGGGGGTGGCCGCGGCGCCTTTGTGGATAAGGGCGCGAGGACGTCCGTTAGGGGTTGTTGCGGCGGACCGCGCATTCAATTCTGAGCATGCCGAAGAAAGCGGGAATTGCACGGCCGTGTTCCGGGGGTGAGGGTGATGGCCGATGTACGGGGGCAGGAATTCGCCAATTTCGCGCGGGAGGCCAGGCCCATGCTGCGCCGGGTCGCCTTCCGGCTCTCCGACGACTGGCACGAGGCCGACGACCTCGTCCAGCGCACTCTGCTGGCCCTGCACCGGCACTGGGACGACCTCGACCGGCGCGACCGCGCCGAGGCGTACGCGCGACAGATCATGCGGCGGCTGCTCATCAGCGACCGCAGGTCGCTGCGCTGGTCGCGGGAGGTGCTCAGCGGGGCGCCGCCCGACGCCGCCTCGGCCCTGGACCCCTACGACCTGGTGGGCGAGCGCATCGTGCTGATGGACGCGCTGGCCCGGCTGGGGCCCCGGCAGCGGGCGACGATCTTCTTCCGGTTCTGGGAGGGCCGCAGCGCCGAGGACACGGCCCAGGTCATGGGCAACGAGTCCTCCACGGTCCGCAGCCAGACCGTCAGGGCGCTGAGCACCCTGCGGGCCGCGCTGGCGCGCACCGACACCACCGACCGTACCGACCGAAAGCCGACCTGAACGAGGGAGTACCCATGGATCCACTGCTCTACGAGACGAGGGTGGAGACGCTGGAGGCGCTCGCGGACACCATCGTGCCCGGGGCCAAGCGCGATCCGGACGACCGGGCGGTGGCCGGCATGAGCCCGACGGGCGGCGCGGTCGCGGCCGGCGCCGTCGAGCTGCTGGAATGGGACGCCACCGGCGTCTCCGGCAGCCTGGACGACTACGCCCGCTCGCTGAACGAGCACGCCCGCGCCCACGCCGACCAGCACGGCATCGTGCTGGAGGAGGGCGTTCCCGCGTTCGTGGCCCTGCCGTTCGAGGAGCGCGGCGCGCTGGTGCGCACGCTGACCGCGCCCGGCCACCCGGAGAAGGCGTTGTGGGTGCTGCTGGTGCTGTTCTGCTACATGGCCTACGACTCGGCCGCCCACCTGCACACCGCCGACGCCATCAGGGCCGGGCATCCCGGCCTGACCGCCATGGGCATCGCCCCGCCGGACGCCGACGGGCTGTGGCGTTTCCCCGCCTACTCCTACGGCCGTCCCCTCGCCGACCTCCACCCGGACACGACAGCTTCAGGGAGCCCCGCATGAACGGCGTCGAACGCACCGACGTGCTGGTGATCGGCAGCGGCTTCGGCGGCGCGATCCCCGCCTACCACCTGGCCGCCGGCGGCGCCGACGTGGTCATGCTGGAGCGCGGCCCGTGGCTGGAGTCCGCCGAGTACGAGCACGACTTCAAGCTGGGCTCGTCCTACACCCGCATCTTCGACTTCACCGTCGGCGACGGCATGAGCGTGCTGGGCGGCAACTGCGTGGGCGGCGGCAGCGTGGTCTACTTCGCGGCCATGCCGCGCGCGCCGCGCTTCGTCTTCGAGCGCCGCGGCAGCATCAACCGCCGCATGTGGCCGGCCGCGATCAGCCGCGACACCCTCGACCCCTGGTACGACCGGGTCGCCGAGTCCATCTCCATCACCCAGCAGGGCTGGGAGGACGTGTCGTACTCGGGCGGCCTGTGGGCGGCCGCCTGCCGGCACGCCGGCCGCACCGCCAACCCGGTGCCCGCGGCCGTGGACACCGCGGCCTGCGTCAACTGCAACTGGATGATGGCCGGCTGCCGGTTCGACGCCAAGCAGTCGCTGCTGGCCAACTACCTGCCGGCGGCGCTCGCCCACGGCGCCCGGATCAGGCCGCTGCACGAGGTGCAGAGCATCGACAGGACGTCCGACGGCTCCTACCGGGTGCATTACAAGATCGTCCATGGCGAGGACTACCGCCTGACCGAGGGCGAGGGCACGATCGAGGCCAAGGTGGTGGTCCTGGCCGCCGGGGCCGCGGCCACGCCGGTCATCCTGCAGCGCAGCGAGGCCGCGCTCGGCGCGATGCCGCACGCCGTGGGCCGCTACTTCTCCGGCAACGGCGAGCGGCTCAACACCGCCGTGCTGAACGAGGAGCGCGTGCGCGAGGTGCTGGGGCTGGAGCGCGGCGACGGCCTGGCGTACGAGGCCAACCAGATCGGCAAGGGCCCGACGGTGGCCAACTGGGACCGGCTGGACGGGTCGCTGCCCGAGTACACCCGCTACTCGCTGGAGCAGCTCTACTTCCCGCCCGGCCTGGGGACCATCCTCGCGCTGGCCGGCGGGCCGGACCCGGCGTGGTTCGGGCTGCGCAAGAAGGAGATGCTGGAGCGATGGCGGTCCTGGCTGATCATCTTCCAGATGATCGAGGACGACAACGAGGGCGTCTTCGGGCCGCCGCCCGCGCGCGGCAACGCCGACCGGGTCTCCCAGCAGATGCTGGGCGTCGGGCGGCTGTCGTACAAGCCGACCGCGAACACCTCGGCCGCCTGGGCGATGGCCGACGCCGAGTGCAAGGAGATCCTGGAGCGCGACGGGCTGGCCACGGTGACGCCGTGGACGAACGACCTCGTCGGCGCGTACACGGTGCATCCGCTGGCCTCGTGCCGGATCGGCGACGACCCGTACACCTCGGCGCTGGACGACGGGCACGAGCTGCGCGGGCATCCGGGGATCTTCGTCACGGACGGCTCGGCCGTGCCGGGCGCGCTGACCGTCAACCCGGCGATGACCATCTCGGCGCTGGCCGAGCGGGCGGTGCCGGGGATCGTCAGGGCCGCGCGGGAGCGGGGCGTGGAGGTCTCCTACGGCGCGCCCGCGCCGGACGGCTCGACCGCCGGCCGCCGCGCCACGGCGTCCCTGGCCGCCGCCGCGCTGCGCGGGTAGGGCGCCGGCGATGGGCCGGCTGCTCAGCCGGATGACGGCGCCCGGCGCGCTCGCCCAGGTGCGGCACGTCCGCCCGGTGCGCCCCGGAGCCGCCCGCGGCCTGGTGGCCCGGGTGTACGAGCAGGTCGAGCGGGACTTCGGCATGCTCGCGCCGCCCGTGGCCCTGCACTCCCCCGCGCCGCGCGCCCTGGCGGCGTGCTGGATGGTCCTGCGCGAGTCGCTGCTCGCCGCCGGCGCGGCCGGCCGGGTGGCCGGGGAGCTGGTGGCGAGGGAGGTCTCGGCGGGCAACGCGTGCCCGTACTGCGTGGACGTGCACGGCGCAACCCTGCGCGCGCTGGCCCCCGCCGATCCCCGGCTGCGGCCCCTGGCCGCCTGGGCCAGGGCGAGCGCGACCCCCGGGGCCGGCGGCCCGCCGGTCACCGGGGAGGCGGCCGTGGAGCTCGTGGCGGTCGCGGTCACCTTCCAGTACCTCAACCGCGTGGTCAACGTGTTCCTCGGCGACTCGCCGCTGCCGCCGGAGCTGCCGTCCGGGGCGCGCGGGCCCGCGCTGCGCGTGTTCGGCGCGCTCATGCGCCCGGCCGCGCGGCGGGCCGCGGCGCCCGGCGGCTCGCTCGGCCTGCTGCCCGGCGCGCCGCTGCCGGACGACCTGGCCTGGGCGGGCGGCGTGCCGCGGCTCGGCGAGGCGTTCGCCAGGGCCGCGGCGGCGATCGAGGACGGCGGCGCGCGGCGGCTGCCCGTCCCGGTCCGCGAGCTGGTCGCCGAGCGGGTGTCCGGCTGGGACGGCGTCCCGCCCGGCCCCGGC
Source organism: Nonomuraea sp. NPDC052265 (assembly GCF_044547985.1). Classification (NCBI taxonomy): domain Bacteria; kingdom Bacillati; phylum Actinomycetota; class Actinomycetes; order Streptosporangiales; family Streptosporangiaceae; genus Nonomuraea; species Nonomuraea sp. NPDC052265. The sequence continues at coordinate 108,262 of NZ_JBIUBJ010000023.1, forward strand.
GGCGGGTGGGCCGCGCGGGCCGCCGCCGCGCTGCCGCCCGCGCAGCGCCCGGCCGCCCGGCTCGCGCTGCTGACCGCGCTGGCCTCCCACCAGGTGGACCGGCGGGTGGTGGGCGAGTTCCAGGCCGCGACGCCGGGCGAGGCGGCGCCCGCCGGGACCGCGCTCGTCGAGGCCGTCTCCTGGGCGGCCATGACCGCCGCCCGCCGGGCCGGGGCCTGGTGCGCCCCGCCCACCGCCCCGCTCACCGCCCCGCCCGCCGCCCCCGATTCCGACCGCATCGACAGCCGACTGAAAGGAACGAGGACGTGACCGAGCTAGAGGTAGTGCTCGACGACCTGGCGGCCGACGGCGACCAGCTCGACGCGCTGGTGTCGGGCCTGGACGCCCAGCAGTGGAAGCTGCCCACCCCCGCGCCGGGCTGGACGATCTCCGACCAGATCGCCCACCTGGCCTTCATCTTCCGGCTGGCCACCGCCGCCGCCACCGACGCGGAGGCGTTCAAGGCCATGACGGCCGGCGCCGAGAAGAACTTCGACGGCGCGGTGAACGCCGCGCTCAAGGCGTTCGAGAACGACTCTCCGGACACGCTGCTGGCCAAGTGGCGGGCCGGACGGTCCGAGGTGCACGCGGGCCTGGCCGCCGTGCCCGCGGGCCAGGTCGTGCCGTGGCTGGTCAACCCGCTGCCGCCGATCGTGCTGGCGTGCGCGGGCATCATGGAGACCTTCGCGCACGGGCAGGACGTCGCCGACGCGCTCGGCGTACGGCTGGAGCGGACCGACCGGCTCCGGCACCTGGTCGTCTTCGCCGTGCTCACCCGGGACTTCGGCTACCTGTCGCGCGGGCTGACCCCGCCGGCCGAGGAGTTCCGCTTCGAGATCACCGGCCCCTCCGGCGAGGTGTGGGCCTACGGCCCCGAGGACGCCGCCCAGCGGGTCAGCGGCCCGGCCGAGGACTTCTGCCTGCTGGTGACCAGGCGGCGGCACCGCGCCGACCTGGCGGTCACGGCGACCGGCGCCGAGGCGGAGCGCTGGCTGGACATCGCGCAGGCCTACCGCGGGCCCGCGGGCGCCGGCCGGCGTCCCGGCCAGTTCGCCCGCGCCGGCGTCTGAGAAGCCTTCCCGAACCGCGGGCGCGCCCGTCCGGAACTCCCCCAGTCCCGGGCGCGCCCGCTTCTCACGCCCCGACCTCCAGCGCGCGGCGGTCCACCTTGCCCGAGGCCGTCTGCGGCAGGCGCTCCACGAACGTGATCTTCCGGGGGAACTTCTGGGCCGCCAGCCGGGCCCGTACGAACGCCTTCAGCTCGGCCGCCTCGACCGCCGCCGACGCCACCACGTACGCGTGCGGCCGGGTCAGCCCGCGCAGCCGGTACCCGACGACCGCGCACTCGGCCACGGCCGGGTGCTCGCGCAGGCAGTTCTCGATCTCGGCGGGCGCCACCCAGGACCCGCCGACCTTCAGCAGGTCGTCGGCGCGTCCCCGGTAGCGGAAGTAGCCATCGGCGTCCCTGGTCACCAGGTCGCCCGAGCGCACGGTCCGCTCGCCCACGAACGTGCGGGCGGTCCGCTCGGGGTCCTGCCAGTACTCCAGCGCGACGGCGTCGCCGCTGACCTCCAGGCGCCCGGTCCCGCCGTCGGGGACCTCCCTCCCGTCGGGGTCCACGACGCGGGCGCGGTAGCCGGGGACGACCTGGCCGAGCGTGCCGGGCCGCACCCGTCCCGGGCGGTTGGACAGGAAGATGTGGTATGCCTCGGAGGAGCCGAGCCCGTCCACGACCTCCACGCCGAAGGTGTCGCTCCAGCGGCGGTGCAGCTCCGGCGGCAGCGCCTCGCCCGCCGACGTGCACAGCCGCAGGCAGCTCAGGTCCTGCCGGTCGGCCTCGGGGTGGGCCAGCATGGCGCTCATCATCGTGGGCACGTTCACCAGGACCGTGGGCCGGTGCTCGGCGATCAGCTCGAAGATCGTCTCGACCCGGCTGCGCTCGGGGAAGATCACGCCGGCCGCGCCGACGCCGAAGGGGAACAGGGCGGTCAGGTCGCGGGCGTAGCCGAAGAACAGCTTGGGCACGGGCAGGACCACGTCGTCCGGGCGCAGGTCCAGCACGCCGCGGGCGTAGGAGTCGAAGCTGACGTGCGGGCTCCTGGCGGGCAGCACGCAGGCGCGCGGCGCGCCGGTGCTGCCGGTGGTGAACTTCCACAGCGCCACGTCCCCGGCCGCGACCGGCGCCGCGTCCAGCCGGGCCTCCTGCGCGGCGACCAGGGTGTCGAAGTGGTGCTCGCCGGGGCGCAGCAGGTGGCGCGGCACGCCGGTGACGAGCAGGCCGGTCAGCCCCGCCGCGCGCAGGCTCTCCAGCGCGGACGGCCCCGCCACCACCAGGCGGGGACGGGCGTAGCCGGCGAAGTAGCGGTAGTCCTTGGGCCGCAGGAACGTGTAGACCTCGGCGGTGACCGCGCCGATCTTCTGGGCGCCGTACCAGGTGGCGACCGACTCCACGCTGTCGTCGGCGGCGATGAGCACCCGGTCGCCGCGGCGTACGCCGAGCTCGCGCAGCGCGTTGCCGGCGCGGTCGGCCAGGGCTCGCAGCGTCGCGTAGTCCACGCGGCCCCGGCGGGTGACGAGCGCGGTCCTGGCGCCGTCGGCGCGGTCGAGGAATCGTGCGGCGATGTTGAAAGAGTCCATGACATGCCTTCTCGCTGCTCTGCTCGCGGGCTGGTTCCGCCTTCCACGGTGCCGGGCGCGGGCCGTCCGCAGGGGGTCCGGCGGCGTCAGCAAGCTGGCAGGCGTGGCAGCTTGCTGACGGTTTCTCCCTGATTGCGGGATGGCTGCCGGAGCGTTGACGGGCTCGTCGGGCCGCGCGTGTACTGGGGATGCGGCGGCCGCGACGGCCGTCGCGCTGCGGAGGAGAAGCGATGGCATCCACGCCCGCGGGCTCGTGGCCGGTGACGGGGACGACCGGTGAGGCGACCGGTGAGACGGCCGCGCCGATGGCCGACTGCCTCGGCGGCGCCGTCCATCTGGCCTGCGCCGAGTCCCCGCGGGACGAGCTCGCCGTCATCGTCGCCGGCTTCTCCGGCTACGAGGCCCAGAGCAGGGCTCGGGCCCTGGCGCGGCTCGCCGCCCTGCGCCGCCTGCGCCGGCTGCCCGGCGACGGGCGCCAGACCGCGTGGACGGGGACGGAGCTGCGCCTGTCGGACTTCGTCGCCGACCCGCCCGCGAGCCTCAGGCTGCACGTGCCCGGCACCGGCCTGCTCAGCGGGCGGCGCTACCGGCTGCCCGTCGAGGTCGTGTGGACGGGCGGGCACGAATGCCTGGTCGAGCCCGCCACGAGCGGCGTGGTGGACAGCGGTGTGCCGGAGGCGATCGCCGAGGTGGTCGCCCACGACGTGGTGGCGCGCTGGTGGGCCGAGCCGCGCGAGCCGCTGCTGCGGGTCTCCGGCGCGCTGGACCGCCTGCTGCCGCCCGGCGTGACGGCCGCGGCCTCGGGGCTGGGGCTGCGGATGTCGGCGTTCGTGTTGTCGGTGCCCGATCTCCGGATCGCCCTGGTGACCGTGGGCGGCGAGGGCGCGACGCTGGCCGCGGCGGCCGGCCGTACGGTGAAGTCGGCCGTGTGCGAGGCGTTCCTGCGCGCGATGGCGGCCAAGGCGCGGCCGTGGAGCACGCTGGAGCTGCCCGACTGCCTGCGCCGGTTCGCCGTGTGGCAGCGGGAGGCCGACTACGCCGCCCATCTGGAGCGCCTGGCCGTCGACGCCGATCCCCGGATGGTCGACGAGGTGAGCGGGCTGCGTCCGTCCGGCTGGCCGGAGATCGCCGCGCGCCGGTTCGGGCACGAACCCGTCGCCGTGCGGGCGGACGGCGACGGAGAGGTGATCAAGGTGCTCTGCCCGGGGGCCCTGTGCTACCGGGCGGCGTCCGGGGCCACCGTGCTGCCCTGTCCCGTGCCCTGACCTCCGCGGGACACCGCAACCTGCGAGGAGTGCGGGCCGCCTGGATTCCGATAATGGAACTGAAGCTCCGGCCGCCGACCCCCGGGAGGTGGGACGTGGATCTGTCCGTCATTGGCGTCACCCCCGAAGCGGAGGCGGTCTACCGCTATTTCCTGCGCCATCGGGGCGAGAGCGTCGGCTCGGTGCCCGAGGCCCTGGACCTCGATCCCGAGACGGTGGAGTCGGCGGTGGAGACGCTCGACCGGCTCGCCATGCTCGACCTGAACGACCGCCACCGGGTCACCGCGACCGAGCCGAGGGTCGCCATCGAGCGCCTGGTCGAGCAGCGCCTGGAGGAGCTGAACGCGGAGATCCGCCGGGTGTTCGGCGCCCGCGACGCCATCTCCAGCTTCCTGGAGGACAAGCGGGAGGGCGACCGCTCCGACGCGGTGCTGGACATCGAGCGGGTCGAGAGCGGCGCGCGGGTCCGCCAGCGCCTGGACGACCTGGCCTTCTTCTCCTACAAGGAGACGCTCTGCCTGCACCCGGGCGGCCCGTTCAACGAGGTGATGATCGAGTCGGCGCTGCCGCTGGACACCCGCTCGCTGCGGCGCGGCCTGGCCCTGCGCGAGATCTTCCATCCCAAGGCGCTGGAGGACCAGCGCATGGTGTCGTACCTGCGCGAGCTGGCGCACCTGGGCGCCGAGATCCGCGTCACCGACCAGCCGATGGACCGCATGCTCATGTACGACCGCAGCGTGGCCGTCGTCCCGATCGACCCCAAGGCGCACTCCACGGGCGCGCTGCTGGTCCGCGAGCCCGGCCTGATCTCCCAGCTCGTCATCTACTTCGAGGGCCTGTGGAAGGCGGCCGTGCCGCTGGCCGACCACCTCGACCCGCCCGGCGAGGAGCCGACGCTGTCGAAGATGGAGCAGCGGGTGCTGGCGGTCATGGCCACGGCCGACAAGGACGAGATCGCCGCCCGCGAGCTGGACATCTCGGTACGCACCTACCGCCGTTACGTCGCCGACCTCATGGCCAGGCTCGGCGCGGTCAACCGCTTCCAGGCCGCCCTGCGCGCCAAGGAGGAGAACTGGATCTGACCCCGTCCCTCCCCTCGCGCCCACACCGGGCACGGCCGGGCCGAGCAGCTGGTCTGCTCGCCCGGTTCAGCCTCCGAGACAGCGCAGTTGCGGGGACCGTGGGTCCTACTTGTCGGCCGGCGCGTACACCAGTTCGAGGACTCCCGACGGGAAGGGCGTGCTCTTCACCAGGCGCAGGTTCACGGCCTGGTCCAGTTCGGGGAACAGCGGCGCGCCCTTGCCGGTGACGGCGGGCAGCACCCACAGCCGGTACTCGTCGACGACGCCGAGCTTGATCAGGGAGTGCATGAACTCGGTGCCGCCGGCGGCGACGAGGTCCTTGCCGGGCTCGGCCTTGAGCTTGGCGATCTCCTCCGCGGTGTCGCCGCCGGCGATCCGGGTCTCGGGCCAGTCGGCCGATTCGAGGGTGCGGGAGAACACGACCTTGGGGATCTCGTTCATGGCCTTGGCGGACGGGTGGTCGGAGTCGGGCCAGTACGTGGCCATGATCTCGTAGGTCTTGCGACCCATGAGGAAGGCCCCGGCCTCCCACAGCCGGCTGACGAAGTACTCCTCCTGCTTCGGGTCGTCGATGCTCATCATGACGTCCCGGATCCCGTTGTCCCCGTCGGCGCTCTTACCGTCGAGCGAGACGTAGAAAGCCAGAATCAACTTGCGCATCCCCGTGCCTCCATGTGTTTCCTCCCGCGCCGGGACGGTCCCGGCCCGGGCCGGCTCTCATACTCAGACCGCCGGTCTTCGCGAAACTCATCCCGCTGTCGGCATCTCTCACTCGCAGCAGGAAGCCGGACGCAGGTCCGGCCACGGCCATGGCCGCAGAGCGTAGCCCGGAGCCGGGACGGTCCGGTAGCGACCGAAGTCGCCTTTCGGAGGTGACCTGAGTGGCCACGGTCCGGCCGCCCGGCGGTAGCGGGCGGCCGGGAGCGCGGCTCCCGCGGACCGGAGGTGTCGCCCTGACGGCGAGAACCCCCGCGACCCCTGGAAAGCACCCGGTCGCGGGGGTTCTCGTCGTTTCGTTTCGGTCTTTTCCTGCGGCAGACCTCCTCGGGGAAATGTACGGTCAATTCCTTTCCGGTGTCGGAGCTTTTACGGCCAGGTGTTGCCCAGCGGGGAGGGAAGCGGCCAGGTGTTGCCCTCGGGGGCGGCCGGCGCGGGCCAGGTGTTGCCCTCGGCCCGCACCACGACCGTGTCAGCGGCAGCGGCGGCGGCCTGCGCGGCGATGGCACCGACGGCCCAGACGAGCATCCCGGAGACAATCGCGATAATCCACTGGGAAATCCTCTTGGCAACAATGCTGTTCGTCATTTCACTGCCTCTTTCTCGGCGGTCCGTCTCGCTGTTCCCTTGCACTTCCAACTTTGCTCGGCGGCGAGCGCTCGAACCAGGCTTCGGCGAGACAGCAAGCTGCAGGGCGTTGCCGTTTCCTGCCACGTCCGGCGCGGTCAAGCACTGCAGGAGGTGACATGGAACTGCCATCGATCTTTAACTGGACGTACCGGAAGAGTCCGAGGAGGAAACGATGACCATCTCCCCCGAGGTCCTCCAGGAAGCCCCGCCGTCGGCCATGGACCGCCTGCGCGAGGAACTCGCCGGCGCGCGTGCGGACGTCGCGCGCGGCCGCCCGCAGGCCGTGGAGCGGCAGCACTCGCTGGGCAAGCGCACCGCGCGCGAACGGCTCGACCTGCTGCTGGACGAGGGCTCGTTCCTGGAGATCGAGATGTTCCGGCGGCATCGGGCCCAGGGTCTCGGCATGGAGGCCCAGCGGCCGCACACCGACGGCGTCGTGGCAGGATCCGGAACCATCGACGGCCGCCGCGTCTTCGTCTACGCGCAGGACTTCACCGTCTTCGGCGGCTCGCTCGGCGAGGCGCACGCGCAGAAGATCCACAAGGTGATGGACCTGGCGCTGTCCAGCGGGTCCCCGTTCATCGGGCTCAACGACAGCGGCGGGGCCCGCATCCAGGAGGGCGTGCTGTCGCTCAACGGCTACGGCGGCATCTTCCAGCGCAACGTGCAGGCGTCGGGGGTGATCCCGCAGATCGCCGTCGTGCTCGGGCCGTGCGCGGGCGGGGCGGCGTACTCGACGGCACTGGCCGACTTCACGTTCATGGTCCGCGACACCGCCCAGCTCTACCTGACCGGCCCGGACGTGGTGGAGGCGGTCACCGGCGAGCGCATCACGCACGCCGAGCTGGGCGGCGCCCAGGTGCACGCCAGCCGGTCGGGGCTGGCCACGTTCGTGCACGACGACGAGGAGAGCTGCCTGGCCGCCGTGCGCGACCTGGTCTCGATGCTGCCGAGCAACAACCTGAGCCGCCCGCCGGCGCTGCCCGCGCGCGGCGCGGCCGGCGACGCCCGGCCCCGGCTGGCCGAGATCGTGCCGGTGGAGCCGAACAAGCCCTACGACATGCGGCTGGTCATCGCCGAGGTGGTGGACGACGGCGACTTCCTCGAACTGCACCAGAGCTGGGCGCCCAACGTGATCTGCGCGCTGGCCCGGATCGACGGCCAGGTGGTCGGCGTGGTGGGCAACCAGCCGACGGTCCTGGCCGGCGTCCTGGACGTGTCGGCCGCGGAGAAGGCGGCCAGGTTCGTCAGGTTCTGCGACGCCTTCTCCATCCCCCTGGTCACGCTCGTGGACGTGCCGGGCTTCCTGCCGGGCAAGGAGCAGGAGCACGCGGGTGTCATCCGGCACGGCGCCAAGCTGCTGTACGCCTATTGCGAGGCGACCGTGCCGCGCGTCCAGGTCATCGTCAGGAAGGCGTACGGCGGGGCGTACATCGTGATGGACTCCCGCTCGATCGGCACCGACCTGTCGCTGGCCTGGCCGACCAACGAGATCGCGGTGATGGGCGCCGAGGGCGCGGTCAACATCATCTACCGCAAGGAGCTGGCCGCGGCGGCCGACCCCGCCGCCCGGCGGGCCGAGCTGCTGGAGCAGTACGCCCGCGAGCTGGTGCATCCGGCGTACACGGCCGAACGCGGCCTGGTCGACGCCGTGATCGACCCCGTGGAGACGAGGTCGGCGGTGGCGCGCGGGCTGGCCATGCTGCGCGACAAGCGCAAGCACGTGGCGCCGCGCAAGCACGGCAACCTTCCGTTGTAGGGGTGCCGGCCCACGTCCGCCCGGACGGGGGCCGGCCCGGTCACGTCCGCGCGTCGGAGCAGGGGACGGTCTGGGACGCCGCGGCCCCGGCGCGCCGGCCGGGGAGCCTGAGGGCGGCCAGGACGCCCGTCAGGGTGCCGAGGCGGTGGACCAGCCGCTCGCTGAGGAGGTTGCCGACCGTGATCGACAGGGTCGGGCCGAGGAACGCCAGCCGGTCTCCAGGGCGCTGAAGCCGAGGACGCCCCGGAAGTACAGGGTCAGGAAGTACGGGACGGCCTGCGTCGTCAGCCCGAAGACGAGGATGACCACGACCGCTCCGCTGAGCGCGCGGTTGCGGAACAGCCGCAGCGGCATCAGCGGCGTCCGGCCGCGCGCCTGGACGCGCAGGAACACCGCCTGCCAGCCGAGGGCCTGGGTGAGCACGAACATCCGCCGGCGTCCCGCCAGGTCGGACAGCCGGCCGCCGAACAGCAGGAAGCCTCCGTAGAGGACGGCGTACGCGGTGACCACCCATTGCAGGGTGTGCGGCGTGAAGCCGACATGGGTGGCGATGTCCGGCAGAGCCACGTAGATGATGGTGAAGTCGAGACTGATGATCAGGTGCCCCAGCGCGAGCAGCGCGAGGCTCCACCCCGGCCGCCGGATGCGGGCCGGGGAGCGGGTGGTGGACATGGGTGTGCCTTTCGTCCGTACGGGGTTCGGTGGCCTGTCATGGCTGCACCGGACCCGGCGGACACTTGTTGGCACACCCCTTGAGGGCCTTGGGGTGGGCGGCGCCCGCGCTCGGGCCGTCCGGTCCGGTCATCGCCCCTCCCCAGTGCTCGGCGCCGTCGGTACGACTATGCCGCCCGCCGTGGTCCACGGGATCGGACGCCCGGTCGCCGCGGCCCGGGACCTTGGACCTAGGACCAGGGGCGGGCCCGGTGACAACATGCGGCGGCGGCCTGCAGCTTCCTGACGTCCCCGTCCCTGGATCGTGTCCCTCCCGGATCCCACAGTGGAGGTACGACAGACAGACCTCAGGCAGACGAGACGGAGATGAGACCCCATGTTCGCCCCTTCACGCCGCGCGGCGACGAGGAAGCCATGCTGATCCAGGTGACGATGCGCCAGGTCCGCGGGATGCCGATCCTCGGCTCCCCCATCGACGGGATCCGCATCATGGCGCTCCTGCCGGGCCACTGGCACAAGGACCTCACCCAGGCCGGCGGGGACATCGTCATCCGGATGCGCGTGGACGAGCCCCTGACGAGCGCGCAGGTGCGCGCCGAGGTGACCCAGACCCTCGCCAACCCCGAGGTGGACCGGTGGGAGCTGGTGGCCTGCCGCGTCCTGTCCCACAGCAGCACAGCCGCAAGGGAGGAAGACCAGTGATCGCATCTGTGGTGGCGCCCGGAGAGTGCCAGGTGTGGTGGGCCGGCCCGCGGGACCATCCGGAGGGGACCCTGCTGTCGGTGCTCAGCGAGCCCGAGCTGGAGCGGGCCGCCCGCTTCCGCCGCGAGCCCGACCGCAGGCGCTTCCTGACCGGCTCGTGGCTGCTGCGCACCGCGAGCGCCGTGCAGCTCGGGATCCGTCCCGAGGACGTCGTGGTGAACCGGTCGTGCCCCGACTGCACCAGATACCACGGCAAGCCGCAGGTCCTGGCGCCCGGCCTCCCGCTGCACGTGTCGGTCTCGCACTCCGAGGACCGGGTCGCGGTGGCCGTGACGACCGAGGGGCCGCTGGGGGTGGACGTGGAGGCCGTGCCCGCCGACCCGGTGGACGACCTGGCCCGCTGCGCGCTCACCGAGGCCGAGCTGGCCGTCCTGGAGGCCTTCCCTAAGGAGGACAGGTACGAGGCCTTCGCGAAGGTCTGGGTGCGCAAGGAGGCGGCGCTCAAGGCCACCGGGCACGGCCTGCGGGTGCCTCCGACGGAGGTGGCGGTCAGCGGGCCGGCCGAGGCCCCGGCGCTGCTGAGCTGGCCGCTGGACATCCCGCCGGAGAACCTGCGGTTCCGCGTCCTGTCGCCCGGCCCCGGCTACGTCGCCGCGGTCGCGGTGATCACCGGCCGTCCGGTCGAGGCGGTGGAGTTCCACCTGCCCGCCGCGCGGGCAGACTTCGCACGTGGCCCCCTGCCGGGGCCGCTGGCCGGCGTCGCGTGAGGAGGACGATCCAGATGAGAAGGACCTTCCTCCTCCTGCCGGGCTCCTGGTCGGGCGCGTGGATCTGGGAGCCCGTCGTCCGGCGGCTGCGCCTGCTCGGGCACGACGCCCGCGCCGTAACCCTGCGCGGCCTGTCCGGGCCGCGCGACGACGTCGCCGGCGTCGGCCTGCAGACGCACGTGGACGAGGTGCTGACCCTGCTGAAGAACGAGGGGCTGCGCGACGTCGTGCTGGTCGGGCACAGCTACTCGGGGCTGGTGGCCGGCCAGGTCGCCGACCGGGCGCCGGGCCGCGTCGCGCACACGGTGTACGTCGAGGCGTTCCTGCCGCACGACGGCCGTTCGATGCTGCACGCCTTCCCCGACCGGCAGCGGGAGCAGGAGCTGCGCCTGATCGAGGCCGGCGGGGGCCGCTGGCCCGCCCCCGACCACACGTTGATGGCCGAGGGACAGGGCCTCACGGCGGCGCAGGCGCGCTGGCTGGCCGGCCGGTTCGTCGGCCAGCCCGGGCGCACCGTGGCCGAGGCCGCCGTGCTCAGCACCCCGCTGGAGCGGCAGCGGGCCAGCTACGTGGTGTGCGCCCTCGACCACTTCCAGGGCAGCCTGTCCCCCGACGTGTCCGCGCTGCGCGCGGCACCGTCCTGGGACTTCCACACGCTGGACACCGGCTGCTGGCCGATGGTCTCAGCGCCCGGCCCGCTCGCCGCTGCGCTGTCCGACGCAGTCGCCGGCCGCCTCTGAGTGGGCGGCGACCTCGGGACCCGGTGCTAGCCCGGGCCGCGAGGAGGCGGGGAGCAGCCGCCGCAGCGACCCGGCGTGCAGGAACCACAGCAGGCCCAGCGCCACGACCAGGAGCAGGGCGCTGAAGACCCACTCGTTCGACCCGCCCGGCCCGTAGACGCGACCGCCGGAGCCGATGTCCACCGCGCGGACCGGCTGCCCGGCCCGATGGGTGTAGCGGTCGCTGGCGTACATCTCGACGCCCGTCCGGCCGGTGGCGCCGTCGTCGGAGCGGAAGTCCCCCGTCCAGACGCAGGACTCGTGCCCCGGATGCGTGATGCAGGCCAGCGTGCGCGGCACGAACACCCCGGGCACGCCGTCGCCGCGGGCGGCGCGGACAACCGTGCCGAGGTTCGGCACGGTCAGGAACAGCAGGAAGCCCGCCACCAGGCTGAGCACGAACGAGAAGGCCGGGGAGACCCCGCGGCGCCCGGAGCCCGCCATCACGCGGGCGACGCCGCGCAGGCGCAGCGCATGGCCGCCCGCTCGGCGGGGCGGGGGCTGCGGTGCAGGAGCATGGCCACCACCATGGGCACGAAGACCAGCCCGTTGTAGAACAGGTGCAGCTCCATGCGCGGGACGAGGAGCTGGATGATGCTCGTCGGCACCGGACGGCCCAGCAGGTTGTTCCCGGTGAGCGCCTGGAGGAGCAGCAGCAGGTGCTCCAGGTGGTGCCAGACCTGGATGCCCAGGGAGATGTTCCACCACGTACGGGACCTGCCGGTGAAGCCGGAGCGCAGCATGAGCAGGCCGACGAGCATCAGCAACGCGTAGCCGTAGTGCATCCACTCGGAGCTGACCAGCCAGGGGAAGGGCATGCCGAGGACGCCGCGCGCCTCCTTCAGCGGCCAGCCCAGAACGTAGACCTGGATGGCCTGGGCGACGTGCTCGGCCCAGTGGGCCAGCACCACGACGAGGTAGAGGGTGAGGGCGGGCTTGTGGTACCGGGTGTTGAGCGCGGTCAACAGGCCGGCGGACTGTGACACCGTGTGGGTGGCCATGCGGAACCTCGGCTTCCGGGATCGTCGGTCACGCGTCGTCCCGGCACGGCGAGGTCCGCCGGTGAATGGTCTTCGGTCCCCTTCGGGTGCGCCTGCTCCGGGAGATCGCGAGTTCAGTGTCCGCTGCGATCCCGCGCCTGACAACTCACAAATTGCGCGGCAGGCCGGCGAGCAGTTGCTTGGTCGTCAGGGTGACGCCGCAGCGGCCGGCGACGTAGCCGAGCGCCTGCCGGTGGTCGGCGGCGGTGAGGTCGGCGACGGCGTCGGCCACCACGTACGGCTGGATGTCGTGGGTGAAGGCGTCGAGCGCGGTGGTCAGGACGCCGATGTGGGCGTAGACCCCGGCGATGAGAAGCTGGTCGCGCCCCGACTCGCGCAGCCACCACAGCAGGCTCGTCCCGTGGAAGGCGCTGTAGCGCCGCCTGGTGAAGATCCAGTCGCCCGGCTCCGGCGCCATCGGCTCGGGGAAGCCGCGCCGGGCGGGTTCCAGCCGGTCGCTGCGCCGCCAGAAGTCCTTGGCCAGCCCCTGCTGCTCGCCGGTCAGCAGGCCCGGCTGGGCCGCGTAGGCCACGGGGACGCCGAGCCGCGCGCACGACTCGCGCAGCGCCGTCACGTTGCGCACCAGGTCGGTCAGCGGCGCCTCGCCGGGCGGGAAGAGGTCGAGGCAGGCGTGCTGCAGATCCACCAGCAGCAGGACGGCCCGGCGGGGGTCGGGCGTCCAGGTGACCGCGGCGGGCGGCAGCTCGGCGGCGTCCGGCATCGGATAGGGCTCGATCTCTGAAACGACCGGCACGGCGACCTCCGAATTTCTCGCAGCTTTTTGAGGCTGTCTCCATGATGTGCCGCGGGCGGCGTCCCCGGAAATGCGGAACGGCGGCAGGAAGCTGACTTCCCGCCACCGTTTCCAGCCATTTTCCTTTTTCTCGGACGTTCGCCGGGTCCACGGTCACAACCCGGCCGCCGCGCGCAGTTCCTCCGTCCGGTTCACCCGCTCCCACGTGAACTCGTCGCGGCCGAAATGCCCGTAGGCGGAGGTGTCCGCGTAGATGGGACGCAGCAGGTCCAGGTCCCGGATGATCGCGGCCGGCCGCAGGTCGAACACCTCGCGCACGGCGTCGTGGACGCGCCCCCGGGGCACCCGCTCGGTGCCGAAGCACTCCACGAACAGGCCCACCGGCCGCGCCTTGCCGATCGCGTACGCCACCTGAACCTCGCACCGCCCGGCCAGCCCCGCGGCGACCACGTTCTTGGCCACCCAGCGCATGGCGTAGGCGCCCGACCGGTCCACCTTGGAGGGGTCCTTGCCGGAGAACGCGCCGCCGCCGTGCCGGGCCATGCCCCCGTACGTGTCGATGATGATCTTGCGTCCGGTCAGGCCCGCGTCGCCCATCGGGCCGCCGACCTCGAACCGGCCCGTGGGGTTGACCAGCAGCCGGTAGCCGGTCGTGTCGATCCCCGCCCCGGCCAGGACCGGCTCGACGACCTCGCGCGTGACGTCGGGGGCCAGCATGTCGGCCAGCCCCACGTGCGCGGCGTGCTGGGTGGACAGCACGACGGTGTCCAGGCGGACCGGCCGGTCACCCTCGTACTCGACGGTGACCTGGGTCTTGCCGTCGGGCCGCAGGTACGGCACCGTCCCGGCCCTGCGGACCTCCGCCAGCCGACGGGCCAGCCGGTGGGCCAGCATGATCGGCAGCGGCATCAGCTCGGGCGTCTCCTCGCACGCGTAGCCGAACATCAGGCCCTGGTCGCCGGCGCCCTGCCGGTCCAGCTCGTCGGCGGCGCCCTCGCCGCGGTGCTCGCAGGCGTCGTCCACGCCGCGCGCGATGTCGGGCGACTGGGTGCCGATCGACACCGAGACGCCGCAGGAGGCGCCGTCGAAGCCCTTCTGGGAGGCGTCGTAGCCGATCTTCAGGATCGTCTCCCTGACCAGGCCGGGGATGTCCACGTACGTCTGCGTGGTGACCTCGCCCGCGACGTGCACCATGCCCGTGGTGATCAGTGTCTCGACCGCGACCCGGCTGCCGGGGTCCTTGGCCAGCAGGGCGTCCAGGATGCTGTCGCTGATCCTGTCGGCGATCTTGTCGGGGTGGCCTTCGGTGACCGATTCGGAGGTGAACGAACGACGTGACACCGACGCCCCCTAGTAGGGAAGCCGGCGCCCCGAAGGGGTGCGCAGGTCGAGTGCGGTCACGGGCGGACGCGGTTTCTGCGGCCTCTGCACGCGAATCACTTTGGGCATGGGAACGGCTCCACATCTTGGCGGCGGGAAAACTCGAATTTCCCGGACACAGATCATCCAAGATTCGCGTCGAGCATTCTTCTCCGATGACCTGCGCGACGAATGTTCGTTCCGAGAATAACCACGGCCGGGGGGTGGCGGGTTCTTTCCCTGTGCGGCATCGGGGGCGGTCGGGCAATCCAGGAGATGCCCCGTACGCGCCGGGAGGCCACGATGCTCCTGATGCCCGGATCGCCCTTTCCATCGGGCGGATCACCTACGCCGGGTCCCGGCCGCCCCGGCGACGAAAGGCTGATCATGAACGGAATCGTCGCGGAGATCGGGATCATCGGCGGGAGCGGGTTCTCCTCGGTCGCCGACGGCGCCCGGGAGGTCGCGCTCACCACCCCGTACGGCGAGCCGTCGGCCCCGCTCTCGCTCGCCCGGGTACACGGCCGCACGGTCGCCTTCCTGCCCCGCCACGGGCGCGACCACCGCCGGCCGCCGCACCGGATCAACTACCGGGCCAACCTGTGGGCGCTGCACTCGGTGGGCGTGCGCCAGATCCTCGCGCCGTGCGCGGTCGGCTCGCTCCGGCCCGAGCTGGGGCCCGGCGTGGTGGCGGTGCCCGACCAGCTCGTGGACCGGACGTCCGGACGGGTCCAGACGTACTTCGACGACGCGGCGGTGCACGTGCCGTTCGCGGACCCGTACTGCCCGGTGGGCCGGGAGACGGTGCTCGACGCCGCGGCGGCGACCGGCCAGGACTGCGTGGACGGCGGGACGATGGTGGTGATCGAGGGCCCCCGCCTGTCCAGCCGGGCCGAGTCGCAGTGGTACGCGGCGCAGGGGTGGTCGCTGGTGGACATGACCGGCTGCCCGGAGGCGGCGCTCGCCCGCGAGCTGGCCCTGTGCTACACGCCGGTCGCGCTGGTGACGGACCTGGACGCCGGGCTCGGCGTGGGCTCGGGGGCGCGACGGGACGAGCTGTTCACGATCTTCCACGAGGGGGTGGACCGGCTGCGGGCGCTGGTCCTGGCGACCGTGGCGCGGCTGCCGCGCACCCGTACGTGCGGCTGCGCGCGGGCCCTGGAGGACGCCGCCCTGCCGGCCGAGGCGGACCACCTCGGCCCCCTCCCGGCCTGAATTCCCACGGGAGCATCCCGCGCGGAAACCCTGGTCAGGGCGCGCGGAAACCCGGGTCTCCGCCGCCCCGCGGGAACCCGGGTGAGATCGCGGGGCCTACACCGCCATCGGCACGTGCGCGTCCAGGGCGACGCGTTCGACCAGCGCCTCCAGGTTGGGGTCCGCGTCGAAGACGTCGCCGACGTCGATGGAGATGCCCAGCTCCTCCTTGATCCGCCCGACCAGCCGCGCCGCGGCCGCGAACTGGCCTTCGAGGTCGGAGAACGTCGCCGCCTCCAGCCCCTCGGGCACGTCGAGCACCTCGTACCAGATGTCTCCGACCTTCTGCCGAAGCTCGGAGAGGCTGAGTTCGCCGGTCATGGGCCGTCCCTTCTCCAGGTCTGCCAGTGATTCTCGCAGCGGCCCCCGGGCGGCTACATCTCCGAGAGTGCCCTGGCCCTGACCTGGCCGAGCAGCGCGTCCAGCGTCCCGTCGCGCAGCAGCGCGGCCAGTTCGACGGCCACGCCGAGCCGGTCCTGGATCTGGGCGGCCATCCGCAGCGCCGCCAGCGCCGTGCCGCCGAGCTCGCCGAAGGTGGCGTCGGCCTCGTCCGCGCCGACGTCGAGCACCGTGTTCCAGATGTCGGTGACGTGCCTGTCGACGTCCGCCGGGTCCACGTCGCCCACCCTCCCCTGAGGCTCCCTTGGGGGGACCATAAGGCGCGGGGGCGGCGGGTGCTTGTCCTCACGTGCGCACCTGCGGCGCCTTCGGGGTCAGGACGCGGCCCGTTGCGGTTCCCGCGTCCGCGACAGCGCCCGGACGATGCGCGCGTGCCCCTCGTTCCCCCTGGCCAGCACGTCGGCCACCGGCCCGTCGTCGGCGGCGCGCAGGGCGGCGGCGACGCGGCCCAGGTCGCGGCCCATCGCCTCAAGCAGGTCGGCCACCGGAGCCGCGTTGTGCGCCAGGATGTCCCGCCACATGCCGGCCGGGCTGCCGGCCACCCGTGTCACGTCCCGCAACGCCCCGGCGGCCAGCGACAACCCGTCCGCAGCCGGTGCCGGGTCGGCGGGCCCGTCCGGAGCGCCGGTCGCGAACCTGGCGGCGAGCGCGGCCGACAGGACGAGCGGCACGTGCGACACCGCCGCGACGGCCCGGTCGTGGGCGTCCGGCGCGAGCAGCGTCACCTCGGCCCCGCAGGCGGTCGCCAGCGCCGCCGCCGTGCGCAGCGCGTGCGGTGACAGCGCCGGATGGGGGCACAGGGCCCACGTCCGGCCCTCGAACAGGCCCGCCCGCGCCGCTCCCGGCCCGGACACCTCCCGCCCGGCCATCGGATGGCCGGGGACATAACAGGCCAGCTCGCAGCCGCTCCGCTCCGCCTCGGCGAGGATCCGCGTCTTGGCGCTGGCCACGTCCGTGTAGACCCTCCCCAGCCCGCGGGCCTGCGCCTCACGCAGGACGGCGGCCACCGACGAGGGCGGCGTGGCGATCACGACGACGTCGGCCGGACCGGCCCCGGCCCGCAGCGCGGTGCCCGCGCCCATCCGCGCGGCCTGCGCCAGCGCCCACGGGTCGTGGTCGGCCAGCTCGACCCGCACGCCCGCCCGCCGCAGCGCGCACCCCACGGACGTGCCGATCAACCCACAGCCGATCACCACGACACGGCGGATTGGGGACATGGCCGGAACCTCGCTTCCCTCGGACGTCACTCCCCCATGGTGGCGGCGCGGGGCGCCCTGCGGCGGTACGCGGACCGTCTTCTTGCTGCCGCCCCGCGGCACGTTCCTGCCAGCACAACCCCAGGTCAAGCCCCTGTACGCGCCCCTACGATCACGACATGTCCTACTACGACCTGCTGTCCCGACCGGTACGCCCACCCGACCGCGTGCTCCGCTACGGCGACCGCCACCCCGACCAGGTGATCGACGTCTACGAGGGCACCGGCCGCCCGCCCCTCGTCCTGTTGCACGGCGGCTACTGGCTGGCCGAGTACGACAGGAGGCACACCCGTCCCATGGCCGCCGCCCTGGCCGCGCTCGGCCACACCGTCTGGTTGCCCGAGTACCGCAGGGTGGGCCAGGAGGGCGGCGGCCACCCGGGCACGTTCGACGACGTGGCCGCCGCGCTGGACCTCGTACGGGCGGAGTGCCCGTCCGGGGTGGTGCTGGTGGGGCACTCCGCGGGCGGTCACCTCGCGCTCTGGTCGGCGCTGCGGCACCGCCTGCCGCCCGGCTCCCGCTGGCACGCCGAACCGGCGGTCAACGGAGTGGTGGGCCTGGCCGCCGTCTGCGACCTGGGCGAGGCGTTCACGGCGGGGCTCGGCGGCGGCGCGGCCCGCGCCCTGCTCCACGACCGCGCCGACCTGCTGGACGAGGTGGACCCGATGCGCCTGCTGCCCCACGACCGGGGGCCGCTGGTGCTGGTGCACGGGGTCAGGGACCGCGTGCTGCCGGTGTCGATGAGCCGCCGCCTGGCGACGGGCGAGACGTCGGCGGTCCTGGTCGAACCGGCGGACGCCGGCCACTTCAGCCTGATCGACCCGCTGTCGAGCGCCTGGCCCCTGGTCGCCGCGGCTGTGGAGGCCGCGGCGGCTCATGACCCGGCGGCCCGGGAAGGCCGGGAGCCGTCCTCACCGAACGGGGTGAGCGCGCCGACGACGCGGGCGAGCAGGGCGGCCCACTCGTCGTCGTCCACGGGGTGCAGGTCGGGGGTGACCAGGGCGCTGCCCATGGACAGCAGCAGGCAGAAGTGGGCCAGCGCGGCGGGCGACAACGCCGGGTCCAGCTCGCCCCGGTCCTGGGCGAGGCGGGCCAGCGCGGCCATCGAACCGGCGCGCTCGCCGACGTAGTCGCGCATGGGCCTGGCGACGTCCTCGTCCCGGCGGGCGGCGACCAGGGCCTCGACGATGAGGTAGCCGCGGGCGTCGCGGCGCTGCGGCAGCCAGCGTCCGATCTCCAGGAGCAGATCGGGGACGGACCGGTCGGGGTCGGCGGCGAACAGGTCGGCCAGACGCCGCCGCCCGTGCGCGCGCAGCGCCGCCACCAGCAGCTCGGCCTTGGAGGCGAAGTGGGCGTACAGCGCGCCGTTGCTCACCCCGGCGGCGGCGGCGATGTCGGCGACGCGGGTGCCGTCGTACCCGCGCTCGGCGAACGCCTCCGCCGCGGCGCGCAGCAACCGTTGACGAGTCTCGGCGGCGGTGACGCCGGCGATTCGGCCCATGGCAGCATTAAACAGCCCGCCCACCCGGAACGTGACCACCGGCCGGATCTCCGCGCCCGAGCCGTCGCCGCCGCGCCGAGCCCGTGGGCGGTCGTCCGGCGTCAGTCGTCGAGGGCCTGGTAGAGCGTCGTCCAGAAGTCGTGGATGAGGTGCGTCGAATCGAGGGTGGACATCCCGACCTGGGTGAGCAGGATCCCGGTGAGCCGCTCGGCCGGGTCGGCGTACGCGGTGGTGCCGGTTCCGCCGTCCCAGCCGAACTGGCCGACGGAGGCGTGGCCGTCGCGGCGGGTGCGCACCGCCATCCCGAAGCCCCAGCCGCCCTGCAACCCCTGGCCGGCCGACAGGTGGACGATGCTCCTGTACATGGCGTCCCGGGCGGCCTGCTGCTCGGGGGTGAGGCGGTTGGTGGTCATGAGCTCGACGGCGGGCCGGGACAGGATCCGTTCGCCGCCGTGCACGCCGTGGTTCAGCAGCATCCGGAAGTAGGCGTGGTAGTCGTCCACGGTGGAGGCCAGCCCGCCGCCGCCGCCCTGGAAGGCCGGGGGCCGGCTGGTCCTGCCGCCCGCCGCCTCGTCCCACACCAGGAACTCGCCGGTCCGCGGGTCGGGGCCGTAAAGGGGCGGCAGCCGGTCGATCTTGTCGGCGGGCACGTGGAAGGCGGTGTCCTTCATGCCCAGCGGATCGAGCACGCGTTCGCGCAGGAACTCCTCCAGGGACTGGCCCGCGACCCTGGCGACGAGCACGCCGGCCACCTCGTTGCTGAGGTCGTACTGCCACCGCTCCCCGGGCTGGTACGACAGCGGCAGCTCGCCGAGGCGGCGCATCCACTCGTCCGGGTGGGGCGCAGGCCCGGACGCCACGCTGTAGTCGGTGCGTTCGAAGATCGCGGCCCTGATCGGGGAGTCCAGCAGCTCGAAGTCCACGCCGAGCCCGAACGTGGAGGTCAGCAGGTCCCGTACGGTGATCGGCCGGCGCGCCGGCACGGTGTCGTCCAGCGGGCCGTCGGGGCGCCTCAGCACCCGGCGGCCGGCGAGCTCGGGCAGCCACGGGTCCACCGGGTCGTCCAGCCGCAGCCGGCACTCGTCCAGCAGGATCATCGCCGCCGCCATCGTGACCGGCTTGGACGTGGACGCCATCCGGAAGATCGTGTCCCGGCTCATCGGCGGGCCACCGTCGTGCCGCATCGTCCCGATCGCCTCCACGTGCGTCTCCTCGCCCCGGCTGACCAGGGCGACCAGCCCGGGAATCCTCTTGGACTCGACGTGCCGCGTCAGCACCTCGCGCAGCCGGCGCAGCCCTGCCGCGGAGAAGCCGATGTCGTTCTTGTTCGTCATGATCTGTCGTCCTTGGTCTCGGGATGGTCGTCGTCCGGCACGGCTCGAAGGTGCGATGGCGGGCCACCGGGCCCCTTCGAGGCGGCCATGCGATGAGCTTGGACCCTGACCTAAGGTCAAGGTCAACTCCTGCCGCGAGCACGGCTCGGCCTCCTTGCGTCGAGCGTCCCGATGCGGAGGCGCCTCCGGCGACGAAGGTGATGAAGTGCCGCGGATGCGCGCTACTCTCACCCCTGTGAATGCCCCCAACCCCTTCCCGGGCGCGAAGGTCGCCGGCCGCCCCGTCCCGCGCGAGCGCTTCCCTGCGGTGCACGCAGGCGCGCTCGCCCTCGGTCCCGAGGCGCGCTGAGCCGATGGCGGACGGGCTCACGATCGGTCAGGCGGCGGCGTACGTCGGCGTCACCGTCAAGACCGTGCGGCACTATCACCGGCTCGGCCTGGTCCCCGAGCCCGAACGCGACGGCTCCGGCTACCGGCGTTACCGGTCGGCCGACCTGCTCCGGCTGGTCCAGATCCGGACCGTCGCCGCGGCCGGCGTGCCGCTGGCCGAGATCGGCGACCTGCTCGACGCCGATCCCGAGCGGTTCGCCGCCGCCCTGGAGGACGTCCGTCGCCGGCTGACCGAGCGGATCGACGACCTGGTCGCGCGCCGCGACACGCTGCACCGGCTCGCCCACGGCGACCGGGTCCTGCTGCCCGACCGGGCCTGCGCGGTCCTGGACCGGCTCGCCGCCCTCGGCTTCGACTCCGACTACGTGGCCACGCAGCGGGAGGCCCTGGTGCTGACCAGGGCGCTGATTCCAGCCATCTTCGACAGCTTCCTGACCCGGCTCGAACATTCGCTGGACGACCCCGAGTTCGTCGACCTGACCAAGCGCGGCCTGGAGGCCAGGTCCTGGGATCCGGACGACCCGCGGGTCGAGCGGCTGGCCTCCGCCCTGGCCGCCAAGCTGCTGGCCGGGCGGCCGCTTCTCGGGATGCCGGACGGGCTCGGCAAGCAGTCCGACGCCGCCGCCCGATATGGGCTGGTCAACCACCACGGGGTGGCCCAGGAGCCGTCCATCGCCCGGCTGAATGCCTTGGTCGAGGCGAAACTGCGCGCGGCCGGCATCGCGATACCGCACCAGTGACACCCCCGGCCGCCCCACCCGCGGCCAGGGACGGCCGTCCCGGCGTCGCGCGCCTCTACCCCAGGAACTCGCGCAGCGAACGCGGCGGGCGGCCCAGGACGTCGGCGACCGTCGTGGTCGTGCTCGCCCAGCGCCCGTCCCCGATCTGCGACATCAGGGTGGCCAGGTCACGGGCCGCGGGAGCGGGCATGCCGCGCTTCTCCAGGTGCCCGGCGGCCTCCTCGACGGACAGGTCCACGTACCGCACGTCCCGGCCGAACGCCCGGGTGAGCTCGGCGGCGATCTCGTCATGGGTGAGCGCCACCGGCCCGGTCAACTCGTGAACGGCGTCCGCCCCGACAGGACGGGTGAGCAGCGCGGCCGCGACCGCCGCGATGTCCCGCGCGTCGATGTACCCCACCCTGCCCCTGCCGTACGAGCCGAAGATCCGCCCCTCCTCGTCGACGTCGCCCGCGAGATTCTGCATGAAGCCGACGGGCGCCAGGATCGTCCACGGCACTCC
The DNA here is from genome assembly GCF_044547985.1 of Nonomuraea sp. NPDC052265. Lineage (NCBI taxonomy): Bacteria > Bacillati > Actinomycetota > Actinomycetes > Streptosporangiales > Streptosporangiaceae > Nonomuraea > Nonomuraea sp. NPDC052265. The sequence continues at coordinate 129,840 of NZ_JBIUBJ010000023.1, forward strand.
GGACGCCTTGAGATGTTCGTCAACCTGTCCGTGCAAGCCGAAGCCGAGCAGGCTGCTGGACGTGACGCCGCGCACGGAGACCGTCACCACCTGGGCCACCCCCGAGGCCGCCGCGTGGTCGATGACCGCCCGGTGGGCGCGCACGAATCCAGGCCACTGCGCGCTGTTGAGAAAGAGCCTGTCACCCGGCTCGACCGGGATGCTCTCCGGCCTCTCCAGGTCACCGACCACGTAGTCGCAGCCCAGCTCCTCGCCCTGTTCCGCGCGCCGTACCACGGCCCGGACCGCGCCGCCCAGCTCCTCTGTCAGCGCACGCCCGATCGTGCCCGTCGCGCCCGTCACCACGATCATCACGCAACCCCCTGAACGGAATGCCGGCTTCCCGTTCTACACTAACCGGAAGGTTGTCGTCCACTTAGGGGGGACGGTCAGCCGATGCGCAGGGGCAGGGTTCGCGGGCCGCGTACCTGGCTGGCGGCCCAGGTGACGGCGTCGGGGTCGGCGAGGGTGAAGGTGGGGATGCGTTGGAGCCAGACGTCGAGGGCGGTGCGGAGTTCCATGCGGGCCAGGTG
>NZ_JBIUBJ010000024.1:0-127014 GCF_044547985.1 Nonomuraea sp. NPDC052265
GGTTACATTCCGAACCCGGAAGTTAAGCTTCTCTGCGCCGATGGTACTGCACTCGGGAGGGTGTGGGAGAGTAGGTCACCGCCGGACAATCTTTCAAAGAAGGCCCCACACGATTGTGTGGGGCCTTCTTTGCGTTGTACGCGCTTCCCGGTTGGGGGCCTTCATCGGTTCCAGCATGTTGAAGGCAAAGACAGTGTGGTCCGGGGGCGTAGGACGTCGGCCGACAGGTGCCGGCCGACGCCACGCTGCTGCTGGACGTGGTGTGTCCGGCGAGAGCGGCAAGCTGCGGCTGGCCCCACAAGCTGGTCTCTTCCCGCGCCCGACTTGTTCGAGGACCTTGACCTCAACGGTTCTCTCCGTTTCGACGCGAGGCGTGGCTCTGTATGAGCGTCGCGAGCGGACGGTAAGTGAGCCGAGGGGGACTGCCTCGGGTGACGGTCTTCACGAGAGGCGGGGCGAGCCGCTGGGATGTTCGGGCCCCGCGTCCCCGTCTTCTTTGTTTGCCCTGCGAGGTACAGAACTCGTCCGGCTTGTGGTCGTGAAGAGCCACCTTCTGAGGCGTTGTCCGCCCCCCAGTCCCACTGGCATAGGAATGGCACCCGCCAAGTCGATGCGCCACTCCAGTACGTCGGCCGGATGCAGCCGGGGAGGCTTTCTATCTCCACCTGGCCCTACGTGGTCTGTGGGAGAGAGACCTCTGGCTCCAGGGGCTCCTTTATATGCAGGACCTTCGGCCTGGAGAGCCGATGTGTTCTGTTCGCCAGGATGGGGCGCATGGGCCCAGTGAGGCCCAGGTCTGCTGCTTTGCTTCGTCGGTGATGTCGGCGTCCCGCTCTTTCGGGGTGGGTGTCGCCCTTCGGGCGCGGACGGGGATGGATTGTTGCGAGTAATTCCCCCGTGGTTCGTTGTCGGTCGGACGTTTGAGGGGCGTCTGGAGGGCTCGTGAACGCTTGAGGGCTTGCTAGGCTGGGGGGACCGGGCCACCCCCCACGGGTGGCCTTCGTCGCGTAAGGCCCGAGGGCGGGCGGCGACCAGCCACGGTGGACCGCCGTTGTGAGTCCGCTGAGTGAGCCAACGAAATGGACCAGAAGTGAACAGTGATAACGGATCGGACGGCGGACAGCGCGGGCGCGGCGACTACGGGGACAGGCGCTCTGGTGGCGGCGGGACTGGCGGATACGGCTCTCGCGGGCGTGACTCCGGTGGCGATCGTCCGTTCCGTTCAGAGGGCCGGCCGCGGCCGTACAACCGCGAGGACAGAGCGCCCCGAGGCGGGGAAGGCGCCCGCGACGAGCGCCCGCCGCGGCGTGAGGGTGGTTTCCGGGACGAGGGCCGCTCCTACCGGGACCGGGATGACCGCGGGCCCCGCCGCGAGGGCGGCTCCGGCGACCGTCGTGAAGGCGGAGGTGGCTCCGGCGACCGGAGCCAGGGCGGCGGCGGTGGCCATGGTGACCGGCGCGAGAGCCGGTACGGCGATCGCGGGCCGCGACGTGAAGGTTTTGACCGTGGTCCGCGTCGTGAGGGCTTCGATCGTGGTCCGCGTCGTGAGGGTGACGAGCGTCGTCCCTCCCAGGACAGGGACGATCGTGGTCCGCGTCGTGAGGGTGACGAGCGTCGTCCCTTCCAGGACCGTGGTCCTCGGCGTGAGGGCGGTGGCTTCGGTGACCGTGGCCCGCGCCGTGAAGGTTTCGACCGTGGTCCCCGGCGTGAGGGCGGTGGCTTCGGTGACCGTGGCCCGCGCCGTGAAGGTTTTGACCGGGGTCCGCGTCGTGAGGGCGATGACCGGGGTCCGCGTCGTGAGGGTGACGAGCGTCGTCCCTACCAGGACGGTGGACCTCGGCGTGAGGGCGGTGGCTACGGTGACCGTGGCCCGCGCCGTGAGGGCTTCGAGCAGGGGCCGCGCCGTGAGGGTTTCGACCGTGGTCCTCGCAGGGAGGGCTCCGATCGGGGGCCGCGTCGTGAGGGCGGTTTCCGTGATGACCGCGCTGGCGGCCAGCGTCGTGAGGGCTTCGACCGGGGTCCGCGTCGCGAGGGTTACGACCGTGGCCCGCGCCGCGACGACTCCTCCGGGCCTCGTCGCGAGGGCGGCTACCGCGAGTCGCGCCCGTTCTCGCGGGACGACCGTGGGGAGCGTCCGGGCGGTGGCACCCGTGCCAGGTACGGCAGGGAGGAGCGCGACTCCGACGCCCCGCAGCGCGAGCGGCTGCCCGAGGTGGCGCCCGACATCACCGCCGAGGAACTGGACAAGGAAGTGCGCGAGGAGCTGCGTTCCCTGCCCGGTGACCTCCCCGACCTGGTTGGCAGGCACCTGGTCGCCGCGGAGCGTGCCCTGGAGGAGGACGATCCCGACAAGGCGCACGAACACACCAAGGTGGCGCGCCGGTTCGCGGCTCGCATCGGTGTCGTACGTGAGGCTGCGGGCATCGTCGCCTACCGGGCCGGACACTTCTCCGAGGCGCTCAGCGACCTGCGCGCGGCCAGGAGGATGACGGGGTCGGATGCGTACCTGCCGGTCATGGCCGACTGCGAGCGTGGTCTGGGTCGTCCGGAGCGGGCCATCGATCTTGTACGTTCGCCGGAGGCGGAGCGCCTCGACCGGGCCGGACGCATCGAGCTGACCATCGTCGAGTCCGGCGCCAGGCGTGACCTCGGCCAGCAGGACGCGGCCGTGATCACCCTCCAGCGCCTGCCCGAGCTGCGCGACCCGCAGCCGAAGCCGTGGTCGGCGCGCCTCGCGTTCGCCTACGCGGACGCCCTGGCCGACGCCGGGCACCAGGAGGCGGCGACCGACTGGTTCGCACGGGCGATGGCCTTCGACGAGGACGGCGAGACGGACGCGGCCGATCGGTACGCCGAGCTCACCGGAGCCGTCATCGAGGACGTCGAAGAGGACTTCGAGGAAGACCTCGACTCCGAGGACGACTTCGACGACGCCGGTGCCGCCGAGGAGGGCAAGCTGGCCGAGGAGGAGGAAGAGGACGCCGAGGCCCTGGCCGAAGCGGACGACCTCCTGGAGCCGGAGGCCGCCGAGACTCCTGAGGCGCCTGAGCCGGAGGCCGCCGCCAGCCCTGAGGCGGTCGAGCCTGAGGCCGGTGAACCGGTGAACACCGGTGAGGAAGAGAAGCCGGCGGAGGCCGAGACGCCGGGGATCACGCCTGCGTTCATCGAGCCGGACTTCGGTGACGTGCTGGAAATCGAGACGGATGAATCCGCTCAGAAACGGCCGAAGAAGAACGACGAGTAGGTGTTGTTGCTCCGCCGTACCCCTGATGGTTGGGGGTACGGCGGAGTTTTTTGGTCTTAGGTGCGGCGGGGGCCGCCAGTTGTCATCGTTCGACGCGGTTGAGCCAGTGGAGGATGCCCGCGACGTTCGACGGGGCGCCGCTCAGCAGCTCGAACTGCTCGGCCGTCACGTCGTCCGACTGCAGGGCGGTGTAGCGCTCCTTGGTGCGGTCGCGGACCATGGCGACGGCGTGATCGAGATCCAGGCCCTCCGAATGCGCCTGGCGGGTGAGATCCACCCAGACGCGGAGCTCTTCGGCGGATCGCTCAAGGGTCTCCTGGACGGCGCCGACCGGGCCGTAATGGCTGAACAGCAACCGTTGCGGACCAAGCGCCTGGAACAGGGCGATCGAGTCGAGGGCCGTCTGAAGGTCGAAGTCCGGTGGCGGCGTGGCGGGGCGCAGGTCGCCGGTCTGGGGCAGGTACACGCCCGCGGCGTCCCCGACGTACAGGTCGCCCGTGGCGGAGTCGACCAGGCCGACGTGGTGCTTGGCGTGGCCGGGGGAGTAGTGGCTGCTCAGTGTGCGGCCGTTGCCCAGGTCGATGGCCCCGGTGTCGCCCAGGGCGACGATACGCTCGGCTTCGGTGGGGGACAGTTCACCGAAGAGGGTGTCGAGCTGGTCACCCCAGACCATCCGGGCGCTGGCCATCAGACGCGACGGATCGGCCAGATGGCGCGCGCCCTTCTCATGCACCACCACCTGGGCGGACGGGAAGAACTTCGCGATGTCCCCCACGCCGCCCGCGTGGTCCAGGTGGATGTGGGTCACGACCACTGTGGCCAGGTCGTCCGGGCCGACGCCGAGCGAGGCGAGCGCGTCGCGCACCACGGGCGAGGAGGTCGAGGTGCCCGTCTCCACCAGGCACGGCCGGTCTCCCAGGATCAGATAGCCGGCGGTGATGCCCGAGTATCCCGCCATCTTGGTGTCGATCTCATAGACGTCGCCGCCTAGTGCGGTGATGTTGTCCACAGGCACTCCCGCGCGTACATCCGTCATCCCCAGAACGACGTTCGTATCGATCCGGGCTTCCCTTCATCGTAGAGAGTGATCTCCGCCGGAACACAAACGGGAGGACGACAATGGATCGGAACGAGGTCGTGCTGGCGGGGCGGCTGTCGGCGGCGGTCGAGGAATACGAGATGCCGAGCGGCGACATGGCCACGAAGTGGCGGGTCATCGTACGCCGCCGGCGGAGGCACAGGCGGGGCCCGGCGCTCACCGACAGCGTCCCGTGCGTCACCTTCGATCCTGAGGTGGCGGAGATCGTGCGGGGCCTCAAACCGCGGGACTTCATCGAGGTGACGGGCGCGTTCCGCTGCCGGGTCTTCGGTCCGTCCGCCGCCAAGATCTGGCGGTACGAGGTGGAGGTGAGCGCCGCCAGACCTGTCGAGGAGCCGGTTCCTGAGCCGTCTGAGGAGGCGCCTCCGAACCGTGGGCCGCGGAAGGTGGCTCAGTTGGCGGGCGTGGGGTGACCTTGTTCGCGGTGGTGAGCCTGGCAGGGGGTGGGAAACGGGTTCTGTCGCGGGCGTGGAGGATCGCTGGGGCAGGGGGAGGCGTGGCTACGAGGTTGGTGAGGAGCGTGCGGGGTCAGTCGATGGCGAACGTGCGGAGGACCAGGCCGGTACGTGGTTTGGGGCCGAAGGAGGTGGACTTGCGGGGGACTCGTTCGCCCCCGGCGGCCACCGCCAGCACGTCGTGAACCATGAGCGGCTTGAGGATGACGGCTGTGCCGCCCGTCTGGATCGCGAGCCGCAACGCCGCCTCGGTGTCGTGGTGGACGATGCGTACGGCCTGGTCGTCGTCCTCCATGCCCCACACCTTCGGCAGGATGAACTCGGTGAGGATGGAGGTGTTCAGCGAGTTCCAGCGGTCGGAACGGTGGTCGGGCATCGCCAGGTTGAGCTGCACCGGGTCGGGGTCGGTGAGCAGGTGGGTGCCGCCTTCTCCGGCGAGCAGGAAGGCGGGCTCGGCGGCGTTCTCCAGCGCTGCCAGGCCCTGCGGCAGGTCGTCGTAGTCGTGCACCTGCCAGGCGCCCCTGGCCCTGGCGGTGGCCTGGGGCAAGGGCAGCCCCGGGATGACGCGGTGGATGGCCTTGAGATCGGGTGGGTAGGCGGCGGAGTCGACGATCAGGGCCAGCCCGAAGTCCCACGGGCCCAGTGCTTGCCGGGTATCGGCCGGGGCGGAGGCCGGTTCCTCTGATGGATGGGCCAGGTGGCCGGTCAGCTCGTGACGGATCGAGGTGATCGGACTGGGGGAGGGGGTGTCGGAGGGGTTCGGTGTGTCCTGGGGGTCGGGGATGCTCCCGGGAGTGCTGAGGGGGATGTTCCGCGAGTTCTGGGGGAGCGCGTTCTGGGGCGGGTGCGGAAGGGCTTCTTGCTGCGGGGCGTAGGACGTGACGTGGTGAGTTCCGTCCCGCAGGGCTTGGCGGGCGGCATGCTCCTGGCGCTGGAGGACGCGGTACGTCGCGTACCGGTGGTGGCCGTCGGCGATCAGGGCCTGACGCTTGCGCAGGTCGGCGTTGATGGCGGCGATCTCGTCCGGGTCGGTGATCGCCCACAGCCGGTGGGTGAGGCCGTCCTCGGTTCCGGCCGTGACGAGGGGCGGTCGCTTGGCGGCCACCTCGTCCACCAGGCGGGTGGCCCTGCCGTTGTCGCCGTTGTAGAGCAGGAAGATGGGTTCGAGGTTGGCCTCGGTGGTGCTCATCAGGGCCAGCCGGTCGGCGATGGGGCCGGGCATGACGTCTTCGTGGGGGAGGATGACGCGCTTGGCGGGGTCGATGAGGCCGACGTCGCCGATCAGGCCGCGCTGGAGGACGTGGGGGCCGCTCTGTTCGTAGACGTACAGGGCGGGGGTGTCGTCGGCCACCAGGACGCCGGCGTCCAGCCAGGCCCTCAGGGTGTCCCTGGCCTCGGCGTAACGGGCTTCGAGCGGTACCTCGGTCCGGTGGTGGAGCCTGGACGGGGTCCCGGCCGGGCCGCGAGGGGTGCTGCCTTCGGCGGAGGGTGTCGCTTCGGGGTTGCAGGGAAGGATGAGGCGGACGACGTTGTTCGGGTGAGAGGCGAGGAGGGCTTCGACGCCCGCGTCGCTGATCAGGTCGTACGGTGGGGAGGTCACCTTGGCGGGATCTTCGACATCGAAACGTACGCCTCGGAAGGGCCGTAGCACCAGTCCGTCCGGCACCGGCAGTTCAGGAGTCCCCATACCGGGCATGCTCCCATAAATGCTTGCGCCTACCAGGAGTTGCCCCAATCGTTTGCTGTCGCGCCCCTATCGCGGCGGAGCGGGAGCGAGGTTCGTCGTCCAGCGATGAAGGAGTCCTCACGCATGGTTCAGGGCGGAAATGGTCACGATGATTCCTTGGGCGGCGTTCCCGGGGGCGGTGTTTACGACTGGTATCAGCGGGGTGTGAAGTTGCTGAAGGAAGGGAGCCCCGCGGCTGCCGCGGCGTTGCTGGAGCGGGCCGCCGCGGCCGAGCCACAGTCGCGGAGCATCCTTGAGGCGTTGGCCCGGGCGCAGTTCAACTCCCGCCAGTATGCGGAGGCCGCGGCCAGCTTTCGGCAGATCGTGGATGCGAATCCGGCCGAGGACTATGCGTATTTCGGGCTGGGGTTGTCGTTGTGGCGTACCGGGGATCTGGAAGGAGCTCAGGAGCCGCTCGCCATCGCGGTGGCCATGCGGCCGGACGAGCGGCATTATGTGTCGGCTTTGAAGAGTGTGCGTGCGACGTTGAGGGCTCGCCGGGAGATGTAGGGGGTGCAGAGGCGGGCGCTGGGCCTGGCCATAGTGCAGCGTCATTGCCCCGGGGGCCCCTTCGGGTACTTGGATCCCGGTCGGTGCCACCTCAGATGAGCGCTGTCAGCCAGGGCGCTGATCGAGCAGCGGCGCGGCACATGACTCCTTGCCCCTCACCCTGCCCCGCGCTCCGTGGCTCTCGCCTTGCCCCCGCGCTCAGTCGCTCTCACCCCGACCCTTGACCCTGAGCGGGCGGCAGCTGCCGCTCCTCGGGCCTGGCGAAGGCTCCATGCCGTCAGTTGTGCGCGGGCCACGCCTGCGTGGACTCGACTCGCCGACGGCGGCCAGGGCCGAGGTTGTTGCAACGACGCCGCCGGCACCTGAGGGATGGCTTGGCCAAGCCACCATGTAGCGGATCCGGTCGGGATGGAACCGCGGAAGGGCATGACGTCTCACCGCCGGGGACATGAGAGGCAACCGCCGCCGGTAAGTCGTGACCTTGCAGGTGACCGGCTGCCCAGAGGGCTGCGCGGAGGATCCAGCCACCGCGGTGGCCCAGTGCCCACACGTAATCTCGCGCGTGCCGCTGATCAGCATCCTGTATGCGGCAGAACGGTGGTCAGAGCGCCCTTGATCGCCTGATGGCCACCCGTCCGGTGAGACAGGTGGCGGGTGGGGGCGGGGTCAGTTCTGGCGGGTGGCGTTGGCGAGGATGGCGGTGCGGAGGTAGGTGGCCAGGCCGGGGGAGGTGCGGTCGAAGGTGGCGGTGAAGCGTGGGGCGGAGACGTACAGGTCGGCGAGGCCGCGGTGGATGTCGTACGTGCAGTCGTAGAACCAGCGGGAGATGTGGGTGCGATGTTCTTCGGCCAGGTCCATCGCAAGGTCGCCGTCGGCGGGGACGTCGGCGTTCATCGCGTCGGCGAGCCGGGCCGTGAGGGCGGACGCCTCGGATTTGTACCGCTGCCAGTCCTCCTTCGTGTAGGACGAGGTACGGCGTGCGGATTCGGCCCAGGCATGCGTGTCGCCCCAGCGTTCCTCGGCCTCTGCCGCGCGGGCGTCGTGGGCGAAGTCGCCGAAGAGTTCGATGCGCTCGTCGGTAGTGAGGTTGAGCGCGCGGGGCATGGTCGTCCTTTCGGTACGGGCTTCCCGTCAGGGCTTCCTGTGGCGGGGTACGAAGGCGACGCTAAAGTCTCACGCGGCGTGAGAGTCAAACGGGAAGAGGCGCTGTGCTGATTGACGGCTATGACACCTTGCTGCTCGACCTCGACGGTGTGGTCTACCTGGGACAGCACGCGGTACCCGGGGCGAGGGAGGCGCTGGAGGAGGCGCAGGGCAAGGGCGTACGGCTCGCCTACGTGACCAACAACGCCTCGCGGACGCCGGCCGCTACCGCCGCCCACCTGCGGGAACTCGGCGTCCCGGCCACGGCGGCCGATGTCGTGACCTCGGCGCAGGCGGCCGCGCGAGTGGTTGCCGAGCGGGTGGCTCCGGGCGCCGCGGTGCTGGTCGTGGGCGGGTCGGGGCTGCGGGTGGCCGTACGTGATCAGGGGCTCAGGCCGGTGTCCGTGGCGGCCGAGTCTCCCGCGGCGGTGGTTCAGGGGATCGCTCCCGGTCTGTCGTACGCCTTGCTGTCGGAGGGGGCGCTGGCCGTCCGGCAAGGGGCGTTGTTCGTGGCCTCCAACGGTGACAGCACCATGCCGACCGGCCGGGGCGAACTGCCGGGAAACGGGGCCATGGTCCGGGTCATCGCCGCCGCCACCGGGGTCGAGCCGGTTTACGCGGGTAAGCCGGATCCGCCGTTGCACCGGGAGTCGATGATCCGTACGGGCGCCCGGCGGCCGCTGGTCGTGGGGGATCGGCTGGACACCGACATCGAGGGGGCCTCCAACGCGGGAGTGGAGAGCCTCTTGGTGCTCACCGGGGTGGCCACCCCGCTCGACGTGCTGACCGCGCGGCCACGGCACCGGCCCACGTACCTTGCCGAGGACCTCGGCGCGCTGGTCCAGCCCTATCCCGAGGTGCGGGAGGGGGCCTGCGGAGGATGGCACGCCGAGTGGCGGGACGGGGTGCTGCGCCTCGAAGGAGACGGCAGCCGGATCGACGGGCTGCGCGCGGCCTGCGACGCCGCCTGGACGGCGGCCGGGGAAGGCCAGGTCGGGGAGGACGCGGTCAAGGAGGTTCTGAAGCGCGTCGGGTGAGGGCCCGTGCAGAGGAACCCCTCTCGATCAGTGGCCGACCACTCACGAGGAGACCCGCCGCGTCGCGTGAACGAGGCGGTGGCGTCCTTCTCCCAAGGCCCGCAGCACGCCGAACGCGAACATGCGCGGTGCCGGCGCCGCGCTCTGATCACGGGGGTCGGGGGCGTGCGGGCCGAGTCGGGAGGAATCGTCAGGTCGCCGATGGCGACGTGTCCGCCGGAGGGCGGCTCGGTCGGTCGGGGGCCGAGGGGCAGGGCCGGTGTTCGCCCGTCGCCTAACAGTTAACGCATGCATTGGACAACGGAACCGGTCAGATCAGCTTGCGCAGGCGTAGCAGGTCGCCGAAGCTCGCGTCGATCTTCACCCGCCCTCCGAGCAGGGCGCGGGCCAGGTCCAGTTCGCCGTCGACCAGCGCGATCAGGTCGTCGCCGGTAATAGTGATCTTCACGTCGGCCGGTTTGCCGCCCGCGGGCGGTTCCTCGGTGAACGGTTCGAGCCCCCCGTGGTGCAGCCGCCCGTAGAAGATCACGTCGAGGTCGGACACCCGCGCGCTGACCGTGCGCTCGACCACGTGTTTGGCACGATCCTCCGCGCCGATCTCGTCGAACTGGGCGACGAGCCTGGCCAGTGCCGCCCGGCACTCCTCGACGCTTGCCATGTTGGGCATCCTTTCTTTTCCTTTGCGGTCGGTAGCGTTCCACATCACTAGCACCCCCGTATGAGCTTCAACGCGTGACACGCCTGCCAAGGTCCCGGGCGCTCGCCCGAGGCGTTACGGTCGAGTCATGAGTGAGCTGCCGGAGGAGACCGGTGACGAGCGGGTCGACGCCATCGTGGCCGGTCTCGGTCGTGTGGGCGAGCTGCCGGTGAACGAGCACGTCGCGGTGTTCGAGGAGGCGTTCGCCGGGCTGGAGTCCACTCTCGCGGGTGCGGGCGACGAAGCGCTGGGCGAGCGGTGAGCCGGCGGATTCGTCTCGACAGCGAGCTGGTGCGCCGAGGGCTGGCCAGGTCCCGTGAGCAGGCCGCCCAGCTCATCGAGGCCGGGCGGGTCAGCGTCGGCGGGCAGCGGGCGAGCAAGCCCGCGACCCAGGTCGACACCGCCTCGGCCATCGTCGTCGCCGAGTCGGCCGACGGGCCCGACTACGTTTCGCGCGGAGCGCACAAACTTCTCGGGGCGCTGGAGGCGTTCAAGAGCCTTTCGGTCGAGGGGCGCAGGTGCCTCGACGCGGGAGCCTCCACGGGAGGCTTCACCGACGTGCTGCTGCGCCACGGCGCGGCCCATGTGCTCGCCGTCGACGTCGGCTACGGCCAGCTCGCCTGGTCGCTGCGCACCGACGAGCGGGTGACCGTGATGGAACGCGTCAACGTGCGCGACCTGACCCCCGACATGGTCGGCGAGCCGCCCACGCTGGTCGTGGGCGACCTGTCGTTCATCTCGCTGCGGCTCGTGCTGCCCGCGCTGGCGCAGGTCGCCGCGCCGCGGGCCGACTTCGTCATGCTGGTCAAGCCGCAGTTCGAGGTGGGCAAGGAGCTCGTGGGCGCGGGCGGCGTGGTGCGCGACCCCGAGCTGCGGGCCCGGTCGGTGCGCGAGGCCGCGGCCAAGGCGCGGGAGCTGGGGCTGAGCGTGCGGGGTGTGACGGCGAGCCCGCTGCCCGGGCCCTCCGGAAATGTCGAATATCTGCTCTGGCTGGGCAAAGGAGAGGGTGAGCCCTCCGTCGCCGAGCTCGATGCCGAGATCCAGCGTGCCGTCGCGGAAGGGCCGCAATGAACCGCACCGTGCTCGTCGCCGTCCACACCGGGCGGGGCGCCGCCGTCGAGAGCGCCCGCCTGGTCATCAACCGGCTGGTCGACGCCGGCATCAACGTACGCGTCCTGGACACCGAGGCCGGTGACATCGGCTGCGGCCGGGTGGAGGTCGTGCCCAGCGACGATCCCGGCTCGGCCAAGGACGCCGAGGTCATGATCGTGCTCGGCGGCGACGGCTCGCTGCTGCGCTCGGCCGAGCTGGCCAAGCCCGCCGGCACGCCGCTGCTCGGGGTCAACCTCGGGCACGTCGGATTCCTGGCCGAGGCGGAGGTGGCCGACCTGGCCTCGGCGGTCGACAGCGTGGTCGCCGGGCGCTACGACGTCGAGGAGCGCATGACGATCGACGTCCTGGCCAGGCAGAACGGCCGGGTGATCGCCGACACGTGGGCGCTCAACGAGGTCACCGTGGAGAAGCAGGAACGCATGCTGGAGGTGGTCGCCGAGATCGACGGGCGGCCGCTGTCCCGCTGGGGCTGCGACGGCGTGATATGCGCCACTCCTACGGGTTCGACGGCGTACGCGTTCTCGGCCGGCGGGCCGGTGGTCTGGCCGGAGGTGGAGGCGCTGCTCCTGGTGCCGATCAGCGCCCACGCGCTGTTCGCCCGTCCGCTGGTGGTCTCGCCCCGGTCGACGATGGCCGTGGAGATCCTGCCGGACACTCCGGGCGGCGTTCTGTGGTGCGACGGCCGACGCCGTTTCGAGCTGCCCTCGGGCTCGCGCGTGGAGGTGCGCAGGGGCGCCGAGCCGGTGCGCCTGGCCCGCCTGCACGGCGTGGAGAACACCGGCGCCCCCTTCACCGACAGGCTGGTCGCCAAGTTCGAACTGCCGGTTCAGGGATGGCGCGGGAGAGTGCGACCCTGAATGAATGGAGGGCGGAACGCGTAGGATCCCATGGGCAACAGGTGTCCGGAGACCAACCGGCCATCAGGCACGGCAGTGACGGGAGTGGGCAGTGCGACCAAGGGTCGAGGAGGTCCGCATCCAGGGGCTCGGCGTCATCGACGAGGCCGTACTCGAGCTCTCGCCGGGCTTCAACGTGGTCACCGGTGAGACCGGTGCGGGCAAGACGATGGTCGTCACGGGGCTCGGGCTGCTGTTCGGCGGCCGGGCAGATCCCTCGCGCATCCGCCCGGGGGCCGACAAGGCGACCGTGGAGGGCACGCTCGTCGTCGAGTCCGGCGGCCGGGTCGCCCAGCAGGTCGAGGACCTCGGCGGTGAGGTCGAGGACGGCGAGCTGATCATCTCGCGCACCGTCTCGGCCGAGGGCCGTTCCAGGGCCTGGCTCGGCGGGCGCTCGGTGCCCGTCGGCACGCTGACCTACCTGGCCGACGACCTGGTGGCCGTGCACGGGCAGATGGACCAGCAGCGGCTGCTGCAGGCCGCCAGGCAGCGCGCCGCGCTCGACCGTTACGCGGGAAACGAGCTGGTCAAGCCGTTGCGGGCGTACTCGCAGGCGTACAAGCGGCACAAGCAGGTGGGGGCGCTGCTCGACGAGCTGACCACCAGGGCCAGGGAGCGCGCCCAGGAGGCCGACCGGCTGCGGTTCGGCCTGGAGGAGATCGAGAAGGTCGACCCCAAGCCGGGCGAGGACGCCGACCTGCGCGAGGAGGAGGAGCGACTCTCGCACGCCGACGCGCTGCGCAGCGCCGCGACCACGTCCCACACCGCGCTGCTCGGCGATCCGATGGAGGCCGCCGGTGGCGCCCGCGACGTGATCTCGCTGCTCGGGGAGGCCCGCGCGGCCGTCGAGGCCGTGCGCGACTACGACCCCCAGCTCGCCGGCGTGGCCGACCGGCTCGCCGAGGCCGGATACCTGATCTCCGACGTCGCCACCGACCTGGCTGCCTACGCCGAGTCCATCGAGGCCGACCCCGGCCGCCTGGCCGCCGTGCAGGAGCGCAGGTCCGTACTGGGCAGTCTGATCAGGAAATACGCCGAGGACAGCGCCGGGGTGCTGGCCTGGGCCCAGCGGGCGGCCGCCCGCCTGGGCGAGCTCGAAGGCGACGACGAGCGCATCGAGGAGCTCACCCGCGAGCACGAGGAACTCACCACCAGGCTCACCACCCTGGCCGCCGAGCTCACCAAGGTGCGCCTGGCCGCCGCGGAGCGCTTCGGCCAGGCCGTGACCGAGGAGCTGACCGCGCTGGCCATGCCCCACGCCAGGGTCGTGGTGCAGCTCACCCAGAGCGCCGAGTTCGGCCCGGAGGGCGTCGACGAGGTGGAGCTGCGGATGGCCGCACACCCGGCCGCGCCGCCGCTGCCGCTCAACAAGGGCGCATCCGGCGGCGAGCTGAGCCGCGTCATGCTCGCCATCGAGGTCGTGTTCGCCGGTGCCGACCCGGTGCCGACGTTCGTGTTCGACGAGGTCGACGCGGGGGTCGGCGGCAAGGCCGCGGTCGAGATCGGGCGCCGGCTGGCCCGGCTCGCCCGCACCGCGCAGGTGATCGTCGTCACCCACCTCCCGCAGGTGGCGGCCTTCGCCGACCAGCATCTGGTCGTCGAGAAGGCCAGCGACGGCAGCGTCGTGCGCAGCGGTGTCGTCACGCTCAACCACGAGGGACGCGTGCGCGAGCTGTCCCGCATGCTGGCTGGTCTGGAGGACTCCGAACTGGGCCGGGCGCACGCCGAGGAGCTGCTGGGGCTCGCAGCGGCCGACAGGTGATTCTGTGTGACATAGTGGACACGCCGTGTAGTGCTTGGCCTCCGCGCTGTTTCCCTCTGGCAGGATGGTCATGATGAAGGTTCCGGGGAGCAAGATGCCGGGCCTCCGTGGCAGGAAGGTCGGTGACCTTCCCGGTGTGACGGCAGTGGCGAGAATCGACCGGCGAACGAAGAGGCTCACCAAACGCCTCCAGCCCGGGGAAATAGCGATTATCGACCATGTCGACGTTGACCGGGTCAGCGCGGAGGCGCTCGTCGCATGCGGCGCGGCGGCTGTGGTCAACGTCGCCTCGGGCATCAGCGGCCGCTATCCCAACCTGGGTCCGCAGATCCTGCTCGACGCGCGTGTACCGTTCGTCGACAACGCCAACCCCGAGCTGTTCGAACGTGTCAAGGACGGCGACGTCGTCCGCGTCCACGAGGGCGTGATCTACCTCGACGACGACGTCGTGGGCAAGGGCGACGAGCAGACGACCGAGGCCGTCGAGGCCGCCATGGCCGAGGCCCGTGCCGGGCTCGCCGTGCAGATCGAGGCTTTCGCCGTCAACACGATGGAGTACGTTCGTGGTGAGGGCAAGCTTCTCATCGACGGAGTCGGCGTGCCTGAGATCCGCACCCCGATGGAGGGCAGGCATGTCCTCATCGTGGTGCGTGGATATCACTACAAGGAAGACATCGCCACCCTTCGCCCCTATATCAGGGAATATCAGCCCGTCCTCGTCGGCGTCGACGGCGGCGCCGACGCGCTGCTGGAGGCCGGCTACCTCCCCGACGTGATCGTCGGCGACTTCGACTCGGTCTCGACCAAGGCCCTGACCTGCGGCGCCGAGCTCGTCGTGCACGCCTACCGCGACGGCCGCGCCCCCGGCCTGGAGCGGGTGCACCAGCTCGGCCGCGAGGCGGTCATCTTCCCGGCCACCGGCACCAGCGAGGACATCGCGATGCTCCTGGCCGACGACAAGGGCGCCGAGCTGATCGTCGCGGTCGGCACCCACGGCACCCTGGAGGAGTTCCTCGACAAGGGGCGCTCCGGCATGGCCAGCACCTTCCTGACCCGGCTGATCATCGGCAGCAAGCTCATCGACGCCAAGGGCGTGAGCAGGCTCTACCGCAGCCGCATCACCACCTCCCAGCTCCTGCTGCTCGTGATCACCGCGCTGATCACCATGGGGGTCGCCCTGTTCCTGTCACCGCTCGGCCAGACCTGGCTGAACGGCCTGCAGGACGTCTGGAACGCATTCATCTTCTGGCTGGTCGGACTCTTCTCGTGATCGATTTTCGCTACCACGTCGTCTCCATCGTCGCGATCTTCCTGGCGCTGGCCGTCGGGATCGTCCTGGGCACCACGCTGCTGCAGGAGCCCGCGGTCAAGTCCGCGCAGGAGCTCACCGCGCAGCTCACCAAGACGAAGAACGAGCTGCGCGTGCAGATCGACCAGCTCCAGGGCCGCGAGGCGGGCAACGACGCCTTCGTCGCCGGCATGACGCCGAAGCTGGTGGCCGGCGAGCTGACCGGCCAGCGCGTGCTGCTGGTCGAGACGCCGGGTTCGAGCACCACGTTCCGCGAGGCCGAGCAGCAGGTGCTGGAGGAGGCGGGCGCGGAGGTGGGCGGGCGCGTCACGCTGACCGATAAGTTCTTCGACCCCGACCGCAGCGGCGTGCTCGACGGCCTGGTCAACCAGCTCAAGCCGGTCGACATGGTCTTCCCGTCCACGGCGACCGTCTGGAACAAGGCCGGCGCACTGCTCGCCGCCACGCTGCTCACCACCGACCAGGCACAGGCGGGCACCCCCAACGCCGCGACCGCCGCCGTCCTCAGCGGGTTCGAGGCAGGCGGGCTGGTCAGCACCGACGGCGACCCCGCCAAGCGGGCCATGCTGGCGGTGATGTTCGCGCCGGAGAAGGCGTACGAGGGGGAACAGGCCGAGACCCAGCTGGGCGCGCTCGTCTCGGTCGCCGACCGGCTCGACGCGGGGGGCAAGGGCGCGGTGCTGGCCGGCAGCGCCGCCAACACGGCCGTCACCGGGGGCGCCGTCAGTGCCCTTCGCGACGACGGCGACGTCTCCAAGCGCGTGTCCACCGTCGATACCGTCGATATGCCCACGGGCCGGGTCGTGGTCGTCTACGCTCTCCGGGAGCAACTGAGCGGGCGCGCCGGCCAGTACGGCATCGGCAAGGGGGCCTCGGCCATCCAGCCCGCGTTGCCGACCACCACGCCCTCACCGACCCAGTCAGGGAGCTGACATGGCCCGTGGCCTGCTCTACGCGCTGGCCGGCGCCGCGATCGGCGCCGCCGCCGCCCGTGCCGCCTACTCCGCCTTCACCCGGAACCGTCCGGCCGACCTGGGCGGGCGCTGGACGCGCAAGAACCACCGCGGCGAGCCCATCACCCTGCTGGAGGGGCCCGCGTTCGTGGCGGGCGCCGGCGCCGCGGCCGCGCTCACGCCCGGCCTGGCGCCGCGTACCCGGCTGGCCGCGGTGCTGGCGGGCGTCGGCACCGGCGCCCTCGGGGCCTACGACGACCTCTACGGCACCACGTCCTCCAAGGGCTTCAAGGGCCACCTGACGGCTCTGGCCCGTGGCGAGGTCACCAGCGGCGCGGTCAAGATCCTCGGCATCGGCGCCATCGGGCTCGGCGCCGCCGCCCTCGTCTCCGGCGGGCCGGTGGACACCCTGGTCAACGGCGCGGCCATCGCGGGCACCGCCAACCTCGCCAACCTGTTCGACCTTCGTCCCGGGCGGGCGATCAAGGTCGGGCTGCTGGCCGGCGGGCCGCTGCTGGCCGTCTCGCTGCTGCGGTCGTCGCCCGCCGCCGCGGCCCTGGCCGCCGTGCCGCTGGGGGCCGCCGCTGCGCTGCTGCCCGACGACCTCGGCGAGCGCGCGATGCTCGGCGACGCGGGCGCCAACTCGCTCGGAGCCCTGCTCGGGCTGGCCGCGGTCACCAAGCTCGGCAGGCCGGGCAGGCTCGTCCTCCTCGGCACGGTCGCCGCGCTCACCGCGGTCTCGGAGAAGGTCAGCTTCACCAAGGTCATCGCCGCGCACCCGGTGCTCAACCGGATCGACATGCTCGGGCGGCGTCCCGTCGACCACGTGTGATCCTCCGCGCGATTGTCGGTGGCACCTGCCAGGATGTCCGCGTGACCGGATGCTGGGCGGGGGAGGCCGGGTGCGGAGCGTGACGGCGCGGGGCGTGGCGGGTGGCGCCCTGCTCATCGGGGCGATCACCGTGCTGGCGCGGGTCGCCGGCTTCGTCAAGCAATACGCCTTCGCCCAGACCGTCGGCACCAACTGTCTGTCCACCGCCTACATGACGGCCAACCAGATCCCCAACATCGTCTTCGAGGTCGTCGTCGGGGGCGCGCTGGCGGGCATGGTGGTGCCGGTGCTGGCCGGGTCCGCCGCCTCGCGCGAGCGCACCGGGCACATCAGTTCGGCGCTGCTGACCTGGGTCGTCGTGGTTCTGGTGCCGCTGGGGGCGCTCACCGCGCTGTTCGCCCGGCCGGTCATCGGCCTGTTCCTCGGCGAGGCGGTCAACGGGTGCGACACGGCCCACCTCGTCGCCCTCGCCACGCGGATGCTGGTCGTCTTCGCCCCCCAGATCCCCCTGTACGGCGTGGCCGTGGTGCTCTACGGCGTGCTGCAGTCGCACAACCGCTTCGCCGCGCCCGCGGTCGCGCCGCTGGCGTCCAGCATCGTGGTCATCGTGGCGTACCTGCTGTTCGTGCCGCTCAGCGGAGGGGTGATCGACCCCGCTCAACTGCCCGGGCCCGCCGAGCTGGCCCTGTCGGTGGGCACCAGCCTGGGCGTGCTCTCGCTCGTGCTGACCGTGCTCGGGCCCGTGTCGAGGCTGAGGCTGCGGTGGCGGCCCACCTTACGCTTCCCCGACGGCGTGGCCGGGCAGGTGCGCAGGCTCGCCCTCGCCGGGATCGCGGCGCTGCTCGCCCAGCAGGCCGCCATGATCGTCGTGGTGCTGCTGTCGAACAAGGTGATCGGCAACGGGGCCCTCACCGTCTACAACTACGCGTGGGCCATCTACCTGGTGCCGTACGCGGTGCTGGCCGTGCCCATCGCCACCAGCGCGTTCCCCCGGCTGTCGGCGCAGGCGGGTGACGCGGTCGCGTTCTCGGCGCTGGCGGCGCGTACGACGCGGGCCGTGGTGCTGGTCACAGGGTTGGCCGCCGGGGTGCTGGCCGCCGCGTCGGGGCCTGGGGCGGTGGTGTTCCTGGGAGGCCGGAGCGAGGTGCCTCCGTCCCAGCTCGCCCTGGCGATCGCGCTGTTCGCGCCGGGCATCGTCGGCTACGGGCTCATCGCCCACCTGAGCCGGGTGCTCTACGCGGCCGGGCTCGGCCGGGCGGCGGCAACGGGGACTGTCGTGGGGTGGCTGGTCGTCATCGTCGCGCAGACCGTGCTGGTGCTGGTGCTGCCCGCCGGGTGGAAGATCGGCGGGATGGCGCTGGGGATGAGCCTGGGCATGACCGCCGGTGGGGTGCTGCTGCTCGCGTCCGTGGTGCGGGCGCGGGGGAGCGGGGCCGCGGCGGGGCTTCCCAGGGCCGCGGGGGCGGCGGTCGGTGGTGGCGTGCTGGGGTACCTGGCGGGGGCCTGGGCGGTGGGCCGGCTCGGCGTCTCGGGCATCTGGCCGAACGTGGGCGCGGTCGTGCTGGCGGCGTTTGTGGCCGTGGTGGTGGGGGCTGTTGTCGTGGCGTTGGTGGATCGGCCGGACGCCAGGATGGTGGCGGGGCTGCTCAGGCGGGGCGGCTGATCTTCTGCCAAGGACCTGCTGTCCTGTGGAGGCGGCGGATGGGCCTCCTGCCGTTCCTTGGCTTCTGGACTGACTGGCTTCGTGCGGTGATCGTTTCCTGTGGTGACTTTTTCGTGCGGTTCCTGGTTTCATGCGGTGGTTGGTCCTCTGTGGGGAGGGGATGGTTTCGTGTGGTTCCTGGCTTTCGCAGGGTTCGGTCCCGTGTGGTGCCTGGCTTTCGCGGGGGTCGGTCTCATGCGGTGCCTATCCTTCACAGCGGTCAGTGTCGTGCGGGCCTGATTTCCGTGGGGCCGGCCTTTATGTGGGGCCTGGCCTCCGAGAGGGCGCGTGGTCACAGGGGGGCAGGAGCCGCGGCGCGGCTGGACCATCGCGGACCTGGCCGTCGGGAGGTGCTGTCTCGGAACCATCGGGGTTGCTGGCTTCCCGAGGGGCGCCGGTTTCGGGGCATTGGGGTTGCTCGGCTCCGGAAGGTGGCTGGATGCCGGGCCGTGGCTGACCCGGAAGCGGGCGCCTGGGGCCCAGGGGGGCTGGGGCCCGGGCTTGGCGGGCGCACGGTCCTGGGTGACCGGGTGGTTGGTTGGTGGTCCGGAGCCTTTGCCCGAGTCGCGGTCTTCGGACGCCGGTTGTCTTTCGGACTCGGGCGCCCGTGAGTGCGTTGTGGAGCGGTCGTTCTCGGCTTGAGCGGGAAGTTGCGGTGGGGTTCGGGTTACGGTTTCGGCTTTGAGGTGTGCTGCGAGCTTCGGTGAGGATCTAGGAGGGGTCTTGCGGGTGGCATTTGTGATGGGGACCACGTCCGGCGGTACCGGGCGGCATGTACGGATGCTCGTCGAAGGGCTGGTGCGGCGCGGGCATCAGGCGGCGGTGGTGGGGCCGGGGAGTGTCGAGGAGGCGTTCTCCTTCCGGGCGGCGGGAGCCTCGTTCGCC
The DNA here is from genome assembly GCF_044547985.1 of Nonomuraea sp. NPDC052265. Classification (NCBI taxonomy): domain Bacteria; kingdom Bacillati; phylum Actinomycetota; class Actinomycetes; order Streptosporangiales; family Streptosporangiaceae; genus Nonomuraea; species Nonomuraea sp. NPDC052265. The sequence goes on from NZ_JBIUBJ010000024.1 coordinate 19,364, forward strand.
GAGGTGCCCGTGTCCGATCGGCCGCATCCGCTGAACGACCTGCGCGCGGTGCTCGCGATCCGGCGGCTGACGCGGGCCGCCGACGTCGTGCACGCCCACGGCCTGCGGGCGGGGGCGCTGGCGAGCCTGGCATTGCGGGCAACCGGGTCACGGACGACAAGACACCCGGGGGCCGAGTCACAGGGGACACGGAGGCAAGGCACCGGACAGCAGAAGGCTGGGGGCTCAGGGGCTAGGTCTGAGGAGGCGGGGGGCCTAGGGGCCAGGTCTGAGGAGGCAGGGCGTCCCGGGGGCATGCACCATGAGGCTGGATGGGGAGGGGGCCGCGGGCGGCGGGGGCCGGAGCGCGGAGCAGGGCGATCGGGGGGGAAGGGCCGGGAGCGAGCAGTCGGGCGGTTGGGGGGGAAGGGGCCGGGGGTGGTGGTTACCTTGCACAATGCGCTCACCGCCGGTGGTTTCGTGGGGTTCGTCTACGGGGTGCTGGAGCGGATCGTGGCGCGGCGGGCCGACCGGGTGCTCGTGGTCTCGCCGGACCTGGCGGAGCGGATGACCGTCCTGGGAGCCCGGGAGGTGGAGGAGGCGGTGGTCCCCGCGCCCCCGCTCCGCCCAGCCCGGCGTACGCCGGAGGAGGTTCGGGAGGAACTCGGGACGGGCGATCGGCCCCTGGTGCTCACGATCGCCCGGCTCGCCCAGCAGAAGGGGCTCGACACCCTGCTCGACGTGGCGGCGGGGCCGTGGGAGACGCCGAAGCCCCTGTTCGCCGTGGCTGGCGAGGGGCCGCTGCGGGACGAGCTCCAGGACCGGATCCGGGCGCGGAGCCTTCCCGTGCTGCTGCTCGGAGACCGGGACGACGTCCCCGACCTGCTCGCGGCCGCGTCCGTGGTGGTCAACTGCAGCCGCTGGGAAGGGCTGCCGCTCAGCCTCAGCGAGGCCCTGACGGCCGGCAAGCCGGTGATCGCCTCCGCTGTGGGCGGGATCCCATGGCTGGTCGGTGACGCCGGGACGCTCGTGCCGTACGGGGACGCCGAGGGGCTGCGGAGCGCGTTGCGGAAGGTCCTGGACGAACCGGAAGTCGCGCGGACGCTGTCGGAGGCGGCGGCGCGGCGGGGGCGGGAGTTGCCGGATGGTGACGATGCCGTGGAGAGCGTGCTCGGGGTGTACGAGGCAGCAAGATCGAATGGATGATGAGAGCAAAGTGTCGGCGTATACTGCGTGGGTTAGGGAGGGGAGTATCCCTTCGCGACAGCCTCGTCATCACGGTGCAGCCCCGCTCCACGGGGCCCCCGGGGCTGCCGGTCCGCGTTCTTCGCGGGCGGGAGAGACCTCCGGCAATGAGTCATGCATGCCGGAGGGTTTGAACCGTGACCGTACCCGTGTGGGCCTGGATCGCCGTCATCGGCGGTCTGCTCGTCGTCCTCGCCTTTGACCTGTGGATCGTCGACCGCGGTGAGGCCCGTGAGTTCTCCATGCGGCAGGCCGGATATTGGGTCACCTTCTATGTCGCCTTGGCCGCGTTGTTCGGTGTGGGGTTGTGGGCCACGTTCGGGGCCGACAAGGCGGGGGAGTTCTTCGCCGGTTACATCACTGAATACAGCTTGAGCGTCGACAACCTGTTCATCTTCTTCATCATCATGAGCAGGTTCGCGGTGCCGCGGCCCTACCAGCACAAGGTGCTGCTGGTCGGCATCGTGCTCGCGCTGGTCATGCGCGGCATCTTCATCGCGCTCGGGGCTGCCGCGCTCGAACGGTTCAGCTGGCTCTTCTACGTCTTCGGCGCCTTCCTCGTCTACACCGCCGTCAACCTGATCCGGCAGCACCTCAAGGGCGAGGAAGAGGAGTTCAACGAGAACATCCTGCTCAGGTGGGTGCGCCGGGCGTTCCCGACCACCGAGGGGTACGTCGGCTCCAAGGTCACCGTCAAGATCGACGGCCGCCGCATGGTGACCCCCATGCTCATCGTGATGGTCGCCATCGGAACCACCGACCTGCTGTTCGCCCTCGACTCGATTCCGGCCATCTTCGGGCTCACCAAAGACCCCTACGTCGTCTTCACGGCCAACGCGTTTGCCCTGATGGGGCTGCGTCAGCTTTACTTCCTGCTGGGCGGGTTGCTGCAGCGACTCGTCTACATCAGCTATGGTTTGGCGTTCATCCTCGGGTTCATCGGGGTTAAGCTGATAATGGAGGCGTTGCATGCCAGTGGCGTCTCCTGGGCACCCGAAATTCCCATCTGGGTGTCGCTCACGGTCATCGGCTCCACCATGGCGATCACCACGGTTGCGAGCCTGATCAAGGCCCGCATGACGAGCGGCGAAGGCGAGCAGACGCACCCGGAGCAGGTCTAGCGGAACGGCTATCGAGGCGCTTTGCTTGTGTAGTTGCGCCGTGTAATAGTTGCGAGTTCCGTAACAGCATGGCAAAGCGCCTAGTCCAGTCACCACCAAAGGTTGTACGTGTCAGACGATTCTGCTAAGTCGAGCCGCGTCCGGCTCGCGCGCGGGGTCTCCCCGTGGCTCCTCCCGACGGCGGCCGCGGCGGCCGCCACCGCGCTGCTGACGCGCCGAGACCGGCGCTGGGCCCTGGCTGCGGCCCCGCTGGGTGCGCTCACCGGTGGCATGCTCTGGTTCTTCCGTGACCCCGAGCGCACTCCGGGCGAGGGGCGCATCCTGTCGCCCGCCGACGGCGTGGTGCAGAGCATCGACCCCTGGCCGGACGGCCGCACCCGCGTCGCGATCTTCATGAGCCCGCTGAACGTGCACGTCAATCGTGCCCCTCTTGCGGGAAATGTCACGTCCGTGCAGCATGTGGCAGGTGGGTTCCTGCCGGCGTTCAACAAGGACAGTGACCAGAACGAACGCGTGGTGTGGCATTTCCAGACCGCGCTGGGCGACATCGAGATGGTGCAGATCGCAGGCGCCGTGGCGCGCCGGATCGTGCCGTACCTGAGCGCCGGGGCCAAGGTGGCGCAGACCGAACGCATCGGTCTCATCCGGTTCGGCTCGCGGGTCGACATCTACCTTCCCGAAGGCATCTCGCCCGCGGTCACCGTGGGGGAGAAGACGGTTGCGGGGGTGACCAGAATTGACCACGGCTGACGCCGGCAGCTGGCAGGCGGGCGAGGAAGAGCCTCGCGGTCCCGTGGGCAAGGCGTTCCGCCTGTCCGCCGCGGACTCGCTCTCGCTGGGCAACGCGGTCTGCGGGTTCCTCGCGGTCTGCGTCCTGGCCTACTCGGCGATTCAGCAGCTCACGGTCGCCGACGGCAAGTTCACGCCCACGCCGAGCTACTTCGCCACCGCCATCGTCCTGCTGCTCATCGGCGCGACCTGCGACCTGTTCGACGGGCTCGTCGCGCGGCGCTTCCGCGCCTCGGCGATGGGCGCCGAGCTGGACAACCTGGCCGACGTGATCAGCTTCGGGTTCGCGCCCGCGTTCATGGTCGTGATCTGGGGGGTCGGCGCGCCGCCTTCGGTGCCGTTCATCGCGGTGGTCACCGCCGCTGCGGCCGTGCTGGTCGCCGGTGTCGTACGTCTGGCGCGCTTCGCGTGCGTCAAGACCAAGAGCGGCGACTTCATGGGCCTGCCCATCCCCATGGGCGCCATGACCGTGATCTCGATCGTGCTGCTGTTCCAGCCCAGCATCTGGGCGCTGTTCGCGGTCCTCGGGGTGGCCTGGCTGATGGTCAGCCGCATCGAGTACCCCAAGCCGAAGGGGCAGCTCGCGGCGGTCGTCCTCGGCTGGATCATGGTGAACGTGGCGTTCCTCACGGTCTGGGTGGCCTGGCCGGAAGGCGGCGACCTGCCCATCAAGATCGGCGCGACCATGCAGATCGCGCTCGTCGCGGCCATCCCGCTGCGCATGTTGTTCTACAAGCGGGAGCTGCGTAAGGAAGCCGAGCGAATCGGCAACTAGGGGATTTTTCATCCATCTTCGGCTTTGATGGATCCATGTCGGCCATGCCGCGCGTACGTACTATCTCGGCTAGCTGGAGCAGCGCGGGCTGACCGTTACCTCGCGGGCCTATCCGCCCGCGCTGAGGATCAGTGATCCCGACACCGCGCTGCCGGCCGAGACGATCGACTGCGTACCGCTGCCCGAGGGCTGGTTCTACCGCTGGTCGTGGGGCGAGTTCGTCGGCCTGGCCGACGATCCGGCCCTGGCGGCCGGACATATCGTGCGCGTGCCGGCCGCGGGCCGGTGAGCTACCAGCCCCTGGCCTTCCATCCGGGCAGTGAGGGACGTTCGGCGCCGAGCGTCGTGTCCCTGCCGTGGCCGGGGTAGACCCAGGTGTCGTCGGGCAGCCGGTCGAAGAGCCGCTCGCTCACGTCGGTGAAGAGTCGCTCGAAACGCTCCGGGTCCTTGCCCGTGTTGCCCACCCCGCCGGGGAACAGGGAGTCGCCGGTGAACAGGTGATGGCCGTCAGGACCGCCGTCGTAGAGCAGGGCGATCGAGCCCGGGGTGTGTCCGCGCAGGTGGATGACCTCCAGGCTGACCGGGCCGAGGGCGATCGTGTCGCCGTGCTCGACCGTGCGGCCGGCCGGGACGGGCAGAGCGGGCGCGTCGAGCGGATGGGCGATCACCTCGGCGCCGGTGGCCCGGGACACCTGTTCGAGGGCCTGCCAATGGTCGCCGTGCTGGTGGGTGGTGACGATCGCGCCGAGGGGCTGGTCGCCGACGAGCGCCAGCAGCCGGTCGGCGTCGGCCGCGGCGTCGATCAGCAACTCGTCGCCGGTCTCGGTGGAACGCAGCAGGTAGGCGTTGTTGTCGTGGGGGCCGACCGCCAGCTTGGAGATGGTCAGGGCGGGCAGCTCTCGCACGTCGGCGGGGCCGCCGACCCGGACGTCGCCTGTGTAGGTCATGGATAGTCCTTCGGGGGCGTCGCGGGCAGATCAGCGGGGGCCGGCATCGTCAGCCACGGCGGCGGCTCGGGAAGGAGCGCGCCACCGTCGCCGGGCGTCGACGGCTGTCCCGCGGGCACCAGGGTAACGCCCTCGCCGTCCGACCTACCCGTCAACCAGGCCAGCATGTCGGCCGGCGCGCCTTGGACGGCGGGGCCCTGGCCGAGGTTCTGCCACCTTTGCCCCGGCTCGCCGGTCAGGACGACCTCGCTCACCGTGCTGTCGCCGTACGGCCAGGAGCGGTGGAGGTCGTGCAGTTCGCGGTGGACGAACGTCTGCGGCCAGTCGCGCGGGCCGTACCCGGCGCCGAGGTCCACGTGGTGCATGCCCACCTCGCGAAGGCGGCGTACCAGGATGTACCAGGCGGGATGCGACGGCGGACGCATGCCCCGTACGAGCGCCGGCCAGGCCTCGGCGGGCAGGTCGCGGATCGCGGCGGCCAGGCGGGCGGCGCTGTCCGCCAGGTCGGCCAGGTGCCGGGCGGCCGGCCGGGCGGCGGCGGCCTCGATCTCGGCGGTCCTGGCCTCCAGGGAGGGGTACTGCGGGGTCTCGACGCCCGTCCGCGCCCAGGTCAGAAGGTTGAGATGGGAGCCCGCGTTGCCGGTCAGATGGGCGAGCACGTGCCCTCTGGTCCAGCCGGGCAGCAGGGACGGGGCTGTGATGTCGGCGTCGGACAGGGACGCGGCCGTGGCCAGCAGCCGGTCGGTCGCGGAGGCGAGTTCGGCCTGCACCGCGGGTAGAACGGTCATGTCCAGATACTTCCTCATCTAGGGTGTCCGGCGTCGGGCTCGGGCATAAAGCGGCTGGTCAAGTGGTTGACTTTCAAAGGGATCCTGCCGACGCGGGAGATGGCCGTAACCTGTGAAGGACGGATTTTCGGGGGCCGGGGATCGGCTCGCCGAAAATGTCGGTGCCCCCGTCTACCATCCCCCGTGGACCTATCCGCCTTTCGACCTCCGGGATCGCCGTGGCAGACCGCCTGATCGTGCGTGGTGCACGAGAACACAACCTCAAGGACGTCTCGCTGGACCTGCCGCGAGACTCTCTGATCGTCTTCACCGGCCTCTCCGGCTCCGGCAAGTCGAGCCTGGCCTTCGACACGATCTTCGCTGAGGGACAGCGGCGCTACGTCGAATCCTTGTCGGCCTACGCCCGCCAGTTCCTCGGCCAGATGGACAAGCCCGACGTCGACTTCATCGAGGGCCTGTCGCCCGCGGTGTCCATCGACCAGAAGGCCACCAGCAAGAACCCCCGCTCGACCGTCGGCACCATCACCGAGGTCTACGACTACCTGCGTCTGCTGTGGGCGCGGATCGGCAAGCCCCACTGCCCGACCTGCGGCCGCCCGATCGCCCGGCAGCAGCCGCAGCAGATCGTCGACCGCGTCATGGACCTGGAGGAGGGCACCCGCTTCCAGGTGCTCGCCCCCGTCATCCGCGGCCGCAAGGGCGAGTACGCCGAGCTGTTCCGCGAGCTGCAGACCAAGGGTTTCGCGCGGGCCAGGGTCGACGGCACGGTCGTGCGGCTGGAGGAGCCGCCGACGCTGAAGAAGTACGAGAAGCACGACATCGAGGTCATCGTCGACCGCCTCTCGGTCAAGGAGTCCTCGCGCCGCCGGCTCACCGACTCCGTCGAGACCGCGCTGCAGCTGTCCGGCGGCACGATCACGCTGGAGTTCGTCGACCTGCCGGAAGACGACCCGGGCCGCGAGCGCTTCTACTCCGAGCACCTCTACTGCCCCTACGACGACCTGTCGTTCGAGGAGCTGGAGCCGCGCTCGTTCTCCTTCAACTCGCCCTTCGGCGCCTGCCCCGAGTGCACCGGCCTCGGCACCAAGATGGAGGTCGACCCCGACCTGGTGGTGCCCGACCCCGAGCGCGCGCTCGGCGACGGCGCGCTGCACCCGTGGTCGGGCGGCCACACCAGCGAATACTTCGTCCGGCTGATCGAGGCGCTCGGCCAGACCGTCGGATTCACCCTCGACACGCCGTGGGAGCGGCTGCCCAAGAAGGCCCAGAAGTCGCTGCTGTACGGCCACGACGAGCAGGTGCACGTCCGGTACAGCAACCGCTACGGCCGCCAGCGCTCCTACTACACCACCTTCGACGGCGTCATCCCCTGGGTGCAGCGCCGGCACGCCGAGGCCGAGAGCGACGCCACGCGCGAGCGCTTCGAGGGCTACATGCGCGAGATCCCGTGCCCGGCCTGCAAGGGCGCCAGGCTCAAGCCGGTCACCCTCGCCGTCACGGTCGACGACAGGTCGATCGCCGAGGTCGCGGCCATGTCGATCGGCGAGTGCGCCAAGTTCCTGGCGGAGCTGAAGCTGTCCGACCGCGACATGCACATCGCCGAGCGGGTGGTCAAGGAGATCAACGCCCGCATGGGCTTCCTGCTCGACGTCGGCCTCGACTACCTCACCATGGACCGCGCCGCGGCCACCCTCGCCGGCGGCGAGGCCCAGCGCATCCGGCTGGCCACGCAGATCGGCTCCGGGCTGGTCGGCGTCCTCTACGTGCTGGACGAGCCGTCCATCGGCCTGCATCAGCGCGACAACATGCGCCTGCTCGACACGCTCATCAGGTTGCGCGACATGGGCAACACGCTGATCGTCGTCGAGCACGACGAGGACACCATCGCCGCCGCCGACTGGGTGGTCGACATCGGTCCGGGCGCCGGCGAGCACGGCGGCCAGGTCGTGGTCTCCGGCACCGTCCAGGAGCTCCTCGCCAGCGAGGAGTCCATGACCGGCCAGTACCTGTCGGGCCGCAGGAGCATCGCGATCCCGGCCAAGCGCCGCAAGCGCGACAAGAAGCGGCAGATCACGGTCAAGGGCGCGCGCGAGCACAACCTCAAGGGCGTCGACATCGAGTTCCCGCTGGGCATGTTCACGGCGGTGACCGGTGTGTCCGGGTCGGGCAAGTCGACGCTGGTCAACGACATCCTCTACAACGCGCTGGCCAAGGAGCTCAACGGCGCCCGCACGGTGCCGGGGCGGCACTCCCGCATCAACGGCATGGACCAGGTGGACAAGGTCGTGCACGTCGACCAGTCGCCGATCGGCCGTACGCCGCGCTCCAACCCGGCCACCTACACCGGGGTCTTCGACCACGTGCGCAAGCTGTTCGCCCAGACCGCCGAGGCCAAGGTGCGCGGCTACCAGCCGGGGCGCTTCAGCTTCAACGTCAAGGGCGGGCGCTGCGAGGCGTGCGCGGGCGACGGCACGATCAAGATCGAGATGAACTTCCTGCCGGACGTCTACGTCCCCTGTGAGGTCTGCCACGGCGCCCGATACAACCGGGAGACGCTGGAGGTCCACTACAAGGGCAAGACGATCGCCGAGGTGCTGGACATGCCGATCGAGGAAGCGCTGGCCTTCTTCGACGCGATCCCGGCGATCAAGCGGCATCTGCAGACGCTCAACGATGTCGGTCTGGGTTACGTACGGCTCGGGCAGCCGGCGACCACGCTGTCCGGCGGCGAGGCGCAGCGCGTCAAGCTCGCCTCCGAGCTGCAGCGCCGCCAGACCGGGCGGACGATCTACGTGCTCGACGAGCCCACCACCGGCCTGCACTTCGAGGACATCCGCAGGTTGCTCGGCGTGCTCGGGCGGCTGGTCGACGGCGGGAACACGGTGATCGTCATCGAGCACAACCTCGACGTCATCAAGACCGCCGACTGGATCATCGACATGGGCCCCGAAGGCGGGTCCCGCGGCGGCACACTGGTGGCCGCGGGCACGCCCGAAGAGGTGGCGCTGGTCAACGAGAGTCACACCGGGCGCTTCCTGCGGAAGATCCTGTCACTCTGACTCAGGCGGCGGCTCGGGTGCGGCGGCGGCGCTTGGCGGCGTCGCCGCGCTCCAGCCACCACTCGGCGAACAGCAGCGGCAGCACCCAGCCCAGCCAGGCGCTCAGCCCGCCCACCGTGCCGGCCAGCAGCGCCTGGTCGCCGTGGAAGGTGGTGTCGAGCTGCGGCGACAGCGTGATGACGAACACCGCGTCCCACAGGCGGTTGGTGATGATCGACATCGTCAGGACGAAGCTGCGGATCATCCACCTGCGGTGATCGACGAACCTGCGCTGCCGGGCCATCCGCCAGCCGGCCAGGGTGCAGCCCAGCCACAGCAGGGCCAGCACCACCCCGCTGGCCCTGGTCACCGGGCCGAAGGGGGTGGCCAGGCTGACCACCAGGCCCAGCACGCCGCCGGGCAGGCAGCCGCCGAAGACGTACACGCGGCCGATCAGGCGGTGGGCGCGCGGGTGGCGGGCGCGGAACCACGGCCAGACCTGCAGGCAGGACGAGATCATCGCGATCGAGCCGAAGATCACGTGCAGGGAGAGCACCGCGAAGTGCGGCGGGAAGAAGTCGGGGGCGGGCACCCGCGACCGGCTCGGGTCCAGCGACAGATAGGGCGGCAGCGAGAAGGCGACGAACGCGATCGCCACCACCGCGAGCGGAGCCACCCACGGACGGCGCCACCAGCGCGGCCCGGACGTCGTGGGCGCGGGAGTCTCGGTGAGAGTCATGCGCACAGGCTCTCGTGTGGCGCTCACCGCGGGCGCACCGTCTGCTGACCGCGCTCCGACCGCGCTCCGACCGCGTCCCGACCGTGCCTCGACCGTGCCCAGACCGTCCTGCTGCTATCTCTCGGCCGGGACTTGGTGTGACGGGGGGCGGATCGGTCACCCGATGGGCGGACCGAGGGGTGGGGCCAATAAAGTTGAGGCACGGGTAATGGCCTGACCTGCTGGGGGTCGGCGGAGACGCGAAGGGTCGGCTAATTCATGACAGTGACGAATCGGGGCGAAGCCATGCCCGAAACCGGTGGCGGGATCGGGCGGCGCGAGATGCTCGGCGTGGCAGGGGTGGCCGCGTGCGGGCTGGCGCTGGCGGGGTGCGGCGCGGGTGACGCCAAGGCGCAACCGGTGTCGGGGATCAAGGGCAAGGTGCTCGCCAAGACGGCGGACGTGCCCGTAGGCGGCGGCACGCTCGTGGAGGAGTGGCGCATCGTGGTCACGCAGCCCACGAAGGGCGTCTACAAGGCGTTCAGCGCGGTCTGCACGCACAAGGGATGCACGGTCGGCACGCCGAAGGATAACGTCATCACGTGCGCGTGCCACGGCAGCGAGTTCGCCGCCGACAGCGGCCAGGCCACCAAGGGGCCCGCGACCGCGCCGCTGACCGTCTATCAGGTCAAGGTGGAGGGCGACGGCATCGTCGTGGCCTGAGGACGGATCGTTCTGGGTAATTGTGCGTGGTTCCCGGGATTGGGCTCGTGCAGGCTGAACCGGCGGCGGGGTGCCGGCCGTACCTGCAAGTGAGACCGAGACCTGGGAGGACGCACCATGACAGAAACGACGCGCCGGACGGTCATGCTCGGCGCCGGAGGCGCCGGGCTCGCGGCGGTTCTGACGGCGTGCGCGAGCTACGGTTCGCCGACGACGACGGCGGCGAACGAGGCGCCGGCCGCGGACGAGCCGTCGTCCGCCGAGCCCAAGAAGAAGGCGAAGAAGAAGGCCAAGGCGCTGGCCGACACCGGCGACATCCAGGTCGGCGGCGGCACGGTCTTCAAGGACCAGAAGGTCGTGGTGACGCAGCCGACCGAAGGGGAGTTCAAGGCGTTCACGGCGATCTGCACCCATGCGGGCTGCACGGTCGCCAGCGTCTCGAACGGGACCATCAACTGCCCCTGCCACGGCAGCAAGTTCAAGATCGAGGACGGTTCCGTGGCCGACGGCCCCGCCGGAGCACCGCTCGCCGAGAAGAAGATCACCGTGGACGGCGACAAGATCAGACTCGCCTAATCCGTGTCTCATGAATTTCTCACCTGCCTCCGGTTGGGTGGGACGCATGGGAGATGACCTTCGAAGCCGTCGGGCAGTGATAGCGGGCGTGGGCGCGGGCGGGCTGGCGCTGGCGATCAGCGCCTGCGGCGGAAGCACCGAGACGCCGGCGACCACCGCCCCCGACGCGGGCGGCCAGTCGAGCGCGGCGCAGCCCGGCGCCACGCAGTCGAACGCCCCGCAGCCCGGCGGCGCGCTGGCCAAGGCCGCCGACATCCCCGTCGGCGGGGGCACGGTCTTCAAGGACCAGAAGATCGTGGTGACGCAGCCGACGGCGGGCGAGTTCAAGGCGTTCAGCGCGATCTGCACGCACAAGGGCTGCCCCGTGGGCAGCGTCGCGGACGGCGCGATCGTGTGCCCGTGCCACGGCAGCAAGTTCAACATCGCCGACGGCTCGGTCACCGACGGGCCGGCCGACAAGCCGCTGGCCGCACAGCAGATCAAGGTCGAGGGCGACCAGATCACCCTGGCCTGACCCGAACACGAGGGCGAGCCCGTTGTGCCGGTTGAAGGCTCGGCGGGTCACCTTGTCGGTGGCGCCTACTAGTCTTTGACCGTGGCGAGAGCAGCGGGCAGCCCCTTGAGTTTCCGGCCCAGACCAGGTTCGATCCCCGAGTCGCCGGGGGTCTACCGGTTCAGGGACGCGCACGGCCGGGTGATCTACGTCGGCAAGGCCAAGAGCCTGCGGCAGCGGCTCAACTCCTACTTCGCCGACTTCTCCACGCTGCATCCGCGCACCCAGTCGATGCTCACCACGGCCGCCGACGTCGACTGGACCGTCGTCGGCACCGAGGTCGAGGCGCTGCAGCTCGAATACTCCTGGATCAAGGAGTTCGACCCGCGCTTCAACGTCAAGTACCGCGACGACAAGTCCTACCCCTACCTCGCGGTGACGATGGGGGAGGACTTCCCGCGCGTCCAGGTCATGCGGGGCGCCAAGCGCAAGGGCACGCGCTACTTCGGCCCCTACTCGCACGCCTGGGCCATCCGTGAGACCGTCGACCTGCTGCTGCGCGTCTTCCCGGTGCGCACGTGCAGCGCCGGGGTGTTCAAGCGGGCCGGGCAGATCGGCCGTCCGTGCCTGCTGGGGTACATCGACAAGTGCTCGGCGCCGTGCGTGGGGCGGGTGACCCCGCAGGAGCACCGCGACCTGGCCGAAGACTTCTGCGACTTCATGGCGGGCAACACCACCCGCTTCATCAAGCGCCTTGAGAAGGACATGCGCGAGGCCGCCGGCGAGCAGGAGTACGAGCGGGCGGCCCGGCTGCGCGACGACATCCAGGCGTTGCAGCGCGCGCTGGAGAAGCAGGCCGTGGTGCTCGGCGAGGCCACCGACGCCGACGTCATCGCGCTGGCCGAGGATCCGCTGGAGGCCGCCGTCCAGGTGTTCTACGTGCGCGGGGGCCGCATCCGCGGGCAGCGGGGGTGGGTGGTCGACAAGGTCGAGGAGTCATCGCCGGGCGAACTGGTCGAGCAGTTCCTGCTGCAGATGTACGGCGAGGCCGGCCCCGAGTCGATGCCGCGCGAGGTGCTCGTGCCAGCGCTGCCGCCCGACGCCGAGGCGGTCGCCGAGCTGCTGACCGAGCAGCGCCGGGCCCGGGTCGAGGTGCGCGTCCCGCAGCGCGGCGACAAGAAGGCGCTGATGGAGACCGTCGAGCGCAACGCCAAGGAGTCGCTGGCCCAGCACAAGATCCGCCGGGCGGGCGACCTGACCACGCGCAGCAAGGCGCTGCAGGAGATCGCCGACGCGCTCGACCTCGACCAGGCGCCGCTGCGCGTCGAGTGCTACGACGTCTCCCACCTGCAGGGCGAGAACGTGGTGGCGTCCATGGTGGTCTTCGAGGACGGCCTGGCGCGCAAGAGCGAGTACCGGCGCTTCGCGATCAGGACGAAGGAGGGCGACGTCGCCTCGATCCACGAGGTGATCACACGGCGGTTCCGGCGTTACCTGGAGGAGCGTTCGGCCACCGGCGAGCTGGCCACCGAGGACGACGACGGCCACGGGCCCATCGACCCCGAGACGGGCAGGCCGCGCAAGTTCGCCTACCCGCCCAACCTGGTCGTCGTCGACGGCGCCGGCCCCCAGGCGGCCGCCGCGCAGCGGGCGCTCGACGAGCTCGGCATCGACGACGTCGCGGTGTGCGGCCTGGCCAAGCGGCTGGAGGAGGTGTGGCTGCCCGGCGACGACCAGCCAGTGATCATGCCTCGTTCAAGTGAGGGTCTCTACCTGCTGCAACGCGTGCGCGACGAAGCACACAGGTTCGCCATCACCTACCATCGTTCCAAGAGGTCCAAGACAGTGAAGGAGAGCGCGCTCGACGGCGTGCCCGGCCTCGGGCCGGCGCGCAGGCAGGCGTTGCTCAAGCACTTCGGCTCCGTCAAGAAGCTACGCGAGGCCAGCGCGGCCGAGATCTGCGAGGTTCCCGGCATCGGGCCGGCCCTCGCGGAGGTCATCGTGTCGACGCTGAAGGGAGATACATCGTGAACACCCGCGAGGGAGCGCAGGGTGTCGGCGAACGGAGTGAGGCCATGAGCACCGAGCCGGCGTTCGTCATCGTCACCGGCATGTCCGGGGCGGGGCGCAGCACGGCCGCCAAGGCGCTGGAAGACCTGGGCTGGTTCGTCATCGACAACCTGCCGCCGGGGCTGCTGTTCGCGATGGCGGAGGAGGCGGGCAAGGTCAAGCTGGCCGCCGACAAGGTGGCCGCGGTCGTCGACGTGCGCAGCCTGGCCTTCACCACCGACCTCAACGCGGCCATCGAGGAGCTGGAGGGCCGCGGCGTGCGCGTACGGGTCGTCTTCCTCGAGGCCAGCGACGAGGAGCTGGTGCGCAGGTTCGAGAACGTCCGCAGGCCCCATCCGTTGCAGGGCGAGGGCCGTCTGGTCGACGGCATCACCCGCGAGCGCGGCATCCTGCGCGAGGTGCGGGCCAACGCCGACCTGGTGATCGACACCTCGTCCCACAACGTGCACGACCTGCGCAACAAGATCGTCGCCTACTTCGGCGGGGAGGACCGTCCGGGGCTGCGGCTCAACGTCGTCTCGTTCGGGTTCAAGTACGGGCTGCCGGTCGACGCCGACCTCGTCGTCGACTGCCGCTTCCTGCCCAACCCGCACTGGGTGCCCGAGCTGCGGCCGATGAACGGCCTCGACGCGCCGGTCAGCGACTACGTGCTCGGGCAGCCCGGAGCCAAGGAGTTCCTCGACGCCTACGAGGAGGTCCTGCAGGTCGTGGCCACCGGCTATGCCCGCGAGGGCAAGAGTTACGCGACCCTGGCCGTGGGCTGCACGGGCGGCAAGCACCGCAGCGTGGCCATGGCCGAGCAGGTCGCCGCACGCCTGCGTGACCGCGGCATGGAGGTCCAGGTCAGCCACCGGGATGTGGGCCGGGAGTGACCCATGAGCGTATGGAGGCGGGCCTGCCCCATCCGATGAACGGTCCTCGCGTGGTGGCCCTGGGCGGCGGCCACGGGCTGTACGCCTCGCTGTCGGCCTTACGGGTCGTGACCGACCGGCTGACCGCGGTGGTGACCGTGGCCGACGACGGCGGTTCCAGCGGCCGGCTGCGCCGCGAGCTCGGCGTGCTGCCGCCCGGCGACCTGCGCATGGCGCTGGCCGCGCTGTGCGGCGACGACGAGTGGGGCATCACCTGGAGCGAGGTCGTCCAGCACCGGTTCCGCAGCGAGGGCGACCTTCACGGGCACGCCGTCGGCAACCTGCTGATCGTGGCGCTGTGGGAGCTGCTCGGCGACCCGGTGGCCGGCCTCGACTGGGTCGGGCGGCTGCTCGGCGCGCACGGCAGGGTGCTGCCGATGGCCTCGGTGCCGCTCGACATCGTGGCCGAGGTCGAGCTCGACGGCGTCACCTCGACCGTGCGCGGTCAGGTGGCCTGCGCGCTCACGCCGGGCCGGGTACAGGCCATCTCCCTGGTGCCAGAAGACCCGCCCGCGCGTCCCGAGGCGGTCGCGGCGGTGCGTGAGGCCGACTGGCTGGTCTTCGGGCCCGGGTCGTGGTTCACCAGCGTGCTCCCGCACCTGAAGGTCCCCGAACTGGCCCGCGCGCTGCACGAGAGCAGGGCCAAGCGGCTCGTCACGCTCAACCTGGCGCCCCAGCCGGGCGAGACCGACGACTTCTCCCCCCAGCAGCACCTGGAGGTGCTCCGCCAGCACGCCCCCGACCTGGCCCTCGACGTCGTGCTCGCCGACACCGGCGTGGTCGACGACCTCGACGCCCTCGACAAGGCCGCCGCGGCGCTCGGCGCCCGGCTCGTCCTGGCCGACGTGGCCACGGCCGACGGCTCCCCCCGCCATGACCCACGACGTCTTGCCTCCGTCCTGGACGAGATTTTCCTCCAGAAGCGTTGATCCTGGTCGGCGTGGCGCGAAGGTGCGAGAGACTGGCGAGAGCCGGTCTGAATGGGGGAAGGACTAACGCTTATGGCGATGACAGGTGTGGTGAAGGACGAACTGAGCCGCCTGCCGGTGCTGAAACCGTGCTGCCGCAAGGCGGAGGTTTCCACGCTGCTGCGGTTCGCCAGCGGCCTGCACCTGGTGGGCGGGCGCATCGTGATCGAGGCCGAGCTCGACACCAACGCCACCGCGCGGCGGCTGATCAAGGACATCGGCGAGGTCTTCGGTCACAAGGCCGAGGTGCTGGTGCTCGCGCCGGCCGGGCTGCGCAAGGGCTCGCGCTACGTGGTGCGCGTCTACCGCGACGGTGAGGCGCTGGCCCGGCAGACGGGCCTGATCGACAATCACGGGCGCCCGGTGCGCGGCCTGCCCCGGCAGGTCGTGGCGGGCGCCGCCTGCGACGCCGAGGCGGCCTGGCGGGGCGCCTTCCTGGCGCACGGCTCGCTGACCGAGCCGGGGCGTTCGATGTCCCTGGAGGTCACCTGCCCGGGGCCGGAGGCGGCGCTCGCGCTGGTGGGCTCGGCGCGGCGGCTGAAGATCCACGCCAAGGCCCGGGAGGTGCGCGGCGTCGACCGCGTCGTGGTCCGCGACGGCGACGCGATCAGCGCGCTGCTCACCCGGCTGGGCGCGCACGACAGCGTGCTGGCCTGGGAGGAGCGCCGGATGCGCCGCGAGGTGCGCGCGACCGCCAACAGACTGGCCAACTTCGACGACGCCAACCTGCGGCGCTCGGCGCGGGCGGCCGTCGCGGCGGGCGCGCGGGTGCAGCGGGCGCTGGAGATCCTCGGCGAGGAGGCGCCTGACCACCTGGTGGTGGCCGGGCGGCTGCGGGTGGAGCACAAGCAGGCGTCGCTGGAGGAGCTCGGGCAGATCGCCGACCCGCCGCTGACGAAGGACGCCATCGCCGGGCGCATCAGGCGGCTGCTGGCGATGGCCGACAAGCGCGCCTCCGACCTGGGCATCCCCAACACCGAGGCCAACCTCACCGTCGACATGCTGGCGCCGTAGCGGGCTCGCCGCCGTGCGGGCGCGTGCGGCGCCGTCCGGGAGACCCCCATCCCGTACGGCTCCGCGCGGTGGCCCGCACGCGCCGACCTCCGTGGGCCGCGCGACCGCCTGTCGACGGCTGGAAGGGCGGCCGTCAGTCCCTGGCGGGCTTGCGCGGGGTGAACAGGTCCGTGGGCGCGCTCTGCTGGGCGGGCGACTGGGCCGGTTCGAACGGCGCCCGGTACTCCTGCCCGGGCTCGTTCGCCGCCTCGGCCGCCTCCTGGGCCAGGGCGGCCCGGTCGGCGCGGCGTAGGCGGAAGACGCGCAGCGTGACCAGCAGGAGCGCGGCCACGGCGGCCACCGCGATGTACAGCCACATCTGCCACGTCTGCCCGAGCGGCTCGCGGTAGACCGCCAACGCGTGGGGAAGTCCCTCGCCGGCGTTGGCCGCCGTGATGTCGCCGAGCCGGGGGGAGGAGGACGTGCCGGACGCGGGCGTGCGCCGCGCGGCACCGATCATGATGGACGCGCCCGAGATCTGGCCTCCGGCCACCGCCGCCGCCGCGTACAGGGCGGCCACCACCGGCAGCGCGCGGTTGCGCGGGCGGGCCGCGCCCACGGCCAGGGCGACCAGCAGCGCGATCAGGAGCGACAGCGTCACCGACAGGGCGTGGCCGTTGCCCAGCGTGGCCACGGCTTTGGGCAGCCGGTCCTGGAAGAGCACCGCGAACCCCAGGGCCGCCGCGCAGACCAGCGCGGCGACCAGCCCCGCGATCAGTCCAGGAAGCAGGCCGGACCGCTTATGTGACATCTCAGCCCCCAGAGAATGCACGAATTTACTCCGACGAGTCGGGCACTTTACTCGAAGCTCGCAAATTACGCCGCCTCAACGGGGATACGCAGGGCGGCACCTGCAGTGGTCTAAACCAATTTGGGTCCGATAGTGTTCGTGGTTGAGATTCAACCGCCATCTGTTCGAGGAGATCGGTTTCCGTGAGCATCCGCGTAGGCGTCAACGGCTTCGGCCGCATCGGTCGCAACTTCTGGCGCGCGGTCGCCGCCAGCGGCAAGGACATCGAGATCGTCGCGGTCAACGACCTGACCGACAACGCGACGCTCGCCCACCTGCTGAAGTACGACAGCATCCTGGGCCGCCTGCCGTACGAGGTGAAGGCCTCCAGCGACGAGATCACCGTCGACGGCAAGGCGATCAAGGCGTTCGCGGAGCGCGACCCGGCCAAGCTGCCCTGGGGCGACCTCGGCGTCGACGTCGTGGTGGAGTCGACCGGCCTGTTCACCGACGCCTCCAAGGCCAGGGTGCACGCCGACAACGGCGCCAAGAAGGTCATCATCTCGGCGCCGGCCAAGAACGAGGACGTCACGATCGTGATGGGCGTCAACGAGGGCGTCTACGACCCGGCCAGCCACACGATCATCTCCAACGCGTCCTGCACCACTAACTGCCTGGCCCCGATGGCCAAGGTCATCCACGACACCTTCACCATCGAGAAGGGTCTGATGACCACCATCCACGCCTACACGCAGGACCAGAACCTGCAGGACGGCCCGCACAAGGACCTGCGCCGCGCCCGCGCCGCCGCCCTCAACGTGGTGCCCACCTCCACCGGCGCCGCCAAGGCCATCGGCCTGGTGCTGCCCGAGCTCAAGGGCAAGCTCGACGGCTTCGCCATGCGCGTGCCGATCCCCACCGGCTCGGCCACCGACCTCACCGTCGACGTCAGCCGTGAGGTCACCGTCGAGGAGGTCAACGCCGCGGTCAAGGCCGCCGCCGACGGCCCGCTCAAGGGCATCCTCAGCTACACCGAGGACGAGATCGTCTCCTCCGACATCGTCACCGACCCCCACTCCTGCATCTTCGACGCCGGCCTCACCAAGGTCATCGGCAACCAGGTCAAGGTCGTCGGCTGGTACGACAACGAGTGGGGCTACTCCAACCGCCTCGCCGACCTGATCGAGCTGGTCGGCCGCGGCCTGTGAGCGTGGTCGAGGCCGCTGCGGGAACAGGAGCATGAGCATGCGCACGCTCGACGATCTCGACGTCAAGGGGCGGCGCGTGCTCGTGCGCGCCGACCTCAACGTCCCGCTCGACGGGGAGACGATCACCGACGACGGCCGCATCCGCGCGTCGGTGCCGACGATCCAGGCGCTGGCCGGGCGCGGCGCCAAGGTCGTCGTCTGCGCCCACCTGGGCAGGCCCAAGGGCCAGGTCAACCCCAAGTACTCGCTCAGGCCGGTGGCCGCCCGCCTGGGCGAGCTGCTCGGCCAGGACGTCGCCTTCGCCACCGACGTGGTCGGCGACAGCGCGCACCAGACGGTCGACGCCCTCCAGGAGGGCCAGGTCGCCCTGCTGGAGAACCTGCGTTACGAGCCGGGCGAGGAGTCCAAGGACGACGCCGCCCGCGGCGCGTTCGCCGAGAAGCTGGCCGGACTCGCCGAGCTCTACGTCGGCGACGGGTTCGGCGCGGTGCACCGCAGGCACGCCAGCGTCTACGACGTGCCCAAGCTGCTGCCGCACGCGGCCGGCGGGCTGGTCGTGGCCGAGGTCGAGGTGCTGCGCAGGCTGACCCAGGACACCGAGCGTCCGTACGTGGTCGTCCTGGGCGGGGCCAAGGTCTCCGACAAGCTGGGCGTCATCGCCAACCTGCTGACCAAGGTCGACCGGCTGCTCATCGGCGGCGGCATGGCCTACACCTTCCTCAAGGCCCAGGGCCACGAGGTGGGCCGGTCGCTGCTCCAGGAGGACCAGCTCGACCAGGTGCGCGGATTCCTCGACGAGGCGGGCAGGCGGGGCGTCGACCTCGTGCTGCCGGTCGACGTGCTGGCGGCCGTCACGTTCGCGGCCGACGCCGAGCACGAGGTGGTCGAGGCCACCGCGATCCCGGCCGACCGCGAGGGGCTCGACATCGGGCCGAAGACGCGCGAGCTGTTCGCGAGCAAGCTGGCCGACGCCAGGACCGTGTTCTGGAACGGGCCGATGGGCGTGTTCGAGTTCGACGCGTTCTCCGGCGGCACCAGGGCGGTGGCCGAGGCGCTGATCGGCTCCGACGCCTTCACGGTGGTCGGCGGCGGCGACTCCGCGGCGGCCGTGCGCAGGCTGGGCCTGCCCGAGGACGGTTTCTCGCACATCTCCACCGGTGGCGGGGCCAGCCTGGAATACCTTGAGGGCAAGACCCTTCCCGGACTCGCGGCTCTGGAGGACTGAGGTGGCCCAGCAGCGCAAACCGCTCATCGCCGGCAACTGGAAGATGAACCTCAATCACCTTGAGGCCATCGCCCTGGTCCAGAAGCTGGCCTTCACGCTCGGCGACAAGGACTTCGACAAGGCCGAGGTGGCCGTCCTGCCGCCCTTCACCGACCTGCGCAGCGTCCAGACGCTGGTCGACGGCGACAAGCTGCGCATCGTCTACGGTGCCCAGGACCTGTCCCAGTACGACGGCGGCGCCTACACCGGCGAGGTGTCGGGCGTCATGCTGGCCAAGCTCGGCTGCACGTACGTGGTCATCGGCCACTCCGAGCGGCGCCAGTACCACGGCGAGGACGACGATCTCGTCAACGCCAAGGTGCAGGCGGCCTACCGGCACTCGCTGACGCCCATCCTGTGCGTGGGCGAGGGGCTGGCCGTCCGCCAAGAGGGCGGCCACATCGCGCACAGTCTCGGCCAACTCGACGGCGCTCTGCGCAAAATCAGCGCCGAGCAGGCAAAATCGATAGTGGTGGCCTACGAGCCCGTGTGGGCGATCGGCACGGGCGAGGTGGCCACCCCGGAGGACGCCCAGGAGGTCTGCGGAGCGTTGCGGGTCAGACTCGCGGAGCTCTACGACCCCGAAGTGGCCTCCGCGGTACGTATCCTTTACGGTGGCTCGGTCAAGTCCGGCAATATCGTGGGGATCATGGCTCAACCCGATGTCGACGGCGCGCTCGTGGGCGGTGCCAGCATCGACGCCGGGGAGTTCGCCAAGATCTGCCGATTCTCCGAATTGCCTGGCTAACTGAGTCGTTCTGAGGGTGCGACTTGACACCAGGCCGTACCCTCAAGAGGCAAGTTTGAATCGTCACGCGTAACAGAGCACTGAAGGAACAGGCATACCGTGGAAATCGGAATCTCCATCGCCCTCATCCTGGCGAGCGGTCTCATGATCCTGCTCGTCCTGCTCCACAAGGGCAAGGGTGGCGGCCTGTCTGACATGTTCGGCGGCGGTTTCTCGTCGAACTTCGGTGGTTCCTCGGTGGTGGAGCGCAACCTCGACCGGCTGACCGTCATCACGGGCACCATCTGGTTCGTCTGCATCATCGCTCTCGGCCTGCTCATGCGGCCCTGAGACAACTGATTAACGCGTGACAGTGATTCTCCCCCCGTGTCACGACGCGGGGCGATCTAGCGAGGAGTTCATCCGTGGGTAGTGGCAACGCGATCCGTGGCAGCCGAGTCGGCGCCGGCCCTATGGGGGAGGCCGAGCGCGGCGAGGCAGCTCCGAGAGTGCGGGTCTCGTTCTGGTGCGCCAACATGCACGAGACGCGCCCCAGTTTCGCCAGCGACGCGGCGGTCCCCGAGATGTGGGATTGCCCACGTTGCGGCCTCCCAGCCGGACAGGACGAGGAGGCCCCGCCTGCCCCGCCCAAGAACGAGCCGTACAAGACGCACCTGGCCTACGTGAAGGAGCGCCGGAGCGACAAGGACGGCAAGGCGATCCTCGAGGAGGCACTGGAGCGCCTGCGCAACACCAAGTCCCCCTGGTAGGCGTGCCTGTCGAAGGGCCCCGGCGCTGGTCGCCGGGGCCCTTCGCGCGTCATCGCCCGTGCACCGCCACGCCGTCGACGAACGTCATGCGCACCCGCGTCGTCCAGATGTCGGCCGGAGGCAGGTCGAAGGGGTCGCGGTCGAGCACCACCAGGTCGGCCGGACGGCCGGGCGCGATCACGCCCGCCGGCGAGCGGTTGATCCAGGCCGACCCCTCGGTGTACGCGCTCATCGCCGTGGCCAGGTCGAGGCGCTGGCCCGGCAGGAACGGCGTCTGCGCCGTCGGGTAGCCCGCGTGCACCGATCCGCCCGGTTCGGTACGGTTCACCGCCACGTGCATGCCCTGGATCGGATCGGCCTCGGAGACCGGCCAGTCGCTGCCCGCGCAGAACCGGGTGCCGTGCGTCTGAAGATCCTTGAAGGGGTACTGCCACGAGGAGCGCGGCTCGCCCAGGAACGGCAGCGTCAGCTCGTCCATCTGGGCGTGGTGGGTGGCCCACAGGGGTTGCAGGTTGGCCGTCACGCCCAGCGCGGCGAAGCGGGGCACGTCGGAGGGCTCGATGATCTGCAGGTGGGCGATGTGGTGGCGGTTGGCCGGGTCGGTGCCCTCGAAGCTGTCCAGGGCCTCGCGCACGGCGCGTTCGCCGATGGCGTGGAAGTGCACCTGGAAGCCGAGCCGGTCCAGCTCGGCGACGTACTGCTTGAGCTTGCCGGGGTCGACGTACGACAGGCCCGTGCCACCGCACCGGCAGTACGGCTCCAGCGTGGCGGCGGTGAAGTTCTCCGTGATGCCGTCCTGCATGATCTTGACCGAGGTGGCGGCGAACCGGTCCAGCCCCTCGGCGGCGGCCCGCCTGCGCACCAGGTCCTCGATCTGGTCCTCGCCGCGCGTCCTGTCCCACCACAGCGCGCCCACCACGCGGGCGCGCAGCCGGCCCACGCGGGCGGCGTCGAGGTAGGTGGGAAGCTGGTCGTCCGAGCCGGCGTACGAGCCGACGATGGCGTCCTGCCAGCCGGTGATGCCCAGCGAGAACAGGTGCCGCTCGGCCGCGGCGAGGGCGCGCGCCTGGTCCTCGGCGGTGGGGCGGGGGGTGAGCAGGCCGACGAGGTCCATCGCGCCCTCGTGCAGGACGCCGGACGGGGTGCCGTCGGCGTCGCGCTCGATCCGGCCGTCGGCGGGGTCGGGGGTGTCCCGGGTGATGCCGGCCAGGTCGAGGGCGCGGGAGTTGACCCAGGCGGCGTGGTGGTCACGCTGGATCAGGTAGGCCGGCCGGTCGAGGAAGTCGAGCTGGGAGCGGTGGGGGAGGCCGTTGGGGAAGGCGGACATGTCCCAGCCTCCGCCGTCGATCCACTCTTTTTCTGGATTTTTCGTGCTGTAGTTGGAGATCTTGGCTAGGTAGGCTTCTAGGCCGAAAATCTCGGACAGGTCGCACTTTGCTCGTTCGAGTCCGGCCTGTACGGGGTGCAGGTGCGCGTCGGTGAAGCCCGGCGTCAGCAGGCCGCCGTCCAGGTCGACGGTGTCGTGGCCGGGGGCGCGGCGGGACAGCTCGCCCTCCGGGCCGACGGCGGCGATCACCCCGTCCCGCACCAGCACGGCGTCGCGCCGCACGGCGCCGCCGACGAAGGCGGCTCCACCGCGGAAGAGCATGTTCATGGGGGTTCTCCCTTTCTGGGACGCGTCAGTGGCCGGTGATCAGGTCGGCGAAACGGGCCAGGGCCGAGGTCCTGGGCATGGAACGCTCACGGTGGTCGGCCACCCGGTACAGGCGGTACATCGCGTGCACCCCCATCCAGCGCAGCGGCTCGGGCTCCCAGGAACGCACCTTGTGTCCCACCCAGGGCAGGGACGTCAGCGCCGTCTCCTCCCCGAGTATCAGATCACGCAGCGTGCGCCCGGCCAGGTTCGTCGTGGTCACGCCGTGTCCGGTGTACCCGCCGGCCCAGCCCAGGCCGGTCGCGCGGTCCACGTGCACGGTCGAGCACCAGTCGCGCGGCACCCCCAGCACGCCCGACCAGGCGTGCGCGACCGAGGAGGAGCGGGCCGCGGGGAAGAAGTCGACCAGCAGCCGCCACAGGGCCTCGACCGTCCACTCGTGGGTGCGGCCGCGGGCGTCGATGCGGGAGCCGTACAGGTACGGACGGCCCCTGCCGCCGAAGGCGATGCGGTCGTCGGCGGTGCGCTGGGCGTACATGTAGTAGTGCGCGAGGTCGCCGAGCAGCTCGGCGCCCCGCCAGCCGACCTCGTCCCAGAAGGAGGCGGGGAGGGGCTCGGTGACGATCATGGAGCTGTTCATGGGGAGCCACTGGCGGCGCAGGCCGTTCAGGCGGGCGGTGAAGCCCTCGGTGGCGCGGATGACGTACGTCGCCTTGACCGTCCCGTACGGGGTCACCGCCCGGCCGGGGGCGATCTCGGTGACCGGGGTGCGCTCGTGGACGGGGACGCCGAGGTCGCGTACGGCCCTGGCCAGCCCCTGGGCCAGCTTGGCGGGCTGGATGCGGGCGCAGTGGGGGCTCCAGGAGGCCGCCAGGGCCCCTGCCACCCGTACGTGCTCCGACGGGTCGGCCAGGCGCAGGTCGGCCTCCTCGATGCCCCAGGCGCGCGCCGAGGCCACCGAGGCACGCAGCCGGTCGGCCTGGGCGGGGGTGCGGGCCACGTTCACCACGCCGCCCTTGACGATGTCGCAGTCGATCGACTCGTTCTCGCAGACCGCGATGACCTCGTCGATGGAGGCGTACATCTCGCGCTGCAGGCGCCGGGCGTCCGAGCCGTACCGTTCGTGGGAGCCGGCCAGGTCGCCGGTCAGCCAGCCGCCGTTGCGTCCCGAGGCGCCGAACCCGGCGAACTCCTGCTCCAGCACCACCACCCGGAGCGAGGGGCGGGCCTTCTTGAGGTAGTACGCGGTCCACAGCCCCGTGTAGCCCGCCCCG
The DNA here is from genome assembly GCF_044547985.1 of Nonomuraea sp. NPDC052265. Taxonomy (NCBI): domain Bacteria; kingdom Bacillati; phylum Actinomycetota; class Actinomycetes; order Streptosporangiales; family Streptosporangiaceae; genus Nonomuraea; species Nonomuraea sp. NPDC052265. The sequence goes on from NZ_JBIUBJ010000024.1 coordinate 43,185, forward strand.
ACGATCGCCACGTCGGCCGACAGGTCGCCGTCGAGCCGCGGACCGGGCTCCGGCACCCCGGACGAGCGGTACCAGAAGGAGACGTCACCGTTGACGAATCCGGACGACAAGGGAACTCGCGCATTCATGGCCCCATATCCTGCTATATCGGGATCAGGTGGCGCATCTCACGACGAAATTCGTGATGAAACCCGTCGTTAGCGGGCATGTAACACATCCCAGGCATGCTCCTCCATATGGGATTCTTGCGCATCCGCACCACGGTGGACGAGCGACCCGGACGGCTGGCCTCGCTGGCCTCGGCCCTGGCCGCCAGGGGCGGCAACATCCTCGGCCTGAGCGTCCAGTCCGACGCCGACGGCACCGTCGACGAGTTCGTCGCCGACATCCCGGCCGCCCCCGAGGTCGTGCGCGAGGCCCTGGAGGCCGCCGGCGGCCGGCGCGTCCAGGTGGTCCCGGCCACCGCCCACGAGCTGACCGACGAGCCGACCAGGGCGCTGCTGCTGGCCTCCAGGTTGCGTTCCATGCCCTGGCGGCTGCCCGAGCTGCTGGCCGAGCTGCTGCGCGCGGACGACGCCCGGTGGATCTACGGTGAACCGGTGAGCGACCTGCCCGACCCGACGCTGCTCGTCGTGCCCGTGGCGCAGCGGCGCGCGGTCCGGCTGCGCCGCTCCGGGCTGCCGTTCACGCTGACCGAGGCCGCGCGCGCGGCGTCCTTCGCCCGGCTCGCCCAGCCCGCGCCCGGCGAGGCTCCCGCCGAACACGCGCTGAAACTGGCCGACGGCGCCGAGGTCACCGTGCGCCCCCTCACCTCGATCTACCGTGAGGCCGTGCGCGACCTGCACGACAGGTGCTCGCCCGAGGCCCGCAGGTTCCGCTACTTCACCTCGATGCCCGCGCTGCCGCCGCGCACGTTCGACCGGCTCTGCGACCGCGGCAGGGGCTTCTCGCTGGTCGCCGGGCACGACGGCCAGGTCGTGGCCATGGCGAACCTGATGTTCACCCCCGACCCCGGCATCGCCGAGATGGCCTTCCTGGTGGAGGACCGCTGGCAGGGGCGCGGCCTGGGCACCGTGCTGGCCAGGATGCTGGTGAGGCAGGCTCGCGACCTGGGGTACGCCGAGGTCAGGGCCACCCTGCTGGCCGACAACGCGCGCATGCGCGGCCTGCTGACCACCCTGGGCGCCACGCTCGGCCGGACGGAGGACCCGGACGTCGTGGAGGCGCGGCTGCCGGTCGGCGCGCGGGCCTCAGCCTAGGCCCTCCTCGCGCGGCCCCTCCTGCTCCGGAGCCTCCCGAGGTTCCCCTGGACCGGCGGGCTCGGCGGCGGCCGGGCCGATGCCCAGGTGGCGTTCGATGCGTTCCAGGCTCTCCTCGATGCGGGTGAGCCGTTCGCCGAGCACCGAGCCGCCGCCGAAGTACACCTCGGTCGGGCGTTCCCTGGTGCCGCGGCCCACGCGGTCGATCAGGCGCTGCCGGAGGTCGGCCAGGTCGGCGCCGGTGTCCACCAGGGCCTGGGCGGCCAGCCCCTCGCCCTCCCTGATCAGCCCGAGCAGGATGTGCTCGGTGCCGATGTAGTTGTGGCGCAGTTGCAGCGCCTCGCGCAGGGACAACTCCAGCACCTTCTTGGCGCGCGGGGTGAAGGGGATGTGCCCGCTCGGCGAGCTGGCGCCGCGGCCCACCTCGCGCTCCACGAAGGTCCGTACGTTCTCCAGCTCCACGCCGCAGCCGTCGAGCACCAGCGCGGCCAGCCCCTCGCCCTCGCGGATGAGGCCCAGCAGGATGTGTTCCGTGCCGATGTAGTTGTGGCTCATCAGCCGCGCCTCCTCCTGGGCGAGGACGACGACCCTGCGCGCACGGTCGGTGAAGCGCTCGAACACCGGGGGCCTCCGTTCGACTGGGGCTGTCTCCACTATGCGCTACAAACCCCGGCGTGTGGGGTATTTGTCCTGTGTGGATCTTGACGAGGTGGCCGGCCGCCTCTACGCAGTCCCGCCGGCGGAGTTCACCGCCGCCCGCGCGGCCGAGGTGCGCGCGGCCAAGGAGGCGGGCGACGTACGGCTCTCGCGCGACATCGCGAAGTTGCGCAAGCCCACCGTCTCGGCCTGGGCGGTCAATCGGCTGGCCCGGGAGCACCCCGGTGAGCTGGCCGAACTGCTCGGCGTGGGGGAGCGGCTGCGCGCGGCCTGGCAGGCCCAGGACGCCGAGGCGCTGGGCGAGCTGACCCAGCGGCGCGGCGAGGTCACCGCCAAGGTGGCCAGGCTGGCCAGGCAGGCCGGCGGCCTGTCGGCGGCGGCCGCCTCGGAGGTGGACCAGACGCTGGACGCCGCCGTCGTGGACGCCGGCGCCGCCGACCAGGTGCGGGCCGGTCGGCTGGCCAAGCCGCTCAGCTACAGCGGCTTCGCGCCCGCCCCCGTCACCGCCCCCCGGCCCGCGCCCCGGACCGCGCCGCGCGGGCGCAAGCCGTCCGGCAAGGACGCGGCGGCCGAGGAGCGGGCCCGCGCGGAGACCGAGGCCCGGGAGGCCAGGGAAGCGAAGGAGACCAGGGAAGCGAAGGAGGCCAGGGCTCGCGAGCGGGAGGAGGCCGAGGCGGCCCACCGCGAGTGGACCGAGGCGCTGGAGTCGGTCACCCGCGAGTACGACGAGCGCGTCGAGAAGGTCGCCCGGCTGGAACGCAAGCTCGCCAAGGCCCGCAAGAAGCTGGAGGAGGTCCGGCAGCGCCTCCAGGTCACCCGCCGCGAGGAGCGCCACGCGCGGCAGCGACTGGGATAGTAAGGTGTACGAAACGGTTCCGTACACCAAAGGAGGGGCGATGACCCCCTGGACGCCAGCCGACATCCCGAACCTCACCGGCAGAACGGCCATCGTGACCGGCGCCAACAGCGGCATCGGCCTGCCCACCGCCCGCGAGCTGGCCCGGCACGGAGCCCGTGTCATCGTGGCCACCCGCTCGGCGGACAAGGGCGAGGCCGCCGTGGCGGAGATCCGGCGGGCCGTTCCGGAGGCCGACGTCGCGTACGGCGGCCTCGACCTGGCCGACCAGTCCTCGATCCGGCGCTTCGCCGCCACGGTGGACAAGGTGGACCTGCTGGTCAACAACGCGGGCATCGGCATGATCCCCCGCCAGGTGACCAAGGACGGCTGGGAGATGCAGTTCGGCACCAACCACCTCGGCCACTTCGCGCTCACCGGGCTGCTCCTGCCGCGGCTCCTGGCCGGTCCGGACGCCCGCGTGGTCACGGTCTCCAGCGCCGCGCACTCCATGGGCCGGCTCGACCTCGACGACCTCGGCCTGGAACGCGGCTACGGCCGGATGAGCGCGTACGCGCGGTCCAAGCTCGCCAACCTGCTCTTCACCCTGGAGCTCCAGCGCCGCGCCAGGACCGCCGGCACGGCCCTGACCAGCGTGGCCACCCACCCCGGTGCCACCGCGACCAGCATCTTCAAGGTGGGGCCCCTACAGCCCCTCCTGGGCCTGTTCCTGCAGTCGGCCGAGGCCGGCGCCACCCCCTCCCTGTACGCCGCCACCTCCCCGGCCATCACCGGCGGCGAGTTCGTCGGCCCGCGGACGAAGCTGCTCACGCCCTCGGAGACGGCCAGGTCCGAGGAGGTCGCCCGGCGGCTGTGGGAGGTGTCCACGGAGCTTACGGGCGTACGATTCGAGGAGATCGCCTATCGCTGAAGGACGTGATCGTGGCTCCACTCGACCCTGACCGCGCCCGGGCCATCCTCGACGCCACGATGGAGCTGCTGTCCGAGGTCGGCTACGACCGCATGTCGGTCGACCAGATCGCCAAGCGGGCCAGGGCCAGCAAGGCCACCATCTACCGGCGCTGGGCGGGCAAGCCCGAGCTGGTGGTCGACGTCATCTGCCGGCGGTTCGACATGGACGCGCCGCCGGGGGAGGACACCGGCTCGCTCCGCGGCGACCTGGTCTCGATCTTCCGTGGCCTGTGCGAGACGGTGGAGCGCAAGCACACGCTGGTCATCGGGCTGTCCTCGACGCTGGTGTCCAACCAGGAGCTGGCCCGCACGCTGCGCGCCCACATGCGGGTCACGAACCTCGGCGACGTGCGCGCGCTCGTCGAGCGGGCCCGAGGGCGCGGCGAACTGGGCGCGGACGTCGACGCCGCGCGGCTGTTCGAGGTCGCCGAGGCCCTGGTCTGGCATCGCATGATCTTCACGGGGCCGCCCTTCGACGAGCAGTTCGTGGCCGGGTCGGTCGACGGCGTGCTGACGCCGCTGGTGCTGGCCTGGTCAGCGCAGGCCGCGGGCTAGGCGGGCGCAGACGGGGAAACCCGTGGCGGCGTACGGGGCGGCCAGGCGGTCGTAGCAGGCCCTGACGCGGGCGGCGGTCTCCGGCGGCTGCCGGGCGATCGTCTCGAAGCGCGGGCCGCCCGCCCGCACGATGCCGGTCCACCAGGCGGCGACGTCCACCTGGTGCCGCCAGCGCAGCGTGCGCACGCCCACCTCCGTGAAGCCCGCCTGCGCCAGCAGCCCGGCGAACCGTTCCGGCCGGTCCACGGCGTCGAAGGGACGGGCCGGAGGTTCGTACGGGACTCCGGCCGCGGCCAGGGCCTCGGCGAAGACGTTCGTGGCCGTCATCTCGTCGGACTTCCACCAGGTCAGCGCGACGGCGCCGCCGGGACGCAGCACGCGGTGCAGCTCGGCGAGCGTCGCCGGGGTGTCGGCGACGTGGTTGACGACGAAGTTGCCCGCCACGGCGTCGAAGGAGGCGTCCTCGAACGGCAGGGCGGGCAGGGTGGCCCGGCCGACCGTGGCGCCGGGGTGGCGGCGGGCGACCAGCTCCAGCATGGCGGGGTCGGTGTCCACGGCAGTGACCTCGGCGCCGGTAGCGAGCGCGGCGGCCGTGACCACGCCGGTGCCGCACCCCAGGTCGAGCACCCGCTCCGGACGCTGCCCCGGGCCTCGGGCCAGGGCGGCGAGCAGCGGTTCGACGGTGTGCGAAGTGAGCCGCGCGAAGCCGCGGTCGTAGGCCTCAGGGTCCCTCACGGGCCACGAGCATACCCCGGAGCCCGAATCCTTACATCTTCACGTGAAATTTCGGCTCTTTCCCTGTTTTATGGCGAAATCTCGGGCTTATGGTCTTCGCCATGACCATCGACGCCTTCATCGACGCGCTTCCCAAGGTGGAGCTGCACGTACACCTGGTCGGCTCGGCCTCGGTCGCCACCGTGCTGGAGCTGTCCCGGCGCCACCCCGGAAGCGAGGTCCCGACCTCCGAGGAGGAGCTGCGCCGCTTCTACACCTTCCTCGACTTCCCCCACTTCGCCCGCGTGTACAAGGCCGTCAACAGCCTCGTCCGCGAGCCCGAGGACGTCGCCACCCTCGTCCTGGGCCTGGCCGGGGACCTCGCAGCGCAGGGCGGCCGGTACGCCGAGCTGCAGGTCACCCCGTACGCCCACCACGTGGTCGGCATGCCCATGCGCGAGGTGACCGAGGCCCTCGACCTGGCCGCCCGCCGTTCCCTGACCGACCACGGCGTGGAGATGGCCTACATCTTCGACATCCCCGGCGAGTACGGCGAGGAGGCCGCCCGGATCACCGTCGATCACGCCCTGCGCGAACCTCCCGCCGCATTGGTAGGTTTCGGCATCGGAGGCATCGAACAGGAGCGCCCCAAGTACCGCGACGCCTACCGCGACGCCTTCTCCGCCGCACGCGCCGCGGGCCTGCACAGCGTCCCGCACGGCGGCGAGATGAGCGGGCCCGAGACGATGTGGGAGGTCATCGAGGGTTACGGCGCCGAGCGCATCGGCCACGGCATCAACTGCCTGTCCGACCCCCGCCTGGTCGCCCACCTGCGCGACACCCAGCTCCCCCTGGACGTCTGCCCCACCTCCAACGTCTGCACCGGCCAGGTGCCCGACCTCGCCGCCCACCCGCTGCCCCGGATGCTGGAGGAGGGCCTGTACGTCACCCTCAACAGCGACGACCCGCCCATGTTCGCCACCACCCTGGCCGGCGAGTACCGGGCCGCCGCCCACGTGCTCGGGCTGGGCGCCCCCGAGCTGGCGCAACTCGCCCGCAACGCCGTCAACGCCTCCTACCTGGCGGCCGACCGCAAGCAGACGTTCCTCAAGGAGATCGACACCCTGACCGCGGGCGTCTGACCTCAGGGGGAGGCCAGGCGGCCCAGCTCCGGCGGGATCTTGCCGGCGGCCGCGCGGTCCAGCAGGAACAGGGTGCCGGCCCGGCCGCGCGCGCCGGCGGCCGGCACCTGGACGGGGCCCGAGTCCGACAGGGCCAGGCGTACCGCGCCCGACTTCTCCTCGCCGGCCGCCACCACCCACACCTCGCGCGCCGCCTGGATGGCGGGCAGGGTCAGGGAGATGCGGGTGGGGGGCGGCTTGGGGGAGCCGTGCACGGAGACGACCGGGCGGGTGTCGTACAGGGCGGGCATGCCGGGGAACAGCGAGGCCACGTGCGCGTCGGGGCCCATGCCGAGGAGCATGACGTCGAAGGCCGGCACCGGGCCGTGGTCCTCGGGGCGGGCCGCGGCGCGCAGCTCGGCGGCGTACGCCTCGGCCGACTCCTCGGCCGTCAGGCCCGCGTCGGGGCCGCGCATGACGTGCACCCGGGCGGGATCGACGTCCACGTGGTCGAGCAGCGCCTGGCGGGCGCCGGTCTCGTTGCGCTCCTTGTCGCCGGCGGGCACGAAACGTTCGTCGCCCCACCAGACGTCCAGGCGCCGCCAGTCGACGGCGTCGCGGGCGGGCGTGGCGGCGATGGCGGCCAGCGTGGCGATGCCGACCGTGCCACCGGTCAGCACGATCGAGGCCGACCCCTTGGCCGACTGCACGTCGACCAGGCGCGTGATGATGCGCGCCGCCACGGCCTTGGCCAGGACGTCGGCGTCGCGGTGCACGACAACGTTGGGAACGCTCACGACACTTCTTTCTGGAGTGGAGGGGGTCAGCCCTTGTACGTACGGGCGAAGCGCTTGACGGCGGCCTCGTAGACCTCGTCGCTGTCCAGCCGCCGCAGCTCCTCGGCCATCAGCTCGGAGGTGTGCCGCCTGGCCAGGGCCACGTTCCGGTCGGGCTGGCCGGGACGCGACAGCGTGGCCAGCCGGGCGTCGGAGCGCATGACCGTCAGCTCGCCGTCGCTCACCTGCAGCCGTACGGCGGTCAGACCGGGACCGGCGGAGTCGGCCACCTTGACCGGCGCGCCCAGCCGCTCCGACAGCCAGGCCGCCAGCAGCGGCGCGCTCGGGTGCCCGGGGCTGGCCTCCACCACGCCCTTGCGCACCTTGCCGACCGGCTGGTCGAACGCGGCGGCCAGCAGGCTGCGCCACGGCGTCAGCCGGGCCCACGACAGGTCGGTGTCGCCGGGGGCGTAGCCCTTGGCCCGGGTCACCAGCGACTTGGCGCCGCCGTCCTCGAAGCCCTTGGCGTCGGTGATGCGCCGCTGGGCCAGGGCGCCGATCGAGTCCTTGGACGGCACGTCGGGGGCCGCGCCCGGCCACCAGGCCACCACGGGCGTGTCGGGCAGCAGCAGCGGGCTGACCACGGAGTCGGCGTGCTGGGTCAGCTCGCCGTACAGGCGCAGCACCACGACCTCGCCGGGGGTGTTCTCGCCGATGCGCAGCTCGGCGTCGAGCCGGTTGGGCTCGGCCTCCTCACGCTTGATCACCACGATGACGCGCGAGGGGTGCTCGCGGGCCGCCTCGGTGGCGGCACGCAGCGCGTCGTACTGGTGGCGCTCCTCGGAGACCACCACGAGGGTCAGCACCATGCCGATGGCGGGCGCGCCCATCTGGTGGCGCAGCAGCATGAGCTGCGCCGAGATCTTGCCGGCCGTCGTGTCCGACAGCATGAAAGTCGTCACTAGAGTCTCCTCCACACGCGGCCGTCGCGCGCCATCATCGCGTCGGCCGACTCCGGGCCCCACGAGCCCGACTCGTACGCCTCGGGCTGTCCCTGCGTGGCCCAGAAGTCCTCGATCGGGTCGAGGATCGTCCAGGACAGCTCGACCTCGCGCTGGTGCGGGAAGAGCGGCGGGTCGCCGATCATGACGTCGAGCAGCAGCCGCTCGTAGGCCTCGGGCGAGGACTCCAGGAACGACTCGCCGTAGGCGAAGTCCATGGACACGTCGCGCACCTCCATGGCGGTGCCCGGGACCTTCGACCCGAACCGCACGGTGATGCCCTCGTCCGGCTGCACGCGGACGACCAGGGCGTTCTGGCCCAGGATCTCGGTGTCGGTCTTGCTGAAGGGCAGGTGCGGCGCCCGCTGGAACACCACGGCCACCTCGGTGACCCGGCGGCCCAGCCGCTTGCCGGTACGCAGGTAGAACGGCACCCCGGCCCACCGCCGGTTGGCGATCTCCAGCTTGATCGCCGCGTACGTCTCGGTGATCGACTCGGCGGGGATGCCCTCCTCCTGGAGGTAGCCGACGACCTTCTCGCCGCCCTGCCACCCGGCCGCGTACTGGCCGCGGGCGGTGTTGAGCCCCAGGTTGGACGGCAGCCGCACGGCCTTGAGCACCTTCTCCTTCTCCCGGCGCAGCGCCGAGGCGTCGAAGGAGGTCGGGTCCTCCATGGCGACCAGCGCGAGGAGCTGGAGCAGGTGGTTCTGGATCACGTCGCGGGCCGCGCCGATGCCGTCGTAGTAGCCCGCGCGCCCGCCGATGCCGATGTCCTCGGCCATGGTGATCTGCACGTGGTCGACGAAGCTGCGGTTCCAGATGGGCTCGTAGAGGTTGTTGGCGAAGCGCAGCGCCAGGATGTTCTGGACCGTCTCCTTGCCCAGGTAGTGGTCGATCCGGAAGATCGAGCTCTCCGGGAACGCCGAGTTGGTGATCTCGTTCAGCTCGTGGGCCGACTTCAGGTCGTGGCCGAACGGCTTCTCGATGACCACCCGCCGCCACGACCCCTCGGGCGCGTCGGACAGCCCGGTGCGCTTGAGCTGCTCGACCACCACGGGGAAGAACTTCGGCGGCACCGACAGGTAGAAAGCGTAGTTGCCGCCCGTGCCGCGGGTCTGGTCGATCTCGGCCAACGCCATCGCCAGCGCGTCGAAGGCCCCGTCGTCGGAGAACTCGCCGGGCACGAAATGGATGCCTTCGAGGATCTGCTTCCAGACCTCCTCGCGGAACGGCGTACGCGCGTGCGCCTTGACGGCGTCGTGCGTCAACTGGGCGAAGTCCTGGTCCTTCCAGTCGCGCCTGGCGAAACCGACCAGCGAGAAACCGGGCGGCAACAGGCCGCGGTTGCCCAGGTCGTAAATGGCCGGCAACAGCTTGCGCTTGGCCAGGTCGCCCGTCACGCCGAACAGCACCAGCACGCACGGCCCCGCCACCCGCGGCAGCCGCTTGTCACGTGGGTCGCGCAACGGGTTGGCCTCCGCGACCTCCAATGTCGTGGCGGTGTTCGCCACGGCCGCCGCCACCGCGACGACCTCTTCCTCAGGAGATGCCTGCTCAGTCATCTCAAACCTCCTGTGCGGCTGCGAGCAAATGCGCGACACCCGTCGCGCGGTCCGTCAAGTGCAGGCGTACGGCGGGCCGTCCGCGGGTCTCCAGCGCGGCCAGGTCGCCCAGCGCCTGCGCGAGCTGCAGCCGCCCCAGCGTGTACGGCCGCCCCGGGACCGCGACGTCCTCGGTCACCGCCCCCGTGATCTGCAGGAACACGCCGTTCTGCGGCCCGCCCTTGTGGTATTGGCCGGTCGAGTGCAGGAAACGCGGCCCCCATCCGAACGTCACCGGCCGGTTGGTGCGGATGGCGAGCAGCGCGCGCAGCGTGGCGGCGTCGGCCATCATCCACGCGTCGGTCATCTGCTCGAAGTCGGCGCCCTCGGGCACGGGCGCGTCGAAGGCGGCCAGCCGGTCGAGGTAGGCCATCACGGCCAGGTAGCCGCCGTGCGGGATGGCCTTCAGCAGCTCGGCCAGCACGCCGGGCAGGTCGTGCGAGCGGACCGCGCCGTAGACCTCGACGGGCCCGTCGACCAGCGTGGGCGCGCCGAGCGGCAGGTCGGGCAGGGCCAGCAGGGCCGCGGTGTTCTCCTTGGACTCGGCCACGTTCGGCTGGTCGAAGGGGTCGATCTCCAGCAGCAGCCCGGCCACGGCGGTCGCGTACTCCCAGACCAGGAACTGGCCGCCGAGCGGCCCGTCGACGCGTACGGCGCCGTCGTCGGACTCGATCGCGACGATCAGCTCGTCGCCGGTGTGGTTGGGGTCGGCGTTGACGATCGGCAGGATGCCCCTGCCCTGCTTGCCGGTGGACTCGGCGACGAGCTGCTCGATCCAGTCGGGCAGCCCGTTGATGCCGGAGAGCTGGTCCTCCAGCACGAGCTTGTCGCGTCCGGCCAGCGCCGCGCCGCCGAGCGCCGCGCCCAGGTCGAGGCCGGGGTTGCCGACGTCCTGGGACAGCAGCGGCAGCACCTCTTCGGCGTCGTCCAGCAGCCGCTCGACGTCGGCGCCGGCCAGCGCGCTGGGCACCAGCCCGAACGCCGACAGCGCCGAGTAACGGCCCCCCACGTCGGGAACGGCCAGCACCAGGTGGTAGCCGCCGTCGATGGCCCGCTGCTCCAGCGGCGAGCCGTGGTCGGTGACGACCACGATCCGGTCGGCGGGCGCGATGCCCGCCTCGGTGAAGATCTGTTCGTAGATGCGCAGGTGGCAGTCGGTCTCGACGGTCGAGCCGCTCTTGCTGGCCACCACCACGACCGTGGACTCCAGCAGGTCGCTCAGGGCCCGCCGGACCTGCGCGGGGTCGGTCGTGTCGAGCACGGTCAGCGGCACGTCGGCGGTCTGGCAGATCACCTCGGGAGCCAGCGACGAGCCGCCCATGCCGACCAGCACCACGTTCGTCAGGCCCTCGGCGCGTGCCCGCTCCACGAGCTTGCCCAGCTCGGGAAGGAGCTCGCGGGAGGTGCGGGGCAGCGTCAGCCAGCCGAGCCGGACCGCCGCCACCACCTCGGCGTCCTCACCCCACAGCGTGGGGTCGCCGCCGGCCAGCCGCGCGGGCACGCCGTCGGCGACGAGGCGCCCCGCGACGGAGGCGGCGGCCGCGGCCACCCCCTCCTCGCGGTAGGACACCTCGATCATGGCACCAGATTCTTGGTGACGCTTTCGAGCAGCTCGTTCCAGGACGCCTCGAACTTCTCGACGCCCTCCTCCTCCAGGACGCGCACCACGTCGTCGTAGTCGATGCCGGCGTCCTTGAGTGCGGCCATGGTGTTCCAGGCCTGCTCGTAGAAGGGGCGCACGGTGTCGCCGGTGACCTGGGCGTGGTCGGCCGTGGAGTCGAGGGTCTTCTCCGGCATCGTGTTGACGGTGCCGGGGGCGACGAGCTGGTCGACGTACATGGTGTCGGAGTAGTCGGGGTTCTTCACCCCGGTCGAGGCCCACAGGGGGCGCTGCGGACGGGCGCCCGCGGCGCGCAGGCGCTGCCAGCGCTCGGAGCTGACGACCTCCTCGTAGGCGGCGTAGGCCAGGCGCGCGTTGGCGATGCCCGCCTTGCCCTTCAGCTCCGGCTTGCCGAGCCTGTCGAGCCGCTTGTCGATCTCGGTGTCGACACGGCTGACGAAGAACGAGGCCACCGACTCGATCGTGGCCAGGTCGAGACCCTTGGCCTGCGCGGCCTCCAGGCCGGCCAGCCACGCGTCCATGACCGCGCGGTAGCGCTCCAGGGAGAAGATCAGCGTGACGTTGACGCTGATGCCCTCCGAGAGCGCCTGCGTGATCGCGGGCAGGCCCTCAAGGGTGGCCGGGATCTTGATGAACAGGTTGGGCCGGTCGACCATCCACCACAGCGCCCTGGCCTCGGCCACGGTCTTCTCGCTCTCGCGGGCCAGACGCGGGTCGACCTCCAGCGAGACGCGGCCGTCCACGCCGCCGGTGGCGTCGTAGACCGGGCGCAGCACGTCGGCGGCCCAGCGGATGTCGTACGTGGTGATCGCGCGCACGGCCTCCTCCACGGTGACGCCGCGTACGGCCAGGTCGTGGAGCTGGGCGTTGTAGGCGTCACCCTTGCTGAGCGCGCCGGCGAAGATCGTCGGGTTGGAGGTGACGCCGACGACGTTCTTCTCGCGGATCAGCTGGTCGAGGTTGCCCGTGCGCAGCCGCTCGCGGCTGATGTCGTCGAGCCAGATGGAAACGCCCTGGCCGGACAGCTTGTTGAGGTTGTCGCTCATCTTCTTCTCAGTTTCCCGTCGTCTCGCCCTTGTCCTGACCCAGCTTGGCGAGGCTCGCCTTGGCCGCCGCCGCCACGCGCTCGGCCGTGAGCCCGAACTGCTCGTACAGCGTCCTGTACGGCGCCGAGGCGCCGAAGTGCTCCAGGCTGACCACTTCGCCGCACTCGCCGACGAACTGGTGCCAGCCGAGCGCGACGCCGGCCTCGACCGCGACCCGAGCCCTGATCGCGCTCGGCAGGACGGTCTGCCGGTAAGCGGAGTCCTGCCCGTTGAACCACTCGACACACGGCATCGACACCACGCGTGTGGAGATGCCCTGCGCCTCCAGCAGCTCGCGGCCCTGCACGGCGACCTCGACCTCGCTGCCGGTGGCGATGAGGATCACGTGCGGCTGGCCGTCGGAGGCGTCACGCAGCACGTAGCCGCCACGGGCCACGCCGTCGGCGCTCGTGCCCTCGTAGACCGGCACGTTCTGCCTGGTCAGAGCCAGGGCGGCGGGACGGTCGGTGTGCTCCAGGATCGTCTTCCACGCGTACGCGGTCTCGTTGGCGTCGGCCGGGCGGACGACGTCGAGGCCGGGGATCGCGCGCAGCGCCCACAGGTGCTCGATCGGCTGGTGGGTGGGGCCGTCCTCGCCGAGGCCGATGGAGTCGTGCGTCCACACGTAGGTGACCGGCAGCTTCATCAGCGCGGCCAGGCGCACCGACGGGCGCATGTAGTCGGAGAAGACCAGGAACGTGCCGCCGTACGGGCGGGTGCCGCCGTGCAGGGCGATGCCGTTGAGGATCGCGCCCATGGCGTGCTCGCGGATGCCGAAGTGCAGCGTGCGGCCGTAGCGGTTACCGGGGAAGTCCTTGGTCTGGTACTCCTCGGGGATGAAGGACGGCTCGCCCTTCATCGTGGTCAGGTTCGACTCGGCCAGGTCGGCCGAGCCGCCCCACAGCTCGGGCAGCACCGGCGCCAGCGCGCCCAGCACCTCGCCGCTGGCCTTGCGGGTGGCCATCGAGGAGCCGGTCTCGAACTCGGGCAGGGCCGTGGCCCAGCCGGCGGGCAGCTCGCGGTGGGAGATGCGGTCGAACTCCTTGGCCCGCTCGGGGTTGGCCAGGCGCCATTCGGCGTAACCCTTGTCCCACTCGGCGCGGTCGTTACGGCCGCGGGCGACCACCTCGCGGGCGTGCTGGAGCACCTCGGCCGGCACGTCGAAGCTCTTGGCCGGGTCCATGCCCAGGATCTCCTTGGTCGCGGCGATCTCCGCCTCGCCCAGGGCCGCGCCATGGATCTTGCCGGTGTTCTTCTTGTTCGGCGCCGGCCAGCCGATGATCGTGCGCAGCCGGATGAAGGAGGGCCGGTCGGTCTCGGCCTTGGCCGCCTCAAGCGCCTCGTAGAGCGCCTGGACGTCCTCCTCGTACTCGCCGCCGGCGGTCCAGTCGACGCTCTCGGTGTGCCAGCCGTAGGCCTCGTAGCGCTTGACGACGTCCTCGGACTTGGCGATGAGGGTGTCGTCCTCGATGGAGATGTGGTTGTCGTCGTACAGGACGACGAGGTTGCCCAGCTTCTGGTGGCCGGCCAGGGCGCTGGCCTCGTGGCTGATGCCCTCCTCGATGTCGCCGTCGCTGACGATGCACCAGATGTGGTGGTCGAGCGGCGAGGAGCCGCGCTCGGCGTCGGGATCGAACAGGCCGCGCTCGCGGCGGGCCGCCATCGCCATGCCGACCGCGTTGCCCAGGCCCTGGCCGAGCGGGCCGGTGGTGGTCTCGACGCCGGCGGTGTGCCCGTGCTCGGGGTGACCCGGCGTCAGGCTGTCCCACTGGCGCAGCCGCCGCAGGTCGTCGAGCGTGAGGCCGTAGCCAGAGAGGTAGAGCTGGATGTAGAGCGTCAGGCTGGTGTGGCCGCACGACAGCACGAACCGGTCGCGGCCCGCCCAGTTGGGGTCGCTCGGGTCGTGGCGCATCACGCGCTGGAACAGCAGGTATGCGGCGGGGGCCAGGCTCATGGCGGTGCCGGGGTGACCCGAGCCCGCCTTCTCCACTGCGTCCATCGCCAGGGCCCGGACGACGTCGACGGCCTTCTTGTCGAGGTCGGTCCATTCAAGGGCTGGCACGAGTTCGGTGCTCAAGTGCTCGATCTCCGGAATCTAGTTGTCATTTGGCAGTACCTGTTGGCTATCCCGCCCACACGGGACCCTAACCGAGTGGAGCTGGCGATCGATTCCCCTTCCACCCTCGCGTGTCCACGAATGGCTCAAGCCCCCCATTGGCCGGACCGTCCGACCCTGCGACTACAGTTTGTTTGTTCGCAGAGGCGTCACGGCGCCACTCATCGATCCGCTCTAATCAGAGGTTACGCGTTGACTCCGCACAGGCTGGAAGCGCCTTGACGGTGCTGACCAACAGGCAGGCCACGGCCCCCTCGACCGAGCCCGGGGCGCCGCGCACGTTCGGCATGATCGTGAAGGCCTACGTCGCGCTCACCAAGCCGCGGATCATCGAGCTGCTGCTGATCACGACCCTCCCGGTGATGTTCCTCGCGGCCGGCGGCCTGCCGCCGCTGTGGAAGTCGGTCGCCGTCATGGTGTTCGGCACCCTGTCGGCGGGCAGCGCCAACGCGCTCAACTGCTACGTCGACCGCGACATCGACCAGAAGATGCGGCGCACCCGCCGCCGGCCGCTGGCCAGGCATCAGGTGTCGCCGCGCGGCGCGCTGGTTTTCGGGATCGTCCTCGGGATCTTGTCCGCCGTGGGCATGTGGGTCACCGCCAATTGGCTGGCCGCCCTGCTGTCCACCGGCGCGATCCTGTTCTACGTCGTCGTCTACTCGATGCTGCTCAAGCGCCGCACCGCCCAGAACATCGTCTGGGGCGGCATCGCGGGCTGCATGCCGGTCATGATCGGCTGGGCGGGCATCACCGAGCGGCTCGACTGGGCGCCCCTGGTGCTGTTCGGCGTGGTGTTCTTCTGGACGCCGCCCCACACCTGGACCCTCGCCATGCGCTACAAGGAGGACTACGCGGCGGCCAACGTGCCGATGTTGCCGGTGGTGGCCACCGAGCGGCGGGTCGTCCTGGAGTCCGTGGCCTACACCTGGGCGACCGTGCTGTGCTCGCTGGCGCTGTGGCCGGTGGCCCATACCACGCTGTTCTACCCGGTCGTCGCGACCGTGCTCGGCGTGGTCTGCCTGTGGGAGGTCCACCGCCTGCTGGCCCGGCTCAACGCCGGCAGGAGCGGCGTCGACCTGCGTCCGATGCGGTTCTTCCACTGGTCCAACGCCTACCTCGCGCTGCTCTTCCTCGCCGTCGCGATCGACCCGCTGCTGGCCTGATCCCCGTGACCGCCGACGCCGCCGGAGCGCATGTCCGGAGGGTGAGGAGTGCCTGTCCCGCGCGGGCGGCCCACACGGGCACCGGCCCTTCGATCCGTTAAAGTCACGGTATGGCGACCCGTGATCCACGCTGGGTGTTGAGGGACCGCCCGTCGTTCGCGTTGATCACCGGGCTGGTCCTCACCGGCATCTGCGCCCTGGTCTCGTTCTCCTTCGACGTGATCAACGGCGAGCCGGTGCAGTTCTTCATCGCGCTCGTGCTCGCCCTGGCGCCGGTGCCGCTGTTGCTGGCCGCCGTGCTGGCGCTCGACCGCATGGAGCCCGAGCCGCGCAGCAACCTGATCTTCGCCTTCGCCTGGGGCGCGGGCATCGCCGTACTGGTCGCCGGCGCGATCAACTCGCTCAACCTCCACTACTTCATCGACACCGCCAAGCTCTCGCCGACCAGCGCCCGCAACCTGGCGGCCACCTTCGGCGCGCCGGTGGTCGAGGAGACGATGAAGGGGCTGGTGCTGCTCGGCCTGCTCAAGTTCCGCAGGGCCGAGCTCGACGGGCCCACCGACGGCATCATCTACGCCAGCATGGTCGGCCTCGGCTTCGCCATGAGCGAGAACGTCAGCTACTACCTGTCGGCGCTCAACGGCAACGGCGTCAGCAGCCTGGCGGTCACCGTGGTGCTGCGCGGCATCCTGTCGCCGTTCGCCCATCCGCTGTTCAGCTCGATGATCGGGGTGGCCGTCGCGTACGCGGCCCAGCGCGAGGGGCCCGAGCGGGTCTTCCTGGTGCTGGCCGGCTGGTCGGGGGCGATGATCCTGCACGGCCTGTGGAACGGCCTGGCCTCCTACGGCGGCTTCCCCGGGCTCGTGGTGGCCTACCTGGCGCTGCTGGTGGTGCTCGTCGTGCTGATCGGCGTGGTGTTCAGGGACCGGCGGCGCATCGTCGCGCTCATCCAGACCTACCTGCCGCCGTACGAGCCGACCAAGCTGGTCGGGGTCGCCGACATCTACATGCTGTCCACGTTCGCCAGGCGCCGCCAGGCCAGGCAGTGGGCCAGGGCCTACGGCGGCAAGAAGGGCGTGCGCGCGATGCGCGACTACCAGCTCGCCGCCACCGAGCTGGGCCTGCTGCACGAGCGGGCGGCCCGCCACATCGTCGACGAGCAGGCCTTCCACGAGGAGCAGCGCGCCCTGCTGGAGTGCATGAGCACCGCCCGCGCCGACTTCCCGGTGCCGCCCGTGCACGCCCGCCGCGTGGCCAGGGGCACCCCGCCGCCCGGCTACGCGCCCGGCGCGCCCCGCTGAGCCAGGATCCGGGTCAGCGAGACCTCGCGCGGCCCGGGGTAGACCGGGTCGGAGTGCAGCAGCAGCGCGTCCACGACGGCCTTGCCCGTGGCCAGCAGTTCGCGGGTGGCGTAGACGTACGTGGTGGCCGCCCACCGGCGGGTGGAGTCGTCGCCCACGCCGAACGTCTCCAGCCCGGCCGTCCGGCACAGCGCCACGGCCCGCGGCAGGTGGAAGAGCTGGGTGACGACGGTGACGCGGTCGGCGCCGAACACCTCACGGGCCCGTAAGCAGGAGTCCCAGGTGTCGAACCCGGCGTAGTCGAGCACGATCACGCCCGCCGGCACGCCCCGGCGTACCAGGTAGTCGCGCATGGCGGTGGGCTCGTCGTACTCCTTGCGGCTGTTGTCGCCCGACAGCAGCAGCGCCCGTACCTTGCCCGCCCGGTAGAGCTCGGCGGCGACGTCGAGCCGGCGGGCCAGCATGGGCGTGGGCTGCGTGCCCCACAGGCCCGCGCCGAGCACCAGCGCGGCCTGGGCGGGCGGCACCCGGCCCAGCCAGCCGCCCGTGTCGGCCACCACGCGGTGCGGCGAGCTGTCGAGCCAGGCCCAGGTCATGGGCGCCAGCGCGAGCACGCTGACCAGCACCAGCCCCTGGTACGTGCGGCGCAGCAGCCTGCGCGAGATCGTGGGAAGTCGCAGCACACCCCATACCCTCGCACAAGAGGTCAGACCGTGGCGGGCGCTTCCGTGGGAGCGGCGGCGGCCGGGGCCTCCAGCGGGCCTCGGGTGCGCAGCGAGGTGACCGCCCGCAGCGCCGCGATCCACACCAGCGAGGCGCCGAGCACGTGCAGCAGCACCAGCGCGGCCGGCACGGCCAGGAAGTACTGGGTGTACCCGATCACGCCCTGGCCCAGCTCCACCACGAACAGCCCGAGCACGGCCCGCCTGGCCGCCCGCGGCGCGCCGGTCACGCGCAGCGCGAACAGCAGCGCGAACGTCAGGCCGACGACGACGTAGACGATGTCGGCGTGCAGCCGGGCCACGGTCTCGATGTCGAAGCCGAACCGGGAGGCGATGACGTCGCCCGAGTGCGGGCCCGTGCCGCTGACCACCACGCCCGCCACCAGCAGCACGGCCGTGGCCGCGAGCAGCGCGTAGCCGAGCCGCCGGACGTCGCGGTGGGCGACCCCGGCGGCCGGGCCGTCGCCCTCGCCGGCGCGGGCGTAGAGCATCCAGCAGGCGGCGATCAGGGCCATGGAGATCAGGAAGTGCATGCCGACCGTGAACGGGCTGAGCGCGCTCCTGACCACCAGCCCGCCCCACAGGGCCTGGGCCAGCACGCCCGCGGGCTGCAGCAGCGCCAGGCGCACCAGCACCCGCCTGCGCGGGGCCAGGCGCAGCGCCGCGAGCACGCACGCCGCGCCCACCGCGAGCACCAGGAACGTCAGCAGCCGGTTGCCGAACTCGATGAGCATCGTGAGCATCGACATCTCGGGATGGGCGATCGGCACGAAGCTGTCGGGAGTGCACCTCGGCCAGGTCGGGCAGCCGAGCCCGGAACCGGTCACCCGCACCCCCGCGCCGGTCACCGCGATGCCCGCGTTGGCCACCACGGAGGCCAGCGCCCAGCCGCGCATCGAGCGCGCGGTCGGCGCCCAGAACGAGAGCAGGGCGCGGACGAGGACGTTGGGCCGGCCGGCGGATTCCTTCACGTCAACGATGGTACGGGCCGGGGGGGACGGTCCCGTCAGGGGCTTCTCCCCAGCGCCGCAATGTGACATGTTACTCCTGGCGGCTTCCTCGACCCGGTCCCGGAGGGGTTCCAAACTGTGATCACTACTGTCGACTACCACACGGGCGGGGAGCCGTTCCGGATCGTCACCGGCGGCGTGCCCGAGATCCCCGGGGCCGACGTGCTCACCCGGCGGGAGAACGCGCCCGGCCACGCCGACCACGTCAGGCGGCTGCTGTGCCACGAGCCGCGCGGGCACGCCGACATGTACGGCTGCTTCCTGGTCCCGCCCGACGACGCCGGGGCGCACCTCGGCGTGCTGTTCTGGCACAAGGACGGCTTCTCCACCGCCTGCGGGCACGGCACGATCGCCCTCGGGGCCTACGCGGTGCACGAGGGGCTGGTCGAGGCCGATCCCGACGGGGAGACCGACGTGGTGGTGGACGTGCCGTCGGGGCGGGTCAGGGCCCGGGTGCGGTGCTCGGGCGGGCGGGTGGAGGGGGTGACGTTCGTGAGCGTCCCGTCGTACGTGATGGCGCGCGACGTGGGTGCCGCCGGGACCAAGGTTGATATTTCGTACGGCGGGGCGATTTATGCGTCTATTTCGGCTGGGTCGCTGGGCCTGTCCGTCGAGCCCCGCCACCTGACCGACCTCGTCGGGCACGCCCGCCGCATCAAGGCCGCCCTGGCCGGCCACCCCGCCACCCGCCACCCGCGCGACGACCGGCTCTCCGGCGTCTACGGCGTGATCTTCTACGACGAACTGCCGGACGACCTGCCGAACGACGACCTGGCGAACGGCGACCTGGCGAACGACGACCTGGCGAACGACGACCTGGCGAACGACCACCTGGCGAACGGCGAACTGCCGGACGGCGAACTGCCGAACGGCGAGCCGCCGGGCGTCGGCGGGAGCGTCCGCCAGCGCAACGTCACCGTCTTCGCCGACGGCGAGGTGGACCGGTCGCCGTGCGGCTCGGGCACCGCCGCCAGGATGGCGCTGCTGCACGAGGCGGGCCTGCGCGGCACGCTGGTCCACGAGAGCATCGTCGGATCCGTCTTCCGGGCGCGCGTGGCCGGGGTGACGCCCGAGGGGATCGTGCCGGAGATCGAGGGCATGGCCTACCGCACCGGCAGGCACGTCTTCGAGCTCGATCCCGCCGACCCGATCGGAACGGGGTTCACGCTGCGATGAGCGAGCTGCCCTACATCGACGGGGACGTGCTGGAGCGGCTGGTGCCGGTCGGCCGCGCGGTGGCCGTCCTCGAACAGGCCCTGCGCGCCGGGCTCGACCCCGAGCTGACGCCCCGGCGTCCGGCCGTGGACCTGCCGGCCGGACAGCTCCTGCTCATGCCCGCCGCCGCCGGACGTTACGCCGGGCTCAAGGCCGTCACCGTCACGCCCGCCAACCCCGGGCGCGGCCTGCCCCGCATCCAGGGGACGTACCTGCTGCTCGACGGCGACACCCTGGCGCCGCTGGCCGCCCTGGACGGCATCGCGCTCACGTCCCTGCGCACGCCCGCCGTCTCCGCGCTGGCCGTCGCGCACCTGGCCGAGCCGGACGCCCGGCGCCTGGTGGTGTTCGGCAGCGGGCCGCAGGCGCACGGCCACGTCCTGGCCCTGCGCGAGGTACGGCCCGTCGAGCACGTCACGGTCGTCGGCCGCGACCCCGCCCGCGCCGCCGCCCTGGCCGGCCGCTGCCGCGACCTGGGCCTGACCGCCGAGGCCCTGGCCGCGGGCGCCCCGGCGGTGGCGGACGCGGTCCGGGCCGCCGACCTCGTCGCCTGCTGCACCACGGCCGCGCAGCCGCTGTTCCCCGGTAAGCTCGCCCGCGACGGCGTCACCGTGGTCGCGGTCGGGTCGCACGAGCCCGGCGTCCGCGAGCTCGACGGCGACCTCGTCGCCCGCGCGACCCTGGTCGTCGAGGCCAGGACGGCCGCCCTGGAGGAAGCCGGCGACGTGATCATCCCGATCCGCCACGGTACGATCACCTCTGGTCATCTCGCCGGGAACCTCGCCGAGCTGATCGCCGGAAGGGTGGTGGCCGGTCCCGGCCCGCGGGTGTTCAAGAGCACGGGCATGGCGTGGGAGGACCTGGTGGTGGCCGCGGCCGCGTACGAGGCGTGGAAGTAGAAGGGACGGCGGATGGCTGCCGAGGACCGGCTCGACCTGCCCATGGTGGGGGAGCGGCAGAGCCTGCGCGAGCAGGTGGCGCACGCGCTGAGGGCCGCGCTGATCACCGGTGAGATGCGGCCCGGGGTGGTCTACTCCGCGCCCGTGCTCGCCGCGCAGTTCGGCGTCTCGGCCACGCCGGTCCGCGAGGCCATGCTCGACCTGGCCAAGGAGGGCCTGGTCGAGGCCGTGCGGAACAAGGGCTTCCGGGTGACCGAGCTGTCCGACCGCGACCTCGACGAGCTGACCCAGATCCGCGAGCTGATCGAGGTGCCCACCGTGTCGCGGCTGGCCGACAGCGCCCGCGCCGAGGAGTTCGAACGGCTGCGCCCGGTCGCCGAGGAGATCGTCTCGGCCGCCGACCGGGGCGACCTGCTCGCCTACGTCGACGCCGACCTGCGCTTCCACCTGGAGCTGCTGGCCCTGTCCGGCAACGTCCACCTGGTGGAGGTGGTGCGCGACCTGCGCAACCGGGCCAGGCTCTACGGGCTGTCCCAGCTCGCCGAGCGCGGCTCGCTGACCGACTCGGCCAGGGAGCACCTGGCCCTGCTCGACGCGCTCAAGAGCGGCGACGGCGCGGCGGTCGGCCACCTCATGGCCGAGCACATCGGCCACGTCCGGGGCATCTGGGCCGAGCACTGACGCCGCTCGCGATTCTTTACCGTCTGAATTTAGAAGGTTTGTCTGTTTTGCGGTAGCGTGTTTGTGAAAGCTTTCACGAACTGATCTGCGTGGAGCTTCACAAGCCCGGTCACGCGGAAGCCCGCTCCGCTGACCTTCACCGGGCTCGGCGACCCGCCCACCTGAAGCCGAGCCCTCCGCCGCGCGCCCGAGAGATCCCCATCCCCGCGGGCGCGCGGCGGCACCTACCGCCCGCTCATCCGGGTCGAGCCCAGGCTGGCGGCCACGACGCACACGATCGCCGCCCACTGCTGCACGTGCAGGACCTCGCCCAGCACCAGCACGCCCGCCATCGCCGCCACCGCCGGTTCGAGGCTCATCAGGATGCCGAACACGTGCTTGGGCATGCTCCGCAGCGCGTGGAGCTCCAGCGAGTACGGGATCACCGACGACAGCAGCCCCACGCCCAGCCCGATCAGCAGCAGGGACGGCTGCAACAGGTCGGCGCCGCCGGTCGTGACGCCCACCGGCGCGATCACCAGAGCCGAGACGATCATCGCGAACGACAGCCCGGTGGTGCCGGGGAACCGCCCCCCGGCCGCGGCCGACAGCAGGATGTAGCCCGCCCAGCACGCCCCCGCCACCAGGGCGAACCCGATGCCGAGCCACCAGCTCGCCGACGCCTGCTGCCCCCAGGGCGCCAGCAGCGCCACGCCGAGCCCCGCCAGGCCGATCCAGGCCAGGTCGAGCCTGCGCCGCGAGGCCGCCACGGCCACGCCCAGCGGGCCGAGGAACTCGATCGCCACCGCGACGCCCATCGGCAGCCGCGACAGGGCCTCGTAGTACGACAGGTTCATCAGGGCGAGCGTCAGGCCGAAGCCGACCCCGACCGCCCAGTCACGCCGGCTCAGCCCCTTGAGCTTCGGACGGGCCACCGCGGCCATGATCAGGCCGCCGGCCGCGATGCGCAGGAACACCACGGCGCTCGGCGGCAGGACGGCGAACAGCTCCTTGGCGAACGCCGCGCCGAGCTGCACCGAGACGATGGACAGCAGGACGAGCGACGAGGGCGGGATCGAGTCCGCGGCCTGACGCAGCAGGCGACCGGGCCGGGGCAGCGCCGGGCGGCGATCGAAGGGATCGTCGAGGGCGAAGTCGGTCACGGAGCTCCTCGCAGGACGCTGGGGCAGTCGTCAGAGAGTACTGACCTCGTACGACATCTCCGCACCGGGGGTGGCGCGCCCCTCACTCCCAGCGGAACACGCGCGAGACCAGGGCCAGGGTCAGCACGGCCCAGCCGGCCAGGACGAGCACCGGCCCCAGCGGCAGCGCCGCCCCCTGGGCGAGCACCGCGCGCAGGCCGCCGGTCAGCGCCGAGATCGGCAGCAGCTCCAGGACCGGCCGCGCGCCCTCGGGGAACTTCGACAGCGGGAACACCACCCCGCCCGCCCCCAGCAGCACCAGGTAGACCAGGTTGGCCGCGGCCAGCGTCGCCTCGGCCCGCAGCGTGCCCGCCATGAGCAGCCCGAGGCCGCTGAAGGCCGCCGTGCCCAGCACGACCAGGACCGCGGCGGCCAGGAACGACCCGTGGGGCCGCCAGCCCAGCGCCAGCCCCACGGCCACGATCACGGCGGCCTGGATGACCTCCACGGCCACCACCGCGCCCGTCTTGGCCAGCATGAGACCGGCCCTGGACAGCGGGGTCGCGCCCAGCCGCTTCAGCACGCCGTAGCGGCGCTCGAAGCCGGTGCCGATGGCCTGGCCGGTGAACGCCGTGGACATGACGGCCAGCGCCAGCACGCCCGGGACCAGGAAGTCGACCCGCCGGCCGGCGCCGACGTCGACCAGCGGCGCCAGCGAGAAGCCGACCAGCAGCAGCACCGGGATGATCAGCGTGAGCAGGAGCTGCTCGCCGTTGCGGAGCATCGTGCGGACCTCGGAACCGGCCTGCGCGAGCACCATGCGCGGGAAGGGCGCGGCGCCCGGCGCGGGCGTGAGGTCGAGCGCGGGGGTCATCGCAGCTCCCTGCCGGTCAGTTCGAGGAAGACGTCTTCGAGGGTACGGCGCTCGATGCGCAGGTCGTCGGCCGTGACGCCCTCGGCCGCGCACCAGGCCGTGACCGTGGCCAGCAGCTCGGGCCCGACCTGGCCCTCGATGATGTAGTGGCCGGCGGGCGACTCCTTGGCCGCGCTGCCCACGGGGAGCGCGTTGAGCAGCTCCTCCAGCGTGAGCCCCGGCCTGGCCCTGAACCTGAGCTGCCGCTCGGCCCCGGTCAGCGAGGCCGGGCTGCCCTCGGCCACCACGCGCCCCCTGTCGATGATCACGACGTGGTCGGCCAGCCGCTCGGCCTCCTCCATGTGGTGGGTGGTCAGCACCACCGACACCCCGGCGCCGCGCAGCTCGCCGACCAGCTCCCAGCAGGCGTGCCTGGCCTGCGGGTCGAGACCGGCGGTCGGCTCGTCGAGGAAGACCAGCTCCGGCCTGCCGATCACGGCCGCGGCCAGCGAGAGCCGCTGCTGCTGCCCGCCCGACAACCGCCGGTAGGCGGTGCGCGCGTGCTCGGCCAGCCCCAGCCGGGTCAGCAGCGCGCCCGGGTCGTGGGGACGGGCGTAGAAGCGCGAGACCAGACGCAGCCACTCGGCGCAGCGCATCGCCGGCGGCACGCCGCCGGCCTGGAGCATCACCCCGACGCGCGGGCGCAGCTCGGGCAGCGTGGGCGACAGGCCGAGCACCCGCACCGTGCCGGAGTCGGCCTTGCGGAACCCCTCGCAGATCTCGACCGTGGACGTCTTGCCCGCGCCGTTGGGGCCGAGGACGGCGGTGACCGCGCCGCGGCCGGCCCGCAGCGTGAGGCCGTCGAGGGCGGTCCTGCCGCCGTAGCGTTTGACCAGGTCGACGATCTCGACGGCTGGGGAATCCATGGCCACGAGTTTAGGGACTGCCCCGGGCGGTCCGGCCCCCAGGTACGCGCCCGGCGAACGGGCGGTGAGCCCCCCTGCCCGGAAATGGACGGCTCTTGACCGGACCGTTCCCCGGAAAGGCGTGAGAACGGGGGCAAGTGTGGCGATGAGCTCCACGTCTGAGGAGGTTGCATGTCGCGACGCAGTGGATACGACCCAGGAGTCCCGTGCTGGGTGGACCTGGCCAGCACCGACGTCCCCGGCTCGGCCCGGTTCTACGGGGACCTGTTCGGCTGGCGGGCCGACATGGTCGACGACCCGGCGGCCGGCGGCTACGGGATGTTCGTCCACGAGGGCAGCAAGGTCGCCGGGGTCGGCCCCGCCCGCGACGGCGGCCCGTTGTGGAACACCTACGTCGCCACCGACGACGCCGCCGCGCTGGCCGGCCGGGTCAGGGACGCCGGCGGCACCGTGGTGGCCGAGCCCATGGCGATCTTCGACGAGGGCACCATGACCGTCCTGCGGGCCCCCGACGGCTCCTTCGCCGGGGCCTGGCAGGCGGCCGCCCACGCGGGGGCCGAGCTGGTCAACGAGCCGGGCGCGTTCTGCTGGAACGAGCTGTACACGCGCGACGTGCCGGCGGCCGAGCGCTTCTACGCGGCGGTCTTCGGCTGGACGTCGCGCACGTCCGACATGGGCGGCATGGCGTACACCGAGTGGATGGCGGGGGAGACCAGCGTGGCGGGCTTGATGCCGATGCCCGACGAGGCCCCGGCGGAGCTGCCGTCGTTCTGGCTGACGTACTTCGCGGTCGCCGACCTCGACGTGGCCCTGCACACCGCCGCCGACGCGGGCGCGGACGTGCTCACCGGCGTGACCGAGGCGCCGCCCGGCCGGTTCGCGCAGCTGATCGATCCGCAGGGCGCGGCCTTCGGGGTCATCCAGCTCAACGAAACAGCGTGAAATATCTGATAACCGGGAATTAGGAGGACTGAATCCCGGTTTGATCCCTCGGCCCTCGTGGGTCATCGGCCTGCGAGGGAGAGGGGTTCACGCATGTCCGTGGCAGAAGCCGCGTCCGCCGCCATTGGGAGCAAGGGCGAGACCAAGGGCGGGAGGCGGGGGCTGCTGCTGGTCATCCTGGGCGCGCTGTCGGCGATCGGCCCGCTGTCCATCGACATGTACCTGCCCGCGCTGCCCGCCATCACCGAGGAGATGCTCAGCGCTCCGGCGCAGGTCCAGCTCACCCTCACCGCCTGCCTCATCGGCGTCTCCGTCGGCCAGATCGTGGCCGGCCCGGTCAGCGACGTGCGCGGGCGGCGCGTCCCGCTGATCGTGGGCGTGTCCGGGTTCATGGTGGCCTCGCTGCTGTGCGCGTTCGCGCCCTCGGTGCCCGTGCTGATCGTGCTGCGGCTGCTCCAGGGCGTCCTGGGCGGGGCGGCGCTGGTCATCGTGCGCGCGGTCGTCCGCGACCTGTACGACGGCGCCGCCATCGCCCGCATCTTCGCCACCCTCATGCTGGTCAGCGGCCTGGCCCCGATCCTGGCCCCCATCGCGGGGGCCCAGCTGCTCGCCTTCACCTCCTGGCGCGGCGTGTTCGTGGCGCTCAGCGTCGCCGGGCTCGTGCTGCTGCTGGCCGTGCTGCCGGGGGTGCGCGAGACGCTGCCCGCCGCCCAGCGCGAGAGCGGCGGGCTCGCGCACACCGTGCGAACCTTCTGGCAGCTCCTGCGCGACCGCTCGTTCATGGGCTGCGCGCTCACCGCCGGGCTGGCCTTCGCGGCGATGTTCGGCTACATCTCCGGCTCTCCGTTCGTGCTCCAGCAGGTGTACGGCGCCACCCCCCAGCAGTACTCGCTCATCTTCGGCCTCAACGCGCTCGGCCTGACCGCGATGGCCCAGCTCGGCGGCCGCCTGTCGGGCCGCGTGGAGCCCGCCCGCCTGGTCGTGGCCGGGCTGGTCACCGCCCTGGTGGGCGCGGGGCTGCTGATGACCGCCGCGCTCA
This sequence comes from Nonomuraea sp. NPDC052265, assembly GCF_044547985.1. Taxonomy (NCBI): domain Bacteria; kingdom Bacillati; phylum Actinomycetota; class Actinomycetes; order Streptosporangiales; family Streptosporangiaceae; genus Nonomuraea; species Nonomuraea sp. NPDC052265. Next base: position 69,370 of record NZ_JBIUBJ010000024.1, read on the forward strand.
CCGGGCTCGGCCTGGCCGGCATCGTGGCGGGCCTGTTCGTGATCATGCTGGGACAGGGGCTCGTCCTGCCCGGCACCGGCGCGCTGGCCCTGGCCGGGCAGCCCGCCCAGATCGCGGGAAGCGCCTCGGCGCTGCTCGGCGTGCTGCAGTTCGCGCTGGGCGCCGTGGCGGCCCCGCTGGTCGGCCTGGCGGGCGAGGGCACGGCCGTGCCGATGGCCTGCGTGATGCTCGGGCTCATCGTGTGCTCGGCGCTCGCGTTCGCGATCCTGGGACGCCGAAAGGTTAGGTAAGGCTCACCTGCGTGAGGAATTCCATTGGTGGCCTGCTCCGATTCGTTTGTGAACCGGGAAGGAATTACGGCACACTGATGTTGTGAAAAACATGCCCACGATCGAGCCCGGTAGCGAGCGCGGCACACGCGCGCGTGTCGCCAGGCTGATCCTTGAGCATGGTCCCGTGACGGCCGCCTCGCTCGGCGAGCGGCTGGGGCTGACGCCCGCCGCGGTGCGCAGGCACCTCGACGCGTTGCTGGCCGAGGGAATGATAGAGCCTCGCACGGTCAGGCCGCGCGGTCAGCGCGGTCGCGGACGGCCCGCCAAGCTGTTCGCCATCACCGACGCGGGGCGCAGTGCTTTCGAGCACGCCTATGACGACCTCGCCGGGAGCGCACTCCGCTTCCTGGCCGAGCGCATGGGGCGAGAAGCCGTGACCGACTTCGCCCGCTCGCAGGTGTCGAGCCTGCTGACGCGGCTGGAGCCGGTCATGCGGACGGTGCCGGCGGATCAGCGCGTACAGGTGCTGGCGCAGGCGCTGTCGGCAGAGGGGTACGCCGCCTCGGCCAGCAAGGCCAAGTCGGGCGGCGACCAGCTCTGCCAGCACCACTGCCCGGTGGCTCACGCGGCCGCGGAGTTCCCGCAGCTCTGCGAGGCCGAGACGGAGGCGTTCGCGCAACTGCTCGGCACCCCGGTGCAGCGCCTGGCCACGATCGCGCATGGCGACGGGGTCTGCACGACCCACGTGAGCCCCAAGTCGCTGGCTGAATCCGCACATAGAGACAAGAGCAAGGAGACCGGAAGGTGACTGTCACCGACCGCCCGGAGCTGGAAGGCCTCGGGAATTACAAGTTCGGCTGGGCCGACCCGGATGCCGCGGGCGCGGCGGCCAAGCGTGGCCTGTCCGAGGAGGTCGTCCGCAACATCTCCGCGCTCAAGAACGAGCCGGAGTGGATGCTCGACCTTCGCCTGAAGGGCCTCCGCCTGTTCGGCAAGAAGCCGCTGCCCACCTGGGGCTCCGACCTCACCGGCATCGACTTCGACAACATCAAGTACTTCGTGCGCTCGACCGAGAAGCAGGCCGCTTCCTGGGACGAGCTGCCCGCCGACATCAAGAACACCTACGACAAGCTCGGCATCCCCGAGGCGGAGAAGCAGCGCCTCATCGCCGGCGTCGCGGCCCAGTACGAGTCGGAGGTCGTCTACCACAAGATCCGTGAGGACCTTGAGGAGAAGGGCGTCATCTTCGTCGACACCGACACGGGCCTGAAGGAGCACGAGGAGCTCTTCAAGGAGTACTTCGGCTCGGTGATCCCGGTCGGCGACAACAAGTTCGCCGCGCTCAACACCTCCGTGTGGTCCGGTGGCTCGTTCATCTACGTGCCGCCGAACGTCGAGGTCGAGATCCCGCTGCAGGCCTACTTCCGGATCAACACCGAGAACATGGGCCAGTTCGAGCGGACCCTGATCATCGTGGACGAGAACTCCTACGTCCACTACGTCGAGGGCTGCACCGCGCCGATCTACTCCTCCGACTCGCTGCACAGCGCGGTCGTCGAGATCATCGTGAAGAAGAACGCCCGCTGCCGTTACACGACCATCCAGAACTGGTCGAACAACGTCTACAACCTGGTCACCAAGCGCGCCGTCGCCTACGAGGGCGCGACCATGGAGTGGATCGACGGCAACATCGGCTCCAAGGTCACGATGAAGTACCCGGCCGTCTACCTGATGGGCGAGCACGCCAAGGGCGAGACGCTGAGCGTCGCCTTCGCCGGCGAGGGCCAGCACCAGGACGCCGGTTCCAAGATGGTGCACCTGGCGCCCAACACCAGCTCCAGCGTCATCTCCAAGTCGGTGGCGCGCGGCGGCGGCCGCACCTCCTACCGCGGTCTCGTGCAGATCGAGGAGGGCGCCCACGGCAGCGCCAGCACCGTCAAGTGCGACGCGCTCCTGGTCGACCAGATCAGCCGCTCCGACACCTATCCGTACGTCGACGTGCGCGAGGACGACGTCTCGATGGGCCACGAGGCCACGGTCTCCAAGGTCAGCGAGGACCAGCTCTTCTACCTCATGAGCCGCGGGCTCGGCGAGGACGAGGCGATGGCGATGATCGTGCGCGGCTTCGTCGAGCCGATCGCCCGCGAGCTGCCCATGGAATACGCGCTCGAGCTCAACCGGCTGATCGAGCTGCAGATGGAAGGAGCCGTCGGCTGATGGGCCTGAACGAGAAGCCCCTGTCGACCCTGCACGAGAAGGCGTCCTACGACCTGGGCGACTTCGAGGTCCCGACCGGGCGCGAGGAGTCGTGGCGCTTCACGCCGCTCTCCCGCCTGAAGGGCCTGCACAGCGGCAAGGCCGACCCCGTGGGTCACGTGCGCCTCGACGTCGAGGCCGCGCCCGAGGTCGTCGTGGAGACGGTCGGGCGCGACGACGCCCGCGTCGGCAAGGCGTTCACGCCCACCGACCGGGTCAGCGCGCAGGCGTGGAACAGCTTCGAGAAGGCGACCGTGATCACGGTGCCGCGCGAGGCCGTCACGTCGAGGCCGACCGTGCTCACCCTGACCGGTGAGGGCGACGGCGCCGCCTACGGCCACATCGTGGTCAAGGTGGAGCCGATGGCCGAGGCCGTGGTCGTGCTCGACCACAAGGGCAGCGCCGTCTACGCCGACAACATCGAGTTCGTCGTCGGCGACGGCGCCAACCTCAAGGTCGTCAGCCTCCAGGACTGGGAGGACGACGCCGTCCACGTCTCCCACCACCACGCCCAGCTCGCCAAGGACGCCACCTTCCGCAGCTTCGTGGTGACCCTCGGCGGCGACCTGGTGCGGCTCTCGCCCAACGTGGCCTACACCGCGCCCGGCGGCGACGCCGACATGTCGGGCGTCTACTTCGTCGACGCCGGCCAGCACCTGGAGCACCGCCTCCTGGTCGACCACTCCCAGCCCAACTGCAAGAGCAACGTCGACTACCGCGGCGCGCTGCAGGGGCAGGACGCGCACGCCGTCTGGATCGGCGACGTGATCATCAGGGTCGAGGCCGAGGGCACCGACACCTACGAGCTCAACCGCAACCTCATCCTCACCGACGGCGCCCGCGCCGACTCGGTGCCCAACCTGGAGATCCTCACCGGCGAGGTCGCCGGAGCCGGGCACGCCTCGGCCTCGGGCCGCCTCGACGACGAGCACATCTTCTACCTCCAGGCCCGCGGCATCCCCTACGACGAGGCCCGCCGCCTGGTCATCAGGGGCTTCCTCGGCCAGCTCATCGAGAAGATCCAGATCGAGGAGATCCGCGACCGGGTGCTGGCCGCGGTGGAGGCGGAGCTCGCGCGATGAGTTTCGAGAAGGTCTGCCAGGTCGCCGACATCCCCGACGGCGGCGTCATCGGCGTCGAGGTCGGGGAGACCCCGGTGGCGCTGGTGCGCAAGGGCGAGGACGTCTTCGCCCTGCACGACGTCTGCTCCCACGCCGAGGTGAAGCTCAGCGAGGGCGAGGTCTACGACGGCACGCTGGAGTGCTGGCTGCACGGCTCGTGCTTCGACGTGCGCACCGGCAAGCCGACCGGCCCGCCCGCCACCAAGCCCGTGAACGTCTACACAGTCAAGATCGACGGCGATGACGTCCTCGTCTCGCTCTCGAAGGAGTCATAACAACATGTCCACCCTAGAGATCCGTGACCTCAAGGTCGCCGTCGAGGACAAAGAAATCCTGCGCGGCGTCAACCTGACGGTGAAGTCCGGCGAGACGCACGCCATCATGGGCCCCAACGGCTCGGGCAAGTCCACGCTCGCCTACGCGATCGCCGGTCACCCCAAGTACACGATCACCGGCGGCCAGGTGCTGCTCGACGGTGTCGACCTGCTGGAGCTGTCGGTCGACGAGCGCGCCCGCGCCGGCCTGTTCCTCGCCATGCAGTACCCGGTCGAGGTCCCCGGCGTGTCGGTGTCGAACTTCCTGCGCTCGGCCGTCACCTCGGTCCGCGGCGAGGCGCCCAAGCTGCGCGAGTTCGCCAAGGACCTCAAGGCCGGCATGGACGCGCTGTCCATCGACGCCGCCTTCGCCCAGCGCAACCTCAACGAGGGCTTCTCCGGCGGCGAGAAGAAGCGCCACGAGATCCTCCAGCTCGAACTGCTCAAGCCGAAGATCGCCGTGCTCGACGAGACCGACTCCGGCCTCGACGTCGACGCGCTGCGCGTGGTCTCCGAGGGCATCAACCGCTTCCGCTCCTCGGGCGAGACCGGCGTGCTGCTGATCACCCACTACACCCGCATCCTGCGGTACGTGAAGCCCGACTTCGTGCACGTCTTCGCCGGCGGCCGGATCGTCGAGGAGGGTGGGCCGGAGCTGGCCGACAAGCTTGAGGCCGAGGGCTACGAGCAGTACACGAAGGCGTCTGCATGACTTCCACCAGCTTGGACGTGGAGAAGATCAGGAAGGACTTCCCGGTCTTCTCCCGCGAGCTGCCCGACGGGCGACCGCTCGTCTACCTCGACTCGGGCAACTCCTCGCAGAAGCCCAACCAGGTCATCGACACCATGCGCGACCACCTGGCGCTGCACTACAGCAACGTCGGGCGGGCCATGCACGTGCTCGGCGCGGAGTCGACCGAGGCGTACGAGGGCGCGCGCGACAAGGTGGCGGCGTTCGTCGGGGCGGGCTCGCGCGATGAGGTGATCTTCACCAAGAACGCCTCCGAGGCCCTCAACCTCGTGGCCTACTCCTTCGGCAACCCCGCCAACACCGACCCCCGCTTCACCCTCGGCCCCGGCGACGAGATCGTCATCTCCGAGATGGAGCACCACTCCAACATCGTGCCGTGGCAGATGCTCGCGCAGCGCACCGGCGCGACGCTGAAGTGGTTCGGCGTCACCGACGACGGGCGGCTCGACTTCGACCCGGCCGTCGTCACCGAGCGGACGAAGATCGTCTCGATCGCCCACCAGTCGAACGTGCTCGGCACGGTCAACCCGGTCACCGCGGTGGCCGCGCGGGCGCACGAGGTCGGCGCGCTGATCATGCTCGACGCCTCGCAGTCCGTGCCGCACCACCCGGTGGACATGGCCGCGCTGGGCGCCGACTTCGTGGCCTTCACCGGTCACAAGATGGTCGGCCCCTCGGGCATCGGCGTGTTGTGGGGCCGTACCGAGCTGCTGGAGGCCATGCCCCCGTTCCTGGGCGGCGGCGAGATGATCGAGGCGGTCTGGATGGACCGCTCGACCTACGCGCCGATCCCGCACAAGTTCGAGGCGGGCACGCCGCCCATCGTCGAGGCCATCGGCCTGGGCGCGGCGGTCGACTACCTCACCGCGGTCGGCATGGACGCCATCGAGGCGCACGAGCGCTCGCTGACGGCCTACGCCCTCGACGCCCTGCGCGAGGTGCCGTCCCTGCGCCTCATCGGGCCCGACTCGCTCGACCAGCGCGGCAGCACACTGTCGTTCACGCTGGAAGGCATACACCCCCACGACGTGGGGCAGATCCTGGACGACCAGTTCGGGGTCGCCGTACGCGTCGGGCACCATTGCGCGCGCCCGCTGCACCTGCGGTTCGGAATACCGGCGACCACCCGGGCGTCGTTCTACCTGTACAACACCACGGGCGAGATCGACGCCCTGGTGCGCGGCCTCCACCACGTTCAGAAGGTGTTCGCATAGCCATGATCGGCGAGTCGATGTACCAGGAGCTGATCCTGGAACACTACAAGCACCCGCAGGGGCGGGGGCTGCGCGAGCCGTACGACGCCGAGGTTCACCACGTGAACCCGACGTGCGGCGACGAGATCACGCTGCGGGTCAGGGTGGGCGACGCCGGTAAGATCGAAGACGTCTCCTACGACGGCCAGGGCTGCTCGATCAGCCAGGCGGCCGCCTCCGTGCTGCACGAGCTGACCACCGGCTCGACGGTCGAGGAGTCGCTGTCGGTGGTCGACGAGTTCACCCGGCTCATGCAGGGCCGGGGGCAGGTCGAGGCCGACGAGGAGGTGCTCGGGGACGCGGTGGCGTTCGCGGGCGTGGCCAAGTTCCCGGCGCGCGTCAAGTGCGCGCTGCTGTCGTGGATGGCCTACAAGGACGCTGTTGTGAGGAGTGCCCGATGAGCAAGCCTGTGGAGACTCCGACCGGTTTCGACGGTGACACCACCGTCGAGGAGGTCATGGAGGCGCTCAAGGACGTCGTCGACCCCGAGCTCGGCATCAACGTCGTGGACCTGGGGCTGATCTACGGGCTCAACCTCGACCCGTCCGAGACCGGTCAGCCGGTGGCCACCATCGACATGACGCTGACCAGCGCGGCCTGCCCGCTGACCGACGTCATCGAGGATCAGGCCCACTCGGCCCTTGAGGGCATGGTCTCCGACGTGAAGATCAACTGGGTCTGGCTGCCGCCGTGGGGCCCGGACAAAATCACCGACGAGGGGCGTGAGCAGCTCCGTATGCTAGGCTTCAACGTCTGATCTTTAGCTGTCACGGCTGACCTTCGGCGTCAGCCGTTTCAGCGTGCCAACGAGGGGTTTCGGAAGGCCCGTACCCAGCCTGGGAATATCCGATAACATCCCCGGCGTTGGCACCAGGTATACACCAGACGCCTCATCTCGCGTCATCGCGCCGCCTGCGGCCGGTGCCCCGGTGTATCCCCCCTGGGAAGTCCCGCCACGATGGCGGGCGTACTGCAACGTGTACGGCATCAGGCCGTATGTCCCGGCTCGTCCTTTCGCAGAAGTGACGCGCCACTTCGACTGAAAGGCACGAATTTCGTGACCATGCTTGACGCTGTCATGCCCGCGTTCGACGAGACCGCCCCCGAGGCGGGCCCGTCGGAGTTCGAACTGCTCGGCCTTCCCAAGCCGCTCATCAGCGGTCTGGCCAAGCAGGGCATCGACAGCCCGTTCCCCATCCAGAGTGCGACGATCCCCGACGTGCTGGCCGGCCATGACGTCCTTGGCCGCGGCCAGACCGGCTCGGGCAAGACCCTGGCCTTCGGTTTGCCGACCATGGCGCGCATCGCGGGGGTGCGGCCCGCCGCCGGGCACCCGCGCGCGATGATCCTTGTGCCCACCCGTGAGCTCGCGCTTCAGGTGCACGACGCGCTCGAACCGCTCGGACGCGGTCTCGGGTTGCGGATGAAGGTCATCGTGGGCGGCATGTCCATGGGCAAGCAGATCGAGGCGCTGCGCCGCGGCGTCGACATCGTGATCGCCACCCCGGGCCGCCTGGGCGACCTGATCCGGCAGGGCGAGTGCTCGCTGTCGCAGGTCGATGTCTCCGTCCTCGACGAGGCCGACCACATGTGCGACCTCGGCTTCTTCCCGGTCGTCACCGAGCTGCTGGCCCAGACCCCGACCGACGGGCAGCGACTGCTGTTCTCGGCCACCCTCGACGGCGACGTCGACAAGCTGGTGCGCCGCTTCCTCAAGGACCCGATCACCCACTCCGTGGCCCCGGCGACCTCTCCGGTCGACACCATGGAGCACCACGTGTTGCAGGTCACGCGTGACGACAAGTTCGACGTCACGGCCGAGATCGCCAACCGCGAGGGCCGTACGATCATCTTCGTCCGCACCCAGCACGGCGTCGACCGGCTGTGCAAGCAGCTCGCCCGGGTCGGCATCAAGTCCGGCGGCCTGCACGGCGGCAAGCGCCAGAACCAGCGCACCCGCATCCTGGCCGAGTTCCGCGAGGGCTCGATCAACGTGCTGGTCTGCACCGACGTCGCGGCCCGCGGCATCCACGTCGACAACATCAGCCTGGTGCTGCACGTCGACCCGCCGCAGGACCACAAGAGCTACCTGCACCGCGGTGGCCGTACCGCCCGCGCGGGCGAGAAGGGCACCGTCGTCACCCTGGTGCTGCCCAACGAGCGCCGCTCGACCGACGCGCTGACCAGGCGCGCCGGGATCCACCCGTTCCGGCTCAAGGCCACCCCGGGGCACCCCCGGCTGGCCGAGGTGGCCGGGGCCAGGATCCCGAGCGGCGAGGCCATCCCCGTGTGGGAGCCCGACGTGCGCAAGCCGCTGCGCCCGCGCCGTGAGGGCGGTCACGGCGGCGCCGAGCGCCGGGGCGGGCGTCGTCCGCGCCGCGAGTTCGACGGCGAGCGCCGTCCGCGCCGGCACGAGGAGGGCTCCTTCGCCGGTGGCGAGGACCGTCGTCCGCGCCGGCACGCCGAGGGCGAGCGGCCGTTCGGCGGCGGGCAGCGCTCCGCCGAGCCGCGCACGTTCGGCGGCGACCGGCCGCGCGGTGACCGGCCGCGTGGCGGCTTCCGCTCCTCCGACGACCGTCCCGCCCGTCAGGACGACCGTGGTGGGTTCCGTTCCTCCGACGACCGTCCCGCCCGTCAGGACGACCGTGGTGGGTTCCGCTCCGACGACCGGCCGTTCCGTCAGGACGACCGCGGCTACCGGTCCGAGGGGCCGCGTGGTGGCGGGTTCCGCGACGGCCAGCGCGGCGGCGGCGGCGCTTTCCGGTCCGACGACCGTGGCCGCCTCGGCGCCGACCGTGGCCGCCCGTTCTCGGGCGACCGTGACCGGCCCGCCCGCTCCGACGAGCGCGCCCCCCGCGACGGCTACCGCCCCGGCGGCTACCGTTCCGAGGAGCGCGGCAACAGCGGGTTCCGCAGCAACAACGGCGGCCGCCGCTTCGAGCGCTGACCCCGGCTGAACGACCGACTGCCCGTCGCGCCTCCCGCAGGGGAGGGGCGGCGGGCTTCGTCGTTCCCGGGGGTGTCACGAGGTCAGGACGTCCAGGGCGCGGTCCACGTCGTCGGGGGTGTTGTAGACGTGGAAACCCGCGCGGACACGGCCGGCCCGTACGGCGGCGCGGATCCCGGCCGCCGCCAGCCGCTCGCCCGGCGCCTCCACCGACACGATCGCCGAGTCCGACGGTTCCAGCCCGAGCCCGGCCCGGAAGCGGTTGGCCAGCGCGACATCGTGCTCGTGGACCCGTTGAACGCCGATCTCGTTGAGCAGTTCGAGCGCGGGCGCCGCGCCCACGTAGCAGAACCAGGCCGGTGACAGGTCGAAGGCGCGGGCGTCGGTGGCCAGCCGCAGCGGAGGCCCGTAGTAGGAGCCGCCCGGATCCTCGCCGGCGTACCAGTTGGCCGCCAGCGGGCGCATCCGGGAGCGCACCCGGGGAGACAGGTAGCCGAACGCGGCCCCGCGCGGCGCCATGAGCCACTTGTAGGCCGCGCACGCCAGCACGTCGATCCCGTCGGCCACCGACACCGGCAGCCATCCGCACGCCTGGGAGCCGTCGGCGATGACCAGCGCGTCATGGGCGCGGGCGGCGGCGACGACGTCGTGCAGCGGCGTGACGTACCCGGTGGCCGACTGCACGAGGCTGAAGGCGACGGCGTCGATCCGGCTCGTGACGGCGTCGGCCAGGCGGTCGGCCGGCACGGTCTCGACCTCGGCCGCCACCGCCCACGGGAACAGGTTGCTGGTGAACTCGATCTCCGGCACCAGCACCCGGGCCCCCGGCGGCAGCGCGGTCGCCACCGTGGACATGATCTGCGACACCGTCGAGCCGATCGTCACGTCGGCGGCGTCGGCGTCGACCAGGTGGGCGAAGGCCGTGCGGGCCCGGCCGACGGAGGCGTCCCAGGGCGCCCAGTCGCCGCTGCCGTGCCGCCACTCGGTCAGCACCGCCTGCAGCTCCTCGAAGGCCGGACGCGGCGGAAGGCCGTACGAAGGGGTGTTCAGCCAGCCGGGATCGGCGTCCCAGAGCTTGCCCACGGTCGCGATGTCCATGACCACCAGCCTAGAACGGCCCTCCGCGGACCAAGCGGCCCCCGTACGGCGGGCAGGAAGAGGCCGTCTCGCGTGGCGGACTCCGGGCGGCGTCATCGCCGTGCGCAGACTAGGCTTGTCAGGCACGCCAACCGACCGACGAGAGAGACCATGAAGACCTTCGAAGAGCTGTTCGCCGAGCTGTCAGACAAGGCGCGTACCAGGCCCGCGGGCTCGGGCACCGTGGCCGCGCTCGACGCCGGCGTGCATGCCATCGGCAAGAAGGTCGTCGAGGAGGCCGCCGAGAGCTGGATGGCCGCCGAGCACGAGTCGAACGACAGGGCGGCGGAGGAGATCTCCCAGCTCCTCTACCACGTGCAGGTGCTCATGATCGCCAAGGGCATCGGGCTCGACGAGGTGTACAAGCATCTCTAGGGCGCCCCGCGCCCGCCCCGGAGTCCCGTCGACCATGAGTGAGGAAGAAGACCCGAACATGCTGCGTCTGGCCGTACCGAACAAGGGCGCGCTCAGCGAAGCCGCCCAGCACATGCTCAAGGAGGCCGGCTACCGGTCCCGCAGGGACAGCAAGGAACTCGTCGTCGTCGACGAGGACAACGGCTGCGAGCTGTTCTTCCTGCGCCCCCGCGACATCGCCGTCTACGTCGGGGAGGGCACCCTCGACCTCGGCATCACCGGCCGCGACATGTTGATCGACTCGGGCGCGCCGGTCGAGGAGATCATGCCGCTCGGCTTCGGCGGCTCCACCTTCCGGCTGGCCGCCAAGGCGGGCACGATGTCGTCGGTCAAAGACCTCGACGGGCAGCGCATCGCCACCTCCTACGCGGGGCTGCTCGACAAGTACCTGTCCGACCAGGGCGTCGACGCCCGCGTGATCAAGCTCGACGGCGCCGTCGAGACCGCGATCCGGCTCGGCGTGGCCGACGCGGTCGCCGACGTCGTGGAGACCGGCACCACGCTGCGCAACGTCGGCCTGGAGGTGTTCGGCGACCCGATCATGCGCTCCGAGGGCGTGCTGATCAAGCGGCAGAGCGCGCCGGAGACGCCGGGCATGGGCCAGCTCGTCCGCCGCCTCCAGGGCGTCGTGCACGCCCGCGACTTCGTCATGATGGACTACGACATCCGCGCCGAGCGCATCGAGGAGGCCATCGCCCTCACGCCCGGCATGGAGGGGCCCACGGTCTCACCGCTGCACCGCGAGGGCTGGGTCGCCGTCCGGGCCATGGTCCGGCGCAAGGGCCACCAGCAGGTGATGGACCAGCTCTGGGACATCGGCGCGCGGGCCATCCTGGTCACCGACATCTACGCCTGCCGCCTCTGACAAATGTCACGGCCAACCCCGGAAGGATCACACTAACGGGGGAAAAGCCGCGCCCGTAGCGTTTGCTGACATGAACGCCATCGTGTTCGACCAGGTCAGCAAGCGCTACGGGGACGTGCTTGCCGTCGACGACCTCTCGCTCGCCATCGAGCCGGGCAAGACCGTGGCCCTGCTCGGCCCCAACGGAGCGGGCAAGTCCACCTCGATCAACATGCTGCTCGGCCTGCTGCGTCCCAGCAGCGGCACGATCACCATCCACGGCCGCACGCCCGAGCACGCGGTGCGGGCCGGCGAGCTGGGCGCGATGCTCCAGAACGGCGCCCTCATTCCCGAGCTGTCGGTCAAGGAGCTCATCGACCTGGTCCGCAGGCTCTACCCCGACCCGCTGCCGCTGGAGGAGATCCTCAAGCTGGCCGACCTGACGGACCTGGTCAAGCGGCGCGCGAACAAGCTGTCCGGCGGCCAGACGCAGCGCGTCAGGTTCGCCCTGGCCATCGCGGGCGCGCCGAAGATCCTGCTGCTCGACGAGCCGACCGCGGCCATGGACGTGGAGTCCAGGCTGCGCTTCTGGGCCAGCATGCACGACTACGCCGCCGGCGGCAGGACCGTGCTGTTCGCCACCCACTACCTGGAGGAGGCCGACGAGCACTCCGACCGGGTGATCGTCATCGCCCGCGGCCGGCTGGCCGCCGACGGCACCGCCGCCGAGATCAAGGCGGGCGTGGGCGGGCAGGTCGTCCGCTTCACCCTGGGCGACCAGCCCGCGGCCGGGCTCGACCGGCTGCCCGGCGTCACCGCCGTCGAGGTCGCCGCCGGCACCGCCACGCTGCACACCTCCGACCCCGACGCGACCGTGGCCGCCCTGTACCGGGGCACCGAGCTCGACATCCGCGGCATCCAGCTCACCGGCGCCGACCTCGAAGACGCCTTCCTCGCGCTCACCAGGGAGTCCTGATGCTGTTCTACGCCAAGACCGAGGCCATGCGCATGCTGCGCAACCGGCGCTACATCATCTTCGTCGTGGTCTTCCCGGTAGTGCTGTACCTGATCAACGCCAACATCTACGGCAAGCAGACCGACGGCGCCGGCGTGCGCTACAGCGTCGTGCTGATGGTCTCCATGGCCGCGTACGGGGCGCTGGCCTCGTCGATGATGAGCTCGGCGGTGCCGTGGGCGACCGAGCGCCAGTCCGGCTGGCTGCGCCAGCTCCAGATCACCCCGCTGCCGAACTGGATGATCATCGCCACCAAGCTCGGCACCGCCATGCTGCTCGTGCTGCCCTCGCTGCTGCTGGTGGCCGTCGTCGGGGTCGTCCAGCAGGGTGTGTCGATGCCGGTCGGCCAGTGGGTGCCGCTGATGCTGGCCATGTGGCTGGGGACCATCCCGTTCATCGCGCTGGGCCTGGCGATCGGGTCGCTGCTGACGGCCGACGCCGCGCAGCCGGCCTCGATGATCTGCATGTTCGTCCTGGCGATCGCGGGCGGCCTGTGGTTCCCGCCGGAGGTGTTCGGCGACACCATGCGGACCGTGGCCGACGTCATGCCGTCCTACCACTACGCCAGCCTCGGCTGGAGCATCGTCGCCGGCAAGGGCGTGGAGATGACGGACGTGCTGGTCGTGGCCGGATGGGCGGTCGTCCTGGGCGGGGCTGCCGCCTACCTCTACCGCCGGGCTACCGTTCGGGCATGAGTTTCGCCGACAAGCTGCACTTCGGGGACGGGCGGGCCTCGCCCAGGCGGCGGCTGCTCGGCATGTCCGTCGGCATGGTCTACCTCGTCTTCCCGATCGCGGAGATCGTCGCGGGCGGCGTCACGGGCGCCCGCGCGATCTGGGGAGCCCTCGCGCTGGTCGCCTTCGTCGGCTGCTTCGCCGGCACGGTGGTCAGCGCGAAGAGCTTCCACGAGCGCTCGCGCGCCACCTTCCCCCTGCTCGCGGTGACCGCGATGATCGCGGTGGTCAGCGCGTTCGCCTTCGGCGGCGCCTGGCTGACCCTGCCGGTCTACACGGTCGTGCTCTACGGGTTCATCCTGCCGCCCGCCTGGGCGCTGGCCGGGGTGGGCCTGAACCTGGCGGTGGTCGTCGCGGCCGGGCTGCTGACCGGCGACGAGTTCGCCGGCGTCGTCGTCCTCGGGCTTCAGGTCGTCACGCTGGGGGTGTTGTTCATCAGCATCCGCAACAGCCGGTTGCTGACGATGAGGCTGCACGAGGCGCAGGGCGAGGTGGCCAGGCTGGCGGCCACCGAGGAACGCCTGCGCATCGCCCGCGACCTGCACGACCTGCTCGGCCACAGCCTGTCGCTGATCGTGCTCAAGAGCGAGCTGGCCGGGCGGCTGGCCGAGGAGTCGCCGCAGGTGCGGCAGGAGATCGCCGACATCGAGTCCGTCGCCAGGCAGGCGCTGGTGGAGGTGCGCGAGGCGGTCACCGGCTACCGGCAGCGCAGCCTGTCGGAGGAGCTCGACGGTGCGCGGTCGGTGCTGCGGGCGGCGGGCGTGCGGGCCGAGGTGCGGGTGTCCGGCACGCCGCTGCCCGACCTGCTCGACGGGCTGTTCGGCTGGGGGGTGCGCGAGGGCGTCACCAACGTCGTGCGGCACGCGCGGGCCGCCCGTTGCGAGATCCAGGTGACGTACGACGGCGAAAGCGCCACCCTGGAGATCATGGACGACGGACGCGGCGGCGAGCCACAGGGTAACGGCAGCGGGCTCAGCGGCCTGCGCGAACGGGTGACGGGCGCGGGCGGCACCATGGAGGCCGGCAGCGCGCCCAAGGGCGGGTTCCGGCTGCGGGTGCTCGTCCCGGCCAAGGTGGGGACGGCCGCGTGATCCGGGTGATGCTGGCCGAGGACCAGGGCATGATCCGCGGCGCGCTGGCCTCGCTGCTCGGCCTGGAACCCGACATCGAGGTCGTCGGCGAGGCCGCCGACGGGAACGAGGCCGTCGCCGTCGCGCTCGCCGTCACTCCCGACATCGCGCTGCTGGACATCGAGATGCCCGGCAAGGACGGGCTCACCGCCGCCGCCGAGATCGCCGGCCGGGTGCCGGGCTGCCGGGTGATGATCCTGACCACGTTCGGGCGGCCCGGCTACCTGCGTACCGCGATGGAGGCCGGGGCGGTGGCGTTCCTGGTCAAGGACAGCCCGGCCAAGGATCTGGCGGCGGCCATCCGCCGGGTGCAGGCGGGGGAGCGGGTCATCGACCCGGGGCTGGCCGCGGCTGCGCTGAGCGCGGGGCCGAACCCGCTGTCGGCGCGCGAACGCGACGTGCTGGCCGCCGCCGCCGACGGCTCCACGATCGGGGACATCGCCCTGCGCCTGCACCTGTCGGAGGGCACCGTGCGCAACTACCTGTCCTCGGCCATCCAGAAGACGCACGCGCGCAACCGCATCGAGGCCGTGCGGCGGGCCAGGGCGCAGGGCTGGGTATAGCCGGGGCTCACGTCCGCATCGCGGCGATCTGCCGGATCAGGTCCGCCACCCGGACGATGCCCAGGCAGCGGTTGAGCTCGTCGGTCACCACCAGGTCGTCGTAGACGCGGGCCGCGTCCCGGCCGGCCGCCTGCATGGCGGCGATGGCCGGGGTCGTCCTCGGGACCGTGCGGGGCGGGTCGGCCAGGCGCTGGGCGGGCTTGGAGCCGTGCAGGGCGTGCCCGTAACGGGCGGCGAACGACAGCAGGAAGCGGGAGCGGTCGAGGCTGCCCTTGGGGCGCTGGTACTCGTCCACCAGGATCACGCTGGTGATCGTGGGCTCGTGCCCGAACGCCGCCACGGCCTCATCCGCCCTGGCTCCGGCCGGCAGCGTCACCGCCGGGAGCAGCAGTTCCTGCACGCGCGGCCCGAGCATCAGCGTGTCCGGCGACTCGTCGGCCACGGGCAGCGGCACCCGGATCTTGCCGTCCGGGCCGGGGGCCAGCAGCGGGCCGTGGGCCAGGCGCACGCCCATGCCGCGGGCCACCGCCACCTGCCCCTCGCGTTCGACTCCCGGGGCCAGCACGTGCGCGCCGATCCCGCGGGCCAGCGTCACCACCGCGCGCGCCACCGCCGCCGCCCGGTGGTCGCCGGGCAACCTGGTCACCAGCTCTTCGTCCAGCGCCAGCAGGTACGGCGCGGAGTCGGTGACGACGTCCAGCGCCGGGCCGCCCGCGCCGACGTCGGCGAAGCCCAGCAGGTAGCCGATCGTCCGCAGCCCGTCGAGGCCGACCTTCAGCAGCCGCCGGTCCGGCTCCTGGCACGCTCCAGTGAGCATCAGGATCGCCTCCCGCGGGTGCCTGCCCGCCCGCCGGAGGGCCTCGTGGAGGGGGGCCAGCGCCCCGGCGCCCGCGAGCACCACGTGCAGGGGCAGTTCCAGCACCATGGGCAGCGGGGCCGCCCGGAGAACGCCCGTCGGGTCGACGACCGCGGGCTGGGCGATGACGGCCCCGGTGTCAAGATCCACCATGGGGCTGGTGAGCAGGGAGGACACGTTCAGATGATCCGGCCGGCACGGGTACGGCAGAAGTCCCCCGAAACGAAATTCACCGACATTTCCGCTATAGTTCCCCCCTTCTCGTGACGGGAATGTCGTTCGGTTACCCTTCCCGCATGAGCACGCGTCCGGCGAGAGGCGGCGGCCGGTGGGTCACGGTGCCGCCCGAGCGTGTGCACCCCTGGATCGACGGGTTCGCCGGCCGCCACGGGCCCTTCGAGGCCGCCGGCGACGACCGCGTGGTCCGCCTGACCGCCGCCGACGGCGCGCTGGCCGAGCTGCACGTGCCGTTCCCGCCCATGACCCCCGGCCCGCCGCACGTGACCAGGCTGGCCGCGCACGCGCAGGCCGCGCGGCGGGTGGGCGTCCTGCTGGTCCGGCTCGGCGGTTACGCGGCAGGGGTGTTCCACGGCACCGAGCTGGTGGACTCCAAGGTCGGCTCCCGGCTGGTGCAGGGGCGGACGGCGGCCGGCGGGTGGTCGCAGCAGCGCTTCGCCAGGAGGCGGCAGAAGCAGGCGGCCCAGGCGTTCGACAGCGCGGCCGAGACGGCCGTGCGGGTGCTCGTGCCGCGGCTGGGGGAGCTGGAGGCGGTGGTGCTGGGCGGCGACCGGCGGGCGGTCGACGCGCTGCGCGGCGACCGGCGGCTGGCGCCGGTGTTCGCGCTGGAGAGCGAGCCGTTCCTGGCGGTGCCCGACCCGAGGCTCGCGGTCCTGCGCGAGACGCCCGCCCAGTTCCGGGCCGTGCGGATCCGCGTGGTCGACCCGTCCTGAGTCGGGGGCGCGGTCGGAGGGCCGGAGGCACGGTCGGGGGGAAAGGGCAGGGGGAGCGGCCAGGGAGAACGGTCAGGGGGTCGGGAGGAAGGCGTCGGCGTGGTCGGCGAGGAAGTCGGCCAGGGTCCGGGGCGGCCGGCCGGTGACCTCCTCGACGGTCGTGGTGATCTCCGCCCAGCCGGTCCGGCTCAACGTGGCCTGCGTGGTGGCCAGCTCGGTGGCGAACGGCTCCGGGATCCCTTGCCCGGCCAGGCGCGCGGCCATCTCGGGCACCGGCAGGTCCACGTAGGAGACGGGACGCCCGAGCACGGCGGTCATCGTCGCGGCGATCTCCTCGTGGGTGGGCGACTCGGGCCCGGTCAGCAGGTAGGACCCCGACGCGCCCACCGGCCGGGTCAGCAGCGCGGCGGCCACCGCGGCGATGTCCCCGGCGTCGATGTAGTTCATCCCGCCGGCGCCCCACGAGCCGTGGAAGCGGTCGCCGCGCACCTCGCCGATGAGGTTCTGCATGAACCCGGTCGGCTGGAGGATCGCGTGCGGCACGCCCGAGGCCCGCAGGTGCTCGTCGACCTCGCCGTGGGGTCCGGCGCTGAGCGCGGCCCCGGGGGCGGCGTCGCGTACGGAGACCTCGACGATCTGCGCCACGCCCGCCTCGGCGGCCAGGTCGATGACCTCGTTGAGCCGCTCGGCGAACCCGGGGAACGGCGAGCTGTTGAGGAACAGCCGGTCGCCCGGGGACAGCAGCCCGCCGATCGTCTCCGGGCGGGTGAAGTCGCCGACGGCGTGCCGTACGCCCAGGTCGGCGGGCGTACGCGACACCGCGAGCACGTCCTGGCCGGCGAGCTGGGCGACCAGGGCCCGGCCGATGGAACCGGTCGCACCGGTGATCACGATCATGATGGCCTCCTAAGTGGAATCTCTTCGTCCGCTTGTCCGGACGGTACACTAAGCGGAAACAGTTCGTCCACTTAGGAGGTCGGCCCGTGCGCGCGGACGCCAGAAGGAACCTGGTCAAGATCCTCGACGCGGCCGCCCGGGTGATGGCCGAGCGCGGCGTCAACGCGCCCATGGAGCTCATAGCGCGCCACGCGGGCGTCGGCGTGGGCACCCTCTACCGCCGCTTCCCCGACCGCGAGGCGCTCATCGCCGCGCTCGGCGAGCATTACGTCCAGTCGCTGGCGCAGGCCCTGGAGGACGCCACGGACGGCGAGCGGGACGCCTGGAGCGCGCTGCGCGGCTTCGTGCTGTGGGCCGCCGCCCCCGGACGCGTCGCCCTGGCCGCCGCCCTGGCCCACCTGCCGCAGGAGGCGATCGCGGGCACGGCGGAGTTCGCCGAGAGCAAGGAGCGCTGGCTCGGCCTGCTCCAGGGGCTCGTACGCCGGGCCCAGGCCGAGGGCGGCATGCGTCCCGACGTGACCTGGGAGGACGTCGTCAGCCTGCTCAACGTCTTCACCTGCCACCCGGACGGGCTGCCCGCCCCGGTGGCCGCCCGTCCGGAGAGGTACCTGCACATCGTGCTCGACGGCATGGCCGCCGGCGCCGCGACCCCGCTGCCCGGCTGAGAACGCCCGCCACAGGCGTACCGGAGAGCACCTGGAGCCCCTATAAGCAGAGGTAGTGCCTGGCACGGGGGCCCTACACTGATCTGTATGCATACTCCCGATTGACCGGCGGTCGCACGCCCAATCCTCGTTTCCTAGCTCGGGAGTGTCCGCCAATATGATCATCGCCAATGACATCGAGCTGCGCGCGGGCGCGCGCCTGCTCATCGAGAACGCCTCCTTCCGGGTCAACCCCGGCGACAAGATAGGTCTGGTCGGCCGCAACGGCGCGGGCAAGACCACGCTGACCAAGGTGCTCGCGGGCGAGGCGCTGCCCGCCGCGGGCGCGGTCACCTCCTCCGGCAGCATCGGCTACCTGCCCCAGGACCCCCGCCAGGGCGACCTTCAGGTGCTGGCCCGCGACCGCATCCTGTCCGCGCGCGGCCTCGACGAGGTCCTGCGCAAGCTGCGCGAGGCCGAGGTCGGCATGTCCTCCGCCGACGAGCGCACCCGCGAGAAGGCCGTCAAGCGGTACGGCCGGCTCGAGGACCAGATGCACGTGCTCGGGGGCTACGCGGCCGAGTCCGAGGCCGCCTCCATCGCCTCCAGCCTCGGTCTGCCCGACCGGGTCCTCGGCCAGACGTTGCAAACGCTTTCCGGCGGTCAGCGGCGCCGCGTGGAATTGGCGCGAATTCTTTTCAGCGGAGCGGAAACTCTCCTTCTCGACGAGCCGACAAACCACCTAGATGCGGACTCAATCGGGTGGCTTCGTGATTTTTTGCGGTCTCATCAAGGTGGCTTGGTGATCATCAGTCACGACGTCGGCCTTCTTGAAGCCACGGTCAACAAGGTCCTCCACCTCGACGCCAACCGTTCGGTGATCGACCACTACAACGTCGGCTGGAAGTCCTATCTGGCCCAGCGCGAGACCGACGAGAAGCGCAGGAAGCGCGAGCGGGCCAACGCCGAGAAGCAGGCGGGCGCGCTGCTCGCCCAGGCCGACAAGATGCGCGCCAAGGCCACCAAGGCCAAGGCGGCCCAGGACATGATGCGCCGCGCCCACCGCCTGCTGGCCGGCACCGAGGAGGAGCGTCAGAGCGACAAGGTCGCCCGTCTGCGCTTCCCCGAGCCCCAGCCGTGCGGCCGCACGCCGCTCATGGCCGAGGGCCTGTCGAAGTCCTACGGCTCCCTGGAGGTGTTCACCGACGTCGACGTGGCCATCGACCGAGGTCACAGGGTCGTCATCCTCGGCCTCAACGGCGCCGGCAAGACCACGCTGCTGCGCATACTCGGCGGCATCGAGTCTCCCGACACCGGCGGCCTGCGGCCCGGCCACGGCCTGAAGGTCGGCTACTACGCCCAGGAGCACGAGACCCTCGACCCCGACCGGACGCTGCTGGAGAACATGCGCTCGGCGGGCGGCGAGTTCACCGACACCGAGTTGCGCAAGGTCCTCGGCTCGTTCCTGTTCTCCGGCGACGACGTCGACAAGCCCGCCGGTGTCCTGTCCGGCGGCGAGAAGACCCGGCTCGCGCTGGCCATCCTGGTGCTGTCGAGCGCCAATGTCCTGCTGCTCGACGAGCCCACGAACAACCTCGATCCGGTCAGCCGAGAGCAGGTTCTCAACGCTCTGAGGTCGTATTCAGGAGCAATCGTCCTCGTCACCCATGACGAGGGTGCCGTTGACGCCTTGTCACCGGATAGGGTGATCTTGCTACCTGACGGAACTGAAGACGCGTGGAGCGCCGAATTTTCCGATCTTGTGGCACTTGCCTGATCTTAATTTGAGTGGGTACGGATCTTTTCCCGTGGAGTAGGTAGCCGATCCCGCTGAAATGACTGATCATGGCGGAGTAACGCTGCGGAAGTCCGGCACTACAGGAGGTACTCGTGGCCGAGACACTGAAGAAGGGCACCCGGGTCACCGGGGCCGACCGGGAAAAACTGGCCGGCGATCTCAAGAAGCGCTACGCACAGGGCGAGAGCATTCGCGCCCTGGCCGCTTCGACCGGTCGGTCCTACGGGTTCATCCACCGCATCCTTAGCGAGTCCGGCGTGACTCTGCGCGGGCGCGGCGGGGCGACTCGAGGCAAGTCCAAGCGCTGACGGCCGCCTCGGAACGTGCGACCGCAGCCGCCCGTCCCTAGTCAGCCGCTGTCGCGCCCGAGCCAGAATCATATTCTGTAAGCTCGGGCGCGACGGTCAGCCTTGGTCTCGCACCCCGTGCGCGACCGGACAGAGGGAGCAGCGATGGCGGAAGCACAGGCGCGACAGCGCGGGGGGAACGCGGAGGACGTCTCTGCCGAAAGGCCGGCGGAGATCGGGCTTCGTCATGAGGTGGACGGTGAGATAGCGACGATCACGCTGGACCGGCCGGAAAAGCGCAACGCACAGACGTTCGCGACATGGTCGGCGCTGGCTCGCATCGGCGAGAGCCTGCCCGAGCAGGTGCGCATCGTCGTCGTGAAAGGTGAGGGACCGTCCTTCTCAGCAGGAATCGACCTGCGGATGTTCACACCGGAGGGAGTGCCCGGACAGGGCTCGTTCAGTTCGGCCGCCGCAACCGACGGCGAGACCTTCGAGCAGCGCATACGTCAGGCACAGGACGGTTTTCTGTGGCTGCGCCGCCCGGAGATCGTCTCCATCGCCGCCGTGCAGGGGCACGCGATCGGCGCGGGGTTCCAGCTCGCGCTCGCCTGTGACCTGCGGATCGTGGCCGACGACGTCACCTTCTGCATGAAAGAGCCCGCACTGGGCCTGGTCCCGGATCTGACGGGGACCAAACCGCTGGTGGAACTGGTCGGACTGGCCAAGGCGATCGACATCTGCCTGACCGCCAGGAACGTGTACGCCGAGGAGGCCATGCGCATCGGCCTCGCGGAGCAGGTGGTCGCCGGGGGCGACCTGGACAGGACCGTACAGAACAAGATCGCGGAGCTGCTGTCGACGAACCGGGACGCGGCGGTGGCGACGAAGCGCCTCCTCCAGGGGGCGCGGGCGCGCACCCTGGAGGAGCAGAGCGCGGCCGAGGGCAGGGAACAGGCCAAGCGCGTCAAAGCCCTGTTCGGCCCGCGTTAGGGCCCCCGGTCGGGGGGCTCTGGTTCGCCGTGAGGGTTCGCTGTGATGGTTCGCCGTGAGCGGATTGCGGAATCGCCGGGTGTCCTCGTGACGCTGAACCCGGGGGAGGAGGAGGGATCCCCCGTATGGCGATGATGGGAGGGGGCTTCGGCCCTCAGGTCTGGACGTCGCTGCGCCGTGACGGCTCGGTGACCAAGCAGCGCATCGCGCCGGGCACGGTCCGGCGCATCGGCCGGCACGCGCGCCCGCACACCAGGAAGATCGTGGCGTTCCTGCTGCTCGTGGTGGCGGGGGCGGTGATCGTGGTCGCCAACCCGCTGCTGATGAAGGCGATCATCGACGACGGCATCCTGACCCGGCGCACCGACGTGGTGATCGGCCTGGCCGTGGCCATCGCCGCGCTCGCGGTCCTCGACGCCGGGCTGACGCTGGCGCAGCGCTGGTTCTCCGCGCGCATCGGCGAGGGGCTCATCTACGACCTGCGCACCGAGGTGTTCGACCATGTGCAGCGCATGCCGGTGGCCTTCTTCATGCGGGCGCAGACCGGCGCGCTGGTCAGCCGGCTCAACAGCGACGTGATCGGCGCCCAGCGGGCGCTGACCAGCACGCTGTCGTCCGTGGTGTCCAACGTGGTCAGCCTGGTGCTGGTGCTGGGCGCGATGCTGGCGCTGTCGTGGCAGGTGACGCTGGTCGCGCTGGTGCTGCTGCCGATCTTCGTCGTGCCCGCCAAGTACGTCGGCCGGCGCATGTCCGCGCTCACCCGCGAGCAGATGCAACTCGACGCCGAGATGAGCTCGGTCACCACCGAGCGCTTCAACGTGGCCGGCGCCATGGTCGCCAAGCTCTACGGCCGGCCCGAGGACGACGCGGCCACCTTCGCCGGCCGCGCGGCCCGCGTCCGCGACGTCGGCGTGACCGTCGGCATGTACGGCACGGTGTTCCGGGTGGCGCTCGGCCTGGTCGCCGCCCTGGCCACGGCGCTGGTCTACGGCATCGGCGGGGTGCTCGCCGTCGGCGGGGCCTTCGAGCTGGGCACGCTGGTGGCCCTGACCGCCCTGCTGATGCGCCTGTACGGCCCGCTGACGTCCCTGTCGAACGTGCACGTCGACGTGATGACGGCGCTGGTCAGCTTCGACCGCGTCTTCGAGATCCTCGACCTCAAGCCGATGGTCGCCCAGCGGCCCGGCGCGCGGCCGGTGCCCGAGGGGCCGGTCACCATCGAGTTCGACGACGTGCGCTTCCGCTACCCGTCGGCCGAGGAGGTCTCGCTCGCCTCGCTGGAGTCGGTGGCCCGGCAGGACTCCGGGGGGCCGTCGCAGGAGGTGCTCAAGGGCGTCTCCTTCACCGCGCGTCCCGGGCAGATGATCGCCCTGGTCGGCCACTCCGGCGCGGGCAAGACCACCATCACCTCCCTGGTCTCCCGCCTGTACGACGTCGTCGCGGGGGCCGTCCGGATCAACGGGCTCGACGTGCGCGAGGCCACCCTCGACTCGCTGCGCGACACCGTCGGCGTCGTCATGCAGGACGCCCACCTCTTCCACGACACGATCGGCGCCAACCTCCGCTACGCCCGTCCCGGCGCGAGCGACGAGGAGATGTGGGACGCCCTGCGGGCCGCGCAGATCGGCGACCTCGTCGAGGGGCTGCCCGACGGGCTCGACACCGTCGTCGGCGACCGCGGCTACCGGCTGTCCGGCGGCGAGAAGCAGCGGCTGGCGCTGGCCAGGCTGCTGCTGAAGGCGCCGCGCGTGGTCGTGCTCGACGAGGCGACCGCGCACCTCGACTCCGAGTCCGAGGCGGCCGTGCAGCTCGCGCTCAAGACGGCTCTGCAGGGCCGTACGTCGCTGGTCATCGCCCACCGGCTGTCCACGATCAGGGAGGCCGACGAGATCCTCGTCGTGCACGACGGGCGCGTGGCCGAGCGCGGCCGGCACGAGGAGCTGCTGGAACGCGGCGGCCACTACGCCGAGCTCTACCGCACCCAGTTCAGCTCGGGAGGTAGCCCAGCCGGGTGAGCTCCTGCCGGGCGACCTTCTCCACGAGCTCCAGGTCGGCCGGCCGCAGCCGGGCGCGCCAGGCGCCGACCTCGGGGGCGCGGGAGCCGTACAGGGCGATCTTGGACACCCGCGTCTCCAGGAAGCCGGTGAGCGCGGCGAGCGTCTCGGCGGGCTTGAGCGCCAGGTCCTCGTAGCGGACGGTGAGGAGTTGTCGCTCGGGCAGTTCCCGGCGCAGCTCGGCGCTCAGCCGCACGGCGCTGCGCCAGCGCAGCGCCGCCTTGCCCGCCGCGGGCATGCCCTTCCATCGGTCGAGGTGCTCGTCCTTGTTGACGCCGAGGAAGGCGTTGGGGAACTCGGTGCTCTGCGAGAGCATCGCGGGCTTGAACCAGGCCAGGCAGGCAGGGTCGCCGAGCATGCCGGCGACGGAGTCCCTGCCGTCCCTGATGAGCTGGACGAAACGGGCGTCGGGGAACGCCTGGAGCAGCACGGGCGCGCTGTAGAGCAGGTCGGGGCTGCCGTCGCCGAACCGCGTCACCTCCTCCGCCGCCACGCACGGGCCGCTGCCGGTCACGCCGCCCGCCTCCCGGCACGGCTCGGCGCACTGCCCGCACGAACGCGGGGAGACCTGCCAGGACTCGGCCAGCGCGTCACGCAGCACGCGGACCGCGCCCGACGTGCGGCCGATGGACGGCTTGCGGGCGAAGGCGTACACGACGTGCGCGACGTTCGCGCGGCCCGTCGTGACGTGGAAGCCCGGGGAGCGTTTCAGGGCGCGGGCCAGCAGGTCCGCGCCTGAGTGCGGGGCGCCGAGCAGGAAGACGGGCCTGCGGACCTTGATGCCGTTGACCACGAGGATGTGGGGCGGAAGTCGCATACTGGACCACAAGTGTGACACCGTTTGGCAGGTGAACGAGCCAATCAGCGTTTCGGTGCTTACGCGGGCCCCGGCGCTCCCAGGCGTCCTGGAGTTGATCGATGCAGCAAGGTGACACCGTCGCGATCGTCATGCCGTCGGGCCCGCCCTCGGCCGCCCTGCTCGGGCGGGGCGTCGAGCGGCTGGAGGGCCTCGGCCTGAAGGTGGTGGCCGGGGCGCACGCGCTCGACCGCCAGGGCCTCGACTATCTGGCCGGCGAGGACGCCGCCCGCGCCGCCGACCTCCAGGCCGCCTGGTGCGACCCGGCCGTCTCGGTGGTGTTCTGCGGCAGGGGCGGCTACGGCGCGGCCAGGCTGCTCGACCTGCTCGACTGGGACGCCATGCGCGCGGCCGGGCCGAAGGTGCTCGTCGGGTCGAGCGACATCACGGCCCTGCACAACGCCTTCGCGATCGAGCTGGGCGTGCCCACGTTGCACGGGCCGATGACGGCCTGCGACACGATCGCCGCCGAGCAGGGCCCCGAGCCGCGCTCGTGGGACAGCCTGTGGGCGGCGCTGGCCGGGGAGCGCGCGACCGTGCTCGGTGACCGGGTGCTGGTGCCCGGACGGGCCGAGGGCGTGCTCACCGGCGGCAACCTGTCGCTGCTCGCCTCGATGTGCGGCACCCGGTACCAGCCCTCGTTCGACGGCAGGCTGGTGCTGCTGGAGGACATCGGGGAGGAGCCGTACCGGATCGACCGGATGCTGACGCAACTGCTCCAGGCGGGGGCCTTCGACGGGGTGCGGGGGATCGCGCTGGGGTCGTGGGTGGACTGCGGCGATCCGTACCCGGTGCTGCTGGACCGGCTGGCGGGGCTCGGGGTGCCCGTGGTGGCCGGGCTTCCGGTGGGACACGGGTCACCACAGATGAGCGTGTGGCTGGGGGAGCTTGGGGTTATCGATACCGAATCGTGCTCCCTGGCTGGTCCGTTCCGCGACGGGGAGCAGGCAAGGTAGGAAGACACCTAAAGGGACGAATCCGACAGAGGGGACGGTGTGTGAGCTTCTTCAGGCGTGACCGGGAGCCCTCCCGCCGGCCGATCGAGGACGTCGACCTCGACTCCCTGCTCGGCCTCGTCGCGGAGTCCCTGGGGTTCGTGTGCGAGTTCGCCCGCGACGGCGCGTCGCTGACCCTGCGCGGCGACGGCGTCGCCGAGCTGGTCGTGAAGCTGACCGGGCTGCGCCGCGAGGCCGGGCGCCGGGCCAGGGAGGACTGGCCGGTGCTCGTCTCCGAGCACCTCGCGCACGCCCTCGCCACCGCCCACGAGCGTTACGACGCCTGCGACCTTGACCAGGTCGCGTCCCTGCTGCGCACCCGGGTGGAGGCGGTCGACGAGGTCGCCGACCTGACCCGGGTGGTGGGGCGGCACCTCAACGCCGACCTGGTGGAGCTGCTGACCGTCGGCTCCCGCCTGGTGCGGCCCGAGGAGGCCGGCTGCTGGCCCGTCCCGACCGCGCAGGCGCTCGACCTGGCCGTCGCGAACGTCCGGCGGGACGAGCGGCTGGAGGTCGAGAACATCGAGCTGGGCGGCACGCCGGTGACCCGGCTGACCGGCGTGAGGCCGTCGGCCGCCACGCATCTGCGCTGGCTCGGCGACCACCTCCCGGTGCCCGCAGACGGGGTGCTGGTGGTGCTGCCCGACCCGTACACGGTGCTGGTGCACCCGGTGGACGGCATCGGGGTGGTGCGGGCCATCGAGCGGCTGCGGGTGCACGCCGCGCGTACGGGCGGGCTGAGCTCGCAGGTCTACTGGTGGCATCAGGGCCGCTTGACGCTGATCAGGGCCGACATCGTGTTGCAGCAGGGACAGACGAGGCTCGTGGTGGCCCCGCCGCCGGAGTTCGCCCGCATCATCGCCCGCCTGGCCGTCTGAGGGCCCCTCCAGCGGCTTCAGCGGCGGCGCAGGACCGCGCAGCGGGTGCGGACCGTTTCCGCCTGGGCGTCGCCGAGCGTCTCGAAGCACTCCACGGCCCGCCGCCAGGCGTCCAGGGCGCCCGCGCGGTCGCCCGCGGCGGCGTGCGTCTCGCCGAGCCGGACCAGCGTCTGCGCGGCGGGGTGCAGGTCGTCGCAGGACAGCAGGAGCTCGACCGCCCGCTCGTAGCAGGCCACCGCGCCCGAGTGGTCGCCCTTGGCGTCCAGCACGTACGCGACGCTGTCCCACGCGTGGCCCTCGCCCTGGGCGTAGCCGAGGTCGGCCAGGATGCGCTGCGCCTGGCTGCAGTCGGCGTACGCCTGGTCGTACTGGCCGAGCTGGGCGCGCCACCAGCCCGCGTTGTTCAGCGCGCGGGCCTGGCCGATGGCGTCGCCGCCCTCCTCGAACAACTCCCGGGCCCGCAGCGCGTGGCGCAGTTCCTCGCCGGGCCGTACCCGGCTGACCGCGACGGCCAGGCCGAGGTGCAGGTGCGCCTCCAGGACCGGCTCGCCGAGGTCCCGGTGCAGCTCGATGGCCTGGTCGAAGTGCTCGACCGCCCGCCGGTCGTGGCCGAGCTTGGCGTGCGCGCGGGCCAGGCCGCTGTGACACCGGGCCTGCGCCAGCCGGTCGCCGAGCCGTCCGGCGCACTCCAGCGCCACCGCCTGGACGTGCAGGATCTCCTCCCACGGGCCACGGCGCTGCAGGAACTCGCCGAACCCCCAGGCGAGCTGCCAGGCGTGCCGGTCCAGCCCGGCCCGCGCGGCCTCGGTCACCAGCGCGGGCAGTGACACCGACTCGGCGGCGTACCAGCGCAGGGCCTCCTCCTGGGCGGTGAAGCGCTCGACGGTGACGCCGCGGGCGGGCCGCGCCGGCCTGACGCGCTCGCGGTAGGGGTAGCAGACGGCACTGGCCGCGCAGGCCGAGTGCAGGTAGTGGTCCAGCAGGCGGCGGATGGCGGCTTCGCGGGTGGCGGGCCGGTCTTCGGCGCGGGCCTGCTCGGCGGCGTAGGCCCGCAGCAGGTCGTGCAGGCGCGGGCGGCCGCCGGCCGACAGCTCGACGAGGTTGGCGCGGTCGAGCAGGCCGACCAGCCCGCGGGTGCGCTCCACGGGCAGTCCGGCCAGGCTGGCGACGGCGGCCGGCGGGAGGTGCGGGCCCGCCTGGCCGAGCCGGCGGAACAGGCGCGCCGCCTCCTCCGGGAGCTCGCGGTAGGACCGGCCGAACACGGCCCGCAGGTCGATCGCCGGATCGGTGTCGGCGAACGGCTCCAGACCGGTTCCCGCGCGTTCCAGGTCGGCGGCGATCTCGGCCGGCGGCAGGTCGGACCGGCGTACCATCCGGGCGGCCACGATGGCCAGGGCCAGCGGCAGCCGGCCGCACCTGTCGATGATCAGCTCCGCGGCCTCGGGCGCGGCGGCCAGGCGCGCCTCGCCCACCCGGGCGGCCAGCAGGTGGCGGGACTCGTCGGCGGACAGGGTGTCCAGATGCAGCAGGGACGCGCCCATGGTGACCGACAGCGCGGGCAGCTCCGTCCGGCTGGTGATCAACGTCAGGCAGCCGGGCGCGGTGGCCAGGAGCGGGGTGACCTGGTCGGCGGCGCGGGCGTCGTCCAGCAGGACGAGCACCCGGCGGGTGGCCAGCAGGCTGCGGTAGAGCCCGGTCTGCGCCTCGACGCCCAGCGGGATCTGGCTCTCGGCGACGCCGAGCGCCCCGAGGAAACGCGGCAGGACGGCCGCCGCGCCGGTGGCGGGGTCCGTGGCGGGGTCCATGGCGGGGTCCATGGCGGGGCCGGGGTGGAGGGGGCCCAGGTGGGCGTGCAGCTGGCCGTCGGGGAAGCGGTCGCGGTGCTGGTGCGCCCATTGCAGCGCCAGCGAGGACTTGCCCACGCCGGGCGGCCCCGAGATCACGCACACGGCGTCGGCGTCGGCCAGCCGTTCCAGCTCGGCCTTGCGGCCCACGAAGCAACCGAGCCGGGCGGGCAGCTCCGCGGGGACCGGCCGCCCGGCCGCCTCACCGGCCCGGGCCGGCCCCTCGCCCGCCTGCGGCGGTGCCGTCCCGGCGTCCGGGGGTGTCTCGTCGTCGTGGAGGAGCCGGTGGTGGAGGCGGCGCAACGCGGCTCCCGGCTCGACGCCCAGCTCCTCGGCGAGCGTACGGCGGACGACGGCGAAGCGGGCCAGCGCCTCGGCCGTACGTCCCGACACGCGCAGCGCCTCGATCAGCGCGACGGCCACCAGCTCGTCCAGCGGGTACTCCTCGGCCAGCGGCAACAGCGCCGCGGCGGCGGCCCCCGGATCGGCGGCGGTCACCGTACGCGCCCACTGCAGCACGACCTCCCTGCGCTCCTCCCGCAGCCGCTGCCGCGCCCGCTCGGCCCACTCGCCGGGCAGCCCCGTCAGCGGGTCGCCGCGCCACAGCGCCAGCGCCTCCTCCAGCGGCGGACGTGGATCGGCCGCCGTCGCCGCCCGCTCGGCCAGGCCGCGGAAGCGCGGCAGGTCCACGTCGGACTCCGCGACGTCGAGCAGGTAGCCGCCGACCCGGCGCAGCACGCGGCCGTCGTCGCCGAGCACGTCACGGCGCAGGTGGGTGATGATCGTGTACAGCGTGTTCCGCGCCCTGGACGGGACGCTCTCCCCCCAGATCCGGGCCAGCAGCGTCTCGACGGGAACGACCCGGCCCACCTCCCAGGCCAGCGCGGCGAGCGCGAGCGCGGCCTGCGGGGGCCGTACCGGTCCGGTCTGATCCGCGCGCTCCAGCTCCACCGGTCCGAGCAACCGAATCATCATGATCTTCGAGCCTAATCAAGGAATTCCGATTCCTCCCGGTTTTCATGTCTTCGAGATGGCATTGAGAAGACATCGAGAAATCGCTGAGCGATCGCTCAGAGGGCCGGGAGACGCCGCGCGGGGCGAGGGCCCGCCATGACCCCGGCGGTGGCCGGGGACGCGAAGGCCCCCTGAGCAGGTGGGCTCAGGGGGCCGTTCGGCTACGCCTGGGCCACGTAGTCGCGCAGGTGCACGGCGGTGAGCGAGTCGCCCTCCGCCACGAGCGTCGCCGGGGTGCCGGTGAACACCACCCGGCCGCCGTCGTGGCCGGCGCCGGGACCCAGGTCGATGATCCAGTCGGCGTGGGCCATCACGGCCTGGTGGTGCTCGATGACGATGACCGTGTTGCCGTCGTCCACCAGCCGGTCGAGCAGGGCCAGCAACTGGTCCACGTCGGCCAGGTGCAGGCCGGTGGTGGGCTCGTCCAGCACGTACGTGGTGCCGTTCCTGGCCATGTGGATGGCCAGCTTGAGCCGCTGGCGCTCGCCGCCCGACAGCGTGGTGAGCGGCTGGCCGAGCCCGAGGTAGCCCAGGCCGACCGAGTCCAGGCGGTCGAGGATCGTCCTGGCCTGGCCGCTGGTGAAGAACTCGCGCGCCTCGGCCACCGGCATCTCCAGCACCTCGCTGATGTTCTTGCCGCGCAGCCGGTACGTCAGCACCTCCGGCGTGAACCGCCGGCCCTCGCACGCCTCGCACACCGACGCCACGTCGGCCATCATCGCCAGCTCGGTGTAGATCAGGCCGATGCCCTTGCAGGCCGGGCAGGCGCCCTCGGAGTTCGCGCTGAACAGGGCCGGCTTGACCCCGTTGGCCTTGGCGAACGCCGTGCGGATGGGGTCGAGCACGCCCGTGTACGTGGCCGGGTTGCTGCGCCGCGACCCGCGGATCGGCGACTGGTCGGCGACCACCACGCCCTCGCGGCCGGAGACGTACCCGTGGATGAGGGAGCTCTTGCCCGAGCCGGCCACGCCCGTGACGACGGTGAGCACCCCGAGCGGGATGTCCACGTCCACGCCGCGCAGGTTGTGCAGGGTGGCGCCGCGGACCTCCAGGTGCCCCTTGGCCGGGCGGGCGCCGGCGCGCAGCGCGGCCCGGTGGCCGAGGTAGCGGCCGGTCAGGGTGCCGGAGTCGCGCAGCCCGCCGAGGTCGCCGGCGTAGCAGACGCGGCCGCCCCCGGTGCCCGCGCCGGGACCGAGGTCCACGACGTGGTCGGCGATCTCGATCACCTCCGGCTTGTGCTCGACCACGAGCACGGTGTTGCCCTTGTCGCGGAGCTGGAGCAGCAGGTTGTTCATCCGCTGGATGTCGTGCGGGTGCAGCCCGGCGGTCGGCTCGTCGAAGACGTAGGTGACGTCGGTCAGGCTGGAGGTGAGGTGCCGGACCATCTTCACCCGCTGGGCCTCGCCGCCCGACAGCGTGCCGGACTCGCGGTCGAGGCTGAGGTAGCCGAGGCCGATCTCGACCAGCGAGTCCAGGGTGTCGCGCAGGCCCTGGAGCACCGGGCCGACGCTCGGCTCGTCGACGCCCTTGACGAACTCGGCCAGGTCGTTGATCTGCATGGCCGAGCAGTCGGCGATGTTGCGGCCGCCGATGAGGGAGGACCTGGCGGCCTCGTTCAGGCGGGAGCCGCCGCAGGCGGTGCAGCCGGTCAGCTTGAGCGCCCGGTCGGCGAAGGCGCGCGCCTGCGGCTGCATCGACTCGCGGTCCTTGGCCAGGTACTGGCGCTTGACCTTGGTGACGAGCCCCTCGTAGGTGAAGTTGCTCGTGCCGTACTTGATCTTCGTGGCGGGCTTGTCGAGCAGGTCCGCCCACTGCTCGGGGGTGAAGTCGCGCAGCTTGGTGTCGGGGTCGTACAGGCCCGAGCCGACCATGATCTGCCAGTACCAGGTGTCCACCGCGAACCCGGGGACCTTGATCGCGCCCTCGTTCAGCGTCTTGTCCCGGTCGACCAGCTCGTCGACGTCGATCCCGGCGACCTTGCCGAGCCCCTCGCACTCGGGGCACATGCCCTCGGCGCGGTTGAAGCTGAACGCGAACGGCGGCCCGACCTGCGGAGAGCCGATCCGGCTGAACAGGATCCGCAACATCGTGTACGTGTCGGTGGCGGTGCCCACGGTCGAGCGGGCGTTGGCGCCCATCCGCTCCTGGTCCACGATGATCGCCGCGCTCAGGTTGCGCAGCGAGTCCACGTCGGGACGGGCGAGGCTCGGCATGAAGTTCTGGACGAACGCGGTGTACGTTTCGTCGATCAGCCGCCGGGACTCCGCGGCGATCGTGTCGAAGACGAGCGAGGACTTCCCGGACCCGGACACGCCGGTGAACACGGTGAGGCGGCGCTTGGGCAGGTCGAGGTCGACGCCGGTGAGGTTGTTCTCACGGGCGCCGCGTACCTGGATGACGTCGTGGCTGTCGGCGGCGGTGTGATCGGAGGAGCGGGCGCGTACGGCGTCGGTCTTGGCGCTGGTGGCCACGGAATCCCTTCTTGTCACATGAAAGGGGAGCAGGGTAGGCGATCGTACCGTACGCCATACGGTGGCCGTGGGCTCCAGGAGAACCGGCGATCAGCGGGACCGGGCGATCAGCGACGTGACGAGCGAGGCGGCCAGGGGCAGCAGCGTCAGGCCGGCCAGGAACAGCAGCCCGACCGGCCACAGCCCCTGCCCGCCCTCCCGCAGCTCGGTCACCACCCCGGCGGCGAAGTGCACGAAGAACGGCGCGGCGGCGACGGCCCCCCACAGCGGATGCGGGACGGCCCACGCGGCGAGCCCGGCCAGGACCGCCAGCGCGGCGAAGGCCGGAAGCAGCGCGGGCGAGTCGAGGACGTCCTTGGACGCGCCCGGGGCGACGGCGGGCGCGGTGAGCACGCACACGGCCACGGCGGCGACGCCCCCGGCGATCAGGATCACGGCCCACAACAGGGATGAACGCGGCATCTCACTCCTCACACTGGTCCTGACGGCCAGCATGCCCGCGGCGGGCGCCGGGACACGAGCGCTCTCCTACTCAACCCGCCTGGGGAGAACCGGCAAGCCTCTGAGCCTCCCGCCGGGCCGTGGCCGCCGCCGCGTGGTCGCCCGCCGCCGTGTACGCCTCGGCCAGGCTGCCCAGCGCGCCCGCCAGGAACTCCCGCCAGCCCCGCGTGCGCCACAGCCGCACCGACTCCTCCAGGTGCGCGACCGCCTCGCTCACCCGGCCCTCGGCCAGGTCCACCCCGCCCAGCACCCACAGCGCGTCGGCCCGGTGGTGGGCCAGCCGGTGGGAACGGCTCAGCAGCTCGGCCGCCTCGGCGACCGCCCTGGCCCGCGGGTCGTGGTGCCCGGCGTACAGCTTGGCCAGCGCGACCAGGCCCATGGCCTCCAGCAGCGGGTCGCGGATCTGCCGGTAGATGGCCAGCGCCCGCACCATGTACTCCAGCCCGGCCTCGAACTCCTTGGCGTGGGCGTGGGCGAGGCCGAGGAACTGCAGGGTGGTGGCCTCGAAGCGGGGGTTGCCCAGCTTGGCGGCCAGGTCGAGGCCGCGCAGCAGGTGGACGATGGCCATCTTGATGTCCCTGGTGCCGTAGGCCACGGCCATGCACACGTGGGCCCTGGCCTCGCCGCCCTGGTGGCCGCTGCGCTCGGCCAGCTCCAGGGCCGTGCGGCCCGAGCGCAGGCCCTGCGCCATGTCGCCCCTGGCCGCCTCGCCCCAGGCGCGCAGCACGTACGCGTCCGACAGGCCGCGCCGCTCGTCCAGCTCGGTGAACATGGCGATCAGCCGTTCGGCGCCGTCGTACTGGGCGGCCATGGCCTCGCCGGTCTCGGTCCAGGTGGTGGCGTGCATGAGGCCGCGCCTGATCACCGCCTCGCCCAGCCGGTCGCCCGCGGCCAGGCAGGCGGCCAGCACCCGCTCGTGCAGCGCCCGCCAGTCGTCGAACAGGCCGCTCACGTCGAAGTAGCGTTCGGCGCAGCAGGCGGTGTCCCAGGCGACCTCGGCCAGGCCCAGCGCGCACGCCTGCCGGATCGCCGCGACCAGCGCGGTGCGCTCGGTGTCGAACCAGGCCATCGGGTCCTGCCGGATCTCCCACGGCGTGCCGTCGGGCGAGCTCCAGCGCGGGGCCGAGCCGTGGATGATGGCCGAGGAGCTGCCCTGGACGCGTTCGGTCGCCTGCTCGGCCAGCGCGAGCCAGCCGCCGAAGGCCCGGCCGAGCGCCGCCGCGACCGCCTCGGGCCGGTCCTCCAGCTCGGCGCGCTCGCGGGCGTACAGGCGGACCAGGTCATGGAAGCGGTAGCGCGGCTGCCCGGCCGGATCGACGCCGCTGATCAGCACGAGCTGGCTGTCCACCAGGGACTCCACCAGTTCCTCGCCCACCGGTACGGGCAGGTCCAGCAGCGCGCCCGCCACCCATCCGGCGAAGTCGGGCACCTCCAGCGCGCCGAGCAGCCGGAAGGCCCGCCGCGCGGCCGGTTCCAGCCCCACGTAGCTGAGCGCCAGGCTCGCCCGGACCGCCAGGTCGCCGGTCGCGAACTGGTCGAGCCGCCGCCGCTCGTCCTTGAGCTGACCGGCCAGCCGGGTCAGCGGCCAGTGCGGCCGGGCCACCAGCCGGGCCCCGGCCACCCGCACGGCCAGCGGGATCCCGTCGGAGAGCCGGACGATCTCCGCCGCCGACTCCGGCTCGGCCGCCACCCGTCCGGCGCCGGCGATCCTGGCCAGCAGGCGCACGCCCTGCCGCAGGTGCAGCACCGACAGCTCGATCAGGGCCGCGCCGGACAGACCGCTCAGCCTGGCCCTGCTGGTGATGACGACGGCACAGCCGGACGTGCCGGGCAGCAGCGGGCGCACCTGCTGCTCGGAGGCGGCGTTGTCGAGCACGATCAGCATGCGCCGCTCGGCCAGGCTGCTGCGGAACAGCGCGGCCCGCTCGTCCACGCTCTCGGGCAGGGTGGAGCGCGGCACGCCGAGCGAGGTGAGGAAGGCGGCCAGCACCTGGCCGGGGTCGGCGGGGCTGGCCTCGGCGCCGTGCAGGTTCGTGTGGAGCTGGCCGTCGGGGTAGTGGCGGGCGATGCGGTGCGCGGCGTGCACGGCCAGCGTGGTCTTGCCCACGCCGCCCATGCCCGCGATCACGCACACCCGGACCTGGCCGGGGCCCTGCGGCGGTTCGTCGCCGAGCTGGGCGGTGAGCTGGGCGAGCTGTTCGTCACGCCCGGTGAAGTCGGAGATGTCGGTCGGGAGCTGGGCGGGTGGCCGCGCGGCGGGTCCCGCGGCGCCCGCCGGGGCCGGGTCGAGGGTGCCGGTGAGGATGGCCTGGTGCAGGCGGTTGAGCTCGTCGCCGGGGTCGAGGCCGAGCTCGGCGGCGAACACCCGGCGGGCCTCGCGGTAGGTGGCCAGCGCCTCGGCCTGCCGTCCTGACCTGGCCAGGGCGAGCATGAGCTGGCGGCGCGGGCGTTCGCGCAGCGGGTGCTCGGCGACCAGTCCGGTCAGCTCCGCGATGAGCGCGGCGTGCAGGCCGCGGGCCAGGTCCGCCTCGATCCGGTGCTCCAGCGCCGCGAGCCGCTCCTCCTCCAGGCGGCGGGCGTGGTCGCGGAGCCCGGCGGTGAGGTTCAGCCCCGCGTACGCGGGCCCGCGCCACAACTCCAGCGCCTGCCGCAGCAGCGCGGCGGCCCGTTCGTGGTCGCCGCCGGACAGCGCGGCGCCGCCCTGGCCGGCCAGGGTCTCGAAGCGGTCGGCGTCCAGCTCGCCGGGGCGCACGGCCAGGACGAAACCGGCGTCGGTGCGGGTGATGCGGTCCTGGCCGAGCGTCCGGCGGAGCTGGTGCACGTACAGGCGGAGGTTGTCGGCGGCGGTACGCGGCGGGCGCTGCTCCCACAGGGCCTCGACGAGCGTGGCGGGGGAGACCGGGCGGCCCGCCCGGCACAGGAGCTCGGCCAGCAGGGTGCGCTGCTTGCCGACGCCGAGCGGCAGCGGCCCTTGGTCACCCGAGACGTGAAGCGGCCCAAGTACGGCGAACTCCATCGCGCTCCCGGCAAGGACGTTGGTGCACAAGGAAGATCAAAGCTGCTTCAATGTGCATCAACGTCCGACTCCCGTCAACCCTGTGCCGACCGGGAGAAAAGGGCACCGGCGGGAGCCTTTCGTGGTAGCTCCCGCCGGTGGGTCATCCTAGGTCACGGGTGGCCGAAGGCCAGCACCGAAAGGAAGTAGGTGTAGGCGAGGCGGCGGCACACTCCCTTGAAGAAGTAGTGGGAGCAGACACCCCAGTACAGGACGTAGTAGAAGATGTAATCCACCTGGTACTTGCTATGGACGTACCCCATGTTGCGCAGGGCGTACCCGTAGTCGTGCATCATGCACGCCTGGCGGAAGTCGTAGCCGAGCGGCTTGTCGGGGGACTTGGTGCAGTAGTCGTAGTACACGCCGCGCACCCACCAGCCGGCCGGCGTCTTCTTCCACTGCACGTAACGCCAGCTCCCGTGGTAGTAGGCGTAGCTGACGCCGCAGTGGTTGAAGGCGAAGTGCCAGAAGTTGGTGCACCAGTACCACTTCTTGCCGTCCAGGTCGGCGTTGGAGGTCGGCGACTGGTTGGCGTAGTCGTAGGCGTTGGCGCTGCCGCCCTCGACCGGGTCGGTCTGCAGGAACCGCCCCAGCTTGGGCTGGTAGAGCCGGACGCCCATGAGGATCGTGCCGTCGGGGGTGTCGGCGGCCCGCTCGGCCGCGCCGTGCCAGCCGTACCGCATCGCCGGCTGGCCGGCGCGCGGGTTGCCGAACTCGTCGAAGTCCAGCGCCAGCGGCACGCCGCCGGCGTAGACCACGTTGATGTCGTCGTGCAGGTTCGTCAGCTGCAGCCGCACGTCCCCGGTCGCCGAGGTGACCGCGGCCAGCCCGCCGGAGATGGAGTGCACGTTCCTGGTGACGGCGCCGCCCTCCACGACCCAGGCGGGCGTGTCGTCGTCGGCGTCGAAGTGCTCGACCCGCTTGCCGGCCGCGCTCCACGTGCCGCCGGACAACTGCTCCAGCGTGGTGGTGTTGCGGCGCAGCTCCGGGTCCAGCGTGTACGACTGCCGTACCGCCCCCGACGTCATCTGCCTGACCAGGTCGGTGGTGTAGTACTCCGCCTTCAGCCCGGCCGGCGTGGCCGTGGTGCGGCCGTAGGCGTCGTACTCGTAGCCGGCGTCGGCCAGCCGGTCGCCGCCGTCGTAGGCGTGGTTCTCGGTGACCGCCCCCGAGCCGTCGCAGGCGCTCGTGGTCAGCCCGGTCCTGTTGGAGTTGGCGTCGTAGCCGTAGGCCCGGCGCGAGCAGGCGCCGCTCACGGTGTCGTCCACCGAGGCGATCCTGCCCAGCTTGTCGTAGCCGATCCTCTGCGCGGACAGCCCGTTGTGCGTGACCTGCTGGCCGTGGATCGACCAGGTCACCGAGTCGTCCAGCAGCCGCGCCCCGGCCGCGGTCTGGTAGACCCGTGAGGCGGGCGCGCCCGACGGGTCGCGGGTGAGGTCGTAGGAGATGCCTCCCGGCAGGTTCTCGTGGCTGATCGAGCCGTCGACGGTGTACGTGGCGGTGAACGTCCCGGCCACCGAGTCGGTCATGGTGGCCAGCGCGCCGCGCACGTCGTCGTAGGCGTAGGTGACCGTCGAGGGGGCGCCGTCGGTCTTCTTGGTGATGCGGTCGAGGGCGTCGTACTCGACCCTGGTCACGCCGCCGTCGGCGTCGGTGTAGGCCGTCTGGCGGCCCAGCGCGTCGTACTCGCGGGTGATCACGGTCCCGTTGGAGGCCGTGGTCCTGACGGCTCGCCCGGCCGCGTCGTAGGTGGTGCTCACCTCGGGCACCGCCGTGCCGGCCCCGCCGACGACGACGGTCTTCACGATGTCGCCCGCCGGGTTGTACGTGGTCGTCGTGGTCCTGGTCACCCCGTTGGCCGTCTCGGTCACCGACGACACGCGCCCGCCGGGCTCGTAGGCGTACACCTTGGTGACCAGCTCGGCCGGACGGGTGCCGTTGTCGCCGACGCCCGTCTTCGACTTCGTCCGGCACAGCTGCCCGGCCCACTCGGCCTTGCCGCCGCACGCGCCGGTGCCGTCGGCGGTGTAGTACTCGCTGGTCGTGGTGCCCGCGTCGTCGCCCGACGACTTCGGCATCGTGGTGGCGACCACCCGGCCGTCGGAGTCGTACGCGGTCGTCTTGATGATCGCCAGACCGCCGGGGTCCTCCACGGTCTTGACGCTCCTGCCGGTGTCCCAGTCGTAGAACGTCCGGCTCGTCCGCACGTCGGCGTCGGAGGCCGCGCCGGGCACGTACGCGCCCACCGCGACCGTCGTGGCCAGGTTCGACACCTTGGCGTCGGCCGGCCGGCCCTCGTCGAAGGTGTTGACCGTGTGCTTCCTGGCCGCGACCTGCGCGCCGTTCAGCGTGACCAGGTGCAGCGGGCCCAGCTCGGAGACCATCCGCTGCCCGTCGGAGCTGTAGGCGGACTCCTCGGCCAGCAGCCGCGCCCGGTCGGCGGTCGAGGCGTTGAGCAGCCCGAGCCGGGTCAGCTCGGTCCCGGCGTTCGGCGTCTGCCCGAGGGCGAGCGCCCTGTTGCCCGCCGACAGCGACAGCACCGTGTTGCCCTGCGCGTCGTACTGGCTGGTCGAGACCGCGCCGCCGGGCTCCACCCGGTTGACCGTCTGGCCGGAGGCGTTCAGGTAGGTGATCGTGGCGCGGCCGTAGTCGGAGGCGGCCAGGCCGCCCCGCCCGGTGTGGTTGGCCGGCACCTGGTCGGCCGGGAAGATCGCGGTCGCGTCCACCGGGGAGTCGCTCTGCCCCCAGGCGGCCGTGGCCGTCTCGCCCAGCCCGTACGGCGCCCCGGTCCCGCTGATCGGCACGTCGTAGACCACCGACGTGACCGCGGTGCCGTTCGTCTCGCCCGGCGTGCCGGGCCGCAGCGTCGGCCGGGAGACGGCCAGCAGCATGCCGTCCGCGGCGGTGTCGGTGTTGCCCGCCTTGCCGTAGGTGAACGTCCACGGCAGCTCGCCGGGCGGGGTGTAGCGGTTCACCCGGCCGCCGAGGTCGTAGTCGTAGCGCGTCCTGATGTCGGGGGCGGCCGGGTTCCACTGCTCGCGCAGGCGGCCCAGGTCGTCGTAGCGGTACTCCGACAGGCCCAGCGGCGCGCTCGCGCCGCCCTCCCACAGGCTGATCGCCTTGACCTGCCCGGCCACGTCGCCGAGCTGCGCGCCCGCGGTCGTGGTCGTGGCGTAGTCCAGCTTGATCAACCGGCAGCCCTGCGGCAGGCTCGCCAGCGTGTCCACGTCGCAGTCGGCCTGCGTGTACGACGGAGCGATGATCTTGACCGGCCGGGCCAGCGCCTTGCCGTCGGAGCCGGTCACCGACTGCCACACGAACGCCGTGCTGCCCTTGCCGCTGGCCGGGTAGACCGCCCGCACCAGGTAGATCGGCGCCGCGGCGTCCACCTTGGCGAACACCGTGCGCTCGGCCGAGTTCGTGTCCGACAGGGTGTAGCGGTCGGCCGCGGCGTCGAAGGTCAGCTTCAGGCTCGCCGCGTCCTGCTGCGGCTCGTAGGAGCCGTCGGCGTTCTTGGTGAAGGCCAGCGCCGAGCCCTCGCCGCTCAGCTCCACCGAGGTGGAGGAGGTGGCCCGGAGCTGGGCGAACGTGCCCTGACCCGACTGGGCGAGCCCGGTCGGCGTCCACTCGGTGCCGAAGATCGCCGCCACGCCCGGCAGCGCCGAGCCCTTGCGCGGGTCACGCGAGGAGAACGAGCGCATCAGGCCGATGCCGTACACGTTGGCGTCGGTCGCGGCCATCCTGAAGTCGCCGGTGAGCGTGTTGACCGAGCCGGGGCCGACCGGCTGGGTGGAGGCGCCCTCGCCGTCCCGGTCCACGACCAGGTCCACCGGCTGGGAGGCGGCCGTGCCCGAGGAGGTGGTGAACTCGGCCCTGATCTCGATCGAGCCGTCCTCGGTCAGCGTGTGCGTGGTGTCCCAGACCAGCTCGGGCGAGGCGCCCGCGCTCATCGCCACCGGCCAGGTGACCGCCGACCCGTCGGCCTTCCTGCGCACGTCGGCCGCCGGCACCTGGTGCCAGGAGTCGGCCTCGCCGCGCCGGTAGGAGAAGGTGACCGCGCTCAGCCCCGCGCTGCCCGTGGCCGCCAGGACCGTCCGGCGGGCGGTGGACTGCCCGTCCTTGGGCGAGGTGACCGCCGAGCCGCCCGCGTTGAACGCGTACGTCGTCGCCTCCGACAGGTTGCCCGCCTTGTCCTTGACCCACGCCTTGAGCGTGTGCGGGCCGTCGGCGGGCGGCGTCCAGCTCACCGTGTGCGGGGAGCCGGTGTTCGCGGCCGACTGCTGGGTGCCGCCGTCGAAGGACCACAGCACCGAGGACACGTCGGACGAGGCCGGCGTGACGGTGAACTGGCCGGTCTGACCGGCGCCCTTGGCCCACGCGTCCTCGGGGTAGTCGCCGGAGGACACCTCGGGGGCGGGCGGCGGGGCGGCGTCCACCGTGAAGGCGAACCAGGCCGACCAGGGGCCGTAGTCGGTGCCGTCGTGGGAGCGCACCCGCCAGGCGTAGGACGTGCCGGCCAGGGCCGTGCCGA
Organism: Nonomuraea sp. NPDC052265; assembly: GCF_044547985.1. Classification (NCBI taxonomy): domain Bacteria; kingdom Bacillati; phylum Actinomycetota; class Actinomycetes; order Streptosporangiales; family Streptosporangiaceae; genus Nonomuraea; species Nonomuraea sp. NPDC052265. Next base: position 108,745 of record NZ_JBIUBJ010000024.1, read on the forward strand.
CCTTCCAGGACGCGGTGGCGCCGTTCGCGACGTTCGCGGCCGAGCCGCCGGTCACCTTGGACGCGTGGTCGGCCGTCCAGACCTCGAAGTCGGCCCGCTGCGCCTGACCGTCGGCGTCGCTCACCTTGGCCGACAGCGTCGGCTGCGCCGCGCCCACCATGGCCGGGCTGGCGCACACCGAGCAGGGCGCGACGGCCAGGGCCGACGGCGTGCCCGGCAGCGAGTTGTAGGTGATCGCGATGTTCGGGTTGTTGGCGAAGCGCTTCCAGTAGTAGTTGTCGGTCTCGCTGCCGGCCTTGACCATGAAGGTGACCGACGTGCCGTTCGCGCTCACCACGCTCTGGACGGCGCTGGTGACGTCCCAGCCGACCCAGGCCGCCGGGCAGCTCGACGCGCCGCCCTGACCGGCCGACGACCAGCCGTAGGCGACGTTCTTGGCGCCGATGTTCAGGTTCGAGGCGGGCTGGTTGTTCCACGTCGTGCCCGAGCCGACGGCGGCGGTCCTGTGCAGCTCGACGTTCCGCGCCGAGCAGGACCAGGCCCACGTCTCCTTGATGTTGAACGTGGCCGCCGTGATGTGCTTGCCGGCCAGGCCCGACAGGCCCATGTTGAAGAACGAGCGCCGCTTGTAGCCGCCGCCGTTGCTGGTGCCGGCCGTCGCGTCGTTCGTCGAGTTCCAGTACGCGCTGGTGGGATAGGCCGAGTCCACGTACGTCCAGCCGGACCTGGCCGAGGTGAAGCTCGGGTCGATCGTCACCGGGAAGACCGTGGCGGGGTCGGCCAGCAGGGCGGCGTCGGGGGTGACGCGCAGCTCGCGGCCCGACAGCCGCACGCCCATCCTGGCCCGCCGGCCCGGCTGGGCGGCCAGCGCCGGGGTGGCCGGGTTGCGGGTCATGGCCGACTCGGTGGCGGCGTCCCACATCTCCGGGGCGGCCGAGCCGAACACCGGCTCGCCCTTGGCGTCGAGGATCGAGACGTTGCCGTGCCTGTCGGTCCTGGCCTCGCCCTTCCGCACCGACGTGGCGAACGTCAGCTCCTTCAGCGCCGGGTTCGCCGCGGCCTGCCGGGTCTTGACGACGAGCTTCTCGGCGAAGCCGTCCACGTCCGCGGTCAGCACCAGGTCCACGCCCGGCAGCACCTCGGGGTAGGTGGCGGTGGCGCCGTCGAGCACCGGCTTGGGCAGCGCGCCGAGCGGCGTGCCGAGGCTCAGCCGCGTGCCCCGCTCGGTGGCCGTCACCAGCGGGCCGTCGCCGCCGCCGGAGAAGCGGTAGGAGACCGCGGCGGCCTTCGGCGCCACCGTGCCGTCCTGGTCCAGGGAGAGCGTCGGGTCGGCGGGGACCCACGCCTCGCCCTGCCTGACCCGGACCGGGCGGTAGCGGTGTTCCCGGGTGACCGTGCCGGCCGGGTTGACGAAGAACTCGTCGGTCTCGGTGGTCAGCGAGGCCGCCTTGATCCGCTTGCCGCAGACCGCGGCGGCCAGCCGGGCGGAGATCTCGGTGGGCATCTCGTCCGGGCAGGCCACGGCCGCCTGGGCCTTGGCGGGCGCGGGCGGGGCGGCCCGCGCGGGGAGCGGCGCGAGGGCCGTGGACGTCAGCAACAGGACGAGGATCGGCGGTAAGGGAGTCAGCCGCCTGGGTTTCTTCAACACCGTCCAACCTCCGCGGGGGGTGTAAGGCTGTTCGGTGCTCAGCGTGAGCAGCGGCTGTATAGGCGGCGTATAGATCCCGTAGGCGGCCGAAAACCCGTTGCGGCGCGGCGCGGGCGGCTGTTGTACTTCCCGGCGGCACCAGTCGCCGGCCGAAGGAGCGGACCGATGAGGACAACGTTCATGACCTCCCAGCACAGGAACCCCACCTACCCAGAGGGCATGACGCTTCTTGAGATCCCCGCTCACCAGAACGTTTCCGCATGTAGATAGACCCGCCCGGCAGGCGCTGCGCCACCTGCGCCCCGCCCCGCGCACCGCGCTCGCGCTGGCCACCGCCACCGCCGCGGCCACGGCGCTGCCGCTGGCCGCGCCCCAGATCACCCGCCGCTTCGTCGACGACGCCGTCGGCGGCGCCGGGCCACGCCACCTGATCCTCGTCGCGCTCGGCTACCTCGGCCTGGCCGCCGCCGGTCAGGCCGCCCGCATGGCCACCGCTTGGCTCGCCGGCCGCCTGGCCTGGGACGGCACCAACCGCTTGCGCGAACACCTGGCCGGCCACGCGCTCGGCCTCGACCTGGCCTTCCACGCCCGCCACTCGCCCGGCGAGCTGATCGAACGCGTGGACGGCGACGTGTCCGCCGTGGCCGACTTCGTCGTCGCCTTCGTGCTCGACGTCGTGGCCGGGCTGCTGCTGCTGGCCGGCGTGCTCGCCGTCGTGTTCACCGTCGACCGGCGGCTGGGCGCTGCGCTGCTGGCGTACTGCCTGGCGGCCGGGCTCGGGATGGCCGGGGCGCAGCGGCTCGCCGTACCGTCGGCGACCCGGTCGCGGGAGGCGAGCGCCGCGCTCTACGGCCACCTCGAAGAGCGGCTGGCCGGGGCCGAGGACCTGCGGGCCAACGGCGCCGGCCGGTACGCGCTCGGCCGCTTCCACCAGGTCGCCGGGGCCTGGTTCCGCGCCGAGTGGCACGGCTCCCGCGTCGCGGGCGTCCTGCTCGCGGCCACGAACGTGGCGTTCGCGGCCGGGACCGCGCTGATGCTCGCGCTGGCCGCCTGGCTCCTGGACGCCGGAGCGCTCACGGTCGGCACCGCCGTGCTGCTCTTCCAGTACACGATGATGATCCGCACGCCGTTCGAGCGGCTCATCGACCAGCTCAGGCAGTTCCAGGGGGCGCTGGCCGGGTTCGCCCGCATCGGCTCCCTGCTGGCCGAGCGGCCCGCGCTGCCCGCGCCCGCCGCGCCCCGGCCGCTGCCCGCCTCCGGCGCGCTCGGCCTGCGCCTGGACGACGTGAGCTTCGCCTACCCCGACGACGGCGAGACCGCGCTGTCGGGCATCACCCTCACCCTGGCCCCCGGCGAACGCCTGGGCCTGGTGGGGCGCACCGGCAGCGGCAAGACCACCCTGGCCAAGCTGCTGCTGCGCCTGTACGACCCGACCGGCGGCACGGTCGAGATCGGCGGCCTCGACCTGCGCGAGGCCGGCCCGGAGTCGCTGCGCCGCCGGGTCGGCGTGGTCACCCAGGACGTACGGCTGTTCGCCGGCAGCGTCCGCGACAACCTCACCCTGTTCGGCGCCCTGGGCGGCACAGAGAACGCCCCCCACGACGACGACCGCCTGCGCGCCGTGCTGGCCGGCGTGGGCCTGGGCGATCGGCTGGCCGAGCTGCCCGGCGGGCTCGACGGCGAGCCGGGCGGCCTGTCCGCGGGCGAGGCCCAGCTGCTCGCGCTCGCCCGGGCCTTCCTCGCCGACCCCGGCCTGGTCGTCCTGGACGAGGCGTCCAGCAGGCTCGACCCGGCCACCGAACGGCACGTCGAGGACGGCGTACGGCGGCTGCTGGACGGCCGGACCGCCGTGCTCATCGCCCACCGGCTCTCCTCCCTGGCCCACGTGGACAAGATCGCCGTGCTGGAACGCGGCAAGCTCGTCGAGTACGGCCGCCGCGCCGACCTGGCCGCCGACCCCGGCAGCAGGTTCGGCAGGCTCCTGGACGCCGCGGGGGTGAGCCGGTGAGCCCGCGCCGGGCCCTGGGCGTGACGGCCCGCCTGATCGGCTTCGACGTGCGCCTGTACGTGCTGCAGATCCTGCTGTGGCTGCCGGTCCACCTGATCCCGCTCGGCGGCGGGCTCGTGCTGCGGCAGCTCTTCGACCAGATCAGCGGGCACAGCCCGGCGACGCTTGCGCAGTCGTTGTGGCTGTGCGCGGCGTTCGCGGGCGTCGAGCTGCTCCGCGGCCTCGTCCTGGCCTTCGCCTGGTCCTACGGCTCCTACTGGTGGGACGCGGCGGCCACCCTGCTGCGCGCCAACGTGCTGGGCTCGGTGCTGACCGCGCCCGGCCCGGTCGCCGCCCGCCTGCCGCGCTCCTCGGGCGAGTCGCTGGCCCGGCTGCGCGACGACGTGGCCGAGCTGGTGGAGCTCGCCGACGAGTCCGTCCCCCTGGCCGGAGGCGTGCTGTTCGGCGGGGCGGCGCTGGCGGTCATGGTCTCGATCGACCCCGTCGTCACCGTGACGCTGGTCGTGCCGATGCTCGCGATCGGCGTGCTGAGCAGGCTCATGGGACGGCTGATCAGGCGGCGGCACCAGCGGGCCGCGGAGCTGGGCGCGGGCGTGACGGCCTTCGTCGGCGAGCTGTTCGGCGGCGTGCTCGCGATCAAGTCGGCCGGGGCCGAGCGGGCGGCGCTGGAACGGCTGCGCGCGCTCAACGCGGGCCGCCGCGACGCCGCCGTACGCAGCCGCCTTGCCACCGACCTGCTGGAGGCCGCCACGGGCACCACGGTCGAGCTGGGCGTCGGCATCGTGCTGCTGCTGGCCGCCGGGGCGATGCGGCGGGGCGAGTTCACCGTGGGCGACCTCGCGCTGTTCACCAGCTACGTCGGCTGGCTGACCGCGCTGCCGCGCACGATCGGGTCCGTCCTGTACCGCCTGCCCAGGGCGGAGGTCTCGGCCGAGCGGCTGACCGCGCTGCTCGCCCCCCACCAGGACACCGCCGACCTGACCCGCGACCGCACCCTCCACCTCCGCCGAACCCCGCCTCCGGCTCCGGCGGAGACGCCATCGGGCGGCGAGGCGCTGGAGGTGCTGGAGGCGCGCGGGCTGACCGTGCGCCACCCCGGCGGGCGCGGCGTGCGCGGCGTGGACCTGACGCTCCCGCGCGGCACGTTCACCGTCGTCACCGGGGCCGTCGGCGCGGGCAAGACCACGCTCGTGCGCGCCCTGCTCGGCCTGCTGCCCCTCGACGCCGGTACGATCACCTGGAACGGCCGCCCGGTGCCCGACCCCGGCTCGTTCCTGGTGCCCGGCCGGGCGGCCTACGCGAGCCAGATCCCCCGCCTGTTCTCGGGGACCCTGCGCGAGAACCTGCTCCTCGGCATGCCCGCCGGCGACGCCGAGCTGGCCCGCGCCCTGGAGCTGGCCGCCTTCGAGGACGACCTGGCCGCCATGCCGGACGGCCCGGAGACCGTCGTCGGCCCCCGGGGCGTGCGCCTGTCCGGCGGCCAGGTGCAGCGCGCCACCGCCGCCCGAGCCCTGGTCCGCGCCCCCGACCTGCTCGTGGTGGACGACGTGTCGTCCGCGCTCGACGCCGGGACCGAGAACCTGCTGTGGGAGCGCGTCGCCCGGCACGGCCCCGCCACGCTGCTCGTGGTCTCCTCCCGCCGGGCCGCGCTCGAACGCGCCGACCAGGTGGTCGTCCTCGACCGGGGCCGCGTCGCGGGCCGCGGGACGCCGGCGGAGCTGCTGCGCACGTGCCCCGAGATGCGCAGACTATGGAACGCAGAGCCGATCGAGGAACGAGGGACCACATGAGGATCGACCGCCTGGACCACCTGGTGCTGACCGTCGCCGACGTCGAGGCCGCGGTGCGCTTCTACACCACGGTGCTGGGGATGGAGGCGGTGACGTTCGGCGCGGGGCGGCGGGCGCTGGCGTTCGGCCAGAGCAAGATCAACCTGCACGAGGCGGGCCGCGAGTTCGAGCCGAAGGCGGCGCGGCCCGCGCCGGGCAGCGCCGACCTGTGCCTGATCACCGCCGACCCCATCGAGACGGTCATGGAGGAGCTGGCCGGTCACGGCGTCGGGATCGAGGAGGGCCCGGTGGAGCGCACCGGCGCGCTCGGGCCCATCAGGAGCGTCTACCTGCGCGACCCCGACGGGAACCTGGTCGAGCTCAGCAACTACCTCTGACCGGGCATGATGGAAGTCGTGCAAGAGACTGCGACCGTACCTGCGATCGCGCCGCTGACCGAGCTGGTCTCCGGCGGCGGCGTCGTGGTGCTCAGCGGCGCCGGGCTGTCCACCGAGTCGGGCATCCCCGACTACCGGGGCCCGACCGGGCGGGCCCGGCGTGCCGAGCCGATGACGTACCAGCGTTTCACCGGCAGCGCCGAGGCGCGCCGGCGCTACTGGGCGCGCAGCCACGTCGGCTGGCGGCAGATCGGCCGGGCCGCCCCCAACGCCGGCCACCGCGCGGTGGCCGAGCTGGAGCGGCGCGGCCTGCTGGCCGGCATCGTCACCCAGAACGTCGACGGCCTCCACCAGGCCGCCGGCGCCCGCGGGGTGATCGAGCTGCACGGCGGCCTCGACCGCGTCGTCTGCCTGTCGTGCCGCGAACGCACCCCGCGCGCCGAGCTGGAGCGCCGGCTCAGCGCGGCCAACCCGCGCTGGGCCGCCGAGGGCCGCGTCAACCCCGACGGCGACGCGGCGCTCACCGACGCGCAGGTCGCCGGGTTCCGGGTGGTCGACTGCGCCTCCTGCGGCGGCCTGCTCAAGCCCGACGTGATCTTCTTCGGCGAGAACGTGCCGAGGCAGCGAGTGGAGGACTGCTTCGCGCTCGTGGGCGCGGCGCGCTCGCTGCTCGTGCTGGGGTCGTCGCTGGCGATCAGGTCGGGGCTGCGCTTCGTCACCAGGGCCGCCGAGCTCGGCCTGCCCGTCGCCATCGTCAACCAGGGCCCGACCGGCGCCGACGCCGACGCCACGCTCCTGCTCGACGCCCCGCTCGGCGCGACGCTGACCGAGCTGGCCGCCCGCCTGTGAGCCGCCTGCGCACCCCGGCGCGCCGCGGGGGCGGCACAATGGAGGGCATGCCTCCTCGTCCATGCCCCTGCGGTCTGCCCGCGTCCTACGCGGACTGCTGCGGGAGATACCACCGCGGTGAGGGGTCGGCCCCCACCGCGGAGTCGCTCATGCGGTCCAGGTTCAGCGCGTTCGCCGTGGGGGACGAGGCCTACCTCATGGCCACCTGGCACCCCACCGACCGCCCGGCCCGCCTCGACCTCGACAGGAAGGTCGCGTGGGTGGAGCTGGAGGTGCTGGAGAGCACCGGCGGCAGCCCCGTCCACACCGAGGGCACCGTGCGCTTCCGCGCCCACTTCGTCAACCGGCGGGTGCCGGGCGTGCTCGACGAGCACAGCAGGTTCGTCCGGCTCGACGGGCGCTGGGTCTACGCCGGGGTCGTCGCGAGCGGCCGGTAGTCACAGTCGTAGCCGAAGTACCGCGGCCCGGCCAGCTCCAGCCCGCCCGGCGAGGTCCAGCGCGGGTCGCAGGGCACGGCGATGACCGTGACGCGCAGGCCGTACCGCATGGCCTCGGTGGTGACCGGCTCGCCCGAGTCGGTGTCCAGCACGCAGATCAGGTCGGGCGTGGTGGCCACGATCTCGCCGTCCCGGCGGGCCAGCAGGTGCTCGTTCTGGAAGCTGAGCTCCAGCGTGCCGGTGCCCTCCAGGCGGGCCTGGCCGCGGGCGAAGCCGCCGGTCGTGCGGCGCTCCACGTCCACGACCTTGCCGGTGAACAGCTTCAGGCCGCCCAGCACGTCCAGGGCCGCCGCGACCGGGTCGGCGTGGCCGGCGCGGGCCTGCCGCACGGCCCTGCCCAGGTCCTCGGCCAGCGTCAGCGTGGCCGGCACGAGACCGTCGCGGAGCTGGTCGCCGCGCATGACGGTGTCGGCGCAGGAGACCTGGCAGCCCATCTGCACGCACGCCGCCCTGGCCAGGCGCTCGGCCCACACGTTGGAGACCGTCTCCAGCACCAGCGTGTTGCCCTTGTCGTCGGCCAGGGCCATCGGCGTGTTCGGCACGCCGATCAGCGTCGGCAGCACCATCTGGGCCTCGGGGAAGGCGCGGCCCATCGCGTCGCCGTCCACGATCGGCAGGCCCGCCTGCGCGGCGGCGGCGATCGGGATCATCGAGTTCACGCCGCCGACCTCGATGGGCACGATGTGCGTGGCCGGACGGCCGAGCACCGCCTCCAGGGCGCGCAGCGCGGTCAGCTCCTCGGTGCCCGCGGGCAGCTTCTCCAGCAGCACGGTCGGCGCGCCCATGCCCGAGACCGCCACGACGGTCGCGTCCGCGGGCACCTCGTCGATGGCCACCAGCGGCACGGGACCGTGCCGGCGGATGGCCTCACGGGCCAGCAGCTTGCCCACGTACGGGTCGCCGCCGCCGCCGGTGCCGAGGATCCCGGCCCCGCGGGCCATGTCGTCCAGCCGGTCGATTCCGATCTCACGCATCGATCTTCTCCAGGTCCAGGTCGCCGACGGCCTTCACCCTGATCCGGGTGGCGTCGCCGGGCAGGTAGGCGAGCGGCAGCTCCTCCACGTCCACGATCCGCACGCTGCCCGCGCGGGCGCCGCCGCGCTCGGCACGGATGATCGCCTCGCTCTTGGCCTCCTCCAGGATGCGCTCGCGCGGGCCGGAGAAGACCCGGTCCACCTCGCCGCCGACCTGGGCGATGGCCGCGCCGACCGCGTTGGCCACCTCGAAGTGCGCCGGGCGGCGCACGTCGTCGAAGCCCGGCAGGTCCTTGATGAGCACGCTGCCGCCGCCGACCAGCACGACGGGCAGCGGCGCGGACGAGGTGCGCATGCGGTCCACCGCCTCCGAGACGCGCTCGGCGATGAGCTTGAGCGGGCGCTGCGCGTCCACGTGCGCGACCCTGTCGCGGTCGCCGATGTCGGCCAGCCCGGCGGCCACGGCCAGGTCGGTGGCGGTCAGCGTGCCGCCGCCGAACACCAGCGCCTCCTCGGTCAGCCGGTAGCCGACGCTGCGCGGGCCGGTGGTGCCGTCCTCGGCGACCAGCGAGCCGCCGCCGATGCCGATCGACAGCACGTCGGGGATGCGGAAGTTGGTGCGCACCTCGGCGACCAGCGCCTCCCCGGCGGCCTCGCGCGGGAACCCGCCGACCAGGATGCCCACGTCGGAGGTGGTGCCGCCGATGTCCACCACCGCGCAGTCGGTCAGCCCCGACAGGTACGCCGCGCCGCGCATCGAGTTCGTCGGCCCCGACGCGAACGTGGCCACCGGGTAGCGGCGGGCCTGGTCCACGTCCATGAGGGTGCCGTCGTTCTGGGACAGGAACAGCGGCGCGTCGATCCCGGCCACCCGCAGCGCCTCGCCGAAGGCGGCCACGGTACGGCCGGCCAGCGGGCGCAGGGCCGCGTTCACGATCGTGGCGTTCTCCCTGGCCAGCAGGCCGACCCGGCCGATCTCGCAGGACAGCGACAGGTGCACCTCGGGGCCCAGCTCGGCGGCCAGGATCTCCGCGGCCCGCCGCTCGTCGGCGTCGCTGACCGGGGAGAAGACCGAGGAGAGCGCGACCGTGCGCAGGCCGCGCCGCCTGATGTCGGCGGCGACGCCGCGCAGCTCGTCCGGGTCGAGGGCGGAGATGGGGGTGCCGTCGTACTCGCAGCCGCCGTGGCACAGGTAGACCGCGCCCTCGACCGCCCGGCGCAGGCGGCCGGGCCAGTCCACCATCGGCGGCAGGGCGGCGGTGGCGGGCAGGCCGAGCCGGACGGCCGCGACCGGCTCCAGCCGGGCGGCCTCCACCAGGGCGTTGACGAAGTGGGTGGTGCCGATCATCACCGCGGACACCCGGGTGGCGCCCAGGCCGGCCAGGGCCGCTGCGACGCCGCCCGTGACGTCCGCGGTGGTGGGGGACTTGACGGTGGCCAGCACCTGGCCGTCGTCGCCGATGAGGGCGGCGTCGGTGTTGGTGCCGCCCACGTCGATGCCGATACGCATGAGGGAGGACTCTCTCTTGTCAGACGGTGAGCGCGGGCCGCTCGACGGGGACCTCGCGGGTGCCGCGGACCAGGCCGAGTCGGCCCGCGACGACGTATCCCAGGCCCGCGAGGATCAGGGAGTTCAGGGCCGGGATGCCGATCCACTGGTAGTGGTCGCTGAGCCAGCCGACCAGCGCGGCGGCGGCCCAGATGACGAGCGTGGCGGGCACCCAGGTCGGCTCGGTCTCGGGCAGCGTGCCCGTGGCGCGCGAGGCGTCCAGCACCGGACGCCAGCGCCGCACGATGAAGTACTCGGCGACCATGATCCCGGCCACCGGCGGTGTGATGACGCCGAGGATCAGCAGGAAGTCGGTGAAGCGCTCCAGGATCCCGGCGGCGGCCAGCACGCTGCCCAGGACGCCGATGCCGACGGTGACGGCGACCCGGTTCAGCCGCAGCCCGATCGTGGACTCCACGGCGTTGAGCAGGCCGAGCGCGGCGGAGTACAGGTTCCAGTTGTTGATCTTCACGGTGGCCGAGATGAGCACGATGACGCCGATCACGCCGGAGGAGGCCGTGATGATCGCGATCACGTCCGAGGACTTGACCGCGTAGGCCAGGAGCACGCCGGCCAGGCCGAGGACGTACTCGCCGAGGGAGATGCCGACGAGGGTCTGCTTGACGACGTCGCCGGTGTTGCGGTTGAACCTGGTCATGTCGGGCGTGGTCACCGCGCCGATGATGTAGGAACCGGCCACGATGGTGGCGCCGGTCGCGATGCTGATCGGCTCGCCGAACGGCGGCGACGCCACCAGCGACCCCAGGTCATGTCGCGAAATTTCCACCCACATCGCCCAGCCGGCCAGGCCGAGGAACGCCGGCACGGTGATGAACGCCGTCATCCCCATCGCCTTGAACCCCCGGATGACCAGCAACGTCACGCCGATGCCGGCGATCACGGCCCACGCCCAGAACGGCAGCCAGGACATGATCGAGTGCAGGCCCGAGGCGAAGACCGCGGTCTGCACGCCGAACCAGCCGAACAGGCTCAGGGCGATGATCACCCCGATGATCGTGGAGCCGTACCGGCCGAAGCCGGTCCAGCGGGCGAGCATGGAGGTGGACAGGCCCTCGCGCATCCCGGCGATGCCGACGAAGATGCACACCACCTCCAGGATCACCGAGCCGAGCGTGAACGCCCAGAACGCGCCCCAGAACGACAGCCCGGCGCCGAGCGTGGCGCCCAGCAGGAACTGCGTCAGGTCGGAGAGCTGGCCGAACCGCTGCACGGCCACGTTGAACCAGGAGTAGCGGGCGGCCTGCGGCACCCGCTCCAGGGGGTAGTCGGAGTCGGTCATGGTGGTCTTCCTTCGCGTCGGGGGGTTGTGGCGGGGGTTCAGGGGCGGGCGGTCACAGGAGCGAGGGCGGTCCGGCGGCGCGGGCGCGCAGCCGGACGAACGGGCCGGGCAGGTAGGCGAGCGGGATCTCCTCCACGCTGATGAGCCGCACCCGCCGCGGGTCGGCCCCGGCGCGGACGGCCGCCGCCCTGGCCTCCTCGGCCACGGGTTCCAGCGCCGCCGGCAGCGCCGAGCGGTCGGGCAGGCGGACGATCCGCTCGTACTGGCCGCCGACCGGGCTGACCGCCGCGCCGATGGCGCCCGCGGCCGGCCCGTGCTCGGGATGCAGCCCCTCCGGCACGGCCTGCTCCCCGCCGCCCACGACCACGAGCGGCAGCAGCCCGGCGCCCGGCTGCAGCCGGTCCACGGCCTCGGCCAGCTCCGTCGGGTCGACCGGCCGCGGCACCCTGATCAGCCCGGGGATGCGCAGCCCGACGGGCACACCGCCGATGTCCGCGCCGCCCACGGCCTCCTCGGGATAGCCGCCGGCCAGCACGCCGACGCGGACGCGGGTGGCGCCCACGTCGGCGACCACCGCGTCACCGAGCCCGGTCAGCGCGCCCGCGCCGCGCAGCACGCTCGCCGGGCCGCTGCCGAGGCTGAGCGCGGGATGGCGGGCCAGGTACTCCAGGCTCATCAGCGTGCCGTCGCCGCGCGTCACGAACGCCGCCGCCCCCGGGCACAGGCCCGCCAGCGCGGCGGCCAGCCCGCCGGAGACCGCGCCCGCGAACCCCGACAGGGCGGCGTCCAGCACGGTCGCGTTCTCGCGTTCCAGCAGGCCGAGCGAGCCGAGGTCGGCCGACAGCGCGATCGGCACGCCCTCGCCCAGCTCCGCGCGGACGATCTCGGCGGCCTCGCGCTCCTGCTCGCCGTCCAGGGGCGAGAACAGGCCCGCGACGGCGACGGCCCGCGCGGTGCCCGCCACGCTCACGGCGAAGCGGGCCACGGCGTCGCGATCGAGGGGCGTGCGGTCCTCGCGGTCGAGGCCGCCGCCGCCGTCCACGACGGCGGTGCCCGCGTTCACCGCGGCGCGCAGGTCGGGCGGCCAGCCGGACAGCGGGCGCACCGCGGTGGCCGAGACGCCCGCGATGCGCAGCACGGCGACCTTGCGCAGCCCGGACCTCCTGGTCACGGCGGTGGCGGCGCCACGCAGGCCGACGGCGATCTGGGTCGGCTCGCCGTCCAGGGGCAGGCGTTCCAGCGCGGCGCGCACGCCGGCCACCGGGTCGCCGGGGATCGAGGCGATCTTGACGGTGGCCCGCACGGCGCCGTCGTCGGCGACGACGGCCGCGTCGGTGTTGGTGGGCCCGACGTCCACCCCGGCCCTCACGCCCCCTCCTCCCGTCCGGTGGGGGAGGGGCTGAAGGCCGTGCCCGCCGGGGTTCCCGGCGTCGCGGGGGCGGGGGAGGCGGCCGGTGGGGGAGGGGTGGGCAGGCCGGTGAGACCGAACGCGGCGGGCCCCGCCAGCCGCAGCCCCTCGGGGGTGTGCCAGACCGGGTCGCAGGGGACGCGCACCACGCTGACCCGCAGCCCGTACCGGACCTGCTCGGCCTGGACGACCTCGCCCGTGCGGGTGTCCAGCATCGCGATCACGTCGGGAACGACGGCCAGCGGCAGGCCGTCCTCGATGACGGCCAGGAACTCGCTGCCCGCCTGGATCCGGACGAGCCGCCCCTGGTCGGGCCCGAGCCCTTCGACCAGGATCGACCCGGCCGTCTCCGCGACCTTGCCGGTGACCAGCGGGTCCGGCAGCCGGGTCCCCAGGCGCACGGCCCGGGTGACCGACCCGAGCGCGGTGGAGGCGGCCACCTGGTCGCCGCGCATGATGTACTCGCTGGTCGCGACCTGGCCGCCGAACGCCTCCAGCGACGCCCGTACCAGGCGTTCCAGCCAGCCGCCGGTCACGCGGTCGACGACGACGGTCCGGCCGCGCTCGTCGCACAGCACGGCCGGGGTGGGCGCGATGCCGCGCAGCTGCATCACCGTCTGGTCCATGCGGGGGAAGGCGCGGCTCATCCCGTCGGCGTCCACCAGCGGCAGCCCGACGCGGGCCGCCCAGGCCACCGCGAGGCAGCCGTTCGCACCGCCGATCTCGCTGGCCAGCACCGCGCCGACGGGCGCGCCGTACAGCTCCTCGATCTTGTCGCGCAGATAGACGGGCTCGTCGGTGCCGCCGACGCGCTCGGACATCACCGCCGAGGAGCCCGCGGTACCCACGGGCATGACCAGCAGCCCGGGGTCCAGCTCGGCGGGCTGGACGACGCGTACCGGCCCGTGGTCCTCCAGCGCCTGCAGCGCGGCGGCGCGGGCGATGGTCACGGGACCGCCGCCGCCCGAGCCGAGCACGGCGCAGCCGCGGGCGAAGGCGGGCAGCAGCCCGGTGTCGATGTCCATGCTGACGAGGTTACGAAGCCCCAGGTCAAGCCGAGTGTTCCTGTGGCACCTTTTTGGCGGCCTTCGTGTGCCGATGGCACACTGATGGCATGTTCCTGCTGGAAGAGCTGCGCCCGCTGGCCGGGCCGGGCGTGCCGGCGGCGGCCTCGGGCGTCCGCCTGGTCGAGGATCTGGGCCTGATCGCGGGCCAGCCGTCGGGGTCGGTGCTGGTCCTGACGGGCGCGGCCTCGCGGCAGGCGGCCGGCTACCGGCTCGACGTCGCGCTGCGCGACGCCGCCGCGGCCGGCGCCGTGGCGCTCGTGCTCACCGCGGCGGCCGCGGAGAGCACGGTCGACCGGAGCGCCGCCGCGCTGGCCGAACGCGGCGGCGTCGCGCTGCTGGCGGCCGGCGGCGACCTGGCGGAGCTGGTGGTGGCGATCGACCGGGCCATCGCGGGCGACGCCGCCGAGGCGCTGGTCCGTACGGCGCGCGCCGCCGAGGCCGTGACCCGGGCGGGCGGCGTCCCCGAGCGCATCGCCGAGGCGGCCGGCGCCGCCCTGGGCCTTCCCGTCCGGGCCGACGGCGGCGCCTTCACCGCCTCGGCGCACGACCCCGCCGGCACGCACTTCGAGCGGGCCACCGGGATCGTCCTGCGGCTCGCCGCCCTGGCCGCCGCCGCGGGCCCGGCCGACGAACTGCCCGGACGGTCCCGCGCCCAGCTCCTCACCGAGCTGCTGGTCGCCCCCGAGAAGCAGGCCCAGGAGCTGGCCCCCCGCGCCAGGGCCGTCGGCCTGCCGATCGACGACTGGCACGTCGTCCTGCGCCTCGAACCGGCCTCCGACCCCGACCCCGCCTCCGACGGCGGCCAGGAACGCTACGCCCTGCTGGAGACCGCCGCCTCGCGGGCCGTGCGCGCGGCCCGCGAGCTCGGCGGCGCCGCCTGGAACGCCGCGCTCGCCGGTGACGCGCTCGTCGTGGTCCGCAGCCAGCGCCGCGACCAGGGCAGGGCGGGCCTGCGCGAGGCGGTGCGCGACGCCGCCCGCCTGCTCGACCGGGTCCGCCCGGCGGGCGCCGAGCTGCGCTGCGGGGTCAGCACCGCCCATCAGGGCCTGGTCGGCCTGCGCACCTCCGCCTCCGAGGCGCGTACGGCCCTGCGCCGCAGCTCCCTGCCGCTGGCCACGTACGACCTGGCCGGGCTCGACCGGATGCTGGAGGAGTGGTACGCCTCCGACGCCGCCCAGCACGCCGTCAGGGAGCTGCTGCAACCCGTCCTCGACCTCGGCGGCGAGCGGGCCGCCCACCTCCTGGCCATCCTGCGCGCCTACCTCGACCACAACGGCTCGCCCGCCCGCGCCGCCGAGGAGCTGCACCTGCACCGCAACGCCGTCAGCAGGAACGTGCGCCGCATCGAGACCCTGCTCCAGGCCGACCTGGACGACCCGCGGCAACGCCTGGCCCTCCAGCTCGCCTGCCGCGCGGCCTCCTCCCGCTGAAGGACGCCCTCCGGGACCCTGCTCCCAGCCCGCGTTCGCCCGCCAGGACGAGGAAACCCGGCGGCCGGATCCCTAGATTCGGTGACATGATCGTGAGAGCGCGGCGCCTGGTGACCTGGTGCGCCGGCCTGGTGCTGCTGTCCGCCTGCGCGGGCCTCGGCTACGAGACCGCCGCCCGGCGCGACGACGCCGCCCGCTACCCGCCGCCGGGCCGCCTGGTGGACGTCGGCGGCCACCGCCTCCACCTGCGTTGCACGGGCTCCGGCGGCCCGGTGGTCGTGCTGGAGGCGGGCCTGGTCGAGTCGAGCGCGAGCTGGGACGTGGTCCAGCGGCGGCTGTCCACCGGGCTGCGCGTGTGCTCCTACGACCGGGCCGGCTACGCCTGGAGCGAGGAGGGCCCCGGGCCGCGCACCGCCGGACGGGCGGCGGCGGAACTGCGCGCCCTGCTCGCCGCCGCGGGCGAGCCCGGCCCGTACGTCCTGGCCGGGCACTCCTACGGCGGCGAGATCGTCCGCCTGTTCGCCGCCCGGTACCGGGACCTGACGGCGGGCCTGGTGCTGATCGACGCCACCGACGAGGAGGCCGTGGCGGCCATGCGGGTGTCCAGGCCGCTGGTGGCCGCCCAGCTCACCGCCAACCAGGCGCTGGCCAGGATCGGCCTGCTCCGGCTGGCCGGGGATCTCCTGGTGCCCGGCGACGCCACCCCCGCGGCCCGCGCCGCCGCCCCCGTCGTCTACGGTCCGGGCAGCATGGCCGCCGCCAGGGCCGAGGCGTGGGCCTCGCTCGACAGCGCGCGGGAGGTCGCCGCGGCGGCGGAGGAGGAGCGGGGCGGGCCGCCGGTCGTGGTCGTCATCCCGTCCGGCGGGCCGCCGAGCGCCCGCGACCAGGCCGGACGCGTGGCCGCCCGGTCCACGCGCGGGCGGGTGGTCGTGGCCGGGACCGACGATCACTACGTGCAGTACCGGCAGCCCGATCTCGTCGTCGCCGCGATCCGGGAGACCGCCGCCTCCACCGGCAGGTGAAACTGGGTCTTGCCGGTTCGGTCAAGTCGGCTTTCAATGATCGGGATACCGATGATCCTGGAGGAGCCGATGCGTGGCTTGAGGGCGTCCGCAGTCATCCTGATGATTGTCGTCTCGACGTTCCTCGCCTCCGGGCCGTCGTCGCTGCCGGCGGTGGCCGGGCCGGCCGACCCCGAGCCCGCCTCGCTGGTCACGCTCTCCGTGCCCGACAGGGCCGCCATGGAACGGCTGGTCGCCTCCGGCGCCGACCTGACCGAGCGGGTCCGCCCGCAGGCCGACGGCAGCGTCCAGGTGGACGCCGTCCTCACGGCGGGCAGGCTCGCCGAGCTGAAGGCGATCGGCGTGGGCCTGGCGTCCGGCACGCCGCCCGCCGCCCGGCAGGCGCCGGCCGCCACCGCCGCGCAGGACCAGATCGTCATCGAACGGGCCGTCTGGTACAAGTCCCGCGACGGGTACTTCCTGTCGGTCGAGGCCAGCAGCGGCGCGGGCGAGACGGCCGCCCTCACCGCCACCTGGACGGGCCGCCGCGGCGCCACCGGGCAGGTCGCGATGGTCCCGTTCGTGGACGCCGGCGTCTACATGGGCCACCAGTTCAGCACACCGGCCCCGGTGACGGCCGAGCCGCAGCGCGTCACGGTCACCTCGGCGACCGGCGGCAAGGCCGAGGCCCGCCTACGGGCATGGCCCGACGGCGAACGCCCCGACCACCGCACGCCGGGCTACCAGAAGGACTTCGTCACCCAGTACATGCCGCCCGCCCAGCTCAACGAGCGCATCCAGGCGCTGCACCGGCGCTACCCGTCGCTCACCGACGTCATCCCGCTGCCGAACCTCACCAACGGCTACCGCCGCCGCGCCCAGGCGCTGATCGGCACGCCGCCCGGCGCCGCCGTCGTGGTCACCTCCGACGCCTACGGCTCCGAGGGCGGCAACGACCTGTCCGTCGAGCTGGCCGCGCCCGGCGCGCCGGACCGGCCGCTGCAGGTGAGCGTGAACGGCAGGCAGGTCACGGTGAGCCTGGCCACCGACGGCTCCGGGACGCCGGTCAGCACCGCCGCCCAGGTCGTCGCCGCGGTCAACGCCACGGCCGGCACCGGCGTGAAGGCCGCTACGTACCGCACCGACCCCGGCGCGGGCGTCATGGCCGCGGCCCCCGCCACCCGGCTCACCGACTCACTGAAGGCGCCCGCCGACGTCTCCCGCAAGCCCATGCGGGTGCTGGCCCTGCGCGTCGGCGTCCACCGCGACGGCTCGCGCACCGGCGTGCTGGCCTACGCCCAGGAGCACGCCAGGGAATGGGTGGCGCCTCTGGTCACCGTCGAGGCCGCCGAACGGCTGCTGCGCAACTACGCCCGCGACCCCGCCACCCGCAGGCTGCTGCAGCGCACCGACATCTTCATCGTCCCCACGGTCAACCCCGACGGCGCGAACTACAGCTTCTACGACTTCAACGGCCAGCGGAAGAACATGACCAACCACTGCCCGGCCGCCCAGTCCGACCCGGCGCAGCGCAACACCTGGGGCGTGGACGTCAACCGCAACTACGCCGTGGGCTCCCTGTCGGACGGCTACTTCGGCGCCTCGGCCAACTGCCAGAGCGGCACGTACGCCGGTCCGGCCGAGCATTCGGAGCCGGAGAGCCGCAACGTGATGTGGCTGGCGGACACGTACCGCAACATCCGGTTCGCCATGAACGTGCACAGCTACGGCGGGTACTTCATGTGGCCGCCCGGGGCGTACAAGCTCGACGGCCGGGTGGCGCTGCCCAGGCCGAGCACCCAGGAGGAGGCGTACTTCATGCGCTCGGCCCGGACGATCGAGCAGGCCATCGCCGCCGAGCGCGGCACGGTCATCTGGCCGCAGCAGACCGGGCCGGTGACCGACGTGCTCTACTCGGCGGCCGGCAACTCCGCCGACGAGCTCTGGTACGACCACGGCATCTACGGCTGGGACTTCGAGGTCGGCGCCGACCTGTGGAACCCGGCGGCGCGGACGTGGGAGGGCGTGGGCTTCCAGCCGCCGTTCGAGGAGGGGCACGCCGAGGCGATGGAGTTCGCCGCGGGGCTGATCTCGCTCGTGGGGGTGGCGGCCGACTACCGGGAGCCGTGACCCGCCGCCCGGCGTATGCGCAGGTCATGAGGGGAATGCACGGGGCTTGCCTGTCGTTTGCACAGGCATACCCCGTGCGTTTTGGCTGTGGTTGAGGCTGTTTGCCGGGGGTTTACGGTTCAGAGGTAGATCATTGCCCGTTTTGGGGGGTTTGGTTTGCGTTTGTCCGTTTCTTGGGTTAGTGTTGTACCTATCGAGGGTGAGAGACCCCCTATCTGGGTCCACCCGCGTTGCGCTCCACG
>NZ_JBIUBJ010000025.1:0-123657 GCF_044547985.1 Nonomuraea sp. NPDC052265
CAAGGTGACGCGCTCCGCGCTGCAGAACGCCGCTTCCATCGCGGCGCTCTTCCTCACCACCGAGGCCGTCATCGCGGAGAAGCCCGAGAAGTCCCCCGCTGCGCCGGCCGGCATGCCCGGCGGCGGCGACATGGACTTCTAGGCTTCGCCTGGTCGCTGACGCATCAGAAGGCGGTTCGGATCTCCAAGGATCCGGCCGCCTTTTGTTGTGTCCAGTCCCGTCACGTTTAGTAGTTATTGACTACGGAAAGTAACGACACGAAGTGACGATTCACCGCACAAAGGAGTAGTTACATGAATTCCCGCACCGCGCGTGTTCTCGGGCTCGGAGCCGTCATGCTGGCCGCCGCGGCCGCCATGACGATGCCCGCCCAGGCCGATGACCACGGCTACCTGGACGACGCCCTGGAGTACGTGGACGTGCCCTATTGCGCGGGCTACCTGGAGCTGTACGACCGCGACTACTGCGCCTCGCCGTCGAGGTGGACGTCGTCGAACCAGCACGAGGACATGTCGGACGAGCACGCGGACATGTCGGACGCCTTCGAGGACGCCTCCTCCGGCGAGAGCGAGGAGGCGTCCTCCGACGAGGGCGAGGAGGCGTCCTCCGAGGAGGGCGAGGAGGCGTCCTCCGACGAGGGCGAGGACATGTCGTCGGACGAGCGCGAGGACATGTCCTCCGACGCCCCAGGGGACATCACGTTCGCCGACGGCACCGTGCAGGACGACTGAACCAGTCTGGTGGCGCCGGGCGTAGGAGACCCGACGCGGCACCACGGCGAAGGCGCCCCGACGCGAGCGGGGCGCCTTCGGCGCGGTGTTGTGCCGAACTCAGACGCCGAAGTGCGCGATGACGTGACCGCGGGCCAGCGTGTTGGCGGTGATGTTGAAGCCCACCACGGCCGGGCTCGCGTCGCTGCCGACGCCCAGCTTGTCGACCCCGAGCGCGTGCACCGTGAAGACGTAGCGGTGGGGGGCGCCGGGCGGGGGAGCGGCGCCGCCGTAGTCTTTGGTGCCGTAGTCGTTGCGGGCGTGGACCGCCCCGGCGGGCAGGCCCTTGAAGTCGGGGCCGGTGCCCGCTCCCCTGGGGAGCTCGGCGGTGTCGCCGGGAAGGTCGAACAGCACCCAGTGCCAGAAGCCGCTGCCGGTGGGGGCGTCGGGGTCGTGGCAGGTGACGGCGTAGCCGCGGGTGCCCTCCGGCGCGCCCGACCAGCGCAGCTGGGGCGAGACGTTCCCGCCGGTCATCCCCCAGTCGTCGAAGACGTGGAGGTCGTTCAGCCGCTCGCCGTCCTGGACGTCGTCGCTCTCCACCACGAGTGCGGGGACCGAGGGCAGGTGTTCATGCGGAAGCGGTGCGGGCACGGCATCCTCCTAGGTTGACAGCTCCTTCAGGCCATCCTAGAAGCGGCCGTGCCCGCCCTCCGTCAGGTCCCGAGCTGCGCCGGGAGCGGCTTGTCGTGCAGGACCGTGAGCGAGGTGACCGCGCGGGTCAGGACCACGTACAGGCGGGCCAGGCCGCGGGGCTCGGCCTCGACGATGTCGGCGGGCTCGACGACGATCACGTGGTCGTACTCCAGGCCCTTGGCGAGCGTGGCGGGCACGATCAGCAGGCGGTGGTCCTGCGCCGCGTCGGGGTCGAGCACCGCGTGCGGGAGGCCGGACAGCGCCTCGGAGACCGCGCCGACCATCGCGTCGGGGACGATGACGCCGATCGACCCCTCCCTGGCCAGCACCTCCCGGGCGGCCTCGGCGACCGTGCCGCCCGGCCGGACCGTGAGCGAGCCCGCGCCCGGACGCAGCGACCGCGGGGCGGCCAGCGCCGGGGCGATCGAGGGGAGCAGGCGGGCCGCGTACTCGAGCACCTCGCGCGGCACGCGGAAGCCGAGCGTCAGCTCGGTCACCTCGCCCTCGTCCTGGCCGAGGTGCTTCAGCACGGTCTCCCACGAGCTGGTGGACCACGGCGTGGTGCCCTGGGCCAGGTCGCCGAGCACGGTGGCCGAGCCGTTGCGGCAGCGCCGGCCGAGCGCCCGCAACTGCATCTCCGACAGGTCCTGGGCCTCGTCCACGACGAGGTGGCCCAGGGACGGCGTGCGTTCCATGAGGTCGTTCAGCTCGTCGAGGAGCGCGGCGTCGGCGGCCGACCATTTGGCGGACTTCCAGCTCCGAAAAGGCTTCCGCCAAAGCAGCATTTCCTGCTCGTCGGGCGACAAATCGGTTTTGGCGGCTTTAGTGAGGAATTCTGGGTCTGACAACAGGCGGTGAAGGACCTGTTCGGGCGTGAGTTTCGGCCATACCGCCTCGACGAGCTGCTTGACCGGCTTCGACCTGGCCACCGCGTCCTGGACCCGGTCGTCGGGCGACTCGCCGCGCTGCTCCATCCGTACGAGCACCTGGTGGGCCAGGCGCTGGGCCAGCGCGGCCCGCCCCGGCAGATAGCGGGTGGTGCCGCGCAGGGAGGCCACCATCTCGCGCACCTCGTGGTCGGCGACCCGGTAGCGGTAGGCGCCCTTCGTGAACACCAGGCCTTCCTCGGGCTTCACGATGTGCATCCAGAGCGCCCGTTCGAGCACCGCGGCCATCCTGGCGTCGCCCTTGACCGCGGAGACCATCGGGTCCTCCTGGGCGGCGTGCTCGCCGAGCAGCCCGCCCACCGTGGTCTGGTCGACCTTGACCTCGCCCAGAGCGGGCAGGACGGAGGAGATGTAGGACAGGAACGCCCGGTTCGGGCCCACGATCATCACGCCCGACCTGGCCAGCCGCTCGCGGTGGGTGAACAGCAGGTACGCGGCCCGGTGGAGGCCCACGGCGGTCTTCCCGGTGCCGGGGGCGCCCTGGACGCACACGGTCTGGGCCAGCGTCGCGCGGACGATCTCGTCCTGGTCGGGCTGGATGGTGGCCACGATGTCGCGCATCGGGCCGGTGCGCGGGCGTTCGATCTCCTCGGTCAGGATCTTCGAGGGGCCGACCTCGCCGCCCGCGCCGAGCGGCTCGTCCTCGAACGCGGTCAGCGCGCCGCCGTGGTAACCGAAGCGGCGGCGGCGTACGACGCTCATGGGGTCGGCGGGGCTGGCCTGGTAGAACGCCCGGGACACCGGCGCGCGCCAGTCGATGACCAGCGGCCTGCTGGTGCCGTCGTGCACGTGGCGGCGACCGACGTAGATGGTGACCGGCAGGTCGTCGCCGCCCTCGCGGTCGAGCCGGCCGAAGAACAGCGGCGTGTCCGGATGGTCGGCCAGGGCGGCCACGCGCTGGTCCAGCAGCGACTGGAGGATCTGCTGCGAGACCCAGTCGCCGGCCGCGTCGGCCGACAACGACCGGGCGTGGGCCCGCATCGCCTTGAGCGCGGCCCTGGACTCGGCCAGGTGGGCCTGCTCGGCGGCGAGCACGTCGGAGGGTATGTCGGGAGCCAGTTGGTGTGTGGGCATGCGAAAGCGCCTCCCAGGGGCGAAACGGAGGTGGTCAAGGCAGCGAATCGACCAGTTTAACGGCGGCCGTCCGGTGGTTCCAAAGCATTTACCGGGCCGCGGCGGGGTATGGAGGGAAGGTGGCGCGGCTTCGCCTCGGTTTCTCGCCGATGATCCCCACGATCGCGAGCTCCCTGCTGGCGGCGCTCTGGGGCCTGTCGGTCTTCGCCGGCTGGGGGCTGGAGGCGTTCTGCGCGGGCGGCGAGCCCTCCTCGGCGTGCTCCCGGCGCCTCGGCACGGTCTCCACGGTCTCGGGGCTGTTCGCCGCGGTGGCCGCCTGCTCCACGCTGGCCGCCTGGCTGATCCCCGCGTCGCGGCAGGACCCGCGCACGTTCGGCCGCCTCATCGGGGCGGCGGTCGGCGCGTGGATCGTCGCCGGAGGGGTGCTGTTCCTCGGCGGTCTGTTCGCCAGGTAGCGAACCCGGCAAAGTCCGCATCTCTGAGTGAACGTGTGAATACCGAAAAAGTCGGGCATTTCAGGTGCGTTTGTCGGATCATGGGGGTATGTCGCAGGCGGCGTGATAGTACGCAGGTGAGGGGGGTGGTTCGATGTCGACGACCCGTGGAGTCTCGTGGACGTGACATAAACGCCGTGCCTGGCCGCTCAGGCAACGAGCGGCCGGGCATTCAACCCCGTCACACCCCGCCGTGCACGTCGTCGGCGTCGATGATCTGGTACGCGTACCCCTGCTCGGCCAGGAAGCGCTGCCGGTGGGCGGCGAACTCCTGATCGACGGTGTCCCTGCTGACCACCGTGTAGAACCGGGCGCCACCGCCGTCGGCCTTGGGCCGCAGCACCCGTCCGAGCCGCTGCGCCTCCTCCTGCCGCGACCCGAACGTGCCCGACACCTGGATCGCGACGGCCGCCTCGGGCAGGTCGATGGAGAAGTTCGCCACCTTCGACACCACCAGGACCTGGATCTCCTTGTCGCGGAACGCCTGGTAGAGGCGCTCGCGCTCCTTGACCCTGGTCTCGCCCTTGATGACCGGCGCGTTGAGATGCTCGCCGAGTTCGTCGAGCTGGTCGATGTACTGGCCGATGACCAGCACCTGCTCGCCCAGATGCCGCCGGACCAGCGCCTCGGTCACGTACGTCTTGGACGGCGTGGTGGCGCAGAAGCGGTAGCGCTCCTCGGCCTCGGCCATCGCGTACGCCAGCCGCTCCTCGTCGGTCAGCGTGACCCGCACCTCGACGCAGTCGGCGGGCGCGATCCAGCCCTGGTTCTCCATCTCCTTCCACGGCGCGTCGTAGCGCTTGGGGCCGATGAGGGAGAACACGTCGCCCTCGCGGCCGTCCTCGCGCACGAGCGTCGCGGTCAGGCCCACCCGGCGGCGGGCCTGGAGGTCGGCGGTCATCCTGAAGATCGGCGCGGGCAGCAGGTGGACCTCGTCGTAGACGATCAGGCCCCAGTCGCGCGCGTCGAACAGCTCCAGGTGGCTGTAGACGCCCTTCCGCCTGGTGGTCATCACCTGGTACGTGGCGATGGTGACCGGGCGGATCTCCTTCTTGTTGCCGGAGTACTCGCCGATCTCGTCCTCGGTCAGCGTGGTGCGCTTGAGCAGCTCGGTCTTCCACTGGTGGGCGCTGACCGTGTTGGTCACCATGATGAGCGTGGTGGCCTGCGCGTGGGCCATGGCCGCCGCGCCCACGATGGTCTTGCCCGCGCCGCAGGGCAGCACGACCACGCCGGAGCCGCCGTGCCAGAAGGCGTCGGCCGCCTCGCGCTGGTAGGGGCGCAGCTCCCAGCCGTCCTGGAGCAGCTTGATGGGGTGGTGCTCGCCGTCGACGTAGCCGGCCAGGTCTTCGGCGGGCCAGCCCAGCTTGAGCAGCGCCTGCTTGACGTTGCCGCGGTCGCTCGGGTGCACGATGACCGAGTCGGCGCCGAGGCGATCGCCCAGCATCGGCTGGATCTTCTTCGAGCGCAGCACCTCTTCGAGCACCGCGCGGTCGGTCGAGGTCAGGACCAGGCCGTTGACCGGGTCCTTCTCCAGGCGCAGGCGGCCGTAGCGGGCCATGGTCTCGGCGATGTCGACGAGCAGCGCGTGCGGCACCGGATAGCGGCTGAAGCCGATCAGCGCGTCCACGACCTGCTCGGCGTCGTGGCCGGCGGCACGCGCGTTCCACAGGGCGAGCGGCGTGACGCGGTAGGTGTGGACGTGTTCAGGCGCTCGTTCGAGCTCGGCGAACGGCGCGATCGCCTTGCGGCACGCGTCGGCCTTCTCGTGGTCGACCTCGAGCAGCAGCGTTTTGTCCGACTGGACGATGAGCGGGCCGTCGTTCACGGACATCCCTTCCTACGGTTGACCCTTATCCAACACACACGACGGCAGGAACAGTCCCGGAACGGGTAATCGATCAGTCGTCCAGGCGGCCGGTGAGGCCCAGGAAGAGGAAGAGCCCGACGTTCAGCACGAAACCGGTGCCGAACAGCACCCAGCTCCAGACCAGCAGTGAACGGGCGCTCCTGGGCTGCTCGCGGGCCCGCGTCAGGGCCACGGCGGCGAGGATGCCGCCGGGCAGCCCGAGCACGTTGAGGCAGGAGGCCAGGGACAGGAAGTTGAGCACGACGGCGACGATGGCGCCGGCCTGGGGGCCCTCGTCGCGCCGGGGCGGCACGCCGTAGCCGTAGCCGTACTGCGGAGGCGGTTGCTCGCCGTAGGGCGCCCCGTAGGGCACGTGCGGGTAGCCGGACGGATCTTCTTGACTCACGTTCACCTCCAGACACGTCAACGTTTATCACGGAATACGGACGCGCCTGACCCGGTGTACGCGGACGGTCAGAGCCGGCCGCGCAGGGCCTTCCTGTCGAGCTTGAGCACGCTGGTGACCGGGATCGACTCGACGAACCGCACCTCGCGCGGGTACTTCACCCGTCCGACCCGGTCGCGTGCCCACTCGACCAGCTCCTCGGCACTCTCCTCGGCCCCCGGCCTGAGCTGCACGAACGCCACGACCTCCTCGCCCAGCCGCGGGTCGGGATGGCCGACGACGCCCGACATGACCACGTCGGGGTGCTGGTTGAGCGCGTCCTCGACGTCGCGGGGGAAGACGTTGAAGCCGCCGCGGATGATCAGGTCCTTCTTGCGGTCCACGATGTAGAGGTAGCCGTCGTCGTCCACGCAGCCGAGGTCGCCGGTGCGCAGCTCGTCGCCGACCAGCGCGGTGCCCTCGGGGTCGGGCTCGTGCTCGCCCCAGTAGCCGAGCATGAGGGAGTCGCCGCTGACGCAGATCTCGCCGACGTCGCCGCACTCCACCGCCTCGCCCGCGGAGTCGCGGACGGTGATCGTGTAACCGGCCAGGGGGAGGCCGACGCTGCCGGCCCTGCGCCTGCCCGGCGGGTTGAAGGTGGTGACGGCGCTGGTCTCGGTCAGGCCGTAGCCCTCCAGGATCTGCGTGCCCGGCATCCGGCGCTCGAACTCCTGCAGCGCCTCCCGGCCCAGCGGCGCCGCGCCGCAGGTGAGGTAGGCCAGATCGGGGAGCGGGTGCGACTCCAGCGACTCGGCGAGGAGCATGTGGATCATCGCGGGTACGACGGTGCCGTACTGGACGTGCTGCTCGGCGGCCAGCCTCAGGAACGCCTTCGGGTCGAACCAGCGCATGAGCACCGCCTGCTGGGGCTCGGTCGCGTGCAGGCCGACGACAGTGATGATCAACCCGTACGCGTGCGACAGCGGCACAGGCACAATCGCACGATTTTTCCCCTCTTGGTGGGAAATTTCGTAGGCGTCCTTGGCGACCTTCCACAACCCGCGATGGCTCAGCATGACGCCCTTGGCGGCGCCCGTGGTGCCGCCGGTGTACATGAGCGCGGCCAGGTCGCCGGGGTCCCTGCGCACCCGTTCGTGCTCGGCGGCGCTCTCCAGCTCGGCCGTGTCCACATATATCGGGACGTCCACCTCGGTGGCCCGTACGGTCTCCGCGAGCTCGGGCGAGGTGACCACGGCGGACGCGCCGCTGTCGAGCAGGATGTGCCGCAGCTCCTCGGCCCCCACCAGGAAGACCACGGGCGTCACCACCGCGCCCGCCGCCCACAACGCCTGGTAGACGATCGGGACCTCGGGGGAGGTCGCCATCATCACGACCACCCGGTCGCCCGGCCGGATCCCGGCCTCGACGAACCCGCCGCACATCCGGCGCGCGCGTCCGGCGAGCGCGTGGCTGCGGTGCCAGACCCCTTCGTAGAACACCGAGTCGTGGTCGTCGAAGCGGTTCCATGACTCCTCGGCCAGCTGGCCCAGCGTTTGCTCGGTCACATGCACAACCTGATGGGACGGGCCGCGCGCAGTCAACCCTGAACGTTCTCGTGTCCACCCTTGACTGACGATTGTGGACGATGCTCTCATGCCCAGTAAATGTCCAATATCGGCCTAGAGGGTCATTCGAGTTTTCGGGTGGCGCTAGATCGTGTATTCGTGGGATAAGTAGGGCTTCGTGCCACCAGATGGCCTACTTCGGTTTTGTCACTGGCCCGTCGCCCAGAGCAATGGAGGACGTGATCGACATGCGCGCGCCGGCGGCCGTGGCCGCGAGCTTCGCGAGGAACGCCTGGTCAGCACGGCGGCGACCGGGCGGCGCACGCTCATTCCATAAGCCGGGGAAACAGCTCGCCGGACAAGAAGTTTCGGGAAAAACATTTTCCATGGTCAACCTTCCTGTCAGGCCCAAGGGGACTTCGTGATCGACACGCCTGAACCAGGCGGGACCGACCTCGACGACAAAACGCTCACCCAGAGCGTGATTGCCATCATCGAGCAGCTCCGGCCGCTGGTCGTCCCGGTGGCCCGCGACCTCGACCGGCGCGCGGCCGACACCCTGCTGCGCTCGTACCTGGAGCCCGCCGGCTTCGCCGACGCGGTGCGCCGGCTGTCCATGCGCCACCTGCTCGTCCTGGTGGGGGAGGCGGACATGGGCAAGCGGCTCGGCGCCATCGCCCTGTTGTCGCGCATGTCGCTGGCCGAGAGCAGGATCACCGTGCTCTCGCCCGCCGGCAGCGCCGCCGACCTGCTCTCCGGGACCGAGTACGGGCCGGGGAGGGCGTACCTGCTGCACGACTGGATCGCCGGCAGCACCGACCGGACCGAGCTGCTCGACCTGGCCCGCAAGCTCGCCGAGCTGGGGTCGTACCTGGTGATCACCAGGAACGGCGACCCCTCGCAGGCGGTCGAGGTGGAGCAGTCGTGGTGCGCGCCCGACCCCGGTGAGCTGTTCGACCTGTACCTGAGCGCGTTCGGCGGCCGGAACGCCCCCGCCGGGGCCGCCACCGCCCGGGTGCGCGCGCTGGCGCTGTCCACGCCCGCCGAGGTCGTCCGCCTGGCCACGCGCCTGGTGCGGGACGACGAGCCCGCGGGCGAGGAGGTGGCCGCCTGGTTCGACACCAAGCCGCCGATGCACGAGGTACGCGCGGTGGCGGCGCTCGCGTTCGCGCACGGGCTGCCCGAGGCGGAGTTCGCCCACCAGGTGGCCGGGTTCGAGCGGATCCGGGAGGCCCACGAGGCGGGGGCGCGGCCGGCCGGAGCGTCGGATCCGCTGGTCGCCGTGCACGACGGTCGCGTCGTCTTCCGCGTCCCGGACCACCGTGCTCAGGTGCTCGGCGAGCTGGTCGCCCGGTACGGCTTCTGGCTGTGGCAGCCGCTGCGCGAATGGGCGCGCTCGCTGGCCTGCCACGGCGAGGACGTACGGGCGCGGGCGGCCGAGGGGGTGGCGTTGCTGGCCGCCTGCTCGCTCAGGGAGGCGCAGCAGGAGTTCCTGGAGGTGTGGGCCCAGGGGCGCCCGGCCGAACGGCTGGCGGCGGGCGGTGCGCTGTCGTACATGTGCGCCGACGACGCCCTCGCCCCCGAGGCCCTGCGGCTCGCGCTCACCTGGGCCCGCGACCCGGCCGATCCCCGGGCGGTCGCGGCGGTCGTGGGGCTGTGCGGCGGCCTGTCACTGCGCTACCCGGCCGACGCGGCGGCCCACCTGCGACGCCTGTCCGCCGCGGAGGGCCCCGCGGCCCGGCTCGCCACCCACGCGCTCACCCACCACCTCTGATGGGAGCTGCCGAGTCTGCCCCAAGAGCATCCTCAGTAGCTCCCATCAGAGGCCGGAGACGCCGGTGATGCGGTGGAGGGCGAAGCGGTGGACGGCCGCCCTGGTCTCGTCGTACGCCGTCAGGTAGCCGCCCTCCATCCGGGCCGGCTCCAGGATGCGCGAGGTGGCGTTGCCCTGCGAGTCGAGATACCCGATCCATACCCGTACGCCCTGCTTGATGGCGTCCTGGAGGGCCGAGATCGTGGCCGTGGCGGGCCCCCGGGGCACCGCGCCGCCCGGGGCGTCGACCGGCTCGCGCCGCGCCAGGTGGGCCGCGTCCCCCGCGCGCAGCGCGCGTACGGCCGCCGAGGCCACCTCGGGGTCGAGCCCGTTGACCGAGGCCACGGCCCGTACGGGCGCCACCCCCTCGGTACGCCTGCTGTCGAGCTGGGAGATGATCACGTCACCGTCGAGCGACTCGGCGACCGGCGCGTACCCCATGGCCCGCAACGAGTCCACCAGCGCCGCCCTGGACGAGCGCGAGGCGATCACGGTGGGGGCCAGCCGCCGCAGGCGCAGCGCGGCCGAGCGGCGGTCGGCGGTGATCTGGTCGAGCAGCGCGGGATCGTCGCACCGGACGTAGGCGCTCGCCGTGCCCACCCGGATGCGCCCGTGCCGCCGGGCCACGTCCGTGACCAGGTACGACAGGGCCTGCGGCACCGGCGTGGCCGAATGGCGGGCCAGCATCGCCAGCAGCTCCTCGCCGCCGTGTCCCGCGTCGAGCGCCCGCCGGATCGAGCTCTCGCCGAACCGGTAGACGGTCGCACCGCCCTTGGACTCGACGTCGGCGGTGAGCGTCATCCAGCGGTTGAGCTCGCTGGTCAGCGGCCCGGGGGCGACGGCGGTGAGGTCGGCCTGCAGCAGCACGTGGTCGACGGGCTCGGGCAGCAGCGGCGCGAGCACCTTGGCCGCGTCGCCGCCGTCGAGCAGCGCGCGCCCGTGGCCGGACAGCGTGCCGAGCCCGGTCACGCCGATCTGCTCGGCCTCGCGCAGCGCGAACTCGGTGAGCTGCTCGCGCAGCGGCCCGCGCCGGCGCGGCTGCTCCCAGGCCAGGCGTTCGAGCACCGAGTCGCGGTCGGGCGCGAGGCCCGGCGCGGCGGCCAGCACGCCGAGGGCGGCCGTGCGCACCCCCGGCGCGGCGGCCCGGCGCAGGTCGGTGTGCAGGGCGTTGAGCGGCCGGTCGCGGTCGTCGCGCTCGCCGACCAGGCCGGGCACGCGGTCCATGTGCAGCCAGGTCGCGGCGAGCGTCACCCAGCGGTCGGCGGTGGCCCTGACCCGCCACAGGTCGTAGCCGGAGGTCGGCAGCCACTCGCCGTCGACCCCGCCGCCCGCGGCGACCAGCCCCGCCGCGTGCGCCACCTCGACGACCAGCGCCGTCGCCCATTCGGGCAGGTCAAGGTCGGTCGCGGTGCGCTTCATGTCGCGTACGCCGAGCCCGCCGGTGCGCAGCACCCCCGGCGGATCGACGCTCCACCGCTCGCACAGCTCCTCCACGGACCTGACGAACGAGAACGCCTGTCCCGCCGCGGTACGGTCGGCCAGCTCGCGGTCGCGCACGGCCCCGCCGAGCGCGGGCGGCACGGCGAGCAGGTCGCGGTGGACGCGCCCGCCGCGCAGGTGGAGGCCCACCTCGCGGGGCAGCGTCACGCTCTCCTCGCCGGTGGCCGCGAGCAGCCCGCGCGCCAGCAGCTCCTCGATGGGCGAACGGGCCGAGGCCACGCGCACCTCGCGCCTGGCGTTGGGCACCCGCCCGGTCGGCGGCCCCCACACGAGCTGGTCGAGCGCGCCCCTGGCCTCGGGCGAGACCGCCGCCACCAGGGCCTCGGGACCGGCCAGCGCGGCGGCCAGCCGCTCCTTGCCGGGCCCGTCGGTGCCGGGGGCGATGTCGTCGGCCATCTCGTCGAGCTGCTCGGGCGGGTGGTGCCGGAACACGTCGACCGCTCTGGGGCCGAGCCCGGCGGGCTCCTCCAGCACCTTGCGCACGCCCGGCCCGAGGTCGAGCGCGCTGTCGGGGCCGAAGACCAGCGCCAGGTCACGCAGCCGGTCGAGGGCCGCGGTCAGCGCGGGCTCGGGCCTGCCCGCCGCCAGCGCCCGCCCGACCAGGCCGCGCAGCGCCGCCTTCGTCACGGGTCCGTCCTGTACGGCCAGCGTCTCGACGACGGCCAGCGTGAACCGGTCGAGCCGGTCGAGCACCCTGCCGATCGCCGAAGGACTGGCGGCCCGCGCGGCCAGCCCCTCCAGATGCGCGGGCACCGGAGTGATCAACTCGGGGCGCGCGGAGACGAGCGCCCGAAGCTGTTCGTCGGTGCGCCCCCTGATCCACTCCGTGAACTCCATCGTTGCCATGGTATGTCCCCCCTGATCGGGGCAGCATTGCCAGACGTGATGGAGCGTGTGGACCGCTGACGTCAGCTGACCGGCGCGGGGCTGGGGAGCAGGCCGACGGCCAGGCGTACCCAGGCGGTGACGAACTGGTCCTTCTCCGCGTGGCCCGGCATCTCGCCCACGGTCTCCTGGAACAGCCGGTAGTGGACCACCGAGCCGCCGAGCACGGCGGCGATGCCCGTCCAGTCGACCTTGGCGTCGGCGTACTCGGGCTGGGCGCGGAACCAGGTGGTGATCGCGTCGAACATGGGTTGCAGCAGCCCCTCGCGGACCACCGCGACCAGCTCGGGGAACTGGCTCAGGTCGCGGAAGAACACCCGGGTCAGCTCGGACTCCTCCCGCACCTTAGCCAGGCCCGCCCGGCACAGCAGCGACAGGCGTTCCTCCAGGCCGGCGGCGGCCTCCATGGTGTTCAGCGCGGCCAGGCTCTCGGCGACCTGGCTCCTGGTACGGGTGGCATGCTCGTTGATCGCGGCCGCGAGCACCTCGTACTTGGACTTGAAGTGCCTGTAGAGCCCTCCAGCGCCGGGGGAGAGCCCTGAGGCGGCCTCGATCTCGGCCACGGAGGTGGCGGCGTAGCCACGCTCGGCGAACAGCCGCAGGGCCTCGTCGATGATCCGCTCACGGGTCGATCTGGTCATGTCTGTGCAGATACCTCCGTTATGAGAGTAGTCGTTGGCGCGCCGCGCGCCTGACGAGGCCCGCCGGCGCCGAACCGGCCACGAGCCACACCACCGCGGCCAGCCCGTCGTTGACGAGCGTGGTCCAGCGCGGGTCGGTGAGCCGGAACAGGTCGGCCAGGCCCAGCGACAACCCCGTGGCCGGCGACTCGACGAACCGGTACCAGAGGTTGGCCGGGTTGGCCCGGAACACCGTGAAGAGGGCGTGGAGCACCAAGGCGAGCGCCGCCGTCCTGGACGCGAGCCGCACCACGTACGCTGCGAGGGCCAGGACGTGCCGCCAGGCCGTCACCGGGGTGCCGCGCGGCAGGGCGGGCCGATGGGGACGGGGAACGGGGGCGGCGACGAGCCGGTCCCCCGTGCCGGCCGTGCGGGGGGTCTCGGACACGGTCACTCCTCTGCGATAAGTAATTCCTTTCTGCCCATTCCCAGAGTCCCACAACAAGGGCCGTTACCTACGTCGATGCGGCGTTTGGCATCCTGCACGGGTGACTACATCAGTGGGTTTCGACCTGGACATGACATTGGCCGACACGCGATCAGGCATCGCGGCCGTTTACGACGAGCTGTCAAGCCGTTTGGGCGTGCACATCGACAGCGGGGAGATCGTCACCCGGCTGGGGCCGCCGCTTGAGTACGAGCTGGCCAACTGGATGCCCGCGGAGGCCATTCCGGCGGCCGCCGAGCTGTTCCGCGAGATCTATCCCGCGGTGGGCGTTCCGGTGCACACCGCGATGGCGGGCGCGTACGAGGCCATCGCCGCCGTACGGGCCCGCGGCGGACGGGTGATCGTGGTGACGGGCAAGAACCCGCGCGACGCCGCCGGCACCGTCGAACTGCTCGGGCTGGCCGTGGACGAAGTGGTCGGATCGGTGTTCGGCGCGGCCAAGGGATCGGCACTCGCGCGCTTCGGCGCGGCGGCTTATGTTGGTGACCATGTCGCCGACATCGAGGCGGCGCGCGCGGGCGGCGCCATGAGCGTGACCGTCGCGACGGGCCCTTACACGGTGGGAGAGCTGCGTGAGCACGGAGCCGATGTGGCGCTCGGCGACCTGACCGAATTCGCCGGCTGGTTCGCCGGATGGCGGGCACGCGACGAACTACGGTAATTGCCCCGCATTTTCCCGGTCGCCTCCGCGCGCTTCGGGGCATAACCTACTTCCATTCATCCTTTTCGACTGTTTGAACGAGGTCCTCCTGTGCCGAGTGGCAAGGTCAAGTGGTACGACGCCGACAAGGGTTTCGGCTTCCTCACCCGTGACGACGGCGGTGAGGTCTTCGTGCATTCCTCCGCGCTTCCCACAAACGCCGGCCCGCTCAAGCCAGGCCAGAAGGTGGAGTTCGGCGTGGCCGAGGGACGCCGGGGCCAGCAGGCGCTGTCGGTCCGGATCCTGGAGCAGCCGCCGACCCTGGCCAAGACGAAGCCCAAGGGCAAGCGGAAGACGCCCGACGAGATGGTCGTCATCGTCGAAGACCTGATCAAGCTGCTCGACGACGTCTCGACCTCCTACCAGCGGGGCAAGCACCCCGAGGCGGCGCACGCCAAGAAGATCGCCCAGGTGCTCAGGGCCGTCGCGGACGACCTCGACGCCTAACCGCCCGGGTTCGTCAGGGGTTTGGTGCGGTCGAGGGTCTCGGTCCGTTGCTGATCGGGGGCCTCGGCCCGCTGCCTGGCCAGCTTGGCGTCGGCCGCCCGCACCCGCCTGCGCCTGGTGACCAGCAGCCAGCCGAGCGCGCCGGTCAGCACGACCGCCGGCGCCACGAACCCGGCCAGGGCGCTGCGGGTCAGCGACAGCACCAGCCCGATCAGGCCGCCGAACACCCAGGCGAACTGCAGCACCGCCTCGACCACCCCGAACGTGGACGAGCGCACCTCCTCGCCGATCTCCCGCTGCACGATCGCGTCGAGCGCGAGCTTGCCCAGCTCCTGGGCGAACGCCGTGACCAGCGAGACCGCCAGGGCCGTCCACACGTCGAAGAGGACGGCCGTGGCGATCGTGGTCGCCGCCGTCACCGCCAGCGTGACCAGCACGATCACCTGGGGGGCGTGGTTGCGCGTCCAGTTGGCGACCGCGGCGCCGGCCAGGCCGCCCAGCCCGGCGGCGAGGGCGAGCAGCGCGATCGTCTTCGGCACGTCGAAGAACGAGGTGGCCGCCGCCGGCTGGGCCAGCCACGGCACCGCCTTGTCCTGGACCAGGAAGAGCAGGAAGAACAGCAGGAAACCGGAGAAGATCCGGAGCGCCACGTTGGCCCAGACCGCCTCGGCCACCGCCGGGCCCACCTTGAGCAGGGTGCGCCAGCGCGGCGCCACGCCCTCCTCCTCCTGGTCGGGCGAGTCGACGTGCCGCGGCAGGCGTACGGCGGCGACGCCGAGCAGCAGGAAGGCCGGCATGGCCACGCGCAGCACCACGGCGCTGCCCAGCCACGCGGTCAGCCCCGCGCCGACCGGCACCGCGACCCCGGCCGCCATCAGCGTGAACAGCGCCACCCGCGCGTTGGCCGAGACCAGCGTGATGTCGGCGGGCAGCACGCTCGGCATGATCGCCGCCCTGGACACGTTGTACGCCTTCGACAGCACCAGCACGCCCAGCGCGCCGATGAACAGCGTCGGCAGGTCGCCCGCCCCGACCGCGGCGGCCATGGCGAAGCAGAGCAGCCCCCGGCCGAACAGCGTGCCCGCCATCACGTAGCGGCGCCCCGACCTGAACCGGTCGAGGATCGGCCCCACGAACGGCGCGAGCAGCCCGAACGGCAACATCGTGATGACCAGGTAGAGCGCGACCGACCCGCGCGCCTCGCCGACCGGCACGCCGAAGAACACCGTGCTGGCCAGCGCGACCGTGACCAGCGCGTCGGCGGCGCTGCTGCCGGCCGACAGCTCGATCAGCCGCCCGAGCCCCGTACGGCCCGCGCCCCCCGCGTAGGTGAGTTTCCTGGTCGCCCTGCCGACCTTGTGCGCGCCCCTGGCCGTGGCGCGGCCGGCCCGGACGGTGCCGCCCGCGGTGGCCCGGCCCGCGCGTACGCCGGCACGCCCCGCGCCGCCGATGGCATGACCCATCCGCCGCGAGATGTCCCGAGCCCGCTCCCAGCCGCCCCCCACGGTTACCAGTCTTACCCGATTCACCCCAGTTCTCAGCCTCGGATCGGCGGTTGTGGGTCTGCCAGGTCCGCCTATGGGTGAGAATGAAGTGTGAGCGAACAGCACCTTCAGGCGGAGGCGGCCCGATGAGCCGCACCCGGGCCCGCGTCCCCGCTCCCGACCAGGCCTGTGTCGCCGCAGTCGATCTGGCGCGCGCCGCGGCGCAGGAGCTGGCGCACCCCGGCGAGCCCGGCGAGCACCTCGGCTTCGAGAGCGAGGGCGACCGGATCGTCACCCACTACTTCGCCTGCCTCGACCGGGCCTATCGCGGCTGGCGGTGGGCCGTCACGGTCACCCGCGCCTCGCGCGCGAAAAAGGTCACGGTCAGCGAGGCCGTGCTGCTGCCCGGCTCGGGGGCGCTGCTCGCCCCCGAGTGGCTGCCGTGGAGCGAGCGGCTGCGGCCGGGCGACCTGGGCGTCGGCGACCTGCTGCCGACCCCCGACGACGACGACAGGCTGGCGCCCGGTTTCACCGAGCTCGACGAAGATGCCGACCGCCAGATGGTTTTCGAGTACGGCCTGGGCCGAGCCCGTGTGCTCTCGGCCATCGGCAGAGACCGGGCTGCCAGACGCTGGCACGCGGGCGAGCACGGGCCGCACACTCCGATCGCACACGCCGCGCCCGCGCAGTGCTCCACCTGCGGGTTCTACTGGCTGCTCTCCGGTGAGCTGCGGCTGTCGTTCGGCGTCTGCACCAACGAGTACGCCCCCGACGACGGCAAGGTCGTCGCCGCCGACCACGGCTGCGGCGCCCACTCGGAGGCGGCCGTGCTGCCCCCGCCGGTCGAGCAGGCCATCCCGATCCTCGACGACCTGGGTTACGACCTGATCGAGGAGGAAGAGGGCTCGGTGGACGAATCGGCCACCGAGGAGCTCGGCCACTCCTGACCGGGGCGCGAGCGCGGGACGGCGGTTTCGTCGGTCAGGGGGGCTAACCTACCCTGGCCCCTCTTCAATCGACCAGGATCGTGATCGATGACCGACACCTTTGGCACTGACCGGATGCGAGCCGCCGTCCTCTCCGCCTGGACGGCCTCGCCCGCCCGCTTCCGCGAGGACGCCAACGCCGAGGAGGACTTCGCGCTCGGCGGCTACCGCGACCGGCTGATCGTCGAGCTCGCCCAGAACGCCGCCGACGCGGCGCTGCGCGCGGGGGTGCCAGGGGCGTTGCGGCTGACGTTGCGCGGCGACGTGCTGACGGCCGCCAACACCGGCGCCCCCCTCGACGCGACCGGCGTGGAGGGCCTGTCCACGCTGCGCGTGTCGGGCAAGCGCGACGAGATCGGCGCGGCCGGCCGGTTCGGCGTGGGCTTCGCGGCCGTCGTCTCCGTCTGCGACGAGCCGGCCATCGGCTCGCGCGGCGGCGGCTCGGTGCGCTGGTCGCGCGCCGGCACGTCCGAGCTGGTCGCCGGCGTCCCCGTGCTGGCGGGCGAGCTGGCCGACCGGGCGGGCCACGTGCCGCTGCTCAGGTTGCCGTTCGACGCGCCGCCGCTGGAGGTGCCCGACGGGTTCGACACGATCGTCCGGCTGCCGCTGCGCGACGCCGCGGCGGTCGACGCCGTCCGCGTGATGCTGGCCGAGACCAGCCCGGCGCTGCTGCTCGGCCTGCCCGCGCTGGAGGCCATCGAGATCGACCTCGACGGCGCCACCCGCACGGTCGTGGCCGACGGCTGGCACGTGGTGTCGGAGTCCGGCGAGTTCACCCCCGGCGAGGTCGCCAGGCTGTTCGCCGACCGGCCGACCGAGGAGCGGGCGCGGCCCTTCTGGTCGCTGCGCTGGGCGGTGCCCGTCACCGGCACCGGCGAGCCCGGCCCGCTGCCCGCCGCCGTGCCGCCCGTCGTTCACGCCCCGACGCCCAGCGACGAGCCGATCGACCTGCCCGCGCTGCTGATCGCGTCCTTCCCCATGGCCACCGACCGGCGGCACGTCGCCAAGGGGCCGCTCACCGACTTCCTGGTCGAGCGGGTGGCCGACGCCTACGTCCGGCTGCTGGGCGAGCTGCCCCGCACGTCCAGGCTGCTCGACCTGGTGCCGTCCCTCATGGGCAAGGGCGAGCTCGACGCCCGCGTCCGGCGGGCCGTGCTCGAACGCCTGCCGTCCGCGCCGCTGCTGCCCGCGCTGTCGGCGCCCGCGCCCGCGGTCCAGACGCCCTCCTTCGCCGAGGCCGAGGTCTACGAGCCCGACGCCGAGTGGCGGGTCGAGCATCCGGCGCGGGAGCCCGAGGACGACGGCTGGGTGGTCGCGGGCCGGGAGGCGGCCGTCGTGGCCGGTGCCACCGCCGAGCTGCTCGACACCGTGGCCGACTTCGTGCCGGGGCTGCTGCCCGCCGGGTGGCCCGCCAGGCATCCCGCCATGGTCGCCCTGGGCGTGCGCCGGGTGGAGCTGGCCGACGTGGTCGACCTGCTGTCCGGCGAGGCCGTGGAGGCGCGTGAGCCGTCCTGGTGGCGTTCCCTGTACGCGGTGCTGCCCGCCGACGACCCCGAGTCGCTGGGCGCGCTGCCGGTGCCGCTGACCGACGGCCGCGTGGTGCGCGGGCCCCGCGGCACGCTCATCCTGACCGACGGCGGGGCCGACCTCGACCTCGCCCCGCTCGGGCTGCGCATCGTGCATCCGGAGGCGGCCCATCCGGCGCTGCTCAGGCTGGGCGCGGCCGAGGCCGCACCCCGTACCGTGCTCGAAGACCCGCTGACCAAGGCCGCCGTCGCCCAGTCACTCGACAGCCCAGACCCCGAGCCGGTCGCGCGGGCCGTGTTGTCGCTGGTGGCGGCGTCCGGGCTGGTCCCCGGCGAGGCGCCGTGGCTGGCCGAGCTGGCGCTGCGCGGCGCCGACGGCGAGCTCTACCCGGCCGGCGAGCTGATGCTCGCCGACGGGGCGCTGGCCGGGCTGCTCGCCGCCGACACCCACCTCGGCGTGGCCGCGCCCGAGCTGGAGGAGACCTACGGGCCGCGGGTGCTGGCGGCGGCGGGCGTGCTCGACGGGTTCGCCGTCGCGCACGACTCCGACGTGCTGCTCGACCACGACGACTGCGACCACGACCTCGACGGCGAGGCCGACTGGCTCGACCACGTGCTCGACCTGCTGCCCGACCTCGCGGTGCCGCCGGTGGTGGCCGAGTTCGCGGCGGTGCGCGACCTTGAGCTGGTGGCCGACTGGGAGGCGGCGCTCCCGCTGCTGACCCGGCCGCCGCTGCGGGCCGCGCTGCACCCGCTGCGGGTCGAGGGCGTGGAGGTGCCCTCCTACACCGCGTGGTGGCTGGCCAACCGTCCGGTGCTCGGCGGTCGCAAGCCGCTTGAACTGCGGCTGCCCGGCGCCGACCCGCTCCTGCAAGGTCTCTACGCCGACGCGCCGGCCGGGCTCGACGAGGCGGCGCTGTCGATGCTCGGTGTGCGCACCACGCTCACCGAGTTGCTGGCCGCCCACGGCGGCCCGGAGGAGCTGCTGGAGCTGATGGCCGACCCGGCGATCGAGGTCGACCGGGCCCAGCTCCGGGCGTTGTGGATCGCGCTGGCCGCCGTCGATCCGTCCCGGGTCGAGCCGCCCGCGCGGGTGCGCGCGGTGCTCGGCGGCGACATCGTGGTGGCCGCCGCCGAGGACGCGGTGGTGGTCGAGGCGCCCGACCTGCTGCAGCTCGTCACCGACCGGCCGCTGGTGCTGGCCTCCTACGACCTGGCCGAGGCGCTGTCGGAGCTGCTCGACCTGCCGCTGGCCGGTGAGCTGGCCACCGGTGAGGTGACCTCGCAGGGTGAGGTGCGCGAGGTGCCGTCCCAGGTGCGCTCCCTGCTGCCGACGGCGCCCCAGACGTACGTGGAGCACGAGAAGCTGCTGGTCGACGGGGTCGCCTGCACGTGGCGGTTCTTCGAGGGCGCGGTCCACTGCACCGGCGTCGACGGGCTGGCCCGCGGGCTGGCCTGGGCCACCGGCCAGTGGAACGACCGGCTGGCCGTGGCCGCGATGTTGCGCGACCCGGAGGCGGTGCCGTTGCTGCTGGCCGAGGCCGACCTGTCCTGACACCGTCGGGCCGCCCCCTGCCCGGGGCGGCCGTCGCGGTCAGGCCGGGCAGGTGGCGCCCGCCGCCGGCACCTTCCCGTTCAGCAGGTACGCGTCCACCGTGCGCGTCACGCACCCGTCGCCGCTCAGGTACGCGCCGTGCCCCTCGCCCTCGTACGTCATGAGCACGCCGGTCTTGAGTTCGGCGTTGAGCCGGGTGGCCCACTCGTACGGCGTGGCCGGGTCGCCCCTGCCCCCGATGACCACGATGGGCGCCGAGCCGGTGGCGTCGATGCGCTTGGCCGCGTCGTCGCCCGGCGTGGGCCAGTGGCCGCAGGCGGTGGCGGTGCCGTCCGCCGACAGGATGGGGAAGATCTTCTTGATCTTGTCGTCCACCCGGGCCATGTCGGCGGCGGTCGGGCGTTCGGTGGTGTCGGCGCAGGTGATCGCCTGAAGGCTGGTCATCATGGTCGAGTAGGTGCCGTCGGGCCGCCGTCCGGTGTAGGCGTCGGCCAGGGAGAGCAGGGTGGCGCCGTCGCCCTTGATCCCGGCCGCGGCGGCCTGCTCCAGCACCGGCCAGGCGGCCTTGGCGTACAGCGGGGTGATGACGGCGAGCTGGGCCAGGCCGTAGGTGAGCTGCCGGTCGCCGACCTTGAGCGGCTTGGTCTTGAGGCCGGTGAGCAGCTTCTCGACCGCGCTCCGCACGGCGGCCGGGTCCTTGCCGAGGTCGCAGGTCTGCGCCACGCAGTCCTTCGCGAACGCCTCGAAGGCGTGGGCGAAGCCGGTGGCCTGGGTGACGGCGCGCTCCTCGAACGTGACGGTGGGGTCGAAGGCGCCGTCGAGGACGAAGCGGCCGACGTTCGCGGGGAAGCGGGTGGCGTAGACGGCGCCGAGGTGGGTGCCGTAGGAGAAGCCGAAGTAGTTGAGCCGCCGGTCGCCGAGGGCGGCCCTGATGCGGTCGAGGTCTTCGGCGGCGTTCACGGTGCCCACGTGGGGCAGGATCTCGCCCGAATCCTTCTCGCAGGCCGCGGCGAACTTCTTCGACGTCGCGTCGCCGTCGGCCCCCGAGGGCGCGGCGAGGAGGGCGTCGAGTTCGCCGCCGCACCTGACGCCCGCGCTGCGATCGACGCCGCGGGGGTCGAAGCTGACGAGGTCGTAGCGGGTGCCCAGGCTGCCGAACGCCCTCGCGACCTGGGCCAGGGTGTCCACGCCGGACCCTCCGGGCCCGCCGAAGTTGAAGACCAGCGAGCCGAGGGGGTCGCCGGTGGCCTTCACCCGGATCAACGCCAGGTCGATCTTCCGGCCGCCGGGATCGCCGTGGTCGAGGGGCACCTGCACGGTCCCGCACTGGACGGACGCGTCGGCCGGGAGCGGCTTGCCGTCGGGCCCGGTCAGCCCCGTGCACGGGCTCCAGGCGACGGAGCTCTTGGCGGGACCGGCCTGCTCGGCGGTACCGGCCGGCTTCGCGGGCTCACCCGGGCTGCCGCACCCGGCGAGAACGGCGGCGCCCAGGAGGATCGTCAACATCGCCTTCTTCATGCTGACCAGCATGCGGGCACGGCATTCGCCCAGGTAGTGGGGAGAGACATAGGTTCCTGGTGACTTCGGAGATGTCCGGAAGATGATGAATGTCAACCCCGGCGCGGGCGGCTGACGAACCACATGCCGAAGAGGCCGAAGCCGACCCCGGTGGCGCAGGTCCAGATCCACCACGTGTTCTCGGGCGCCGGACGGAAGATCAGCAGGACGATCAGGGCGACGGCCCACAGGGCGGTGCCGGCCCCGACGGCGGCGGTGTCGTTGGTCTTGATCGGCTCGGGATCGGGGCGCCACTGCTGCTTCACGTGTCCAGCCTAGCTTCCAATCGGGTCTCGATCCGATTGCGGACACTTTTCCCAGCTCACCACTACTGTCACTCTTCGGCGCGTGAGTGACATACGTAATGCAATCGACCGTTTCTTCGCAATCTCTGAACGAGGCTCGACGGTCGCCCGTGAGGTGCGCGGCGGCCTGGCCACGTTCTTCACGATGGCCTACATCGTGGTGCTGAACCCGATCATCCTCGCCTACGGCAAGGACATCGAGGGCCAGGTCATCGGTGACGGCACGACCCCGCAGGTGCCGCTGGTCGCCGCGGGCACGGCGTTCGTGGCCGGCGTCCTGACGATCATCATGGGCCTGGTCGGCCGGGTGCCGTTCGCGATGGCCGCCGGGCTCGGGCTGAACGCCTTCGTGACCTTCAACATCGCCACGATGATGACCTGGGAGGAGGCCATGGGCCTGGTCTTCCTCGAAGGCGTCATCATCGCGGTCCTGGTGCTGACCGGCCTGCGGACGGCGGTGTTCCGCGCCATCCCGGCCCAGCTCAAGACCGCCATCAGCGTAGGCATCGGCCTGTTCATCGCGCTGATCGGCTTCGTGGACGCCGGCTTCGTGCGCAAGGCCGCGGGCACACCGCTGGAGCTGGGCATCGGCGGCCAGCTCACCTCCTGGCCGGTCCTGGTGTTCATCGTGGGCCTGCTGGCCACGGCCGCCATGGTGGCGCGGAAGGTCAAGGGCGCGATCCTGATCGGCATCGTCGGCTCGACCGTGCTGGCGATCGTCGTCCAGGTGCTGACCAAGCTGGGCAGGGCCACGCCGGAGGCCCCCGGCGGCTGGCAGCTCAACGTGCCCGCCCTGCCCGCGGCCGACGAGATCTTCGGCTTCCACAACCCGCTGACGCTGTTCACGGAGTTCGACCCGATCGGCGCCTTCAGCCGGATCTCCGTGCTGCTGGCCGTGCTGTTCGTGTTCACCCTGCTCATCACGGACTTCTTCGACACGATGGGCACGATCGTCGGCGTCGGCCGCCAGGCGGGCCTGGTCCAGGCCGACGGCACGCTGCCGCGTACCAAGGAGATCCTGCTCGTCGACTCGATCGCCGCGGCGGCGGGCGGCGCCGGCTCGGTCTCGTCGAACACCACCTACATCGAGTCGGCCGCCGGCGTCGGCGAGGGCGCGCGGACCGGTCTGGCCAGCGTGGTCACCGGCGTGCTGTTCCTGGTGGCCATCTTCTTCGCGCCGCTGGTCGCCGTCGTGCCCTACGAGGCCGCCACGCCCGCGCTGGTCGTCGTCGGCTTCCTGATGATGACCGCCATCCGCGACATCGACTGGGACGACTACGAGATCGCCATCCCGGCGTTCCTCACCATCGTGGTCATGCCGTTCACCTACTCCATCTCGAACGGCATCGGCGCGGGCTTCATCAGCTACGTGCTGGTCAAGATCGTACGGGGCAAGGCGCGCGAGGTGCATCCGCTGATGTGGGGCGTCACCGCGCTGTTCGTCCTCTACTTCGCGATCGGCCCGATCCGGGCCGCGATCGGGATCTGACCCCGACATCCAGGAGCCGCCCCGCGCATGTGGGGCGGCTTCGGGGTATCAAGGGGTGAGACGAATCTGACCCAGGGAAATATCTTGCCTTCGCATATAGTTAGCAAAGGTAATGAGACGTGCTAATGAACAACCAGCCCAAGATGGACCTGCGCAGCGACGCGGGCCTGGCCTCAGCCCTGCGCGTGTCGATGGCAAGGCTGACCAGGCGACTCCGGCGTCAGGCGGCGGCGCACTCGCTGACGCCCACCCAGTTCGCGACGCTCGCCGCCGTGGAACGGCATTCCGGGATAACCCCCGGCGAATTGGCCGAGCTAGAGAAGGTGCAACCGCCCTCGATGACGCGCGTGATCGCCGCGCTAGAGGAACGCGGCCTGGTCGCACGCACCCCGCACCCGACCGACCGGCGTCAGGTGAGCGTGACCGTGACCGAGGCCGCCCAGACGTTGCTGAAGGAGGAACGCCGCCGCAAGGAGGCGTGGCTGACACAGCGGCTGAAGGAGCTCTCGCCGGAGGAGCGGTCGATCCTGCGGCAGGCGGCGCCGATCCTGGAGAAGCTCAGCAAGATATAGAGCCTGAGCAACCCAAGACCGGGATGTTCCGGTCGCTCAAGGTTCGCAACTATCGCATGTTCGCGGCAGGTGGCGCCGTCTCCAACGTCGGCACCTGGCTGCAGCGCACCGCCCAGGACTGGCTGGTGCTCGACCTGACCAAGGGCCCGCACGGCGCGGGAGGCAGCGCGGCGGCCCTCGGGCTGGCGACCGCGCTGCAGTTCCTGCCGATGTTGTTGTTCGGGCTCTTCGGCGGCGTGCTCGCCGACCGCTACCCCAAGCGGCCCATCCTCATCGCCGCCCAGTCGATGATGGCGGTGCTCGCGCTCACCATCGGCGTGCTGACCATGACCGGCACCGCGCAGGTCTGGCACGTGTTCGTGATGGCGTTCCTGCTCGGCATGATCTCCTGCGTCGAGGTGCCGACCAGGCAGGCGTTCGTGGTCGAGATGGTCGGACGGCAGGACCTGCCCAACGCCATCGCCCTGAACAGCTCCATCTTCAACCTCGCCCGCGTGGTCGGCCCGGCGCTGGCCGGCATCCTGATCTCCGTGCTGGGCGGCACGGGACCGATCTTCCTGATCAACGCGCTCACCTTCGGCGCGGTGATCTCCAGCCTGATCTTCATGCGCAGGTCCGAGCTCAACCTGTCCGAGCCGGTGCCCAGGGCCAAGGGCCAGCTCCGGGAGGGGCTGCGGTACGTCCTGGGGCGCCAGGAACTGCTCATGCCGATCCTGCTGATCGGCTTCGTGTCGATGTTCTCGCAGTCGTTCTCGATGTCGATCGCGCTGATGGCCCGCGAGGTGTTCGGCGCGGGGGCGTCGTCGTTCGGGCTGGCCTCCAGCATGTTCGCGGTGGGCGCGCTGGGCGGCGCGCTGCTGGCGGCGCGGCGGGCCAGGCTCTCGCGCAAAGTGCTCTTCTCCGGGGCGATCGGGTTCGGGCTGTTCCAGGTGCTGACCGGGCTGGCCCCCTTCTACCCCGTCTATCTGCTGCTGCTCGTCCCGACCGGCGTCGCGTTGATCACCATCAACACGGCCGCGAACGCCAGCGTGCAGATCGCCACGTCCCCCGAGATGCGGGGCCGGGTCATGGGCATCTACATGCTCGTCTTCACCGGCGGGGCGCCCGTGGGGGCGCCGCTGATCGGGTGGCTGTCGGAGCTGGGCGGGCCGCGTGCGGGCGTGCTGCTGTCGGGCGTGCTCGTCCTGGTGGGGACCGGGCTCGCGGTGCTGGTGACCAAGCTGATCGGCAACCGGATGGCCAGGCCGGCACTGGCGATGGCGTGAGCCGTCCCCGTCCGGGGACAATCGCATGACATGAGGCTCTTCGCGGCCGTGGTCCCGCCTGAGGAGGCGCTCGACGAGGTCGAGCGCGCCGTGGCGCCGTACGTCGGGCAGGTGACGGGGCTGCGCTGGGCGGGCCGCCCCACCTGGCACATCACGCTGGCCTTCTACGGCGAGGTGCCCGAGCGGGCGCTGCCCGACCTGGAGGCGCGCCTGGCGCGGGCCGCCCACCGGCACACGGTGCTCGACCTGGCCCTCGCCGGGGCCGGGGCGTTCTCCTCGGCGCGGCGGGCAAGGGTGCTGTGGGCGGGGGTCGCGGGCGACCCCATGACCCGGCTGGCCGACTCGGCCCGCGCGGCCGGCCGCCGCGCGGGCGCCCCGCAGACCGACGAGAAACGGTTCCACGCGCACCTCACCCTGGCCAGGGCCAGGACGGACACGGACCTCAGGGACCTGGTGGAGTCGCTGGCGGCCTTCGCCGGGACGCCCTGGCGGGCCGAGCGGCTGCACCTGTTCCGCAGCCACACCGGACCCCAGGTGAGGTACGAGTCACTCGGCGATTGGGCGCTCGCACCGGTGAAGCAGGGCTAGGCTCCAGGTCGTGGACCGTCCTCGCCCCTGGCTGCTGCCTCTCGTGCTCGGCCTGCTGTTCCTCATCGTCATCCTGGGTGCCCTGCTGACCTGAGCCGCTCCGGGCGGCCGGGCCCGCGGTCGTGCCGGGCCCGGCCGGTCGCGGTCTCACCAGGCGTAGTCCTCCGGCGCGGTGCTGTGGCCGGGGAAGATCTCGTCGAGGCGGGCCAGGGTGGCGTCGTCCAGTTCGATCTCCAGGGTGCGCATGCTGCCTTCGAGCTGCTCCAGCGTGCGCGGGCCGATGATCGGGGCGGTGACCGCGCGCTGCCTGAGCAGCCAGGCCAGCGCCACGTACGCCGGGTCCTCGCCCAGCTCGTCGCAGAGCTTCTCGTACGCCTCGATCTTGTCCCGGTGCTTGTCCAGCTCCCTGACCATGGTGTCGGAGGCGGACCGCCCCTTGTCGATCTTGCGCAGGACGCCGCCCAGCAGGCCGCCGGCCAGCGGGCTCCACGGGATCACGCCGATGCCGTAGTCCTCGCAGGCGGGCAGCACCTCCAGCTCCACCGCCCTGGTGAGCAGGTTGTAGTGGCTCTGCTCGCTGGTCAGCCCGAACGTGCCGCGCCGCGCCGCCGTCTCCTGGGCCTTGGCGATGTGCCAGCCCGCGAAGTTGGACGAGCCCACATAGATGATCTTGCCCTGCTGGCGCAGGACCTCCATGGCCTCCCAGAACTCGTCGAAAGGCGTGTTCCGGTCGACGT
Organism: Nonomuraea sp. NPDC052265; assembly: GCF_044547985.1. Taxonomy (NCBI): domain Bacteria; kingdom Bacillati; phylum Actinomycetota; class Actinomycetes; order Streptosporangiales; family Streptosporangiaceae; genus Nonomuraea; species Nonomuraea sp. NPDC052265. Next base: position 26,256 of record NZ_JBIUBJ010000025.1, read on the forward strand.
GGTGGGCCTGGTAGACGTCGATGTAGTCGGTCTGCATGCGCTTGAGCGAGGCGTCGCAGGCCCGGCGGATGTTCAGCGCCGACAGGCGGCGCTCGTTGGGCCAGTCGCCCATGTCGCCGTAGAGCTTGGTCGCGATGACCGTGCGCTCGCGGCGGCCGCCGCCCTGGGCGAACCAGCGGCCCAGGATGTTCTCCGTGATTCCCTCGCCCTTCTTCCAGCCGTAGACGTTCGCGGTGTCGAAGAAGTTGATGCCCAGGTCGTGGGCCTTGTCCATGATCGCGAAGGAGTCTTCCTCCGAGGTCAGCGGGCCGAAGTTCATCGTGCCGAGGCAGAGCGGGCTCACCTGGAGGCCGCTGCGTCCGAGGTTGACATAGTCCATGGGGTCCACACTAAGTACCTGGAGTGCGCTCCAGGCCATAGGCTGGGTTCATGATCTGCGCGGGGTCGTCGTGATCGTCCTTCTCCGCGCCGCGTTGCCGATCTTCCTGGCGATGGTCATGGGCATGGTGGGCACGCTGGTGGTCACGTCCGTGCTCGGCAACCACGAGACGGTCGCGCTGGCCGCCTTCGCGGTGATGACGGCGGTGCTCAATCCCGCCATGGCCGCCGTGCAGGGCGCGTTGCGGGGGCTCGGGCCGTTCGTGGCGCCGTACCGGGACGATCCGGGCGCGGCGGTGCCCGTCGTACGGGACGCGCGCTGGCTCAGCCTGGCCACCGGCACGCTGGGGGCGCTCGCGGTGCTCTGCGTGCCCGTGCTCGCGCGGGTGAGCGGGGTGCCCGAGGAGGTGGTCGGCGAACTGGGCCTGCTGCCCTGGTTCCTCGCCGCCTACCTGCTGGTCTTCGGCTCGACCGGCGGCGCGAGCACGATCCTGGTGGCGCTCGGGCGCAGCCGCGACGTGTTGTGGCCGAGCCTGACCTTCGGCCTGGTGCTGAGCGCCCTGACCGTGGTCCTGGCGCCGCGGCTCGGGCTCGACGGCGTGGGCCTGGCCTGGGTGGTGGCGGGGGTGGTGGCCGCGGTCGTGGCGAGCCTCAACCTGCGCCGCGCGCTCGGGCGGCCGATCGGGCAGGCACGGCCCAGGACGGCCGAGATCGTCCGTCTGGCCAGGGTCAGCGTCCCGCTGGCGGCGACCGTGCTGATCAAGTTCGGGGTGCTCGGCGTGGTCACGTTCGCCGCGAGCACCACCGGCGCCCGCGACACCGCCGCGCACGCGGTGCTGACCACGCTCGCCGGCCTCATCATGATGGCCTCGCTCTCCGTGGCGCAGGCGTCGGTGCCCGAGGTGGCCCGCGCCCGTGACCCGGCCGGGGCGCGGCGGGCCAACCGCACCGCCGCGCTGCTCGCCGTCGCCGGCACGCTGACCGCCGCCCTGGCGCTGCTCCTGCTGGGCGAGCAGGTGCTCGGGCTGTTCACCGGCGACGCGGCCGTCCGCGAGCGGGCACTCGGGCTGCTGCCCCTGATGCTGCTGTCGTCGCTGGCCGACGCCGCGCAGGGCGTCCAGGGCATCGGGCTGACCGCGCTCAAGCGGTCCGGGGCGAGCCTGGCCTACTTCGTCCTCGGCTACGGCGCGCTCCTGGCGGCCGCCGTGCCGGTCGCGCGGACGTGGGGGATCGACGGGCTCTGGGTGGCCATGGCGGCGGCCAACGGCCTGTTGCTGGTGCTCCAGGGGGCCGGGTTCCGCCGCCACAGCGCCCGCGTGGGCGCGGCCGAGGCGGTGGCCTGAGCGCTCCGGGCGGAGTCGTGGGGCATGATGGCGAAGTGGGGGATGTCGTGTTCCGGGTTCTGGCCGCCGTGGCGGCGACGTTCGTGCTGTCGGCGGCTCCGGCGTGGGCGGACGACGACGGGCCGGAGAAGGTGTTCACGTTCAAGGACCGGAACATCACCGAGTCGAGCGGCCTGGCCGTCTCGCCCACGCACGAGAACGTCTTCTACACCCACAACGACAGCTCCGCCGCCCCCGTCTTCTACGCGGTCGGCGCCGACGGGCGTACGAAGGCCACCTTCCACCTGCGCGGCGCCCAGGCCAGGGACTGGGAGGCCATGGCCGCGACCAGAGACCCCGCCACCGGGCAGGGCACGCTCTGGTTCGCCGACATCGGCGACAACCTCGACGGCGCCTGGCCCGACGTGTCGATCTACAAGGTCGCCGAGCCGCGGACGCTCCGCGACGCCACGCTGCCGGCCACCCGCTACCGGTTCCGCTACGCCGGCGGCGGCCGCAACGCCGAGGGCATCATGATCAACCCGCGCACCGGCCGCCTCTACGTCGTGTCCAAGGAGTTCTCCGGGTCCGTCTACGCCGCGCCCAAGCAGCTGCGCACCGACAAGGTCAACGTGCTGCGCAGGGTCGCCGCGGCCCCGATCATGGCCACGGACGCCGCCTACGCCCCCGACGGCTCCTCCTACGTCATCCGCACGTACTTCTCGGCGACCCTCTACCGCCCCTCGGGGGAGACCCTCGCCCAGGTCACCATGCCGGAGCTGCGGCAGGCCGAGTCGATCGCCTACACCGCCGACGGCAAGGCCCTGCTGGTCGGCTCGGAGGGTCCGAACAGCCCGGTCTACCGGGTGCCGCTGCCCGAGCGGGCCCAGGCCACGCGCACGCCCACGCCGAAGCCCGTCGCCGCCCAGGAGAGCGCGCGCCCGTCCGACACCGCGGAGCCGAGCGGCCTGACGGCCAAGGACGTGCTGATCTGGCTGGCCGCGGCCGCGGGCGCGACCGGTGTGATCACCTTCATCGCGCGCCGCACCCGCTGAGCCGTCAGGGGTTGCGCATGGTCGCGGTGAACATGTCGCCGCGCAGCGCGCGCTCGACCACCTCGATCGAGCGCGACAGGCGCACCAGCCGCGGCCCCTCCTGGCGGTAGGTGTCGAGCACGGCCTCGATGGCGTGCGGCGGCAGGTGGCCCTTGAGGTCGACGGCCGCGCCGCGATAGCCCGCGCGGGCGGCCTCGACCGCCGACCGGACGTGATGCCTGGCCATGCCGGCCAGGGCCACCGGGTGCCGCCTCAGCACTTCGTAGGCCCGGTAGTCGGGCGGCACCGCGTCGAGCAGCCAGGCCACCGCCGAGGTCTCCCAGTCGGGGACGCTGGGCGGACGGACCTCGGCGGGCCACTCTGGCGGGACATACATGAGCCCATCGTACTCATGTTCGATTCGCCCGGGTATGGCGGCAGGGCGGCCTTTACCAGGAAAATCAGGTGTGTGACGGAAAAGATCGGTGTCGTCGGAGCGGGGATCGTCGGGCTGGCCGTGGCGCGCGAGCTGGCCGCCGCCCGGGGCGCCGAGGTGACCGTGCTGGACAAGGAGCCGCGCGTCGGCGCCCACCAGACCGGGCACAACAGCGGCGTCGTGCACGCCGGGATCTACTACCCGCCGGGCTCGCTCAAGGCCAGGTTGTGCCGGGAGGGCGTGGCGCTGCTCAGGGCGTACTGCGCCGAGCACGGGCTGCCCTACCGCGAGGTCGGCAAGCTGGTCGTGGCCAGTACGCGGGCCGAGCGGGCGCCGCTGCGGGCGCTGGCCGAGCGGGCGCGGGCCAACGGCGTCCCCGGCCTCGCCGAGCTGGACGGCCTCGGCCTGCGCGAGATCGAGCCGCACGCGGTCGGCGTCGCCGCGATCCACTCGCCGCACACCGCCATCGCCGACTTCCCCGCCGTCGCCCGCGCGCTCGCGCTCGACGTGGCGCGGATGGGCGGCTCGGTACGCCTGTCGCACCACGTCCGGGCGATCCGCGAGACGTCGAGGGGCGTCCAGGTGCTGGCCGGGGGCGGGCGGTTCACCTTCGACCGGCTGGTGGTCTGCGGCGGGCTCGGCACGGACGCGGTCGCCAGGATGGCCGGGGCGCCGGGGGACGTACGGATCGTGCCGTTCCGGGGCGAATACTACGCGCTGGCCGGGGCGGCGAAGGAGCTGGTGCGCGGGCTGATCTACCCGGTGCCCGACCCGCGTTACCCGTTCCTGGGCGTGCATCTGACCAGGCACATCGACGACGAGGTCCTGGTGGGGCCGAACGCGGTGCTGGCCCTGGCCTACGAAGGCTACAGATGGCGAGATGTACGAAATCTCGGTCAAATAATGCGTTGGCCGGGGACACTTCGCATGGCTCGCACCCACTGGCGTACCGGGGTCAAAGAGGTCTACGGCTCTCTCGTCAAGAGCGCCTTCGTCAAAGCCGCCCGCCGGTACGTGCCCGAGCTCACCGCCGCCGACCTCGTCAGGACCGGCGGCGGCGTACGGGCCCAGGCCGTCGCCAGGGACGGCCGGCTGGTGGACGACTTCGTGGTCGACGTCCAGGGCGGCGTGGTGCTGGTCCGCAACGCGCCTTCGCCCGCGGCGACGTCAAGTCTGGCAATTGCCCGGCATATTGCCGGAATTGTCCCAGCACTCTCCCGATGAGGGCATCCTTGGATGTGATGGAATCACGCCTGCTGATAGTCGAGGACGACCCCAACATCCTCGAACTCCTCGCCGCGAGCCTGAGGTTCGCGGGCTTCGACGTCACCACGGCCAAGAGCGGCCTCGACGCCGTCAACGCCGTGCAACGGCACCGGCCCGACCTCGTCGTCCTCGACGTCATGCTGCCCGACCTGGACGGGTTCGAGATCGTCCGGCGGATGCGGAGCGGCGGGCTGCACACGCCCGTGGTGTTCCTGACCGCCCGCGACGAGACCGAGGACAAGATCCGCGGGCTCACGATCGGCGGCGACGACTACGTCACCAAGCCGTTCAGCCTGGAGGAGGTCGTGGCCAGGATCCACGCGGTGCTCCGGCGTACGAGCGGGGACGCGCAGGCCGCGCCGCCCAGGCTGACCTTCGCCGACATCGAGCTGGACGAGGAGAGCCACGAGGTCTGGCGCGGCGGCAACGCCGTGTCGCTCTCGCCGACCGAGTTCAAGCTGCTGCGCTACTTCATGACGAACGCCGGCCGCGTGTTGTCCAAGCCCCAGATCCTCGACCACGTCTGGGACTACGACTTCAGGGGCGAGGTGGGCATCGTGGAGTCGTACGTGTCCGTCCTGCGCAGGAAGATCGACAACCGTAGCCCCCGGCTCATCCACACCCTGCGGGGCGTCGGATACGTGCTGCGCCTGCCGCCGAGCCCCTGATGAGAGCCCTGCCGCTGAGGGTCAAGCTGATCGCGGCGATGCTGGCGCTGCTCGGCTGCGGCATGACCTTCGTCGGCCTGGTCAGCGTCTCGGTGCTGCACGGCTACCTCATGGACCGGGTGGACAGCCAGCTCAACCTGCTCAGCGTGCGCATGCACAAGAAGGTCGTGAGCGACTGGCGCCGGGACAGGGAGACCCCCGACCGCCCGATCCTCATCGAGTCCGACGCGATCGCCCTGGTCAAGGAGCCGGGCGAGGAGTTCGTCCCGATGTTGCGCGACCGCGACGTGGACGTCAAGCCCAAGCCCGTCCTGCGCGAGTCGCCCGGCGCCGACGCCTACACCGCGCCCGCCGTCGGCGGCGACGGCGAGTGGCGGGTGCTGCAGAGCGTCATCCAGCGCCGCACGCTGGTCGTCGCCGTGGACCTGGAAGAGGTGGACGCCATCACCCGGCGGCTCGTGCTGATCGAGCTGCTCGGCGGCGGCGGCATCCTGCTCATCCTGGCGGTCGCGGGCGTCACCATCGTCCGCCGCAGCATGCGGCCGCTCGGCCAGATCGAGCGCACCGCCGAGGCCATCGCGGGCGGGGAGCTCGGCCGCCGGGTGCCGGACGCCGACCCCCGTACCGAGGTGGGCCGCCTGGCCAGGTCGCTCAACGGCATGCTGGCGCAGATCGAGACCGCCTTCGCCGCGCGCTCGGCGTCCGAGGCGGCGGCCCGCCGCTCCGAGGACCGCATGCGCCAGTTCGTCGGCGACGCCTCCCACGAGCTGCGCACCCCGCTGACCTCGATCCGCGGCTTCGCCGAGTACGCCCGCCAGAACCCCGGCGCCGATCCCGCCGAGCTGATGCAGCGCGTGGAGAAGGCCGCCGGGCGCATGAGCCTGCTGGTCGACGACCTGCTGCTGCTGGCCAGGGTGGACCAGCAGCGCCCGTTGCAGATGCGCCCGGTGGACATGCTGGCCCTGGTCGCCGACGCCGTGCACGACGCCAGGATCCTCGCCCCCGACCGTACGGTGAAGCTGGACGTGGTCGGCGGCGCGGCCCTCATCGTCTCCGGCGACGAAGTGCGCCTGCGGCAGGTCATCAGCAACCTCATGACCAACGCCATCGTGCACACCGAGCCCGGCACCCCCATCGTCGTACGCGCCGGGGCGACCGACGACACGGTCTTCACCGAGGTCGCCGACAGCGGCCCCGGCCTGCCCCCCGAGCAGGTCGAGCGGGTCTTCGAACGCTTCTACCGCGCCGACTCCGCGCGCAGCCGCCGCCGTTCCTCCGAGGACCGCGGCAGCGGGCTCGGCCTGGCCATCGTGCAGGCGCTCGTCCAGGCCCACGGCGGGACCGTGACGCTGACCAGCTCGCCCGAGGAGGGCTCCACCTTCAGGGTCGAACTCCCACTCGCCTTGGAGTGAGCCTTCAGCTAACCCTCAGGTGCCTGCGCCACCCTGGAATCGTGACAAAACCCGAGCTCCGCGAGGCGTTGATCATGGTGGTGGACGACGAGCCCAGCATCAGGGACCTGCTCTCCGCCAGCCTGCGCTTCTCCGGGTTCGAGGTGCTGACCGCCGCCGACGGGCAGGAGGCCGTCGAGGTCGCCGAACGCACCTCGCCGGACCTCGTGGTGCTCGACGTCATGCTGCCCGACCTGGACGGGTTCGAGGTGGCCAGGCGGATCGACGCGCCCGTGCTGTTCCTCACCGCCCGCGACGCCACCGAGGACAAGATCGCCGGTCTCCGGGTGGGCGACGACTACGTCACCAAGCCGTTCAGCCTGGAGGAGGTGCAGGCCAGGATCCGGGCGGTGCTGCGCCGTACCAGGGCCGAGGGGGCGCCGGCCAGCCGGCTCAAGGTGGCCGACCTGGAGCTGGACGAGGACGCCCGCGAGGTCTGGCGGGCCGGCCGCCAGGTACGACTGTCCCCGACGGAGTTCAAGCTGCTGCACTACTTCATGGTCAACGCCGGCCGGGTGTTGTCGAAGGCGCAGATCCTCGACCACGTGTGGAACTACGACTTCGGCGGCGACGCCGGCGTCGTGGAGTCGTACGTCTCCTACCTGCGGCGCAAGGTGGACGACGTCGAGCCCCGCCTGATCCACACCCTGCGCAGCGTCGGGTACGTGCTCAGGGAGCCGCCGCCCGCCGGTTGATCCCGGCCGGCGCCCATGCGCTGTGGACCGTCCCGGACGCTCACCGTAGCGTGGACCTGCGGGCGCGAGGTGTCGAGCGGCGTACCGCGGGAAGCGGGGTTGGCACCTATGGAGCTGCTGGGGGCGTTGGAGTCGTTGCGCCGCCCGCTCGATCGCGAGCTGTTCCCGCTGGCGATCGGCGAGGCCGCGGCGGACCGGCGCGCCCTGCGCGAGCTGACCGGTCAGCTCGACGACTACCTGCTGCCGCGGCTGCGGGCGATCGACGCGCCGCTGCTCGCCGTCGTCGGCGGATCCACCGGGGCGGGCAAGTCCACGCTGGTCAACTCGCTGGTCGGGGCCGACGTGGCCGAGCCGGGGGTACTGCGGCCCACCACGCTGGTGCCCACCCTCGTCGTCAGCCCGGCCGACCGCGACTGGTTCACGGGCCAGAACGTGCTGCCCGGCCTGTCCCGCGCCACCGGCGCCACCGGCGGCTCGGGCGCGCTGCGCGTGGTCGTCTCCGACGCGCTCGGCGCCGGGCTGGCGCTGCTCGACGCCCCCGACATCGACTCCGTGGTGACCTCCAACCGGGAGCTCGCCGCGCAGCTCCTCGCCGCCGCCGACCTGTGGTTGTTCGTCACCACCGCCGCCCGGTACGCCGACGAGGTGCCCTGGAGCTTCCTGCGCTCGGCCCGCGAACGCAGCACGGCCCTCGCCGTCGTCCTCGACCGGATCGCGCCCGAGGCCGTCGAGCCCGTCTCCCGCGACCTCGACCGCCTCCTGGCGGAGAACGGCCTGTCGGGCACCCGGCTGTTCACCGTGCCGGAGGCCGCGCTGCCCGACGAGAAGGCGCGGCTGCCGGAGGAGTCGGTGCGGCCCATCGTCTCCTGGCTCACCGGGCTGGCCGCCGACGCCGCCGAGCGGTCCCGGGTCGTCCGCCAGACGTTGTCGGGCGCCCTGGACAGCCTGGACACCCGCGTCCCCGCGCTGGCCACGGCCGTCGAGCGTCAGCAGGCCGCCTTCGACGGGCTGCGGACGATCGTGACCGGCGCGTACGCGGGCGGCATGGCCGACTTCGACGAGGGCATGCGCGACGGCTCCCTGCTGCGCGGCGAGGTGCTGGCCCGCTGGCAGGACTTCATCGGCACCGGCGACCTCATGCGGTCCCTGGAGAGCCGGGTGGGGTGGCTGCGTGACCGGATCGTCGGCTTCTTCACCGGCCGCGCCCCCGCCGTCGAGCTCAAGGACGCCCTGGAGAGCGGCGTCGAGTCGCTGATCAGGGGCGCGGCCGACGGCGCGGCCGAACGCGCGCGCGAAGGGTGGTCGGCCGCGCCGGGCGGGGGCGGGCTGCTCGACCGGCTCGGCGCCATGGAGGCCGCGCGGCTCGGCCGGGCCTCTCCCGACCTGGGCGGACGGGCCGAGGCGGCGGTGCGCGGCTGGCAGGAGTTCGTCCTCGACCTCGTACGGGAGGAGGGGGCGGAGAAGCGGACCACCGCGCGGCTCGCGTCGTTCGGCGTCAACGGGGCGGGGCTGCTGCTCATGCTGGCCGTGTTCGCCTCGACCGGCGGGCTCACCGGGATCGAGGTCGGCATCGCGGGCGGGACGAGCGTGTTGTCGCAGAAGCTGCTGGAGGCCGTCTTCGGCGACCAGGCCGTGCGTTCGCTGACCACGCGGGCCCGCGAGGACCTGCGGGAACGGGTGCGCGTGCTGCTGGCGGAGGAGGCCGCGCGCTTCACCGTCCGGCTGGAGACCGTCGAACCGCCCGGGGGCACGGCCGACGCCCTGCGCGCGGCGGCCCGCGCGATCCACGACCACCGCACCGAACTCCCCGCCCCGGCCGCCCCCACCGCCGAACTGCCCGCTCCTGACGGTCGCGCGGCCGAGTCGCCCGCGCCCGACCGTGGGGAGGGGCCGTGAAGCTGCTGCGCCGCAAGGAGGGGCCCTCGCTCGACTCCCGGCTGGCGGCCCTGCTGGAGGCCGCCGAACTGGCCGAGGGACGCCTCCCCGAGCAGGACGTGTCCGCCGCGCGGTCCGTCGCCGAACGGGCCGGCGCACGCCGCAGCCTCTCGATCGACCACACCGTGGCCGCGCTCGCCGGCGCGACGGGCAGCGGCAAGTCCTCCCTCTACAACGCCCTGGCCGGGGAGGACCTGGCCGCCGTGGGCGTCACCAGGCCCACGACCTCCACCGCCCAGGCCGCCCTGTGGGACGGCGAGGGCGCCGGCCCGCTGCTGGACTGGCTCGACGTCCCGCGCCGCCACTCCGCCGCCGAGGCGCCCGGGATGTCCGGTCTCGTCCTCCTCGACCTGCCCGACCACGACTCGATCCGGCTCTCCCACCGTCTAGAGGTGGACCGCCTGGTGGCGCTGGTGGACCTCCTCGTCTGGGTCGTCGACCCCCAGAAGTACGCCGACGCCGCCCTGCACGAGCGCTACCTGCGCCCGCTGGCCGGACATCGCGACGTGATGCTGGTGGTGCTCAACCAGGTGGACCGCCTGCCTCCACAGGCTGTGGAGCGCTGCGTGGCCGACCTGCGCCGCCTGCTGGAGGAGGACGGGCTCGCGGGCGTGCCGGTGCTGCCGGTCTCCGCCAGGACCGGCGCCGGCCTGCCGGAGCTCCGCTCGATCCTCGCCGACCGGGTCGCCGAGCGCGGGTCGTGGGCCGCCCGCCTGGCCGCCGACGTCACCGCCGCCGCCGGCCACCTGGCCGCGGACGGCCCGCCGCCCGACCCCGGCGTCAGGCGGGTGGCGGGGCTGGACCGGCGGCTCACGGGCGCGCTCTCCCGGGCCGCCGGGGTGCCGCTGGTCCTGGAGGCCGTGGCCAAGGGGCACCGCCACCGTGCCGTGGTCGCCACCGGCTGGCCGGTCACCCGGTGGTTGCGCAGGTTCCGGCCCGACCCGTTGCGCAGGCTCAGGATCGGGGTGGGACGGCCGGGCAAGGAGGTCGTGGGGCGTACGTCGGTGCCGGCGGCGTCGGCCGTACAGCGGACGCAGGTCGAGACGGCGATCAGGGACGTCGGCGAGGCGGCCGCGGCGGACCTGCCCGGCCCGTGGGCGGCGGCGGTGCGGCAGGCCGCGCGCTCGCGCGCCCCGGAACTGGCCGACGCGGTGGACCGGGTCGTGGGCCGCACCACCGCCGGGACCACCCGCAGGCCGCGATGGTGGCGGATGGTGAACGTGCTCCAATGGGTCGTCTTCGCCATCATGGCGGCGGGTGCCCTGTGGCTGGGCGTGCTGTTCGGGATGGACTACCTGCGCCTGCCGCAGCCGCCGCTCCCGACCCTGGGCGCGGTTCCGTGGCCGACCGTGCTGCTGGCCGGCGGCGCGCTGGCCGGGGTGGTGATCGCGTTGTTGTCCCGCCTGGCCGCGTGGGCGGGCGGGCGGCGCAGGGCCAGACGTACGGCGCGGGCGCTGCGCGCGGCCGTCGGCCAGGTCGCCGAGAACTACGTGCTGGACCCCGTGACGGCCGAACTCGACCGCTACACCCGCTTCACCAAGGCCGTCACCACAGCCCGCTCCTGACCGCCGTCACGCCCTCTTCCGGCCGAGCAGGGGGATCGCGAGCAGGGCGCCCAGCAGGGCGGACGCCGCGCCCACCAGGAACGGCGCCGACGCCCCGGACCACTGCCCGGCCACCCCCGCCACCCCCGATCCCGCCGCGGCCCCCATCCCCAGGGCCGTGGACAACCATCCGAACGCCTCCCCCTGGGCCCCGGGCGCGAACCGGTCCACCAGCAGCGACGACGTCGTCAGCGCCGGATTCAGCACCAGCCCCCCGGCGAACAGCACCGCCCAGAACGCCGGCAACGCCCAGACCACCGCCAGTGGCGCCAGCACGACGCCGAGCACCAGCATCAACCCCACCAGCCGCGCCGCCGGCGAGGACGCCCACGTACGGGCCGCGTACCCGGCCGCCCCGGCGATGCCGCCCAGCGAGAGCGCCGCCACGAGCAGCCCGGTGGCGGCGGGCACGTCCCGGGCGGCGGCCATCGCGGGCACCCCCACCTGCAGCGCGCCGATGGCCCCGCCGAGCAGCAGCACCACGGCCAGCAGCACCAGCATCCGGCGGTCCGCGAAGACCCGGCCGCCCTCCCGTACGGGAGCCGCCCCGTCCGCCCTCAGCGCCCGCGAGAAGGCCAGCGTGCCCGCCCCCGCGGCGACCGCCACCACTCCCAGCGCCAGCGAGGACGAGGCCACCGCGATCACCAGCCCGAACAGCAGCGGCCCGACGAGCAGGGCCAGCTCCTGCACCAGGTAGACCAGGCTGTAGACGGCCGTACGGGCGTCGTCGGTCACCCGCCGCCCCCATTCGACGCGCATGCTCACCGAGATCGGCGGCAGCCCGGCCCCGGCGACCCAGGCCAGCGCCACGGACGTCCACACCGGCCATCCGCCCACCGCCACCGCGACCAGCGCGATCAGCGCGGCGACGTGCAGGAACGCCGTCACCGTGAGCACCGCCCGAGGCCCGCGCCGGTCCATCAGCCGCCCCTGGACGGGCCTGCCCATGCCCGCGCCCACCGAGAACGCCGCCGCGCACGTCCCCGCGAGCGCCAGCGACCCGGTCGCCGTCTGCACGACCAGCACCATGCCCACGGGCGCGACCTGCTGCGTGAGCTGGGAGAGGAAGCCGAACAAAGCCTGCGCCCCGACCCCGGGCATCCGAACCAGAGCCCGATACGGCATGTCCATCCCCATACGCCCACGCTAACCCCAAGATCGCCAACCGGAAGGGCATCGCGCCCCCGGCTCTCCAGGGACGGTCAGTCGGAGGTGAGGGAGGCGGCGACCGTACTCAGGGCGGACAGCAGGGGGCGGAGCAGGGGATGCGCGTCGGAGCCTCGGCGGGTCGCGGCGAAGACCCGCCGGTCGGGCCCCGGCGTGTGGCGCACCACGACCCCGGCCAGCGCCATGTCCCGGAGCGCGAGCCGCGGTACGAGCGCCACCCCCGCGCCCGCCCCCACCAGCGCCACCACGGCCCGGAAGTCGTCGGAGCAGTGGACGACGTTGGGCGTGAAGCCCACCTGCTGGCAGGCGAAGGTGATGACGTCGTGCACGGGATTGCCCGGGTAGGGGCCGATCCAGGTGTCGGCGGCGAGCGACACCAGCGTGGCCGACCCCGCCCCCGGATGGCCTTCGGGCAGGACCAGGTCGAACGGCTCGGCGTACAGGGGGATGCGCGACAGCCGGCGGTCGGCGGCGTCGGGCCCGCCCCGGTACTCGACCGTCACGGCCAGGTCGGCCCCGCCGTCGAGCAGCATGGCCAGGCTGTGGTCGCCCTCGGCGTCGCGCACCCGGACCTTGAGTGCGGGCGTGGTGGCGCGCAGGGCGGCGATGGCGGGGGAGAGCACGGCGCTGATCGCGGTGGCGAAGCAGGCCACCGTCACCTCGCCGGCCTGGCCCGTGGTGTACGCGGCCACCTCGGCCTCGGCGCGTTCGAGCTGGGCCAGCACCTCGTTGGCGTGCCCCAGCATGATCTTGCCGACGGCGGTGAGGTGGACGCCCCGGCCGTCACGCGTGAACAGCCGGTGGCCCACCTCGTGCTCCAGCGCCACGAGCTGCTGGGAGACCGCCGAGGGGGTCAGGTGGAGCGCCGCCGCGGCGGCGGTGACCGTGCCGTGGTCGGCCACCGCCCGCAGTGTGCGCAGCCGCCGCGTGTCAATCACGCAGCGAGGATACTCAACCCTGGCGAGCCTGCACGAACGCCGCCACGGCGCGGTCGACGTCCTCGGTGGAGTGGGCGGCCGAGAGCTGCACGCGGATCCTGGCCTGGCCGTGCGGGACGACCGGGTAGGAGAAGCCGATCACGTAGACGCCCAGGTCGAGGAGGCGTTCGGCCATGGCTCCGGCCTCGGCGGCGTCGCCGATCATCACGGGCACGATCGGGTGCTCGCCCGGCAGGATGTCGAACCCCGCCTTCGTCATCTCGCCGCGGAAGCGCGCGGTGTTCGAGCGCAGCCGCTCGCGCGCCTCGCCGGACGTCTCCAGCAGGTCGAGGATGCGCAGCGAGGCCGAGGCGATGACGGGGGCCAGGGAGTTGGAGAACAGGTACGGCCGCGACCGCTGGCGCAGCAGCTCGCAGATCTCCTTGCGGGCCGAGACGTAGCCGCCGCTGGCCCCGCCGAGCGCCTTGCCCAGGGTGCCGGTGATGATGTCGACGCGGTCGGTCACGCCGTGCAGCTCGGGCGTGCCGCGGCCGGTGGGGCCGACGAAGCCGACGGCGTGGGAGTCGTCCACCATGACCATGGCGTCGTACCGGTCGGCCAGGTCGCAGATCTCGCGCAGCGGGGCGAGGTAGCCGTCCATGGAGAAGACGCCGTCGGTGACGATCAGCCGCCGGCGGGCGTCGGACGCCTCCTTGAGCCTGGCCTCCAGCTCGGCCATGTCACGGTTGGCGTAGCGGAAGCGCTGGGCCTTGGAGAGCCGGATGCCGTCGATGATGCTCGCGTGGTTGAGCGCGTCGGAGATCACCGCGTCCTGGGCGTCGAGCACGGTCTCGAACACGCCGCCGTTGGCGTCGAAGCACGAGCTGTAGAGGACGGTGTCCTCCATGCCCAGGAAGTCCGACAGGCGCGATTCGAGCTCCTTGTGCACCTCCTGGGTGCCGCAGATGAACCGTACGGACGCCATGCCGAAGCCCCAGCGGTCGAGCGCCTGCTTGGCCGCCTCGACCACCTCGGGGTGGTCGGCCAGGCCCAGGTAGTTGTTGGCGCAGAAGTTCAGCACCTCGCGCCCGGCCACGCCGACCTGGGAGCTCTGCGGGGTGGTGATCACCCGCTCGGGCTTGAGCAGCCCGGCCTCGGTGATCTCGTCGAGCGTCGCACGCAGTTGCTCGCGCACGTTCGTGAACATCAAGCGCTCCAATCGAGGATGACCTTGCCCGTACGGCCGCTCGCGGCCGTGTCGAAGGCGGCGTCGAAGTCGTGGTACGGGAATCGATCAGTGATCACGGGGGAGAGGTCGAGCCCCTTTTCCAGCAGGACTGACATGTTGTACCAGGTCTCGAACATCTCCCGGCCGTAAACGCCCTTGATCGTGAGCATCGAGGTCACCACGGTCGCCCAGTCGACGGCGAACTCCTCGGCGGGAAGACCGAGCATCGCGATCTTCCCTCCGTGCGTCATGTTCGCGATCATGTCACGCATGGCTCCTGGGTTACCGGACATCTCCAGCCCGACGTCGAAGCCCTCCCGCATGTGGAGCTGGCGCACGCCCTCGTCGATCGACGACCTGGAGACGTTGATCGCGAGCGAGACGCCGAGCTTGCCGGCCAGGTCGAGGCGCTCGTCGCTGACGTCGGTGATCACCACGTTGCGCGCGCCGACGTGCGTGGCCACGGCCGCGGCCATGAGCCCGATCGGGCCGGCGCCGGTGATCAGCACGTCCTCGCCGACCAGGGGGAAGGACAGCGCGGTGTGCACGGCGTTGCCGAACGGGTCGAAGATGGCCGCCACGTCGGGATGAACGGGAACCCGGTGCACCCAGACGTTCGAGGCGGGCAGCGTCACGTACTCGGCGAACGCGCCGTCCCTGTTGACGCCGAGGCCGACCGTGTTGCGGCACAGGTGGCGGCGTCCGGCCATGCAGTTGCGGCACTTGCCGCAGACGATGTGGCCCTCGCCGCTCACCAGGTCGCCGACGGCGATGTCCTCCACGCCGGGCGCGACCTCGACCACGTGGCCGCAGAACTCGTGCCCGACGACGAGCGGGAGCTTCAGCGTGTGCCGCGCCCAGTCGTCATATTTGCGGATGTGCAGGTCGGTGCCACAGATGCCGGTACGCAGCACCCGGATCTTCACCTCACCCGGCCCGACCTCGGGCTCCGGCACGTCCACCAGCCAAAGGCCGGGTTCGGCCTTCTGCTTGACCAGCGCTTTCATCGCTTCACTTCCCCCTGTTCCGAACCTAACGCACTGTGCCCGCTCCCCTCGGAACCTGTCCATCGAGGGATTCTTAAGTGCCCCCACAGCTCAGCTTCACGCGGCAGCGGGACCAGGCACAATTACGAAATAAGCTTGAAGATGACCTGTCCGTCGACTCGGAGGTATCGGTGCGACAGCAGAGCGGCGACGCCTCGCTCCTGCGCAAGCTCAACTCGGCGGCCATCCTGCGCGTGTTGCGCGAGGCCGACGTGGCCACCCTGTCGGAGCTGGCCAGGGCGGCCCGGGTGTCCAGGCCGACGGCCGAGGTCATCGTCGACGACCTGGTCACCGAGGGCTGGGCGGAGGAGTGCGAGGAGGAGGCCGGCGACCGCCAGCGGGGACGTCCGGCCAAGCGGTTCAGGTTCCGCGCCTCGGCGGGGCACGTGCTGGGCGTCGGCATCGGCGGTTCCAGCCTGCGCGCCATGCTGGCCGACCTGAACGGCACGATCACCGTCACCCGCCGCGCGCCCAACCACCGCGACATGCCCGCCGCCGAGCGGCTCGACGAGATCGTCAGGCTCGCGACGGCGACCGCCGCCCAGGCCGGGCTGACACTCGCGGACGTCACCGTCGTCGGCGTGGGGACCACCGGCACGGTCGACGGCTCCGGGCGCGTCGTCAAGAGCGTCGCCCTGTCCGACTGGACCGGTCTCGACCTTCAGGGCGAGCTGTCGGCCCGCATCCCGGCGCCGGTGCTCGTCGAGAACGACATGCGCCTGGCCGTCCTCGCCGAGCACTGGCGGGGCTCGGCCCAGGGCCGTGACGACGTCGTCTACCTGTTCACGGGCGACCGCATCGGCATGGGCCTGCTCATCGGCGGCCGGCCGTACCGGGGGGCGCACGCGGCCGGCGGCGAGATCGGCGCCCAGCCGCACAACAACTGGACGGCCTTCCGGCACGTCCTGGAGTACGCGATGGCCGTGGAGCCGGGGGAGCTGCGCTCCAGCAGGCAGAGCGCGGAGTTCGCGATCGCCAGGGCCCGCGCCGGCGACGAGCGGGCGGGCCGGGCGGTCAGGGAGTTCGCGCGCGGCCTGGCCGCCGGGCTCATCACGGTGGTCAACCCGCTCGACCCGGACATGGTGGTCATCGGCGGCAGCCTGTCCTCGGCCGGAGACCTGCTGGTCGAGCCGGTACGCGAGCTGTTCGAGGAGTACTGCCTCTATCCGCCCGAGGTGGTCGCGTCGGGGCTGGGCAGCGAGTGCATCACGCTGGGCGCCGTCCGTTTCGCCCTCGACCAGGCGGACCGCCTGCTCTTTACGTAGCCGAGTTGGATAATTAGATAACCGTTCTGTCACAGACATGTCGCTGAGCGACATCGATCCAGCAATCATGCTCAGAACTGATCGCTTTAACCTAGTTATTTGCATAAATCGGTACTAGCCTCCAGCCATCCCGACCCGACTGGAGGTGAGCGTGTGGCCGCTGTCACCCTGCTTGAGCGGCTGAAGCGCGACTGGACGCTGCTGGTTCTGTGCCTGCCCGGCGTCCTGTACTTCGTGGCCTTCTTCTACGTGCCGCTGCTGGGCAACGTCATCGCCTTCAAGGACTACGCGCCGTTCCTCGGCATCGCGGGCAGCCCCTGGGTGGGGCTGGACAACTTCGTGATGCTGCTGGAGGAGCCCGAGTTCTGGAGCGCGGTCGGTAACACCCTGCAGATCACGGCGCTGCAGCTCGTCCTCTACTTCCCGGCCCCGATCGCGCTCGCGCTCCTGCTGAACTCCCTGATCGGCCACCGCGTCAAGCGGTTCATCCAGACCGTCGTCTACCTGCCGCACTTCCTGTCGTGGGTGGTCGTGGTGGCGATGTTCCAGCAGGTCATCGGTGGCGCCGGCACGGTGAGCTCGTTCCTGAACTCGCACGGCGTCACCATCGGCAACCTGATGTCGAACGCCGACACGTTCAAGCTCCTCGTGACCGCCCAGGTCATCTGGAAGGACTGCGGCTGGGGCACGATCATCTTCCTGGCCGCGATCACCGCGATCGACATGAGCCAGTACGAGGCCGCCGCGATCGACGGCGCCGACTGGAAGCGCCGCCTGTGGCACGTCACGCTGCCCGGCATCCGCTCGGGCTGGCCGTCGGCACGAGCCTGATGGGACGCGCCGAGAGCATCGCCAACGGCGGCAGCTACGTGCTCTGGCCCTCGCACCCGACCTTCGAGGCGTACACGCTGATCCTGTCCGGCGGCGCGGTCACCCGGTCGGTGCTGATCAGCATCGGCATCACGCTCACCGGCACCGCGCTCAGCCTGATCTGCACGGTCTTCCTCGGCTACGCGCTGTCGCGGCGCGGCATGCTCGGCGGCAAGCCGATCCTGCTCATGGTGCTGGCCACGTTCCTGTTCACGCCGGGCATGATCCCGAGCTACCTCATGGTCAAGGAACTCGGGATGATCGACACCTACCAGTCGCTCATCGTGCCGGTGCTGGTCAACGCGTTCAACGTGGTCGTGGTCAGGTCGTTCTTCCAGAACCTGCCCGAGGAACTGTTCGAGGCCGCCCGCATGGACGGCTGCGGCGAGTTCCGGATGATGTGGCGGATCGCGATCCCGCTGTCCAAGGCCGTCATCGCCGTCGTCGGCCTGTTCTACGCGGTCTCGTACTGGAACACGTTCTTCAACGCGATCCTCTACATCAACGACCAGACCAAGCACCCCATCCAGGTCGTACTGCGGCAGTTCATCTTCCGCGGCACCTCGGCCACGGGCTCGGACGTCGCGATCGTGCGCGACCTGCCCGCCTCATCGGTGCAGATGGCGGTGCTCATCATCGCGCTCGTGCCGATCCTGCTCGCCTACCCCTTCCTCCAGAAGTACTTCACCAAGGGCGTCCTCACCGGCGCCATCAAGGGCTGAGAACCCGGGAGCAACCATGTCATCCATCATGTCCCGTCGTGGATTCCTCGGACTCGCGCTCGCCGGCGCCACGGTCGCCGGGCTCGCGGCCTGCGGGGGCGAGGGCGGCCCCGCAGGTGTGAAGAAGGGCGGCGCCGATCTGTCCAAGAAGCTGACGCTGCCGACGTACACCGCCGCCAAGATCCCCACGCCCGACCTGCCGATCGACGCGGGCCAGGACCCGGCGTACCTGAAGTACCCGAGCGAGCTGGTGAAGTCCGTCGCCGCCGCGCCGGGCGACGGCAAGAAGATCACCTCGCTCACCCAGACGTGGGACGTCGCGCCGCCCGCGCCCGGCCAGAACACCTACCTCCAGGAGCTGGGCAAGGCCCTGGGCTCCGAGTGGAGCATGAACATCGTGGTGGGCGACGGCTACCCCGACAAGTTCAACGCCATCATCGCCAGCGACGA
Organism: Nonomuraea sp. NPDC052265; assembly: GCF_044547985.1. Lineage (NCBI taxonomy): Bacteria > Bacillati > Actinomycetota > Actinomycetes > Streptosporangiales > Streptosporangiaceae > Nonomuraea > Nonomuraea sp. NPDC052265. Next base: position 44,710 of record NZ_JBIUBJ010000025.1, read on the forward strand.
CCTGCCCGACCTGGTCTGGTTCCCGCCGAACCAGGGTCTGCAGCGGGTCCCCGAGCTGCTGGCGGCCAAGTTCCACGACCTGACGTCGTACCTGAGCGGCGACGCGATCAAGAAGTACCCGAACCTGGCCAACCTGGGCGACGTGACCTGGAAGTCCGCCGTCACGGACGGGAAGCTGTACGGCGTTGCGGTGGCCTACAGCCGGTTCGGGCAGGTGTTCCTGGTCAACCAGGACTACTGGCAGCCGGTCGGCGGCACCGAGTTCACCGGCGCCGACGACTTCCTGGCCAAGGCCAAGCAGCTGCTGGACGTGAAGAAGAACAAGTACCCGCTCGAACCGAACTACTACAACCACGTGCACATGTTCAGCCACTGGTACGGCGCCCCCAACACCTGGAAGCTGGCCGGCGGCAAGCTGACCCACCAGTTCGAGACGCCCGAGTACCAGGCCGCCCTGGAGCTCGCGGTCAAGTGCTTCAAGGCCAACCTGTTCTGGCCCGACCCCGCCCTGGCCACCATCAAGGACAAGGTCGCCAACGGCCAGATCGGCGCGTACATCGAGTCGTTCCCCGGCTTCCTCAACGACGCCAAGACCCAGAAGTACAACCTGGGCGCGATCGTGCCCTTCGCGGCCACCCCGTCGTCCAAGCCGGTCTACAACGCCGGACTGGGCTCGGTCGGCTTCACCTCGATCAGCAAGAAGGTGGACGCCAAGCGCATCGAGACCCTGCTCGGCGTGCTCAACTACCTGGCCGCCCCGTTCGGTACGCAGGAGTACGAGCTGGTCAACTTCGGCGTCGAGGGCACCCACTTCACCAAGAAGGACGGCGACCTCGCCTTCACCGACAAGGGCACGGCCGAGGTGCCCACCACGCAGCAGCCGCTCTCGTTCGTGATCGGGTCGCCCTCCGCGCTGTTCCTGCCCGGCCAGCCCGAGCGGACCAAGCTCATCCACGACTTCGAGACCAAGATCGCCCCTATGCTTCAGGAGCGCGTCACCACCGGCCACTTCTCCGACACCTACACGCAGAAGAACGGTGAGCTGAGCACCATGGGCAAGGACATGGTTGACGACATCGTCACCGGGCGTAAGTCGATGTCGGACTGGCCGGCCTTCGTCAAGAAGTGGCTGAGCAGGGGCGGCGAGGCGATGCGGGCCGAGTACGAGGCCTCCATCGCCAAGGGCTGACCGTTCTACCGTTTGAAAGGACACTTGTGGAAGACCTGCGCATCGGAGTCATCGGGCTCGGGCTGCGGACGAGCCTCGCCCTGGCCGCGCACCGGCCGGGCGAGGGCTCGGTCGTGGCGGCGCTGTGCGACTCCGACCCGGCAGTGCTCAAGAAGCAGTCGGAGCGGTTCGAGGCGGATTTCCTGACCGGGGAGTACCGCGAGCTGCTCGACCGGCCGGACCTCGACGCGATCATCGTCAACACCCCCGACGACACGCACGAGCGCATCGCGATCGACGCTCTCCAGGCCGGCAAGGCCGTCTACCTGGAGAAGCCGATGGCGATCACCGTCGAGGGCTGCGACAACATCCTGAGGGCCGCCCGCGAGACCGGCACCCGCCTGTACGTGGGGCACAACATGCGCCACATGGGCGTGGTGCGCCTGATGCGGGACATCATTCGCAAGGGTGTGATCGGTGAGCCCAAGACCGTGTGGGTACGCCACTTCGTGTCCTACGGCGGCGACTACTACTTCAAGGACTGGCACGCCGACCGCACCCGTACCACGGGCCTGCTGCTGCAGAAGGCGGCGCACGACCTCGACGTGATCCACTGGCTGGCCGGCGGCTACACCACCCGCGTGAACGCCCTCGGCGACCTGATGGTCTACGGCGACCTGCCGCGCCGCGAGCCCGGGACGCCCCGGCCGCAGGGCTGGCTGCGGGAGTTCGACTGGCCGCCCACCGAGCGGCGGGACCTGCACCACGTGGTGGACGTCGAGGACGTGTCGGTGATGAACATGCGCCTGGACAACGGCGTCATCGCCGCCTACCAGCAGTGCCACTTCAGCCCCGACTACGTGCGCAACTACACGGTCATCGGCACCGAGGGCCGCCTGGAGAACTTCGGCGACGGCCCGGGGAACACGGTCAAGGTGTGGAACACCGGCCCCACCTCCTACCGGGACGACTGCGACATCGCCTACCAGGTGCCGGCCGCGCAGGGCTCGCACGGCGGGGCCGACCCGCAGATCCTGGCCGAGTTCTGCCGGTTCGTCAGGGACGGCGGGGCGACCGACACCTCACCCGTGGCGGCCAGGATGAGCGTCGCCGCCGGGTACATGGCCACGATGTCGCTGCGCGACGGCGGCATGCCGTACGACGTGCCGCCGCTGGACCCGGAGCTGGCCGCCTACTTCGACAACGGCCAGCGCTGAGCGGCGCCGGGGCGGCGCGGAGGAACCCGCGCGGCCCCGGCGGACGTCAGCGGTCGCTCTCCTTGGGGTCGCGCCGGCGCTCCATGCCGGGGAACGGGGACGGCTCGTTCACGGCCTGGGCGATCTGGCGCGGCCCCTTGGGGCTCTCGGCCTCCTGCGCGTCGGCGACCGCCTCGGCCGCCGCCTCCGAGGCCGCCGCGATCTCCTTGTCCAGCTCCTCGGACGTCTCCGGCCGCTCGTCGCGGGTGGCGGCCGACTTCGGCAGCGCCTCGGTGAACGCCTTCGAGACGCCCTGGAGCGCCGAGGTGACCTCGCTCGGGATGACCCAGAACGTGTTGCCGCTGCCCTGGGCGAGCTGCGGCAGCACCTGAAGGTACTGGTAGGCCAGCAGCTTGGGGTCGGGGTCGTTGCGGTGGACGGCCTGGAAGACCTGGTCGATGGCGCGCGACTGGCCCTCGGCCTCCAGGATGGCGGCCGAACGCTGGCCCTCGGCCCGCAGGATGCGGCTCTGCTTGTCACCCTCGGCCGTGAGGATCTGCGACTGGCGCGCGCCCTCGGCGTTGAGGATCGCGGCCCGCTTGTCGCGCTCGGCCCGCATCTGCTTCTCCATCGCGTCCTTGATGGTCTTGGGCGGGTCGATGGCCTTGACCTCGACGCGGTTGACGCGGATGCCCCACTTGCCGGTGGCCTCGTCGAGCACGCCGCGCAACTGGCTGTTGATGGTGTCGCGCGAGGTGAGCGTCTTCTCCAGGTCCATCGAGCCGATCACGTTACGCATCGTGGTGACGGTGAGCTGCTCTATGGCCGTGATGTAGTTGGCGATCTCGTACGCCGCCGCGCGGGGATCGGTGACCTGGAAGTACAGGACGTTGTCGATCTCGACGACCAGGTTGTCCTCGGTGATGACCGGCTGGGGACGGAACGTCACCACCTGCTCGCGCAGGTCGATCATCGGATAGACGCGGTCGACGTACGGGATGACGAAGTTGAGACCCGGCTTGAGCGTGCGGTGGTAGCGGCCGAGCCGCTCCACGTTGCGCGCCCGCGCCTGGGGCACGATCCGCACGGCCTTGAGCACGGTGAACGCGGCGAAAAGGATGATCAGCAGTCCGGCTATGAGCAACGGGTCCATGTGGTCACTCCCGTGGATACACGAGGGCTGTGGCGCCCTCGATCTCGATGATGTCGACGGTGGCCCCGGTGGGGATCACCAGGGTCTCGTCATAAGCGCGCGCGGACCACTCCTCACCCCCGATGCGGACCCGCCCGTCGCGGCCCGTGACCTCGGAGACCACGTACGCGGGCTTGCCGACGAGGGCCTCCACGCCGAAGCGCCGCAACGGCGGCTGCTGGAGATGGCGGACGGCGAGCGGCCGGATGACCACCATCCCGGCCGCCGACGACAGCGCGAACACGAGGATCTGCAGAGGGACGGGCAGCCCGACGGCGGCGGTGAGAGCGGTCAGGAGAGCGGCCACACCCAGGAGACCGAGCGCCGCCGTGAGAGTGAACAGTTCGGCCACGCCGAGGACGACTGCGAGAATTATCCAGATGACCCATTCATCCATGCTCCGGCCCTCCTGAACCTATAACGGGCCTGTGTGTGTGACTGGTTCCCCCTTACTACCGTAATCCCCCATTAGTCCACAGGCACCCGTCACCTGCTGGACGCCGGAGCGGGCAGGGCGCTTCCCAGGATCCACTTGTCCCACGGGAGCTGCCAGAAACCCCACCCGTTGTCCCATTCCAGCTCGCGGGCCGTGCCGGTGATCAGCACGGGGTCGCCGCGCAGCGAACCGGCGTAGAACCAGGACGCCTGGTCGGGACGGGCGTTGATGCAGCCGTGGCTGACGTTTTCCCTTCCCTGGGCCCAGACGTTGTCCTTCGCGTGCACGTACTCGCCGCTGTTGGAGATGCGCACGGCATGTTTGATCAGCAGGTCGTAGTAGCCGGGGTCGCCCTTGGCGCGGCCGGGGGAGATCATGCGGACCGGGTTTCCCTTGTCCATGGTCAGGTGCATGCCGCTGGTCGTGGTGTATTCGCGGGTGGTGGCCATGCCGGCGCTGACGGCCATCTGCTGCACCACCTTGCCGTCGCGGCGCACGACCATCTGGTGGGTGCGGGTGTCGACCGTGCTGGTCTGCCTGCGGCCCACGGTGAAGGCGAAGGTGGAGTCGAGGGTGCCGTAGACGCCCGGCGCGGGGTGCACGCCGGCCAGGTGGGCGCTGACCATCACCTGCTGTCCGGAGGCCCAGAACCGGTGGGTGCGGTAGACCACCTGGGTGTCGCTGGTCCATCGCCAGGCGCCCTCGGCCGGGGACTTCGTCGTGACCTCCAGCGACCGCTCGACGGCCGCCTTGTCCTGGATCGGGGTGTCGAAGTCGATGACGACCGGCATGCCGACGCCCACGGTCTCGCCGGGCAGCGGCGCGGTGGAGGCCACCCCGAACGTGTGCTCGGCCGCCCGGGTGCGGAAGCGGCCCATGGAGACCGTGGACGGGCCGTTCTCGCCCGCGGCCGTGGCGGTCACCGTGTACTCGGTCGCGGGTTTGAGCGTCCAGTCGGAGCGCCACGTGGTGTGCGAGGCGTCGAGCCGGCCCGGGACGTGCTCGCCTCCCTCGTAGACCAGGACCTGGGTCAGCCTGCCGCCCCGCGACGTGATGACCAGGCCCTTGTCGGGACGGGCCCGCTTGGAGTCGAGGGCGGGGGAGACGTGCACGACCGCGGGCGCGGCCTGCGACTCCGAGACGGGACCGCAGCCGCAGCAGGCCAGGAGGAAGCCGACACACAGGATCGCGGCACGCCGCACGTCACTCTCCGAGGGCTTTCCGGGGAAGGGGAGTTCCCAGGTTAGCGCTGAGTGACGGCCGAAGCACCCCGAGTTACTTATCCGATGGTTCCGGACACCTCGCCCAATGTCAGGTCGCCGGCGGTGGCCCGGATCGTCACCGTGTCGCCGTCCTGGAGGAAGGCGCGGGTGTCGCCGCCGGACAGCTTGATCGGGTCGGCGCCGTTCCAGGTCAGCTCGATGAGCGAGCCGCGCTGGTCGCGTTCGGGGCCGGAGATCGTGCCGCTGGCGAACAGGTCTCCGGTGCGCAGGGAGGCGCCGTTCACGGTCATGTGGGCGAGCATCTGGTCGGGCGTCCAGTACATGCTCGGGTACGGCGGACGCGAGATCACGTCGCCGTTGAGCACGACCTCGACGGCGATGTCCAGCCCCCAGTCGCCCTGCCTGCGCAGGTAGTCGAGCGGCGCCGGGTCCTGCGGGCGGCCGGGGATCCTGGGCAGCGCCTCCAGCGGCGTGACCCACGGCGAGACCGAGGTCGCGAACGACTTGCCCAGGAACGGGCCGAGCGGCACGTACTCCCACGCCTGGATGTCGCGCGCGCTCCAGTCGTTGACCAGCGTCACCCCGAACACGTGGTCCTCGAACGCCCCCGCCGGCGACCCCAGCTCGGACGGCACGCCGACCACGAACCCCAGCTCGGCCTCGATGTCGAGCTTGGCGCACGGCCCGTAGACCCCCGCCCTGAGCTGGCCCTGCGGCCGCCGGACCGGCGTGCCCGACACGACCACCGTGCCCGACCTGCCGTGGTAGCCGACGGGCAGGTGGCGCCAGTTGGGCAGCAGCGGCTCGGCGTCGGGACGGAAGATCCGGCCGATGTTGCTCGCGTGGTCGAGCGAGCAGTAGAAGTCGACGTAGTCGGCCACCTCGAACGGCAGGTGCAGCCGCACCTGGTCGAGCGGGATCAGGTGGCTCTCGGCGACCGAGGAGTCGCCGGTCAGCTTGTTCTGGATCAGAACCCTGGTGTCGTGCCAGGCCGAGCGGCCCCTGGCCATGAACGGGTTGAGCGAAGGGGCGGCGAACACCTCGTCGTGCAGCGCGGCGGCCAGGTCGAGCACCTTGTCGCCGTACCTGACGCCCACTCTCGGCGGCTCGCCCCGGCGGGAGAACACGCCGTAGGGCAGGTTGTCCACTCCCCAGCTCACTGGATCACTCCTAGTGTCCGCAGGTCCTCGATGGGCGTGCCGGTGCTGCAGGAGCCGTAGCTGACCAGCAGCCGCCGCGCCCGCTTCGCGGTCTCCACCGTCACGGCCCCGGCCAGCCGTACGAGGTGGCCGACGTCGGTGGTGCGCAGCACGGGCGCGGGGTCGCGTCCCTCCACAGCCTCGCAGACGGCCAGCAGCAGGTTGAGGAAGCCGTGCCGGTCGACGCCGAGCGTCGGGTCGAAGTGCCGCACCGCGTGGTGCAGCCCGGCCGTGGCCTTGAACGGGACGTCGGTGTCCACGCAGGACCGGATGAAGGCCGCCAGGTGCTCCACCGGCGGGAACGCCTCGGCCTTGAGCCCGCCGCAGCGCACCTTCAGGCCCACCCCGTCGGGCACGCCGGCGACCTTCTTCTCCGGCGGGACCTCGACGAACAGCCGTACGTGCGACGGCAGGCCGAGACGCCGGGCCAGGCCGGCGACGGACTCGTCGGCGGCGAGCGGGATCTCCACGAAGTCCACCGGCAGGTCGCCGAACTCGGGGATCTCCGGCGTGTCCACGATCAGCCCGATGCGCCGCGGCCGGTAGGCGTGCCCGCGCAGCCGGTCGAGCCGGCTGGCCGGGCAGAGGAAGCGGTGGGTGAGCACGTCGTCGCCGCGCTCCAGGTCGCGCTGGTTGCGGGCCAGCGCCTCGTCCATGTGCAGCGAGGTCGGCGGGAACAGGCCCGCGTCGTCGACCAGTTCGGTGTAGAGAGTCATCGTGCCCAGGTCCATGCGTAGCCGGGGTCCTCACAGGACAGGGCGCCCGGCCCGAGGTCGAGCGGGCGGAAGGTGTCGACCATCACGGCCATCTCGCTCGTCGTGGTGACGCCGCGGGCGACCGCGTCGATCACCGCCTCGACCGCGCCGGGCTGCGGGCCGTGCGTGAACCCGGCCGGGTGCAGCGAGACCGAGCCGACGTCGATGCCCGAGCCCTTGCGCGCCGTGTAGTCGCCGCCCACGTAGAACATGAACTCGTCGGAGTCCACGTTGTGGTGGTTGTACGGGATCGGAATGGCCTCGGGGTGGTAGTCGAGCGGCCGCGGGCAGAACGAGCAGATCACGAACCCGGGCCCCTCGAACGTCTGGTGCACCGGCGGCGGCGCGTGCGTCCTCTTCACGATCGGCTCGAAGTCGTCGATGTTGAAGGCGTACGGATAGAGGTGGCCGTCCCAGCCGACCACGTCGAAGGGGTGGTTGCGGTAGACGAGCCTGGTCAGGCCGCCCCGCGTGCGGACCAGGACGGGCACCTCCTCGCCCTCGACGAGCAGGGTCTGCGAAGGGGCGCGCAGGTCGCGCTCGCAGTACGGCGCGTGCTCCAGGAACTGCCCGTACTGGGACAGGTAGCGCTTGGGCGGCCTGATGTGCCCGGACGCCTCGATGGCCAGCACGTTGACCTGGCCGTCGGGCACCCAGCGGTGGATCGTGCCGGTCGGGACGATGACGTAGTCGCCCTCGCCGGCCTCGATGACGCCGTACGTGGACTCGAAGCGGACCGAGCCGCGCTGCACGTAGACGCACTCGTCGCCCATGGAGTTGCGGTACAGCTCGCTGGGCCGGTCGCTGGTGGCGTACGACAACCGGACGTCGCCGTTGCCGGCGAGCAGGATGCGGCCGCTGACCAGGTCGCCCGCGCCGGCCAGCTCCTGGGTGCGGAAGTGGCGCGGGGAGAGCGGCAGGTTGGGCTCCAGCCGCGTGCCTGACGTGGGCGTTACCGCCTCGGCCTTGATGATCGCGGTGGGCAGGTAGCGGTGGTAGAGCAGCGAGGAGTCGGACGAGAAACCCTCCTCGCCCATCAGCTCCTCGGCGTAGAGGCCACCGTCCGGCCGCCTGAACTGCGTGTGCCGCTTACGCGGCACTTCCCCAACGACGCGGTAGTACGGCATCCGCCCTCCATGTTGTCCGATTACCGGACGCATGTGTCCTCTATATGTGACTACCGTCCGCCATCGGTGCGGAGATGTCAACCCAGCGCGGCGGCCAGCTCGGCGGCCGCCGCCACCACGCGCGGCCCCGTCTCCTCCTCCAGCGGGCCGAACGTCACCACCCCCACCGAGGCCTCCAGCCACGGCAGTCCGGTCACGGGGGCGGCGATGCCCCGCGCCCCCTCCTGCAACTGCCCCTCCGTCACGAGGTATTCGTCGCGCCCCTCGCGCAGGGCCAGGATCGCCCGGCCCGCCGCGCCTTTCGCCAGCGGATGGCGCGACCCCTCCCGGTAGGCCACGTGCATGTCCGTCCAGGACGGCTCCACCACCGCCACCGCCAGCCCGTCGTCGCCCTCGGCCACGGTCAGGTGGGCGGTCGCCCCCACCTGCTCGGCCAGCCGCCGCAGCGTCGGCACCGCCGCCGCCCGCAGCAACGGCTGCACGGCCTGGGCCAGCACCAGCACCCCGAACCCCAGATGCACCCGCCCTTCGGCGTCCCGGCGGACGAAGCCCTCGTTCAGCAGCGTCGTCAGCAGCCGGTAGACCACCGGCCGGCTCAGCGACAGCTCGGTGCTCAGCTCGGTGGGGGTGCGCCCGCCCTTCCCGTCGGCGAGAAGTCGCAGCAGGCGCAGCCCGCGTTCGAGGGTCTGAGCGGATTCGGCGGCCATGACTTCGATTATGGAGTGGCGGGCGACCAGTGAAAGAGCACGGTGAGGGGGTACGTAGGGACGAGAGGCGTCGGGGGGTGGAGATGCGGCAAAGGTGGCTGTTCGTGGTTGCCGGGCTGGCCCTCTGCGCGCTGCCGCCCGCCGTGCCGTTGCTCACCACGCCGATCGCGTACATGGCGAGGGAGACGCTGATCGACCCGCCCGACCGGGAGAACGAGCGGCTGGTGGAGAACACCTTCTACCTCACCCAGGGCATCACGGTGAGCCAGTGGCTGCTGCCGGTCGCCAAGGGGGTGGCCTTCCGCGCCGGCTATGTCGCCGTGGGGATCAGCGTCGACGCGAGCGGGCGGCTGTCCGGCACGCCCTCGCGCGTGGGCACGTTCATCGCCCCGGTCGGGCTCTGCACCGGGCAGTCGTGCGAGCAGCAGCTCATCACCCTCGTCGTGCTCGGGAACGTTCCATGGGAGCCGCGCGAGCTGACCTTCCCCGGCCGGGCCGGCGTCCCGTTCGACGGCGAGATCGGCATCAACGGCGGTCCCCAGGGCGTGATCCCGACCTTCAGCGTGACCGACCACGCCAAGCTGCCCGCCGGCGTGACGATCGGCCCCGACGGGCACGTGGGCGGGGTGCCGCAGGCGGCCGGCATCTCCGAGGTCCCGGTGCGCGTCTGCGTGGCGGGCAACTGCGCGGGCGTCGTGGTCCGGTTGATCATCGTCTGAGCTCTTGCGTGAGGGCGGTCCTGCGGTCACGGTGGTTCCATGAAATCGGTCATTGTGGTCGGAGCCGGTATATGGGGGTTGTCGCTGGCGTTGCGGCTGGCCGAAACCGGCTGGCAGGTGACTCTGGTCGAACAGCACAAGCCCGGGCACGTCCGGCAGGCCAGCGCGGGTGAGACGCGGCTCCTGCGCTGCGCGCACGGCACCGACGACTGGTACGCGCGGCTGGCCTGGGAGGCGCGGGAGGGCTGGCGGCGGCTGGGCGAGCGGGCCGGCGAGGAGCTGTTCCTGGAGTCGGGCATGGTGTGGTTCGCGGCCCGGCCGGACGGCTGGGAGCACGCCAGCGCCCAAGTCCTTAAAAATCTGGATATCCCCGCTGAAGTGCTCGATCCGGCGGACGGACCACGGTTCTTCCCCGACTACCGCGGCGACGACCTGAGCTTCCTGCTCTGGGAACCGCGCGCGGGCGTGCTCAGGGCGCGGCGGGCCACCCAGGTGACCGCCCGGCTGGCCCTGGCGGCCGGCGTACGGCTGGTCAGGGGGAAGGCGGCGCCCGTGCCGGGGCTGAGCGCGGTCGAGGTGGACGGCGAGATCCGGCGGGCCGACCGGGTCGTCTGGGCGTGCGGGGCCTGGCTGCCGGGCCTGTTCGCCGTCCCGGTCACGGTGACCAGGCAGGACACGGTGCACTTCGCCGTGCCCGCCGCGTGGTCGACCCCCGAGACGCCCGCCTGGGTGGACTACGGCTCCTCGGCCTACGGGCACGGCGACGTGGACGGGGTCGGCATGAAGGCCACCTCCGACGCCGAAGGGGAGCCGTACGAGCCGGAGGAGGGCGGCCGGGTGGTGGACCCGTCCGCGGTCGAGCAGGCCCGCGGCTACCTGCGGCGCAGGTTCCCGTCGCTGGCGGACGCGCCGGTGCTGTTCGGCCAGGTCTGCCAGTACGCGCTCACCCCCGACGCCGAATGGATCATCGCCGAGGACTCGCCCGGCGTGTGGCTGCTCGGCGGCGACTCCGGGCACGGGTTCAAGCACGCCCCGGCCCTGGCCGCGTACGTGGCCGCGATCCTGGACGGCGAACGCGTGCCCGAACCGCGTTTCGGGCTCGGCCACGAGCGCGCGGCGGCCCGGGGCCTGCGGACGAGCGGCGACCTCGGGGTAGGGCCCGCCCCACCAGCATTCGGGGGACGACGGGCATGATCCGCGCGGGCGCTCGGATCAGACTTTCCCTGTAACCGACACGACAGGGAGCCCGCCATGACCACCGCCCTCGCCCCGCAGACCGCCGAGCCCATGACCCCCCAGCCGCCGCCTGTCGTGCACGCCGCCATGCTGCTGTGGCTGTCCGCCGTGGCGGCGGGGGCGTTCGAGACGGTGCTCGCCGTCGGCAGGCAGTTGTACGAGGGCACGTCCGGCGTCGTGGACCTGCTGCCCGGCGCCGGGCTCAGGGTGGCCGTCTTCGCCGCCGCGGTCGTCCTGGCAACGCGGATGCGCCGGGGTCAGAACTGGGCCAGGCTCACGCTGGCCGTCGGGCTCGGCGTGTTCGGCACGTTGTCGCTGGTCGTGGGGCCCGTCCAGTGGTTGCTGCACGGCGGCTCGATCGCCGAGGCCGTCGCAGGGGCCGACACGGTCTCCTGGCTCTTCACGATCAGCCGCGTGCTGCATCTGACGGCCGTGCTCGGGGCCGTCACGCTGATGTTCCAGCCGAGGGCCAATGCCTGGTTCCGCTCACGGTGAGACCGGCTCGGGCTCGGGGGCACGCAGGTTGCGCACCCCCGGAGCGGCCAGCGCGGCGAGCGTGGACAGCACGACGAGGACGGCGCAGCCGAGCAGCGCCGCCTCGGTGCCGAAGGCCACCGCCGCCGGCGCGGCCAGCATCAGCCCGATCGGCCCGAACATCAGTGACCCGAGCGCGTCGTACGAGCTGACCCGCGACAACGACTCCGCCGGGATCTCGCGCTGCATCGTCGTCTGCCACAGCACGCCGAAGACGTCGAAGCACACGCCCAGCACGAACGCCCCCGCCACGGTCGCCCACAGCGGCGCGTCGAGCCCGAGCAGCACGTACGGCAGCGCGGTCGGCAGGCACAACAGCGTGCCGAGCAGGATCGGCCGGCGCGGGCGCAGCCGCAACGACACCAGCACCCCGGCGATCGTCCCGACGGCCTCGCCCGCCAGGAACGCCGACCAGGCCGGCGGCCCGCCCAGACTCTCCTTGGCCAGCAGCGGCCCGAGCACGCCGTGCCCGGCCTGGATCGCCATCACCAGCACGGAGAACTGGGCGACCACCACCCAGATCCACTGCCGCGAGCTGAACTCCCGCCACCCCTGGCGCAGGTCGGCCAGCACGGAGTGCCGCTCGGCCGGCGCGCGGTCGCCGGGCGTCGGGCGCAGCAGCGCGATCAGCACGCCGGCCAGCGCGAACATCGCGCCGCTGACCACGAGGGCCCAGCCGCCGCCGAACAGCATCACCGTGCCACCGCTCAGCACCACCCCGGCCACGCGCGAGGCGTTCGCACCCAGGCCGAGCAGCGCGTTGCCGGCCTGCAGCCGGTCCGCGGGCACGACCTCGGGGATGATGCCGGTCAGCGCCGGGAACATGATCGCCGTGCCCACGCCGCAGGCCGCCGCCGCCACGCTCATCACGGTCAGCGGCGTCCAGCCGGACAACATCATCGCGGCCAGCGCGAAGTAGCCCACCGCCACGAGCAGCTCGCCGGCCATCATCACCCGCTGCCGCGGCAGCCGGTCCGCGATCACCCCGCCGACCAGCATGAACACGATCATGGGCAGCGACTCGGCGGTGAGCACCACCGACAACGTCGTGGCGTCCGCGCCGGGCAGGGCCAGGACGCCGAAGGCGAGCGCGACGGGCGCGAAGGCGCTGCCGAGGACGGAGATGGTCCGGGCGGACAACAGGAGGGCGAACTTACGGTCGCGGAGCAGCCCTAGGTCGCGGAGATAGCTGTGCACTGGGCTGGTCCCCTCAAAAACGGTCAAAGCCGAACTATTCTGCCGTCCTTGGGTGTGTGCTGTCATCCCAATATCCGCGCAGGTGCTCGCGGGTTCCCGGCCCGGCTTGACCGGTGGCCGGGTCGACTGCGGGGGCTACTGGGGGTCGGGAACGGCGTGAGGATCGCCGTGGATCTCATTGAACGTTGTTGATCGTCCCGATATTGTGCTATCTGCCCACGATCACCCCCCAATGGGAGTAAAGGCGCCATGCGACTGCGAAAGATCTTCGTCATCGGACTGGCCCTGTCGTTGCTCGGCGTCGGAGTTCCCGCCTGGTCGGAGGACGATCCACGGGGCTGCAACGACCTGATGTCCGCCGACACCCCGGCGTACGTCGTCTGCCGCTGGCTGGCCACTCCCGAGGAGGCCGCCGACATCGCCCGGTTCTGGCTGGACAACGACGGCAAGAACATGATCGACTCCGGCCCGATGCACGAGATCGTGGTCGACTGCAACGAGTCGGGCAACGAGTGCGCGACCGACTCCGAGGGCGACGGCGAGATGCACGACGTCGGCTCCCCGGACGTGGACGGCGCCGAGGACGGCGGCACGCCCGACAACTGCCAGGACGGCCAGAAGTGCTACATCGACCCCGACGAGATCTCGGCCGCCGCCAAGACCGCCGCCGCTGAGAGCCCGGCGGGCCAGGCCGTGAAGAGCGCGGTCGGGGCCGGTCTGCGGACCTGGATCGAGACCGAGCTGGCCGACGACTACAAGGCGGGCAAGCTGGAGGAGGCCGCCAAGAAGGTCGCCGCCCTGGCCGCGCAGCCGGGCGTCGTCGGGATCAGGTTCACCTCGCAGCTCGGCTACAACCAGACCTTCGCCACGGCGGAGGAGCTGGACAAGTTCGTCACCGAGACCACGACCGCGCTGCGCAAGCTCGTGCCGGGCAAGAAGCTGGCGGCGCACACGGTGGTGCCGCTGTTCGGCTGCGGCGCCAACGACGCCTGCAAGGCCGAGATGACCAAGAAGTACCCGCTGCTCGACCCCGCCCGCATCGGCGCCTGGCTCTCCGGCGGCCAGATCGACCAGCTGACGCTGGACACCGGCCACCTGGCCACCGAGTACGCCACCTGGAAGATCGACGCCAACGAGGCCCAGCGCAACCAGTGGATCCAGGTCCGCGCCCACGCCTGGGACGCCTACGCCCAGATCGCCGCCGAGGACGCCGGGTTCACCGCGGCCGGCACCTCCAAGCTGACCGCCGAGCAGGCCACCCAGGCCATCACCGACCGCATCGCGGCCCCGCTCCAGGCCGACGCCGCCGAGACGGTCGTCCTGTGGAGCCGCTGGCAGGACGCGCAGGGCCAGGTCAACCGCGTGTACGGCGAGAAGTGGGCGGCCAACGCCACCTGGGACCAGCTCAAGAAACTCGGCACCGTACGCCCGAGGCTGGCCACCGTCTACGACTACAGCAGCCCCGAGGCCGACGTCGCCACGGACATCAAGAACCTGTCCGAGGTCTTCGGCCAGGTTTACCTGCACACCGCCTGACGGCAGCCCCGGCCCCGCCCCGGCGGGGCCGGCCGGTCAGGGGCGGGCGGCGCGAGGCGTACCTCCGCCAGGGCGCCGACCAGCTCCTCGTCCTTGAACACCACCCTGTCGCCATTGTGGCCCAGGTGGCGAGAGCTTGCCTAGCAAGAGCTTGTCTTGGTCACTTCTGCAGGAACGCGCCGAACTCGTCCACATCGATCAGGCCGTCGCCGTCCTTGTCCAGCTTCCGCACGCCCTCCTGTGCGGCCTCCAGGGAGACGGGCTGGCCGAGGACCTCCATCAGGCGGACGAGTTCGACGGCGGAGATGCGGCCGTCCTTGTCGGCGTCGATGAGGTCGAAGGTGATGGCATGGTCGTTCATAGGGGGTGCCTTTCCTGTGTTACCGGTGCGTCGGGTCAGACCTTAGTGGCGACTTCCCGAAACGCGCCGATGAATTCGGAGCGATCGCCGGAATGCAGGGATATTTCCTGATCCGGGGTGATAGCACGGACGGATGCGCATCCGGAAGGCGACCCAGGCCGACGCCTGGGCGATCGCCGAGGTTCACGTACGGTCCTGGCGGGCCGCCTACCGCGGGCTGGTCCCGCAGGCCCACCTCGACGGCCTGGACGCGGCGGCACGACGTCCCGCCTGGGAACGCTGGCTGGCCGGTACGGCCTGGCCCCGGGAGGGAACGCTCGTCGCCGAGGCCGGCGGGCGGGTCGTCGGCTTCGCCAGTGTGCTGCCCTCCCGGGACGACGACGAGGACGGCGCGTCGGTCGCCGAGGTCGCCACGATCTACCTGACGCCGGAGAGCTGGGGACGGGGGATCGGCAGGGCGCTGATGGACGCGGCCCTCGCCGCCCTGACCGGCGCCGGCTACCAGGAGGCCGTCCTCTGGGTCCTGGACAGCAATGTCCGCGCCCGGCGGTTCTACGAGGCCGCCGGATGGCACGACGACGGGGTCGCCAAGGACGACGGCAGCCGGGGCTTCACGATCACCGAGGTCCGTTACCGGCGTTCGCTCGCCTGACCGGCCCGGCCGCCGCGTCAGACGGTGGCGGCGGCCTGCTTCAAGGCCTCGACGAAGGCAGTGACGTGGGGGCGTACGTCTTCGCGGCGCCAGGCGATGGCGAGCTGCCCCGGCGGGAGACCGGTCACCGGGCGGTAGACCATGCCCGGCCGCTTGTAGAGCGCCGCGTTCCCCTCGGCCACGAGGACGACGCCCAAGCCGCTGATCACGGCCTCGAACACCTCCTCGGGCGTGTTCGCCGTGACGCCGACCACCGGGTCGTCGTCCCGCGCGTCGCAGGCGAGCCAGAAGTCGCGCAGCGGGCCGGCGGCGGCGGGCAGCGCGATGAACGGCTCGTCCCGCAGCTCGGCGAACGGGATCTCGGCCATCCCCGCCAGCCGGTGCCCGGCCGGCATCGCCACCCCGCACTCCTCGGTGACCAGCACGTACGTCTCCAACCCCGGCGGCACCGGCAGCCAGATGAACGCCACGTCGGAGGAGCCGTCGGCGAGGCCGCCGCTGGGGTCGTCCCAGCCCACGAGCCGGAGCGAGACCTCCCAGCCCGGCCGGGTCTGCCGGAACAGCCGCAGCGCCTCCTGCTGCAACCCCCGGCCGACGGCCGTCTGCATCCCGATGACCAGCGTCCCCGTGGGGGCGGCGGCGCGCGCCGTCTCCACGCCGGCGGCCCAGCGTCCGAGCAGTTCGCGGGCCACCGGCAGCAGCGCCTCACCCTGCCGGGTCAGCGTCACGCCGCCGTGCACCCGTTCCAGCAGCGCGAAGCCGAGCTGCCGCTCCAGCACCCTGAGCTGCTTGGACAGGGCGGGCTGCGAGACGAAGAGCCGCTCGGCGGCGCGCGTCACGTTCAGCTCCTCGGCCACCGCGACGAAATAGCGGAGCTCCCGCAGGTGCACGTCCATAACCGTCGGTTATAGCAAAAGGTCTTGGACGCCGCGCGCCCCGGGGCGGCACGATCTCCGTCATGAAGACACGTGAACTCGGAACACTGCAGGTCCCCGCGCTCGGTTTCGGCGCGATGGTGCTCTCGCCCGGTGTGTACGGCGACATCGACGACATCCGTGCCGAGACGGCGCTGAAGGCGGCCCTGGACGGCGGCGCCACCCACATCGACACCAGCGACGCCTACGGGGTGGACGGCCACAACGAACGCCTGGTCGGCCGCGCCCTCAAGGGACGCCCTCGCGACGAGGTCGTGGTGGCCACCAAGTTCGGCCTGACCATCCCGGACGGCGAGCCGAGCCGCCCGCACCCGGTCGGGTACGCCTTCAACGAACTCCGTGTGAACGCCGACCCGCGCCTGGTCCGCCGGTACGCCGAACGCAGCCTGCGCAACCTGGACACCGACGTGATCGACCTGTACTACCTGCACTACCCGGACCCCGGCGTCCCAGTGGAGGAGACGGTCGGCGCGATGGCGGAGCTGGTGCGCGACGGTCTGATCAGGCACGTCGGCCTGTCGAACGTGACGGCGGCCCAGCTCAGGGCCGCGCATGCCGTCCATCCGGTGACGGCCGTGCAGAACGAGTGGTCGATGTGGCGGCCGGTGGAGCCCGACCTCCTGGCCGCGGCCCGCGAGCTCGGCGTCGGCCTGGTGGCCTGGAGCCCTCTGGGCAACGGGTTCTTGACCGGCACGGTCCAGCGGCTGGACGAAGGCGACTTCCGCCACAACGCGCCCCGGTTCTCGGCCGACAACCTGGCCGGCAACAACGACAGGTACGCCCCGATCCGCGCCCTGGCCACCAGCCTCGGCATCACCCCCGCCCAACTGGCCCTGTCGTGGCTGCTGCACCAGGACGAGCACGTGGTGGCGATCCCGGGCAGCCGCACCCCGGCCCACATCCAGGAGAACCTGGCCGCGGCCGATGTCACCCTGCACCCGGACACCCTGGCCAGGATCGACGAGGCGCTGGCCAGGTTCGACGTGAGCGGCGGCACCCTCCTCTGAACGCTCGCGGCGTCGCGGCGACGGCGGTCACCCCGGCGAGCACGGGCCCGGCGGCGTGCCCGGCCGCGGGTCATGGTGAGGAGTCGAACCCGGCCGCCAGGCCGAAGGGCGCGAAGACCTCGGCGCCCTGGAACACCGAATTCCGGCTGATGCCCCCGGCGGTGACGGTGAAGATCTGGAGCGTGTGGGGCTCGTACCTGCCGCCGACGCGCCGGAAGGCGCCGAATCCGGGCTGGCCGTTGGCGGTGACCGCCTCCAGCCGCCAGTCCGTGCCGGCCGCCTGGAAGACCCATTCCATGAACAGGCCGTAGTTGCCGCGGCCGGCGAACCAGTTGAGCATCGGCGGCATCTCCATGATGACGTCCTCGGTGAGCAGCCGTTTGAGCCCCTCGACGTCGGCGTGCTCGAACGCCTTCATGTAGCGGTCGATCCAGCCGCGCTGCTCGGCCGCGGCCGGCTCGTTGAGCGGCTCGCGCCGGACGCCGGCCTCCTTCACCCGGGCACGCGCCCGCTGCAGGGAGCTGTTCACCGACACGACGGTGGTGCCGAGGATCTCCGCCGCCTCGGAGGCGGAGAAGCTCAGCACGTCCCGCAGGATCAGCGCGCCGCGCTGCCGCGCCGACAGATGTTGCAGGGCGGCGGCGAACGCCAGGCGCAGGCCGCTGCGCTCGACCACGGCGCCCGCCGGATCGCCCGCGTCCAGCATCGAGTCGGGCAGGGGCTGGAGCCAGGCGATGTTCTCCGCCTGGACGAGCGGCGCGAGCGGCTCGGACGCGGCCACCAGCCCCGACGGCAGCGGCCGGCGCCCCCGGACCTCCAGGGCGGTCAGGCAGGCGTTCGTCGCGATCCGGTAGAGCCAGGTGCGCAGGGAGCTGCGCGTCTCGTCGTACCGCTCGCGCGTCCGCCATGCCCTCAGGTAGGTGTCCTGGACCAGGTCCTCGGCGTCGTGGACCGAGCCGAGCATCCGGTAGCAGTACGCCAGCAGCTCCGTCCGGAACGGTTCGATCCGGAGGTCGAAGCCCTCTGCTGCCGGCGTCACCGTGCCCACGTCCTCTCGTCCCCCGCACTCTATGGGTAGGTCAGCCGGCCACCACGACCGGGCTGTTGTGATAGGCGGCGAGCAGCCAGGCGCCGTCACGCTTCTCCAGCACCCAGGTCGCGTACACCATGCGCTCGGCGGGGACCTCGGTCTCGCCAGGGAACCTGACGCCGGTCTCGCTCACCGCGATCGCGGCGCTCTCGCCCAGGAAACGGATGCTCCGCAGCTTGTCGACGGTCGTGCTGCCCTTGAGGTAGGAGGCGAAGCCCTCGGCCATGTTCCGGTGGACCTCCTCCCTGGAGCCGCGGAAGCTGCCGGGCATGATCGCGGTGGCGTCCTCGGTGTAGTCCTTGACGAAGGCGTCCGCGTCGCCGTCGGCCCAGGCCCGGTACAGCCCCTCCAGCACGCCCTTGACGGCGGCCACGTCGTGCGCCCGGTTCTCGGTCATGGCTGTCTCCTCATCGCTCGTGACACGTTCACGGATACATACCGGCGAGGCCCCCGGAACTCATCGCGCGGATCCGAAGAACTTTCCGGGGTCCGCGAGGCCGTCGCGGGGCGGCCCGGACGCCGATCTGTAGCATGATCGTCATGCGCACTCCGGTCGTCCTCGACTGCGACCCCGGGGACGACGACGCCTTCGCCCTCTGGCTGGCCACCGGGCTGGACGTCGACCGGTTCTGGCGGCTGCTCGAAGACGCGATCCGCACGCCGGCCTGAGTTCGGCCATGCCTCCGTAGCCCGAGGTCAGGCGATCAGAACCGGACACGAACCTTTAAATGGGCATTTCTTCTGGCCGGGTGGGTAGCGGGGCGGCCATGCGACTGACGTACACCTCCGACGTCTGGTGGAAGAACGCCGTCGTCTACTGCCTGGACGTCGAGACGTTCAAGGACGGTAACGGCGACGGTGTGGGCGACTTTCGCGGCTTGACCCAGCAGATCGACTACCTCGCGGGTCTCGGCGTGACATGCCTCTGGTTGATGCCGTTCTTCCCCACCCCCAACCGGGACGACGGCTACGACATCACCGACTTCTACAGCATCGATCCCCGGCTGGGGACCCTGGGCGACTTCGTGGAGTTCATGCGGACCGCCAACGACCGGGGCCTGCGGGTGATCGCGGACCTGGTCGTCAACCACACCTCCGACCAGCACCCATGGTTCAAGGAGTCGCGCAGGAGCAAGGACTCGCCGATGCGCGACTGGTACGTCTGGTCCGACACCCCGGAGCCCGACGACCCGAAGCAGGTGGTCTTCCCCGACAAGGAGGACTCCGTCTGGCAGTACGACAAGGGCAGCGGCCAGTACTACCTGCACAGCTTCTACCGTCACCAGCCGGACCTGAACGTCGGCAACCCCGAGGTCCGGGACGAGATCACCCGCATCCTCGGCTTCTGGATGGAGCTCGGGCTGTCGGGCTTCCGCGTGGACGCGGTGCCGTTCCTCATCGAGAACGTCAACCCCAAGCTCGCCGACCCGCACGAGTTCCTGGCCGACCTGCGGGCCTTCATGACCAGGCGCAAGGGCGGCTCGATCCTGCTGGGCGAGGTCAACGTGCCCTACAAGGAGTTACTGCGGTACTTCGGTGAAGGGCTCGGCGACCAGATCACCATGTGCTTCGACTTCATCGGCATGCAGAGCAGCTGGCTCTCCTTCGCCCGCAACAGCGCCCGTCCCCTGATGGACGCCCTGAAGGAACGCCCCCGGGCCCCCAAGGACTGTCAATGGGCGATGTTCCTCCGCAACCACGACGAGCTGACCCTCGACAAGCTCACCGACGCCGAACGCCAGGAGGTCTTCGAGGCGTTCGGCCCCCGTAAGGACATGCAGATCTTCGGGCGCGGGCTGCGCCGGCGGCTGCCCACGATGTTCGGCGGCGACCTGCGGCGCATCAAGATGGCCTACAGCCTGCTGTTCTCCCTGCCCGGCACCCCCGTGGTCTTCTACGGCGAGGAGATCGGCATGGGGGAGAACCTGGACGAAGAGGGGCGGATGGCCGTCCGCATCCCCATGCAGTGGTCCGAGGACGGCGGTTTCAGCCAGTCGGAGGACACGGTCCGCGAGATCCCGGAGGGCTCCTTCGCGCCCGACCGGGTCAACGTGGCCGACCAGAAGCGGGACACCGACTCGCTGCTGCGCTGGTTCCAGCTCCTCATCGAGCGCTACCGCGAGTGCCCCGAGCTGGCGTGGGGGCGGTACACCGTGCTGGACACCGGCGACGACGCGATCTTCTCGCACCGCTGCGACGCCGACGGCGCCACGGTCGTGGTCGCCCACAACCTGTGCGAAACGGCCAAGGACGTCGAGCTGCGGCTGGACGGCCTGGAGAACTGCGACCTCACGGACCTGCTGGTGGACGGCACGATCAGGGTGTCGGGTGACGGCACGGCCAAGCTCGCGCTCGGACCGCACGGCTGCCGCTGGCTGCGCGCGTCGCCCCCCGAGCTGCCCCCGGAGGACGCGGGCGTCATGTCGCAATAAGCCGGGACGGCCGCGCGGTCGAAGCTTTCAGGGCCGGGACGGCCGCGCGGTCGATGGTCCTGTGCGGCGGTCGATGCGTTCGGGCGGTGGTCAGGGTGTGGGAGGCGGGTAGGCCGTCATGGCGAGTTCGGCCACCCCCAGCAGGTCGGCGTAGGGGGCGCCGTCGCGTGACTGCGTGGACATGCCCTGGATCACCGAGGCGAAGAAGGTGGCCAGGGCGCCCGTGTCGGTGCCGGGAGCGAGCCGCCCGGCCGCCACGTCGTCGTCGATGCGCCTCCTGATCGCCGCCTTCGCCTCCTCCCTGAACCCCCGCAGCAGCTCCTCCACCTCGGCCGACTCCGGCCCGCAGTTGACCGCGGCGCTGATGATCAGGCAGCCGGGCGGGTGGTCCGCGCCGGCGTACTCGGCGGCCGACTCGCGCAGCACGCGCTCGACCGCCCGCCGGCCGGTGGGCTCCTCGGTGAGCGCCCTGGTGGTGAAGGCGCCGTAGGTGAGCTGGTAGCGGCGCACCGCCTCCTCGAACAGCCGCCGCTTGTCGCCGAAGGCCGCGTACAGGCTGGGTGGCCTGATGCCCATGGCGGCGGTCAGTTCGGCGATCGAGGTCGCCTCGTAACCGTGCTTCCAGAACGCGCGCAGCGCGCTCTCCAGTGCCGCGTCCCTGTCGAATGCCCGCTGCCTCGCCATGCCGTCATTCTATAGCGATCGGTATGTTATGGTTTTCTGTATCGATCGCTAAAGAAAGGGTTCGAGTGATGAGGACTGCCCTGGTCACGGGGGCCGCATCGTGAACATCACCTCCGGCGTGGCCCGCATCGCCTTCCCCGAGGGCATCGCGTACTCGATGACCAAGGGCGCGGTACAGGTGTTCACGCTGGCCCTGGCCAAGGAACTGGGGCCGCATGGCATCACGGTCAACAACGTCGCGCCCGGCATCATCGACACCGACGTCAACGCGGGCTGGCTGCGGGACCCCGGCGCCCGCGCGCACGCGGCGAGCAGGCACGCGCTCAACCGCATCGGCGAGCCCGGCGAGATCGCGAACGTGGTCGCGTTCGCCGTCTCGCCCGAGGCGAGCTTCGTCACCGGCACCACCCTCGACGCCACCGGCGGCGGGAACCTCTAGGAGACACCTCATGCCCACGGTCATCCACGACGGCGGACACGTGCACTTCAACCGGGCGGGCAGCGGCCCCGGCCTGGTCATGGTCCACGGCACCGGCGGCGACGCCGCCACCAACTACGGCCACCTCGTCCAGAACTTCACCGACGTCCGCACGGTGATCACCCCCGACTACGCGGGCAGCGGCGAGACCACCAACCCCGGCGGCGACCTCACGCTCGACCTGCTGATCGAGCAGGTCGCGGCGACCTTCCCCGCAGGTGGCCCGTCCGACCTGGTCGGATTCTCGCTGGGGGCTGTGGTGGCCGCGGGGGTCGCGGCCCGGTATCCCGAGCTGGTCGGGCGGCTGGTGCTGATCGCCGGCTGGACGCACGCCGACGACCCGCGCCTCCGGCTCGGCCTGCGGACCTGGGCCCGGCTGGCGGCCACCGACCCCGAGAGCTTCGCCGCGTACGGCCCGTTGGTCGGCTTCAGCCCGGCCTTCGTGAGCGGCCTGGGCGAGGAGGGCGTGAAGGCCATGACGGCCGGCGACCCGCCGCCCGGCACGGTACGCCAGATCGAGCTGGACCTCAGGACCGACATCAGGGAGCTGCTCCCGAAGATCACCGCCCCCACGCTGGTCGTCGGCTGCACCCAGGACCACCTCGTCCCGGTCGGGCACGCCCGCGCCCTGCACGCCGCGCTGCCCGGCAGCCGGTACGCCGAGCTCGACAGCGGTCACGTGGTGCTGCACGAACGTCCCCAAGAGGTGACAGCCCTCATCCGCGATTTCGTAACCAACGAGTAATTTGTCCTGGTTAGTCTCCAGGCACATGCAGACCAAGAAGCTCGCCGCCACCGGGGCCGCCGCGCTGACCGCGCTGGCCCTGGCGGCGCTCCCCGCCCACGCGAGCGGGGACAAGAGCGTCACCGTCACCGTGATGGGGACGTCGGACATCCACAGCAACGCCCTCAACTGGGACTACTTCAAGGACGCCGCCTACTCCGACAAGCAGGGCAACACCATCGGCCTGGCCCAGGTGTCGTCGCTGGTCAACAAGGTCAGGGCCGAGCGCGGGGCGGACCACACGCTGCTGTTCGACTCGGGTGACACGATCCAGGGCACGCCGCTGGCGTACTACTACGCCAAGGTCGAGCCGATCACTCAGACCGGGCAGACCCACCCGATGGCCAAGGCCATGAACGCCATCGGCTACGACGCCGTCACCCTCGGGAACCACGAGTTCAACTACGGTCTGCCGCTGCTGGCCACCTGGATCAAGCAGATGAGGGCCCCGGTGCTGGGCGCGAACGCCGTGCACGCCGGGAGCGGGCTGCCGGCGTACGAGCCGTTCGTGATCAAGACCATGAAGGTCAAGGGCGAGAAGCCGATCAAGGTCGGCGTGCTCGGCCTGACCAACCCGGGCGTGGCCATCTGGGACAAGGCGAACGTCGAGGGCAAGCTGCGCTTCACCGACCTGGTCGAGTCGGCCAGGAAGTGGGTGCCGGTCATCCGCGGCCTCGGCGCGGACGTGGTCGTCGTGACCGCGCACGCGGGCGACAGCGGCATGTCCTCCTACGGCACCGACCTGCCCGTGGAGAACGCCTCGGCGATGGTCGCCGAGCAGGTGCCGGGCATTGACGCGGTGCTGTTCGGGCACGCGCACAACGAGGTCGCCCAGCGTTTCGTCACCAACAAGGCCACCGGCCGGCAGGTGCTGCTCACCGAGCCGGGCAAGTGGGGCCAGCGCCTGTCGCGGCTCGACTTCACCCTCACCAAGCAGCGCGGCAAGTGGGTCGTCACCGGGAAGTCCTCCGCCACGCTGAACACCAACACGGTCACGGAGGACCCGAAGGTCGTCTCGCTGCTCAAGCCGCAGCACGACACCACGATCGGCTACGTCAACAAGGTCGTCGCCAAGTCGGCCGAGGAGCTGTCGGCGGCCGAGTCGCCGTACAAGGACACGCCGATCCTCGACTACATCCAGCAGGTGCAGACCGAGACCGTGAAGGCCGCACTGCCGGGCAACACGCTGCCGGTGCTGTCCATCGCCGCGCCGTTCAGCCGCACCGCCGTCTTCCCCGCCGGTGACGTACGGGTCAGGGACGTGGCCGGGCTCTACGTCTACGACAACACGCTGCTGGCGATCAAGCTGACCGGCGCCCAGATCAAGGACTATCTGGAGTACTCGGCCCGCTACTTCAACCAGCTCAACCCCGGCGACCCGGTGGACGTCACCAAGCTGACCAACGCCGGCAACACCCCGGACTACAACTACGACCAGCTCTCGGGCGTCTCCTACGACATCGACGTCGCCAAGCCCGCCGGGCAGCGCGTCGCCAACCTCACCTTCGAGGGCGCGCCGATCCCGGCCGACAAGGAGTTCGTGGTCGCGATCAACAACTACCGCCAGTCGGGCGGCGGCGGATTCCCGCACGTCGCCACCGCCCCCGTGCTGTACAACGCCCAGGTGGAGATCCGCCAGGCGCTGATCGAGTACGCCACCGCCAAGGGCACGATCAACCCCGCCGACTTCGCCTCCGCCAACTGGAAGCTGACCCGCGACGGGGCTCCGCTGTTCTGACCCGACACAGGGCGGGCGCCCCAGGGCGGGCGCCCCAGGGCGGGCGCCCGCCCTGTCACAGGTAGGACGGGCCGGTCACCCGGTGCCTGAACGTCCACCACACCCACCCCTGCGAGGCCACCAGCAGCGGGATCAGGACGAGGATCACCGGCACCAGCAACGCCCCCGACGACCCCGCCTCCAGCGGCAGCCGCAGCCCGGCCAGCACCCCGACCACCAGCATCGCGCCGGCGGTCAGCGCGTACGTGCGGCCTTCGCCGGCCCCGCCGGACAGCAGCCCGGCCCGCTCCCGCAACGATCCGCGCAGCCGCAGCGCCGCGAACGCCAGCCCGTGCACCGCGAACAGCGCCGCCACCACCAGCGCGGCCAGCAGCACGAGCGGCCCCCGCATGCCGAGCAGCACCTCGGCGAGCAGCAGCCCCCAGCTCAGCGCCAGCCCCCAGCTCCCGGCCACGATCCCGCCGTCCCAGAACGCCTGCCACCGCGCGTCGGGCACCCGCCCGCGCAGCCACAGGCCCATGTCCCGGACCACCCACGAGACGAGCAGCGCGACGACCACCGCGTAGTTGCCGCTCAGAAGGTGGCCCTCCAGTTCCGGGAAGAGCCCCGCGAGCACCCCGGCCGAGGCCACCAGCCACACCTCGTTGCCGAGGAAGAACGGCGCGATCGCGGCGATCACCTCGCGCCGCTCGCCCGCCGACCGCCCCAGGTACGGCAGCGCCATGCCGACCCCGATGTCGGCCCCGCCCAGCATGAGGTAGCCGAGCGCGAAGAAGGCCAGGACGAAGATTTCCATGATCGGTTCCTTCTAGAAGGCGGGGGCGGGGACGGGCGTCTCGGCCGGAAGGGCGCCGAGCGCCACCGCGCCGGGCCCACGTCTGGCCGCCCTGGCCAGCAGCCAGTAGTTGACCGCGATCAGCACCGTGAACACCGACACGAACGCGGTCAGCGACAGCCGCATCTGGCCCGCCGTCACCGGCGACATGGCCTCGGACGTCCGCAACAGCCCGTAGACCACCCACGGCTGACGGCCCATCTCCCGGAACGTCCACCCGGCGAGCATGGTGACGAACGGCACGGGGATCATCAGTGTCAGCAGCCAGTGCCAGGCGCGGAACCCGCGCACGACCGGCCGGAAGAACATGAGCAGCAGGCTCAGCCCCGCCACGACCGTCATCACCACCCACAGGATCATCATCGTGATCCCGGCCCCCTGCACCCAGCCGGTCGGGGGCAGGTAGTCGCCCGGCCCGAACCTGGCCGCCATGTCCGCCTGCACGGCGGCCAGCCGCTCGGCCTTGCCGGTCCAGGCCGCGGCCTTGGACGGCTGAAGGGTCTGGAACCCGAGCCCGCCGAACGTCACCGTGAAGAACGAGGCCGGCAGCGCGACGCCGACGCCGATCCGCAGCGACTTCCTGAACAGGGCCTGCTCGGCCGTGCGCCTGCGCAGGTGGTAGGCGCTCACCCCGGCCATGAAGAACCCGGCGACGATCATCGCCCCGCCCATGACGTGCCCGAACGCGATCTGCGCGGCCGGGTTGGCGATCATCGCGCCGAAGTCCGTGAGCCGCAGCCTGCCGCCGTCGAGGACGTAGCCGACCGGGTTCTGCAGGAAGCCGTTGGAAATCATGATCCAGAACGCCGACGCGTACGCGGTCAGCGTGACGACCCAGATCAGCGCCAGGTGCGCCCAGCGGTTCAGCCGGTTCCAGCCGAAGATCCACAGGCCCAGGAACGTCGCCTCGACGAAGAAGGCCACCAGCGTCTCGATCGCCAGCGAGGCGCCGAAGACGTTGCCCGCGTAGTCGGTCAGCCCGCTCCACGACAGGCCGAGCTGGAACTCCATGACCAGGCCGGTGACGATGCCCATGGCGTAGTTGATGATGTAGAGCTGCCCCCAGAACCTCGTCATCCGCAGGTGGACGGGGTCGCCGCTGAAGGTGGCCCGGGTCTGGACGACGGCCACCAGCGTCGCCAGGCCGAGCGTCAGCGCGACGAAGAGGAAGTGCGCGCCCGCGGTGAACGCGAACTGCAGGCGGGCGAGGTCCACGGTGTTCATACCGAGAGCTTCGCGTTACGGCCTGCTCCGCCGCGTCATGCCCAAGTCTGCAATTCGGCGTACAACCCCGGGCCGAAGATCACTTTTGACGTACGACTCAGGGTGTAAGCCAGCCCGGCGTGATCATCCCGGCCTCGTAGGCGATCACCACGAGCTGGGCCCTGTCGCGCACGGCGAGCTTGGTCATGATGCGGCTGACGTGCGTCTTCGCCGTGGCGGGGCTGAGCACGAGCCGGGCGGCGATCTCGTCGTTGGACAGCCCGGCCGCCACCAGGCCCATGACCTCCCGTTCGCGCTCGGTGAGCGCGTTGAGCTCGGGGCCCGGCTCCGGCCGCTTGACCCGGCCCGCGAACTCCGCGATCAGCCGCCGCGTCACCGACGGCGAGATCAGCGCGTCGCCCCTGGCCACGACCCTGACCGCGTGGATCAGCTCGGCCGGCTCGGTGTCCTTGACCAGGAACCCGCCCGCGCCCGCGCGCAGCGCGCCGTAGACGTAGTCGTCGAGGTCGAAGGTGGTCAGGATGATGACCTTGACGCCGTCGAGCCGCGGGTCGCCCGCGATGCGCCGGGTGGCCTCCAGGCCGTCGAGCTCGGGCATGCGGATGTCCATCAGCACGACGTCGGGCCGGTGCTCGTGGGCGCCCGCCACGGCCGCCGCGCCGGTGCCGGCCTCGCCGACGACCTCGATGTCGTCCTCGTCGGAGAGTATCGACCGGAACCCGGCGCGTACCAGGGTCTGGTCGTCGGCGAGCAGTACGCGGATCATCGAGCTCCGTTCAGTGGCAGGCGGGCGGCGACGCGGAAGCCGCCCTCGGGACGCGGGCCGGCCTCCAGGTCGCCGCCGAGCGCGGTGGCGCGCTCGCGCATGCCCTGGAGGCCGAAGCCGCTGCCTTCGGTGTACGTGGCGCCCGGGCCGTCGTCATCGACCCGGATCATGATATTTCCGGATGAGTTGCTGATGGCGAGGGTGGCCTTCGTCGTGCCCGAGTGACGGGCGACGTTGGTCAGCGACTCCCTGATGATGCGGGCGGCGGCCAGGTCGACCTCGGTCGGCACGGCGTCCAGCGGCCCGGACAGCTCGGTGGCCACCTCCAGCCCCGACGCCGCGACCAGGTCCGGCAGCCGCGCGAGGCTGTCGGCGGGCGCGGTCGGCGCGTCCTCGTCCACCTGGCGCAGCACCCCGAGCGTCGTGCGCAGCTCGCGCAACGTCTCCTTGCTGGTCTCCTTGATGGTCCGCAGCGCGGCCTCGGCCTTCTCCGGACGCTTGGCGAGTCCGTGCAGCGCGGCCGACGCCTGCACGTTGATCATGGAGATGTTGTGCCCGAGCACGTCGTGCAGCTCCCTGGCGATGCGCAGCCGTTCCTCGCTCTCGCGCCGCCTGGCCTCCTCCTCCTTGGAGTGCTCGGCGTCCAGCGCGCGCTGCTGCGCCTCCAGCAGGTACGCCCGGCGGTTCCTGGTGACCCCGCCGAACGCGATCGCGGCCACCACCCAGCCGGTGATCGCGCCGAACATGCTGTCGTCCACGTGCCTGACCCCGCGGGCCTCGCCGAACCCCATGGCCAGCAGCACGGCGGCCCCGGTGGCGATGGCCGCGACCAGCCGGCCCTGGTCGGCGGCGGTGTAGAGGGCCACGAACACCAGCACGACCAGCGGCCCGTCGAGCCGGGCGAGCGGGTAGTAGACGGACACCGCCACGACCACCACGATCAGCGACGCGACGGGGAAGCGCCGCCGTAACGTCAGCGCGCCGCACGACACGATCGGCAGCACCACGTCGAGGACGTTGGGAGCCTGCTCGCTCCTGAACGCGGCGGCCACGGTGCCGGCGAGCGCGACGGCGACCACCACGAGGGACACCGTGGTGCTCGCCTGCAATCTGCGCATGTGCTCCATTTTGTATGGTCGTGCGAGTCATGGGGTAGTTGTGCGGGATGACGACAAAGGATGAGCTCCGGCAGGTCGAAGAGGACCTTGCCCGGCTGAAGGCGGAGAACCAGGATCTGCGCGACCAGGTGGGCGACATAGGTGCGACCGACCAGATCGAGACCTCGGCCATGATCGCCCAGGCCGACGAGCAGTCCGAGCTGATCGCCGATCTCGAACGGCGCCGTGCCGACCTGGAGAGACGGGTCGAGGAGGAGGGCTGAGGCTCAGCGGCGCAGCGGCGCGCCCACCTGGTGCAGGTGGCGCAGGGCCTGGCCGTAGGAGGCGACGAGCCCGGTCTGGAGGTAGCTGACGCCGACCTCGGCGCAGTAGCTCTCGACGATGGGCTGCGCCTTGCGCAGGTTGGGCGCGGGCATGTTCGGGAACAGGTGGTGCTCGATCTGGTAGTTGAGCTGGCCGAGCGCCACGTCGGTGAACAGGCCGCCCCTGACGTTGCGGGAGGTCAGCACCTGCTTGCGGAGGAAGTCCAGCTTGTCGTCCTTGGTCAGGACGGGCATGCCCTTGTGGTTGGGCGCGAACGTCGATCCCAGGTAGAGGCCGAACAGCCCCTGATGCACGACCAGGAACACCAGGGCCTTGCCGAACGGCAACACGGTGAAGACCGCGCCGAAGTAGAGCACGAAGTGGCAGGTCAGCAGCGCCAGCTCCGCCCACGGCCGCTTGGCCGACGGCGCGAGCAGCGCCTTGAAGCTGGCCACGTGCAGGTGCCAGGCCTCCAGGGTGAGCAGCGGGAAGAACCAGAACGCCTGGTACTTCGCGATGAAGCGCGGCAGACCGACGCTCCGCTCGACCTGGTCGTCCGACCAGACGAGGACCGCGGGCGAGACGTCCGGGTCGTGGTCCTCGTGGTTGGGGTTGGCGTGGTGGCGGTTGTGCTTGCTGGTCCACCACCCCCAGCCCAGGCCGATGCCGAGGTTCCCCAGGAGCAGGCCGGTCACGTCGCTCGGCCGCCGCGTCCTGAACACCTGGCGGTGGCCCAGGTCGTGGGAGACGAAGCCGAACTGCGCGAAGACCACGGCCAGCGCGACCGCGACGAGGAGCTGCCACCACGAGTCGCCCACCCAGGCGAACAGGGCCCAGCAGCCGAGGTACGCGGCGACGACGATGCTGAGCCGCACCGCGTAATACACGGGACGCCGGTCGAGGAGACCGGCGTCAGAGATTCGGCGGGCTAGTCGGGCGAAGTCACTGCCCCGGGTGTCGACCACACTTGGACTGGCCACAGATCTCCTCACATTGTGGTGGAAAGTTGCCACAACCCTGGCGTATCCGCCGCAAAACCGGAAGGTGTTCCATGGTCATCCGGGGCGCGGTGGAGAAGGGGTCTCGTCGTCGGTTCTGTGGCCTCTCCTCAGACAATATGGCCCGGCACCCCGTGCCGCGCACGCGACGGGCTCAGCCCAGCAGCAAGAGCGCGTGCCGCTCCGGATTCGGCAGCGCGGCTCCCCTGGTCAGGGCCTCCTGGAAGGCGCCGGCGCCGAGCTCGGAGCGGCACCTCCCGTCGAGGGCGACCACAAGGGGGTCGGCCGAGTCGTGGACGCCGCGCAGCGCGCGGGCGGCGCCCAGCAGCTCGGCCGCAGCCCGGGACGGAAGGTGCTCGGCCACGCCTTCGAGCACGGTCGCGCGTCCGGCACGTCGAGCTCCGAGGCCGTCTCCAGCGCCAGGCGGGTCTTGCCCACGCCGCCGGGGCCGACGAGCGTGACCAGCCGCTCGTCCTGGCCGTCCAGCAGAGCGCGCAGCCGGGCGACGTCGCCCGTCCGGCCGACGAAGCCGATCAGCCGGTCGGCGGTCACCACCCGGCCGGGGTCGAGCGCCAGGCGGACGAGCAGGGCGCGGACGCGGGCGCCGCCGATCTCGGCCCCAGCCACCTGGAGCGGCCCCAGAACCCCGATCCGCATGCCCCCACCGTACGCACCGTCGGCACCGGGCAGGCCGCCACGGGCGGCGTACGATCTTGCCCGCATACGACAGTTTCCAGCGCAAAAGCCCGCCCTGGCGCTGTTCGCACAGCTCAGGGAGGGTGAGCGGCGTGGCTCAGCTCGCCGAGAGCCGGTCGAAGAGGTCGAGCGCGGCCTGGCGCACCTCCGCCGGGGTCAACCCGTCGAGGGCCTGCCGCGCGTCGGCGATGTCACGCGTCGTGGCCAGCGTGATGGCCACGGACGAGGCCGCGGCGCGATCGATCGATCCCGTCGGGGCGGCGTCGGCCAGCTGCTGGGCGCTCGCGGCGAGGTCGAGGTTGTCTCTCAACGGATCTCCTCGGACGAAGTCTGCTTCGCACATTTCATCACTTTGCGTCGCCCCACATCCACCATTTGTTGAATTCGGGGCGTTATGCCCTGAGCGGGTCGTGCCCGACGGACATGAGCTCGCGCCGCGAGTCGTCGTCCGTCCGGTCGCCCATGGTCTCGACCAGCTCGACCACCTGTCGCATCACGTCCAGGTCGGCCTTGGTCAGGTCGCCCTTCCGCTTGCTCAGGACGTGCAGCACGCCCCTGCCCAGCTCGTCGATGCCCATGTCGGGGTCGGGAGGGAAGCCCTCCTCGTCAGAGGCGTCGGCGAGCAGGTAGCCACGCAGCTCCTCGGAGTTCATGTTGACCACCCGATGGAACTCCTGCCAGAGCGTGTCCGTGTCGAAACCCTCAGTCATATGGGCCGCTTACCCGCCCGAACCTCGCGTTACGCCCCGGGAACGGTCAGCCCCGACTCGTAGGCCGTGATCACGGCCTGCACCCGGTCCCGCAGCCCCAGTTTGCTCAGCACGTTGCTGACGTGCGTCTTCACGGTGTGCTCGCTGACCACCATGGCCTCGGCGATCTCCGCGTTGGACAGCCCGCGCGCGATCAGCTGCAACGTCTCGCGCTCCCTGGCGGTCAGCGACTCCAGCGTCCGCGTGGGGGCGGCCGCCGCGGGGCGGGAGGTGAACTCGGCGATCAGCCTCCTGGTCACCGTGGGCGCGAGCAGCGACTCGCCCGCGGCCACGACGCGGACCGCGGTCACCAGGTCGTCCCGCCGCACGTCCTTCAGCAGGAAGCCGCTCGCGCCCGCCCGCAGCGCGTCGAACACGTAGTCGTCCAGGTCGAACGTGGTCAGCATCAGCACCCGGCAGCCGGTCTCGGCGCACACGATCCTGGCCGCCTCGATGCCGTCCATCCTGGGCATGCGGATGTCGAGCAGCAACACGTCCGGCTCGTGGGCCCGGACGGCGGCCACGGCCTCGACCCCGTCGCCCGCCTCGGCCACCACCGAGATGTCGGGCTGGGCGTCGAGGATCATCGAGAACCCGCCCCTGACCAGCTCCTGGTCGTCGGCCACCACGACGCGCACGCTCATCGGCCGGCCCCGAGCGGCAGCCGCGCCGACACGACGAAGCCGGGTCCGCCCGCGCGCGGGCCGGCGGTGGCGCTGCCGCCGCAGGCCGCGGCCCGCTCGCGCACGCCGATCAGCCCGTTGCCGCCCGACGGCAGCGCGGGGCCGCCGCCGCGCCCGTTGTCCGTGACGTCGATCATGAGGTGGTCGTCCTCCCAGGTGAGCCGGATCTCGGCGCGGTCGGCGCCGGAGTGCTTGACGATGTTGGTGAGCGCTTCCTGCGTGATCCGGTAGGCGGCCAGCGCGCTGTCGGGGCCGATCGCCCGCGGCTCGCCGACCTCGGCGAAGCTCACCTCCAGGCCGGTCCCCGCCACCTGGCCGACCAGCGCGGGCAGGTCCGCGAGCGTCGGCTGCGGCGCCCTCGGCGCCTCCGGCTCGTCCTCCTTCAGTACGCCGAGCATGCGGCGGAGCTGCACCATCGCGTCCCGGCCCGCGGCGGCGATGGCGTCGAAGGCGGCCTCCGCCCTGGCCGGGTTGCTGCGTACCACGACGGGCCCCGCCTCGGCCTGGACCACCATGAGGCTGACCGCGTGGGCCAGGATGTCGTGCATGTCGCGGGCGATCCTGGCCCGCTCGCGTTCGGCCGCGCGCTCGGCTTCCAACTGACGCTCCCTTTCGAGCCGGGCCGCGCGCTCGGCCAGCTCGGTGGCGTGGGCGCGGGACGTGGCCGCCGCCCGGCCGATGGCGTACGCGGCGGTGAACAGGGCGACCCCGCGCATCGCGGTCTCCCACGAGCCGACGGAGGCCAGGCCGCCGACGAGGGTCACGACGAGCATGACGACCCGGGGCAGGCGGGGGGAGCAGGCGGCGACCGTGTAGAAGACGACGAGGGCGCCGTACCAGATGGGCTGGCGGGCGACGTTGTCGGACAGGTCGTAGAGCGCGCCCACGAGCAGGCTGACGATCAGCATGGTCACCGGCCACCTGCGCCGCCAGACGACGGGGAGCGAGGCGCCGATCGCGACCACGTACCCCCACGTGTCCCAGCTGCCGCCGGACCGGTCGTCGCTGGAGATCAGCGGCCATGCCTGGACGAGGGCGATCAACAGGGCGAGCGCCCCGTCCACCCAGAGGTGGGGGAGCGCTCGAAGCCTACGACGAAGGACGTCGACAAGCGTCAGATCGGACACGGGGTCCCATTGTTCCTCACGCATGGACGAGCGTGTGCCGGGCGGCGGGCTGGACCCGGCGCCGGGCCAGCGGCCAGAACGACACCAGCATGCACAGGGCGCCGAGCGGGATCAGGTCCTTCTCGATGATCGGGATGGCGAAGTCGAGCATGACGAGGACGGGGGTCCAGAGCTTGAGCTGCCGGCGAGCGGTGAGCTGGACGACCAGGGCGAGCTGGGCGATGTAGAACAACATCGGCCCGACCTGGTAGACCGCGAGCGACACCCCTGGGATCGCCTGGACCTGGTCGAACAGCGGGGACATCGCGTCGTGGTCGGCGGCCATGAACCCGACGACGATGTCGATCACGAACTGCGCGGACGCGCACACGATGCCGACCAGGCCGACCACGAGGCTGGTGGTGGCGATGCGGTTGCGGCCGAGCATCTGCCACATTTCCCGAAATATCACGATGAAGAGGGCAAGAGCGGCAAGGAAGGCGAGATGGCCGGTCGTCCAGGCCAGTCCCGGCCCCCGGCTCCCGTCGAAGCCGTCGATGATCCGGATGACGCCGTACGACAGGACGAGCAACGGGGCGGCCACGAAGGCGGCGCGGGTGTTCATCTGGGGTTCTCCTCAGGAAGTGGGGCGATGCACTTATCCTGCGGTTTTCCGCCCTGAATGTGATCGCCGGGACGGGCGATCCTCCACCTCGCTCTCAAGAGGGATCCCTCTCCCTCCCAGGGGCGTCCCGCCCTCGATCGCCAGATCCGCGCCTTGCTCATGGCGCCTACCGACAAGAGGAGTGAGCTTGACAAGCGATATTGTCGGTGCGATCCTCGGCCGCACACCGCCCGAGGCCGTGACAGGGAGACAGTCATGCCGCACGAGTTCGAGATCCGTCACGAGATCCCCCTGGACGCCGCCCCGGACGCCGTCTGGCAGGCCATCGCGGAGGGACCGGGCATCGACTCGTGGTTCATGGGCCGTACCGAGCTCGAACCCCGCGAGGGCGGCCGGGGCACGCAGACCTTCGGCGCCGACGTCGCCACCGAGTCGGTGGTGACCGCCTGGGAACCGGGCGAACGCCTGGCCTACCGGGGTGTGGAGAACCCCGACGGCACGTTCATGGCCTTCGAGTACCTGCTGGAAGCCCGTGGCTCGGGCAGCACGGTGCTCCGCTTCGTCCACAGCGGCTTCCTCGGCGACGACTGGGAGTCCGAGTACGACGACCTTGAGCGCGGCGACCTCCAGTACCTGTACAAGCTGGCCGTCTACCTCAGGCACTTCCCCGGCAGGATCTCCACCCACAACCTGTTCCTCGTCGCCCCGCGCGCGTCGGAGGAGGAGTTCTGGGCCGCGCTCGGGACCGCCCTCGGCGTCGCCGGCCGTCCCGTGGCGGGGGAGAAGGTGACGGTCGCGATCGAGGGGCAGGCGCCGGAGCCGGGGGTCGTGGAATGGGTGACCGCCCCGGGCACCTTCGTGACGGTCCGTACGGACGATGGTCTGTACATGTTCGTCCAGGGACGCGGCATCGCGGTGGTGGAGCACCACGCGTACACGCCGGTGGACGGCGCGGCCCTGGAAGCAGCCTGGACCCACTGGCTCGCCACCGCCTTCGCCTGACCACCGCCTTCGCCTGACCACCGCCTTCGCCTGACCACCGCCTTCGCCTGACCACCGCCTTCGCCTGACCACGGTCTTCGCCTGACCGCCTGAGCCGGGCCGCCTGCGCTGGACCGCCTGCGCTGGACCGTCGGCGTCGTCCGGTCCGCCGTCGGCGCACGCGGCGGGGGTCAGGCGATGCCGTCGGCGAGCTTGGCGACGGCGTCCTCGACGCGCCGCCGCCTGGTCTCCGGCTTCTTCGCGCCCTCGACCAGCAGCACGTGACGCTGCTTGCGCGAGTACGACAGCCCGTCGAAGAACGTCCGGGCCGCCGGGACCCGGTCGAGCGCCTCGGCCAGGTCGGCGGGCACGACGACCTCGCGGGGCGCGGTGTCCGGCTCGACCTCGACCGAGATCGTGTCCCCGGCGGCCACCCCGGCCCCCTCCCGGTTCACGGCGCTCAGCGGCAACATGAACCGGCTGCCCATGGGCGCGACGGTGCTGCGGTAGGTGAACCCGTTGACGGTGACGGTCACGGCCGGCCGCCGCCCCGCGCCCAGCCCCTCGACCACTTCGGCCGGGACCTCGAAACCCGTGGCGGTCTTGCCCGCCAGTTCGATCGTGGCGATGAACCTCATGCGAAGAACTCCTTCAGCACCGGCGCCAGGGCCTCCGGCTTGACGATGTGGGTCTGTCCGTCGAGCGTGCGGTAGTCGGCCGCGGGCAGCGTCTTCGCCAGCGCGCCGACGGAGTTGCGCATCCACTGCGGGCTCTTCCCGCCGTCGGCGACGAGCGTCGGAACGGTCACCGACGCCCACGTCCCCTCCGGGTACGACTCTCCCCGCTGGTGAGGGGAGACGAACGCGGTGTCGTACGGCAGGGTGTGCGCCACGGACTTGAGCCTGGCCCACGCGGGCATGAAGCGCATCATCGCCACCACGACCCCCGGCAGCCCGACGCCCTCGCGCATGAACAGCCTGACCGCCTCGGCCCGGCGATCGGCGGCCACCAGGGCCTCCAGCCGCCGTACGTAGTCGTCGCCGAGCGAGGGGCGGGTGCCGTCCACGATGAACGGCGGCTCGTACAGGGCCAGCCGCTCGACGGGCAGGCCGTTCGCGACCGCGGCCAGGGCGATGGCGGCGCCGGACGAGATGC
Source organism: Nonomuraea sp. NPDC052265 (assembly GCF_044547985.1). Classification (NCBI taxonomy): domain Bacteria; kingdom Bacillati; phylum Actinomycetota; class Actinomycetes; order Streptosporangiales; family Streptosporangiaceae; genus Nonomuraea; species Nonomuraea sp. NPDC052265. The sequence continues at coordinate 80,335 of NZ_JBIUBJ010000025.1, forward strand.
CGTACAGGCGGACCGGGCCGCCGGCCGCCTTGGCGAGCGCGGCCAGGTCCTCGATCTCCCGTTCGGGGGCGTATGGCGCGGTGTCGCCGCTCTCACCTCGTCCGCGCCTGTCGTAGGTGTAGACCGTGAAGTCGGGGGCGAGCGCATCGGCGAGGCCGCCGTTGATGCTGGAGCCGCGGAAGCTGAGTGCGCCGTCCACGAGGATGACCGCCGGGCCCTGGCCTGCGCGTTCGTACGCGATGGGGGTGCCGTCCGCGGAGTTGATCATGCTGCTCATGGTGTTCCTCCGTTTCGTGATGCCCACGGTAGCTACCGACAAAATAATTTGTCAAGAAATCTTTTGGGTGGGGACGTACTGATGCGGGTTCCTTTGCGCTCTTACCGGGTGGAGTCGTCCTGAGCGCTGGGGACGCCTGGGGCGGCTCCCACGTCGCGTGCCGCGAAGAGGAGGGGACGGCACGTGCCGCCGACGGGGGCGGGCGGTCTGCCAGCCGCACGCCCCAGCCGCGGCACGTGCCGTGGGCACCCACCCCAGGCTGAACGCGGTGGCCGTGGGCGGCGGGGATGTGATGGGGGCTGGGTCAGGTGGGGGAGGGGCCGGTGCTGCCGCGGGGGGTGAGGACGGGGGCGCGGTCCTCGAAGGCGGGTACGTCGTCGCCCGCGATCAGGGCCAGCAGCCGCTCCGCCGCGTGCCCCCCGTACGCCGGGATGTCCCTCGTCAACGCCGTGAGCGGCGGCCGGACGACCTGTGCGAGCGGGGAGTCGTCCCACGCCACGAGGGACAGGTCGCGCGGCACCTCGACCCGCATCTCCTGGGCGACCGACAGCCCGGCGACGGCCATGATGTCGTTGTCGTACACGATGGCGGTGGGCCGGGCGGGTGAGCTGAGCAGCCGGCGGGTGGCCCTGGCGCCCTCCTCGCCCGTGTAGTCGGTGTGCATGGTCACGTGCTCGGCCACCCCCTCGCACGCCTCGGCGAACGCCTGGTCGCGCACCTTCGTGTGCACCAGTTCGGGCAGTCCGGCGACCCGGGCGATCCGGCGGTGGCCGAGGGCCAGCAGGTATTCGACGGTCTCGCGCACGGCCTCGCCGTCGTCGGACCAGACGGCCGGCAACGATCCGGACTCCGAGGGGTGGCCGATCACCACGGCGGGCATGCCGAGCCGTTCGAGTTCGGTCACCCGGGGGTCGGCGTGGTGCAGGTCCACGAGGAAGACTCCGTCGATGCGGCTCTCGCCCCACCAGTGGCGGTAGACCTCGCTCTCCTGCCGGTGGCCGGCGACGACCTGGAGCAGCAGCGCGTACGAACGGTCGGCGAGCACGCCCTCGATCCCGCTGATCAGTTCCATGAAGAACGGCTCCACGCCCAGGACGCGCGCCGGACGGCAGAGCGCCAGGCCCACGCAGTTGGCCCGCGCGCCGTTGAGCGCACGGGCCGCGCTGTTGGGCCGCCAGCCGATCTCGTCGGCGATGGCCATGATCCTGGCCCGCGTCGCCGCCGACACCCCCGGCTGCCCGTTGAGCGCGTAGGAGACCGCCACCTTGGACACTCCCGCCCGGGTGGCGATGTCGGCGATCGTCGGTCGCTTCACGAACTCCCTCTCTGAACCGGAACTCCCTCTCCGAACCGGAACTCCCTCTCTGAACCGGAACTCCCTCTCCGAACCGGAACTCCCTCTCCGAACCGGAAAACCTCCCATACTGTAGGGCACCGCAAGATCGAACGTATTAACCGCTTAAGAACCGGCGGACTACACCGCCGAGCCCGCCGCGACCGTGACCGGCCCGCCGTCGGACCGTGGCGGCTTCCGGCCCAGCCGCCGGACCGGTGCGATCACCAGCAGCGCCGTCACCACGCCGACCGTCACCAGGGCCGACACCACCATGAAGGCACGCGGCTCGACCAGCATGGTGACCGGACCGGCCAGCGCCTGCCCGACCGCCATGCCCGCGACCGACCCGGCCACCTGGTAGGCGTTGACCCGGTTCATCACGTCCGGGGCGACCTGCGTCTGCACGGAGGTCGACCACATCACCGACCAGAACGCCATCGCGCACCCACCGATCAGGTGCCCGGCCATCAGCAGCGGCAGCGGCAGCCCGAGCGCCACCGACAGTGGCACGGCGACGTACCCGATCAGCGCCACCGCCCCCGCCGCCAGCGGCCTGCGCGGCCTCAGCCTGATCGCCACCAGCCCGCCCAGCACGGTCCCGAGGCCGAGCGCCGCCATCACCCACCCGTAGTCGGCCCCGATGACCTGGGACGACAGCGGCACGTACGGACCGACCACCAGAACGCCCCAGAACACCCAGACCAGGATGACCGACCACATCCAGCTCCTGGCCCTGAACTCCTCCCAGCCCCTGCGCAGGTCGCTCAGCACGTCGGACGGCTCCGGCCTGGGCACGGCGACCCGGACCAGCAGCAGGCACACCGCGCTGACCAGGAACGTCGCGGCGTCCACGGTGTAGACGAAGACCGGCCCGGTGGCCACGATGAGCACTCCGGCCAGCGCGGGCCCGGCGAGCTGGGTGACCGCCTCGGCGATCTTCAGCGTCGCGTTGGCCCGCTGCGGATCCTCGGCGACCAGCGGGACCATGCCGTTGACGCACGGCTCGAACACCCCGGCGGCCATGCCCGACAGGAACGCCATCGCCAGCAGCAGGACGAACGGCGGAGTGCCGTCGAGGAAGGCGACGGCCACGACTCCCTGGGTGACGATCCTGACCACGTCCGCGCCGATCATCAGGCGCCGGGGGCCGATCCGGTCGGCGACCACCCCGCCGAACAGCATGACCAGCACGGCCGACGCGGTCCACAGCGCGAGCACGAAGCCGACGCCGGCGATCCCGTAAACTTTGCCGATCGCCAGCGCCGAGGCGACGGGCATCATCGCGTCGCCGAGCAGCGAGATCGTGCGGGCCCCGAAGTACAGGGCGAAACTCCTCGTCCACATGAGGCCCAATTCTGGATTTGTCCAGCTCAAAGCACTGGTGTCCTAAATGACATCATTGGGTACATTTGCGCCATGGCCCTGGACTGCCCGGAGACGCCCCCGCCCCCGGCGAGCCCGCATCGCGTGGTCGCCCTGGTCGCCCCCGACCAGGAGCTCTATCCCGTCACCTCCGCCTCGGCCGTCTTCGGCTACCAGGGCCCCGACATCCCCCAGCACTACAGCTTCCGCCTGTGCGCCCAGCAGCCCGGCTCGCTGCCCACCACGCTCGGCGTCCCCATGCGGGTGGACAGCGGCCTCGAAGCCCTCGACGACGCCGACACCGTGATCGTCGCCGGCTGGACCCTCGTCCCTTCACCGGCCGTGCTCGACGCGGTGTCCCGAGCCCATGCCCGGGGCGCCAGGATCGTCGCCGTGTGCGCCGGGATCTTCATCCCCGCCGCCCTGGGCCTCCTGGACGGACGGCGCGCGTCCGTCCACTGGGAGCTGTCCGGCGAGCTGGCCGCCCGCCACCCCCTCGTCATCCCCGACGACACGGTCATCTACGTCGACCACGGCGACGTCGCCACCGCCGGAGCCTCGGCCGCCACCCTCGACCTCTGCCTGCACCAGGTCCTCCAGGACCACGGCGCGGCCCACGCCATGCGCATCGGCCGCCAGCTCGCCGCCGGTCCGCACCGTGAGGGCTGCCAGCGTCAGTACCCGCCCCTGCCCACGGCGGGGCCCATGCCGGACTCCCTGGCGCCGCTGCTCGAATGGCTCCTCGGCCGCCTGCCCGACCACGTCACCGTCGAGGACATGGCGGCCTACTCGGGCGTCTCCCCCCGTACCCTGACCCGCCAGTTCGCCGACCAGCTCGGCGTCCCGCCCGCCCGCTGGCTGCTGGAACGCCGCCTGGCCGCCACCCGGGCCCTGCTTGAGGAGACCGACCTGCCGGTCGAGACCATCGCCACCCGCGTCGGCCTCTCCTCGGCCGTCAACCTCCGCCGCCGCTTCCACACCGCCCTGCGCACCACCCCGGCCGCCTACCGCCGCTCCTTCCGCTGACGGTCCGCGCGGTCCCGCGGGCCCCGCGCGTGGCGGCCGCCGCTAGGCCGCGTGCCAGGGACGGGTGGGCTCGGTCCGCCTGGCGGCGTCCGCGACCCGCACCGCGTACGTCGGGCGCTCGGCGCCGGGCACCGGCCCGAGGTAGTCGTGGCCGGTCAGGTGGCACCAGGCGGGCAGGTCGACGGGCGCGGCGGGGTCGGTGGCGATCAGGTGGATCACGGCGCCGGGACCGGCGTGCAGCACGTGCCCGCGCAGCTCGATGAGCAGTTGGACGCACATCTTGTCGCCGCCGTCGATCACGAGATCAGGTTCGGGCATGCGTATAGGAAACCACGCGCCGCCGTCGAGTAGGTTGAGGCCTGTCCTGGCCCCGCGAGGGGACAGACCGGGCGTCGGACGGTAACGGCCCGGACACAACGGGCGGATTATCCCACTAAAAGGGCCATAATCCTGTTCAAGTGTTGGGGGAGGCGGTGATGGGGATGGCCGGGTTCACCGAGGTCGCCGAAGAGGCCGGGCCGGCCGAGGGCGCCCGGACCGTGCGCGGGCGCGGCCCCGCAGGTCGGGGCGTCAGGCTCGCGCGCATCGCGGCCGTCGTCATGGCGGTGGCGTCCCCGGTCCTCACGGTCGCCGCGCTGCTCGTCTTCAGCCACCTGCCGGAGGCGTGGACCCCGGAGAGGACGGCCTCGCCCCAGACGGCCGCCGCCCTGACCTTCCCCGCGGTCGGCGCGTTCCTGATCTTCCACCGGCCCCGGCTGAACATGGCCTGGCTGATGGTCGCGGGCGGGCTCGCCGCCGCCGTCAGCGACCTGTCGAACGCGCTCATGTTCCGGCTGGCCGCCGAGGGCGACCTGGTCGCGGCCGGGCTCCTGCGCTTCCCCGGGCAGGTGGGCTGGGCGGTGTGCGGGCTGGTGCTCACCATCCTGCTGCCGCTCTACTCGCCCGACGGGCGGCTGCCCTCGCCGCGCTGGCGCTGGGTGCTGCTGCTGGGCGCGTTCTCGCTCGGGCTCGACCTGGCCCGCGCGGCGTTCCGGCCCGACCCGCCGGCCGGGAGCTATCCCTACCCGGCCGTCATCCCCAACCCGATCCCGATCCGCGCGCTAGGGCCGTACCTGGAGGCCGTCTCGACGGTCGCCTGGACCGGCATCTATGTCGCCATGGCGCTGACCGCGCTCTCCCTGGCGCTGCGGCTGCGCCGGGCCGACCCGGTGGGCAGGCGGCAGATCGGGTGGCCGCTGTTCGCGTTCGTGGGCTATGTCGTGTTCCTGATCGTGGCCGCGTTCGTGCCGGCGTTCCTGTGGACGAGCATCGTGTGGGCGGCGCTCATCCCGGTCGCCGTCGCGTTCTCGGTGACCCGCTACCGGCTCTACGGCATCGACACGGTGATCAGCCGGGCCTTCGTCGCGGCCGGGCTGGTGGCCGTGGTCAGCGCGGTCTACTTCGGCGCGGGCGCGCTGTCCAGCCTCGTCGTCTCCGGCTACGACGAGATCGCGGGCGTCGCCGCCGCCCTGTTCGCGGGCGCGTTCTTCCAGCCGCTGCGGCGCGTGCTGCAACGCGCCGTCGACCACCTCCTGTACGGCAGCGTCGGCGACCCCGCCGTGCTGGCCGAACGCCTGACCCAGGCCGTCCGGCGCGGCGACCCGGCCAAGGCGCTGACGTCCGTGGTGAGCGTGCTGCGCGACGGGCTCGCGGTCGAGGGCGTGGCCGTGGAGGTCGCCGACGGCGAGCCGCGTTACGTCGAGAGCGGCCGGGTGGGCCCCGAGCCCCGCCAGGTGCCGCTGGTGTGGCACGGCGAGCGCGTCGGCCGCCTGTTCGTCGGGCCGCCCGGTCCGCGCCGCTTCCCCGCGGCGCACAACGAGCGCGTGCTCGCCACGCTCACCCCGTACGCCGCCGATGTGGCGCACGCCGTGCGCATGGCCGCCGACCTCCAGCGTTCCAGGGAACGCATCCTGACCGCCAGGGAGGAGGAACGCCGCCGCCTGCGCCGCGACCTGCACGACGGCCTCGGCCAGACCCTCTCGGCCATGGCCATGACCATCAACATGGCCAGGATGAGCCTGAAGAAGTCCCCCGACGCCGCCGACGAGCTGCTGCGCGAGCTGCACACCGGCATGGGCGCGGTCACCGACGACATCCGCGAGCTGGTGTACGGCCTGCGCCCGCCCGCGCTCGACGACCTCGGCCTGGCCCGCGCCGTCCGCGAGCTGGCCGGGCAGTCCTCCCCGGACACCGAGATCGAGGTGGAGGTCGAGGGGAACCTGACCGACCTGCCCGCCGCCGTCGAGGTGGCCGTCTACCGGATCGTCCAGGAGGCGCTGACCAACATCCGGCGGCACGCCAGGGCCTCCCGCGCCCGCATCGTGCTCCAGCGGGACTCGGTGCTCCGCGTGCTGGTCGCCGACGACGGCCGGGGGCTGCCGGCGGCGTACAGCGCGGGGGTGGGCCTCGGCTCGATGCGGGAACGGGCGGCCGAGCTCGGCGGCATCTGCGTCGTCAACAGCGGGCCGGGCGCCGGGACGCGGGTCGAGGTCATGCTGCCCCTGGGCACGGCCTCGAAGGAACCGGTCAGCCCGCCGCGCGCGGGCCGCTGATCATCCGTCCGACGTTCCGGACAGGCAAAATTAACTAAGGGTAGTTTTAACCTTACTCATTGTGTGGAACATGGTGAAGTATCACCTCATTCCTCACGGAGGACGTGCCCTTGCCCCAGCACACACCCCGCCTGGTGATGTACTACCGGACCCACTGCGACGGCGGCCTCTACGTCTCCCCGCTGCCCCTGATCGAACGGCGTACCGGCCTCACCCACCTGGTCGTGGCCACCGTACAGGCCGGCGAGGACGGCGTCGTCCGGCTCAACGGCGCCCCGCCCGAGTGCCCGGAACTGGCCCAGATGTGGGACGACGTGCAGGTCGCCCAGGTGTACGGCGTGCGCGCCCTGGCCATGATCGACGGTCTCGTCCACCTCGACCACGACTTCGAGACCTGCTACCCGCCCCTGCGCAGCCTCCTCGCCCGCCATCGCCTCGACGGCGCGGACCTCCACCTGGCCGAGCCCATGTCACCGCCCGGCCTCGGACGCCTCGTCGACCGCCTGCGCGCCGACTTCGGCCCCGCCTTCCTCCTCGCGATCACCCCGTCCGCCGCCGTGGACCACGACCAGGTCTTCCACGACCGCGGCGCCGACCTCGCCTGGCTCAACCTGCCGATGTACGGCGGCCCGAGGAGCCTGGCCGACCCGTGCGACTACGACGCCGTGCTCGCCACGGGACAGGTGCCGGCGGCCAAGCTGGTGGCCGGCGCGGTCACCAGCCCCGACAACACGAGCGGCGGCTACGTCGAGGTCGACCGCCTGGCCGCCACCGTCGCCGAGCTGCTGTACCGGCATCCCGGGATGGGCGGGGTGAGCGGCTGGGAGTACTACAACGCCCTGCCCGGCGGCACGGACGCCCCATGGCAGTGGGCCGAGCGCATCGGCGCCGCGCTCAAGCTCTGACCCCTGCGGCTCCCTGCGGCTCCCTGCGGCGCGGGCCGCGTCAGCGCCGCCGACGCTTCTGCGCGCCCGCCGTCTTGCCCGGTTTGCGCGGCTTCCTGGGCAGACGCCCGCGCTCACCCGGAGGCCGTACGTGCACTCCGCGCCAGCGCTGCAACGCCAGCCGTGCGGCCGAGGCCACCCGGGGCGCCGGATGGTGCTCGATGAGGAAACGCAGCATCAGGGTGGTGTAGGGATGGTCGCTGCACGTCATCATGCCGAGCATGCTCAGCACGTCGTCGACGTCGAGGTTGCCGGAGAGCTGGAGTATCGACTCGGCCGGCCCGCCGATCTCCATGGCGGCCACGGTCATGTCGGCGTACACCCAGGCCACGTCCACGGGGGCGGGCGGGAGGCCGTGGTCGTCCTTCTCCCGCGCCCGGATGAGCGCCCCCAGCCGGGGCACCTCGCGCAGCGCGGTGGCGATCTCCAGGCCCGGCCCGCCGAGGTCCTCCAGCAGCACGGTCAGGCCGACGGCCCGGCTCAGCGGGCTGACGTCGAGCAGCACGCCGGCGATCTCCTCGGCGGCCCGCGCCGGATCCCGGCCGCCCAGCCAGACACGCACCTCCTCGGCGCGTTCCTCGTCGTCGTAGGTGCGCAGGGCCCGCAGCAGCGTGGGGGCGTCGACGCCGGCCGTGCCGCCGTGGATCGGGATGTCCTGGCCGATGAGGGTCCTGAACAGGTCGAGCGCGCTCCACGTGCCGAGCGGGGTCAGCGACACCGACGAGCCCTCGCGCCGGATCAGCCGCAGCCACGCCAGTTCGTCGGCCGCCTCGTCGGTCAGCTCGGGGATCTCCGCCACCGGCAGGGCGTCGCGGTGGCTGAGCAACATCAGCAGGGTGCTCGTGCCGGCGTCGAGCGTCGCGGCGTCGGCCTCGGGGGAGAACAGCGAGTAGAGGATGTCGCCCCACGTGTCCAGCACGTCGTCGGGGGGCCCCGACGTCAGGGTCTCGACCGCCGGGCCGGTCGTGGCGGCCCCGTCGCGTACGTCGATGAGCCGGCTGTCCTCTGCCACGCTCCACAACCGCCCGGACTCCGCCCCCGGCGCCCCCGTGTCACCGGCGGCGGAGGCGAGGCGGAGCAGGTCGTGGACGACCGGCGTCGCCCGCACCACGGCCGCGAGGTCGTCGGCCGGCAGGAGGCTCACCGGGGGCTGGAGGGTCACTAGCGGAAGCAGGTCCGCTTGATGGAGGAAATGGTCCACGGTGGGTAAGGTTACTGTTTCATTGCGTGACGTTGCCTGCCCTTTGCCGTGAATGGGCGGCGGAAACGCATGGGATTCTGTCGGTGGCCGGTGATACAAACAGGTCCGACGTTCGCCCGCCCTCGGCCAAGGGGTTTCACAGTGACCACCGGCAGTTCGGAGTTCTCCGTCGAAGGCGGCCCCCGCTACAACCGTCGGGGGCCGGTCCGCTGGCTCTGGTCCCACCTGCGCCGCCACCCGCTCCCCCTGACCGGCTTCCTCGGCGGTTCGCTGGTGATGGTGGTGCTCAACGCGCTGGTCCCCCAGCTCACCGGCTCGGCCTTCGACGCGGTGCTGGGCGGCCGGGGCGAGCCCGCCGCCGCGCTGGGCCTGGTCGCCCTGGCGCTGCTGGCGGTGGTGTCGGCCCGCGGCCTGCTCGACCTCCTCGCCAGGATGAGCAGCGAGATCCTGGCCAAGCGGCTTGAGCGCGACGCCCGCGACGAGCTCTACGTCGGCCTGCTCGGCAAGAGCCAGACCTTCCACAACCGGCAGCGGGTGGGCGACCTGATGGCGCGGGCGGCCAACGACATCCGCCAGCTGTCCATCATGATCAGCCCGGGGGTCGACCTGATCGTCGACTCGGGGCTCACCGGCCTGGTGCCCCTCTTCTTCATCGCCGCGATCGACCCGCGGCTGCTGCTGGTGCCCGTGGTGTTCGCGGTCGCCTTCGCGTTCGCGCTGCGCCACTACATGGGGCAGCTCAACCCGGTGGCCACCCGCATGCGCGACGAGTTCGGCGACCTCAACGCCGGGCTGAGCCAGGCGGTGCGCGGCATCGAGGTGATCAAGGTGACCGCGCAGGAGGAGCAGGAGCGGCTGCGCTTCCGCGCCCACGCCCGGCGCTACCGCGACTCCTTCGTGCGCAACGGCCTGGTCCAGGCGCGCTACCTGCCCACGTTGCTGTTCGCGTTCGCCATGGCCGGGGCGCTGTGGCACGCCCTCCATCTCCATGCCGCCGGCGCGATCACGATCGGCGACCTGGTGGCCTTCATGGGGCTGATGGGCATGCTCGGCTTCCCGACCCAGATCTCGATCTTCACGTTCTCGCTGGTGCAGATCGGCATCGTGTCCTCGCGCCGGATCCTCGACATCGTCAACGCCGAGACCGAGCTGGAGCAGCCGGCCGCGGGCCACGCCGCGCCCGTCCGGGGTGAGATCGTCTTCGACGACGTCACCTTCGGCTACGGCACGGGCGAGCCCGTCCTGCGCGGGGTGTCGTTCACCGTGCGGCCGGGCGAGACGGTGGCGATCGTCGGCGAGACCGGGGCGGGCAAGAGCACGCTGACGAAGCTGGTGCCCCGCATCTACGACGTCACCTCGGGCCGGATCCTGGTCGACGGCGTCGACGTCCGCGAGTGGGACCTCGACTCGCTGCGCTCCCAGATCTCCACCATCGAGCAGGACATCGTGCTGTTCTCGCGGTCGGTGGCCGAGAACATCGCCTTCGGCCTCGGCCAGCGGGCCGACCGCGCGGCCGTGGTCAGGGCGGCGGAAGACGCGCAGGCCGCCGAGTTCGTGGCCGAGCTCGACGACGGCTACGACACCGTCATCGGCGAGCGCGGCCTCACGCTGTCCGGCGGCCAGCGCCAGCGGCTGGCCATCGCGCGGGCGCTGCTGACCGACCCGGCGATCCTCGTCCTCGACGACTCCACCAGCGCCATCGACTCCGCCACGGAAGACCGGATCCAGCAGGCCATCGGCCGCATCCAGGAAGGGCGCACGACCCTGCTGATCACCCACCGGCTCTCCCAGATCCGCTGGGCCGACAAGATCCTGCTGCTGCGGCGCGGCGAGGTGGCCGGCTTCGGCACCCACGACGAGCTGATCGCCGGCAGCCCCCTCTACCGCCGCATCTTCTCCCACTACGACGAGGTCCCGGTCGGCGAGGGCGCGCTCGACGAGCAGGAAAGGGTCCACTGATGGGCTTCATCATGGACGGCCTCGACGCCGAGGACTACGACCGCAGCTACGACGACCGCGACCTGATGCGCCGCATCCTGGCCTACTTCCGCCCCAAGCTGGGCGCGATGTTCCTGGTGGCGGCCATGATCGTGCTGGTCTCGGCGGCGCAGGCGGTCCTGCCGCTGCTGGCCAGCCAGGGCGTCGACGCCATCCAGGACGGCACGATCGGCGACGTCGGCCCGCTGCTCGCCGTCGGCATCCTCCTCGCCGGGGCGCTGAGCTGGGCCTTCAACTTCGTCCGCCAGTGGTACAGCGCGCGGGTGACCGGCGACGTCGTGCTCCGCCTGCGCGAGGACGCCTTCGACGCCGTGCTTCAACGCGACCTGTCGTTCTACGACGAGAACCCCTCGGGCCGCATCGTCAGCCGCGTCACCTCCGACACCGACGACTTCGCCACGGTCTCCACCCTGACGATGGACCTGATCAGCCAGGTGCTGATGGTCGGCTTCGTGACCGTCCTGCTGTTCCTGCGCAGTGTCGAGCTGGCGCTGCTGACCCTGCTGGTGGCGCCGGTCGTGATGGGCCTGGCGCTGCTGTTCCGGCGGCTGGCCAGGTCCAGCACGCGCCGCGCCCAGCGGTCGCTGAGCCGGGTCAACGCCAACCTCCAGGAGACCATGGGCGGCATCGCCGTCGCCAAGAACTTCCGCCAGGAGCGGCAGGTCTACGACGAGTTCCGGCCCATCAACGAGCAGAGCTACCGGGTGACGCTGCGGCAGGGCTTCGTCTTCTCGGCCATCTTCCCCCTGCTGTTCCTGGTGGCCGGGCTCGCGACGGTCGCGCTGGTCCAGCTCGGCGGCACGTCGGTGCTGGGCGACGGCCTGTCGGCGGGCGACTGGTACCTGTTCCTCCAGGGCGTCTCGCTCTTCTGGATGCCGCTGACCTCGATCGCCGCCTTCTGGTCGCAGTTCCAGCAGGGGCTGTCGGCCTCCGAGCGGGTCTTCGCCCTGATCGACGCCCCACCCCGGGTCGTGCAGACCGGCTCGGCCGACCCCGGCAGGCTGGCCGGGCGCATCGAGTTCGCCGACGTCACCTTCGGCTACGACGCGGCCCATCCCGTCCTGCGGCACTTCGACCTGGTCATCGAGGCGGGCGAGACCGTCGCGCTGGTCGGCCACACCGGCGCCGGCAAGTCCACGCTGGGCAAGCTGATCACGAGGTTCTACGAGTTCCAGGAAGGCCGCCTGCTGATCGACGGCCACGACATCCGCTCGCTCGACCTCGGCGCGTACCGGCGGCAGATCGGCGCGGTGCCGCAGACGCCGTTCCTGTTCAGCGGCACGGTCGCCGACAACATCCGCTACCCGCGGCCCGGCGCGGGCGACGACGAGGTGCTGGCCGCGGCGGCCGCGGTCGGGGGCGGCGACTGGATCGAGGCCCTGCCCGACGGCCTGCGCACCGACGTGGGCGAGCACGGCCGGGCCCTGTCCATGGGCCAGCGGCAGCTCGTCGCGCTGGCCCGCCTGCTCATCCAGGACCCGGCGATCGTCGTCCTCGACGAGGCCACCGCGAGCGTCGACCCGCTGACCGAGGCCCAGATCCAGGAGGGGCTCGACGTGGTGCTGGCCGGCCGCACCTCGATCGTCATCGCCCACCGGCTGTCCACGATCGAGCACGTCGACCGGATCATCGTGCTCGACCACGGGCAGATCGTGGAGGAGGGCGGCCACGCCTCGCTGCTGGCCCGCGGCGGTCGCTACTGCCAGGTCTACAACACCTACTTCCGCCACCAGTCGCCCAACTACCGCCCCGACAGCGGGTTCGTCGCCGTCCGCGACACCTGACGGCTCACATGACGAGCCGCTGGTGCCTGCTGCTGCGCCACTCCACCATGAGCACGGTCGCGTCGTCCTGGAGCCGTCCGTGCTGGTGCTCCAGGATGGCCTGCACCAGCCGGCGCAGCGTCTCGGGCGCCGACAGGCCGTCGGCCTCCTGCCGGAGGATGAAGTCGATGAAGCGCTCCAGCCCGAACAGCTCGCCGTCCGGGCTCTGCGCCTCGATGATCCCGTCGGTGTAGAACAGCAGCCGGTCACCGGGCTGGAGCTGGTACCGCAGCTCTCCGGTGTCCGGCCGCAGCAGGAAGCCCATCGGCGGGTTGGGCTCGCCGGACAGCGTGGCGACCTGCTGGCCCTCGCGGACCACCAGTGGCGGATGATGTCCCCGGTTCACCCAGGTCAGCCAGCCGGTGCGCAGGTCGAGGCCGGCCAGGATGCCGGTGGCGAAGCGGCCGGTGAACTGCTCGGCGATGGCCTCGTCGATCGCCTCGGCCGTGCTGACGAGATCGGCGCCCTGCCGCCGGTTGTTCCGGCTCGCCCCGACGGCGATGGTGGCCGTCAGCCCGGCGGAGGTGTCGTGGCCCATCGAGTCGAAGATCGACACGTGCAGCGTCTCGCCGTCGACGGCGTAGTCGAAGGCGTCGCCGCCCACCGCGTACGCCGGTTCGAGCACGGCGCTGACCACCACTTCGGCGTTGGCGAACGTCCCGGGCGGCAGCAGCGGCACCAGCACCTCGGCCGACAGGGACATCGGCTGGGCGCGGGTCAGCCGGGAGTAGGAGTCGCTGTGCGGGCGCTTGCTGATCACCAGGAGCGCGACCAGCGACGCGAGCTGCTTGGCCCGCCACCCGGCGACCTCGTCGTCCTCCTGCACCGTCACCCCGAGCACGCCGATGCGCTCGGTGCCGTCGAGGAGCGGCAGCCACAGCCGTTTGGCCGGTCCGCCGGGCACCTGGACGACCTCGGCGTTGCGGAAGGCGACACCGGCGAGCGTGCCGTCGATCCGCATGACCGCCAGCGGCTCGCCGGACACGTCCTGCTGCTCGGGGAGCGGGATGAGCTGCTGTTGCTGCAGGTCGGTGACGTAGATCGCAGTCTCGGCGAAGCCCGCCATCGCGGCGTGCCGGGCGACCACGTGCGGCAGGTCCTCCATCGCGGTCAGATGGTTGGCGGACAGCATGCCACCCAGCATCAGCTCTCCGCCACTCCGCATCGGCACACCCTTCCTGAGGTCTGCCCGGAAACCTACCCATGTCGAGCGGCCGGACCCTGCCCCGATGACCGTCACTGACACTTCCGTACGGCCGGGCGTGCTCCCCTCAGTGACCCGCCTGTCCCTCCGTACGCTCGCCCGCCCGCGCCCGCGACCGCGCCGCGTCCTGGTACGCCTTCGTCACCGCCACGATCATGGCCGCCAGCGCGGCGACGGCCATCGCCACCCAGAGCACGCCCCCGCCCACGAAGACGGAGAGCACCAGCAGCGCGGCGACCGTGAAGACCCATCCGCCCACCGACCCGGGAATCCTCAAAACCGGGCCTCCCATACGTACCAGGGGCCTTCGAGGTGGGTGTATCCCGTGTGGGACTCCTCGGGCGGCTCGCCGCCGGGGCTCCACGCGAAGCCGTACATGTCGAGCAGGCCGGTGTCGCTCACCAGGAACCGCGCCCCGCCCTCGATCCGCTCGATCGACGTCAGCGGGTAGAGGCCCACCCACCGGTCGTCGTGCCTGACGGACCCGGCCTCCGCCGCGACCGTCCGGGCGAACTCCTCCAGCCCCGCCTCCGACAGCGCGAACCGGACACTGAACGGCACCCCGGTGAACACCAGCGCGATCACGGTCACGCCCATCAGCGGCGCGGCCAGCCAGCGGACCCAATGACGGCGCAGCCCGGGACGTCCCTCGGAACGCAGGAGGGCCACCGTGAACCGGGCGACCCAGACGACCACGGTGACGACGGCGAGCGCGAGGCCCGCCAGCAGCAGCATGAACGACCCCCCGCCGGGCATGCTGGAGTGGTTGAGCACGATCAGCCCCACCACGGCGACCAGCGGAAGCAGCACCTTGCCGGGCGGGCCGACCAGGGTTCGGGTGAGCGCCGGTAACGCCGGTTGCCCGGCGACGTTTTCGGACATGCCCGACCGTACCGCGATCAGGCCCCAGCCGGACGCTCGGCCGCCTACAGCAGCCGGGAACGGTCCAGCGCCGCCCTCTTGCGCACCTCGGTGAGGAACACCTCCGTGTGGCGGTGGTGACGTCGCGGACGGCTGGGCTCCCGGCCGGCCGGGGTGTCCGCGTGCTGGGAGAACGTCAGCCAGCAGCTGCGGATGCCGTAGAGGAGGTTCTCCAGCAGGTCGAGGGCCGGGCGGGCGGGGTTGAGCGGGGTGATGGGCAGGTAGACCGTGCTGGGGCCGAGGCCGAGCTCGGGATGGTCGGTGCGGGCCTGGGCGATCAGCTCCTCGGCCACGCCGATGCGGTGCTTGGCCTCGGTGACGCCGTAGAGGTGGCCCTCGGCGACGTGCAGGGCGTTGCGGATCATGGGCATGACCGCGTGCCGGGGCGAACCGCCGCCGCTCATCGCGGAGATGACCTCGGTGAGGCTCTCCTGGGCGGGGGCCTTGATGTTGTCGACCTCGGAGATGGTCTGCATCGGATGCAGGCCGGTGTGACGGGCGCTGACGGTCGCGGCGGCGTAGAGCCAGTGGGCCGCCGCGATCGCGGCCGCGGTCGGGTCGATCTTCGTGAACAGCGCCTCCGTGCCGAACGGATGCTGGTGCAGCAGGCTGTCGGCCTGGGCCACCTGAAGGGGCGAGGCGTCCTCGCGGCTGAGCATGACGGCCTGCTGGGCGCGCGCGGTCAGGTCGCCGAGCTCGGCGTTCTCGATGGCGGCCAGCTCCGCGGTGACGTCGGTGGCGACGCGGCCGGAGAGCTGGGCGTGGTTGATCGTGTGCAGCGTACGGCCGACGCGGTGGGCGACCTCCTCCACCCGCGTGGAGTAGAGCGTGAGCGCGCCGTTGGCCGGCCGGACGGGCGCCAGCAGGGCCGGGACGACCGAGGCGAACGCGTCACGCTCGGCCTGGCGCTGCCAGCCGACGCTGTTGGGGCCGTGCTGGTCGGCGGCGCTGGACGGGTGGGTGTAGCAGCGCCAGCAGGCGTAGGACAGCTCCGTGAGGCTGATGGCCAGGCGGAGCACGTCGAGGCTCGCAGGCACTTCTTCCGCCACGGTGGTGGCGACGTCGCCGATCCCCGTACCCCATGTGGCGATGAGCGCGTGGCGGGTGTGGTCGACGGCGAACCGGGTCACGGAGGCTCCTTAAAACGGGGGGTGTGGGGGAGCGTGATGACATGCTCAGGATGCTTGATCCGGCGTGGTCGTGGAGGGAAATTCGCATTGTTGTCGGTCCCTGATCTGCGGATTTGCCGTGAAATGCGCTAGAAGATTTTTCCGGAGGATGGGCCGGTGTGGGGCCGCTGGGTGGAGGAATCACGTCTTGTCGGGATACGTCGGCGTTCCTGCACCGGCTCCGGCCGGCACGGCGGCGGGCCGATACGGTCCGTGACGGCGGGCCGCCGTCTCTACCCTCGTTCCTCCAGTCTGGACCTGTTTCGGTCGGTCACTTTCGGTGGCCAATATCCGCCGGCAGAAAAGAAACCTGGGCGCCGGTGTAAGGGAACACCACCCGGCGAAATCATGATCATCCCCACTCGGGCGAGCAATGTGTCACCGTTTTCACATCACTGGGGCTCCCGGCCGCTCGTCCGGCGCGGGCCCCTTCCAAGCTGCGCAAAGGCAGGAATGTGTGGACCTAGAAACACAGATCCTCAGGTTGCTGTTGCGCCTGCGGAAGCTCAAGGCAGGCGGCCCCACCGACGGCGACATCAAGGCGACCACGACCGGGATCACGCGGATGCAGGCCGAGATCACCGACATCCGGGCGGAGATGAGACAGGACTTCGCCGCGCTCGGCGACGAACTGGCAGCCCTTCGACGCCACATGAACGACCACTTCACCGCCGGCCGGCCGCGCTGCTGCAAGGACCCGGCTCAAGGCTGCCCGCAAGGGGCGTCCGCGTTCGACCCGGACCCGATCGGATCCTGACCTCTCCACTCCAGGCTCAGCTCGCGTACCGCCGCCGCGGTGCCGGGCTGAGCCCTCCGGAGACCCGCACCCGTTGCTTGCCGGCGGTCGTGTCGGGTATACACGGGTTGCCACCATGTGCTTACAGCAAGTGGGACCCGGTCGCCCTCCACCACTGGGCCGGTTCCCTACCGACTACCGGCAAAGGTAGGAGTAAGTGGATGTAGAGGCGGAGATCCTGGACATCAAGCTTCGTGTCCAGGCGCTGGAGGCGACGCTGTGCGCCGAGGCCGACTGTTCGGAGGCGGTGCTCGGCATCGCCGAGCTCAGGGCCGACCTCGCCGACACCCGGAGCGAGGCGGGCCACCACGTGACGGCCTTGACCGACGAGCTGCTCGGCCTCCACGGGCAGAGCGACGAACACTTCCAGGCGGTCCGGTCGAAGATCCGCCGGCGGCTCGACCTCCTGCGCTGCGAGACCCTCGACCTGGCCATCAGGCTCGACCGCCTGCTGGAGAGGGACGGCTCCTAGCGTGCGCGGGCCCGCCCGAGCAGCGTCCGCATGTCCGCCGGCGGGCGCGCGACGAGGTCGGCGGCGAAGTGCTCGAAGATGTTGAGTATCGTGCCCTCGGGCAGGCCCTGGAGTTCGCGTTCCCGGTGCACGAACGGCCGGAGCGAGCGGCCTGACTCTGTCGTCCCCGCTGCTGCTGGCCGCCGGGCTGCTCGTCACGGCGGCGCTGGCCTGGGCGGCCGTCGTCTCGGCCCGCCGCCGGAGGTCGGCGCTCGCCGCGGCCGGGGTCGCCGGGGCGGGCGGGCGCGGGGCCTACCTCGGGACCGGCCTGACCATCGCCGGCGTCGGCGTGCTCGCGCTCGCCACCGCGGGGCCGGCGGCGCTGGTCCCGGTGCCCCGGACCGCGGGCACCGTCATCCTCGCCATGGACGTCTCCAACAGCATGGGCGCCGACGACGTCGCGCCGACCAGGCTGGCCGCCGCGCAGCGGGCGGCCCGCGCGTTCGTGGCGGCGCAGCCGGACAGCGTGGACATCGGGGTCGTCGCGTTCGAACGCGACGCGCTCACCACCGCGCGGCCCGACGCCGACCACTCCGTCGCGCTCAGGGCCATCGACCGGCTGAAGATCACCGGCGGCACCTCGCTCGGCACGGCCATCACGGCCTCGCTGACGGCCATCACCGGCAGGCAGGTGGTCATCGGCCGCGACGGGACGCCGCCCGACATCGGCTACTGGCCGTCGGCGACGATCGTGATGTTCTCCGACGGCCAGAACCAGGGCGGCCAGGACCAGGGCGGCCAGGACCAGGGCGGCCAGAACCCAGGCGGCGACGTCGAGCGGGCCGCCGCCGTGGCCCAGAAGGCGGGCGTGCGCATCCACACCGTCGGGATCGGCACCGCGGCCGGGGCGGCGGTGCGAGTGGACGGCTACCACCTGCAGACCGCGCTCGACGAGGACAGCCTCACCACGATCGCGCGGACCACCGGCGGCGGCTACCGGCCGGCCGCCGACGCCGCGCGGCTCGACGGCGTCGCCGACTCGATCGACCTGCGGCTCACCGTCTCCGACGAGCCGCTGCCCCTCGCCGGCGGGTTGATCGGGCTCGCCCTCGTGCTGCTCGCCGCGGGCGCGGCGCTCACCGTACTGCGGTCGGGACGGGTGATCTGAATGTCGATGTCGTGGCCGTGGGCGCTGCTGTCCGTGCTGGTCATCCCGTTGATCTTCGTGTTCCGCTGGTGGACGCGTCGCCGCCGGCGGCGGGCCGCCGTACGCGTCACCTCGATCGCGCTCGTACGGGCCGCTCTTCCCGGGCGTACACGCTGGACGCGGCGCGTTCCCACGGCGCTCTTCGTCGCCGGGCTCGCGCTGCTGGCGGTCGGGGCGGCGCGACCGCAGGCGTCGGTGCCGGTGCCCATGCGGTCGGCGACGATCCTGCTCGCGCTCGACACCTCCGGCTCCATGTGCTCCACGGACGTCGATCCCAACCGCATCACCGCCGCCAGGAAGGCCGCCGCCGACTTCATCGAGTCACAGCGCGGCGGCCCGCGCATCGGCCTGGTCACCTTCGCCGGCACCGCGGGCCTGCTCGTCCCGCCCACCGACGACACCGACACCCTGATCGAGGCCCTGGACGGGCTCACCGTGGCCCGCGGCACCGCGATCGGTCAGGCCATGATCACCTCGATCGACGCGATCGCCGAGGTGGACCCGTCGGTCGCCGCCACCGCCGCCACCCCACCCGCCGCCGGCCCCGGGTACGCCGGCGCCGCGATCGTCGTGCTCACCGACGGCGCCAACACCCAGGGCGTCGACCCGCAGCGGGCCGCCCAGGAGGCGGCGCTGCGCCGCGTACGCGTGTTCACCATCGGCTTCGGCACGACGAACGCGGTGCCGATGGTGTGCGACAACTCGCAGTTCGACGGCCGCGGCTTCAGCGGGTGGGGTGGCGGGTTCGGCGGGGGCTTCGACCGGGGCCGCAACCCCCGGGTCATCGACGAGCCCGCACTCCGGCAGATCGCCCGCACGACCGGCGGCTCCTACCACCGAGCCGAGAACGCCGACCAGCTCGGAACCGCCCTCGACGCCCTCCCCGGTGCCTTCACCGTCGTCCGGGAACGGGTGGACACGGCCGCCGCCTTCGCCGGGGCCGGCGCCCTGCTCGTCGTCGCGGCGCTGTCGCTCTCCCTCTGGTGGAACCGCCCCCGCAGCGCCTGAGGGCTACTCGGGAGCGGCCTCCGTACGTCCGGTCAGGCGTTCGTGGCGCTGCCGGGCGGCCTGCGCGGTGCCCAGCCCGAGCCCGAAGGCGATCTCCTGCCAGGTCATCCCGCGCCCGCGGGCCATCCCCAGCAGCGCGGCCTCCAGCGCGTCCAGCTCCCCGCGGACCAGCGGGACGAGGCTCAACGCGGCGGTGATGTCGGCCTGGTCCACCTCCGGCTCGCCGTCGTCCAGCTTCGCGGCCCCGCTGAGCAGGAACGACACCAGCCGGACGGCCTCGTGCGGGCCGATGGCCGACGGGTGCGCCTGCCTGCCGCGCTGCTCGTCGGTGGCGGCATGCCGCTCGGCGATCCGGAACAGGGAGGCGTGCACCCGCGCCACGCGCGCCTGCTCGGGGTCCGGCGGGGAGAAGGGGTGATCAGTGCTCGTGGACATGGAGGCCACGATGCCGTGGGAAGCAAGTCGATGTCAACAGGCTGTTTTGAACGAAATGTTTAGTGTCGATGTGCCGATTGAGGGTTCACTACGGGGAAGGGTGCTTTTCGGCGGTAAAGATTACATCGAAAGTTCAACGATAGCGTTGAAGGCATGGACATCAAGGACATCGCCTGGCCGGTCGACGGCGCGGGTGTTTCGGCGTTCCTGCGGTCGCTTCCCGCCCAGCCGCTGCTGCTCGGCCTCGGTGAGGCCCGGCATTTCGTGGGGGAGCTGGGCGAGGTGCGTAACGAGATCTTCCGGCACCTGGCCGAGAACGAGGGCTACCGGACGTTCGCCATCGAGAGCGACTGTCTCAAGGGCCTCCTGGTGGACGACCACGTCACGACGGGCGCGGGCACGCTCGACGACGTCATGGAACGCGGCTTCAGCCACGGCTTCGGCGCCTCGCCGGCCAACCGCGAGCTCGTCCGCTGGATGCGCGCCTACAACGAGGAGCATGACGAGAAGCTGCGGTTCTTCGGGATCGACGGTCCGCTGGAGTACTGGGCGGCGAGCCCGCGCGAGGCTCTCACCGGCCTGTATGACCTGCTCGACGGCCCGCTCCTCGCGAGCGTGGTGACCAGGGAGACCCTCGACACGCTCCTGGGCCCGGACGAACGATGGTCGGACGAGGCCACGGCCATGGATCCGTCGAAGTCGATCGGCCAGTCCGCCGACGCCCAGCGGCTGCGAGTGATCGCCGACGACCTGGCGGCACTGCTCGACACGCAGTCGCCGCAGCTCGGCGCGCAGGACAGGGAACGGGCGGAGCTGTACGCGCGGACCGCCACCGGCCTGCTGCGCTACCACCACTGGATGGCCGACGCCTCCCCGGCGCGGTGGTCCCGGCTGTCGGCCCTGCGGGACGCGATGATGGCGGCCAACCTGCGGGCCGTCGCCCGGCGCGGCCCGGCTCTGGTCTTCTCGGCCAACCTCCACCTCCAGCGCCACAGGACGTTCATGCAGTTCGGCGACCAGCGGCTGGAGTGGTGGAGCGCGGGGGCGATCGCCGCCGCGCACCTGGGCGACAGGTACACCTACCTGGCCTCGGCCTTCGGCACGACGGGCGACGTCATCCCGCCGCCGGACACCGTCGAGGGCATCCTGTCCGCGCTTCCGCAGGACCACTCGGTGATCGACGCCCGCCGCCTGGCCGAGGCCGTCACGGACGCCGCGAAGCGCGTCTCGCACGATTTCGCCTACTTCCCGCTGGACCCGTCCCAGCTCGGCTCGATCGACGGCATCCTCTTCCTCAGAAAGGTCGGCGGCTGGGGCTGACCGGCGGGGGGCGGACAGCACGATGGCCCCTCCCCGGAGGGAGGGACCATCAGGTTGACACGGACAGAAGGTGGGACGACCTACTCGGAGGTCTCCCAGGGCATCGGCATGTAATCCATCTCCGCATACGAGTTGTCCATGTACGGGTTGTCCATCTCCTCCTCGCGCTGAGGCTCGGAGTACTCACCCATCGGGCGATCCATCTCCCGCTCGGTCTTGTCCCCGTCCTCGGGGACGCAGCCCATTTCCGCGGTCTTGCCGTCGTACGGCTTCTTGCCCGGCGGGCACTGGTGGTGGTCGTAGCCGTGGTCGTACCCGTGGTCGTACCCGTGGTCATGACCGTGGCCGTGGCCGTGGTGGTGCGGCTTCTTCCCGGGCCGGCAGTGGTCCTTCTTCTTCCAGGGCCGGCAGGGGTGGTGCGGGTGCTGCGGCTTCTGCGAGACCCTGATCGCGGCCCTCGCCGGAGCGGAGGTCAAGCCCCCCGCCCTGGCCACCGCGGTGTTGGTGATGACGAAGTTGCAGCCCTTGCGGCAGTCCTTCTTGCCGCCCGGACGACCCGGCACGACGAAGACGCCCGTGCAGGTCGTGGTCTCGCCAGGCGCCAGGGTGGTGGTCCGGCAGACGATGCTCGTCACCCGGTTGTCGTCGATCCTGAGGTTCCGCAGGGTCTCGTCGGAGTTGTTCCGGACGACGTAGCGGTAGGTGACCCGGTCCCCGGGCCGGTACGTGCGCGTGTCGTCGACGCTCTTGTCCAGCAGCAGCGTCCCGCGCTCGCCCATGACCTCGATGGTGGCCTCCGACGGCGGCGAGGCCACCTCGGTCTCGTCCACCCTGCCCACCGCGGTGGCGGTGTTGGTGACCGAGCCGCGCGCGGCGTCCTCCTCGGTGACCGTGTACGTGCCCATGCAGGACGTGGCGTCGCCCGGGTCCAGCGTCGTGCTCTCGCAGACGATGTCCATCACCCGGTCGTCGTCGATCCGCAGGTCGGTCACGGTCTCGTCGAAGGTGTTCCGCACGAGGTAGCGGTAGGTGACCCGGTCCCCGGGCCGGTACGTGCGGGAGTCGTCGACGGTCTTCTCCAGCTCCAGCATCCCGCGCTCGTCGGTGACGCCGATGGTGACCTCGGACTCCGGTGAGGTGACCTCCGTGCCGTCGGCCCTGCCCATCGCGGTGGCGGTGTTGGTGACCGAGCCGCGCTCGGCGTCCTCCTCCGTGACCTGGTAGGAGCCGCGGCAGATGACCCGCTCGCCCACGTCCAAGGTGGTCCGCGGGCACTCGACCTCTTCGACGACGTCGTCGTCCACCATCAGGTCGGTGATGTTCAAGTTGCCGGTGTTGGTGACCACGTACTCGTAGGGCACCTCGGTGCCCACCGGCACCGGGTCGGGCAGCTCGGCGTCCTCGTCGATGCGCTTGGTGAGCGACAGCTCAGGCCGCTCGGCCACCGGGCGGACGACCACGTTCCGGATCAGGTGGACATCGGTGAACAGACCGGTGGAAGCACCGAACCCGAACTTGTACGTCGCCGGGACCGGCCGCGGCGCGGGCAGGGAGAGCACCTCCTGCATCCCGTTGCCGTCGTTGAAGTCGATCGAGATGGTGATCTCGGGGTTCGGCGCCGGGGTGATCCGGACGTTGACCGTGCGCTTCGACTCCTCAAGCACGGCCTGCGCCGCCCGCGGGTCGTTGGGCACGGACCGCGTGGGCCCCTGCAGGTTGCCCGGCAGCGTCGAGGGCCACGGGCCCGTGGTGGTGAAGTTGCTGGTGGTGGCGGTCAGGAAGCAGTACCCGGCGGTGCCGTTCCCCGGGCCGCGCACGGTGACCATGTTCGGGCCCGGAGCCGGGACGCGGAAGCCCGTGCCGGCCGGTGAGCGCTCCGCGCAGGTGCGGCCCCGCTGCTCCCAGTCCCCGAAGTAGTTGCCGAGGACGTCCAGGCCGACGCCGACGTAGCCCTGGTTGACCCCGGGCTCGAACGGGTTCACCGGGTCGTCGTCGGGCAGCTTCTGGGCGTAGCCGAGGCTGCCGCCGAACGCGCCGGGACGGTCCAGCGTTGCCTCGCCGTTGATCAGGAAGAAGGAGATGCCGTCGGCCGGCACCGCCGTGGTGTTGCCGTACTGCCACTGCTCGAACGTCACGTCCAGGCCCTCTTCGGCCGGGATCGGCTCGTTGTAGAGGGCGGCCGCCGTCTGGTCAAGGTCGGCGCTGGTGAGCTGGAGATAGCCGTACGGGGCTGCTCCGGTCGGCGGGACGGGACCCGACGCGTTGGCCGGACAGCCCCCGAGCGGGTGGTCGCCCGGCCCCGCGGGCGGGGCCGCCGGCGCGCCCGTCAGGCAGGCCGAACCCACGCCGATGAACTGCGGGATCGCGGTTGCTCCGGTGAAGTCCTCCTCGACCAGAGGCACCGGTTGCGCGGCCGCGGGCTGGGCGGGTTGGAGCGCTACCGACACCGCGCTCAGAAGGAGCATGGTGGAAATGGCCGCACCCCTGTGGCCAGATCGGTTGGTTCCCGGCCCCGTAGGGCCAGATCGTATCTTCACGAATACCGAAGGTAGCCATGCGCACTTGTGAACAGCCCGATTGACATAGCAAACGATCATCCACGAATGACACCTTCCCTCTTTACGGGAACTTCGGTTTTCGCCATCAGCACGGTCATCTCTGGAGGAAGTTTGACATTCGGCTCGGTCATTTCCCGTCGAGTCGAAATAAGTCCGATATCGCGGGCTCTATGAGGGATTCATGGGCTAAGGGGCCATTGCCGATTCGCAGGTTCCCGGAAGGGGCATGGCAGCCGACGGATTCCGGCGACGGACGGCCGGGCGTGCGAGAGGATCCGGGGTCACGGTCGGCGGGCGCCGCGGAAGGGGCCTGGAGACCGCCGGGGCGTGGCCGCCGTACGGATCGGCGGCGCCGAGCGGTGGACGTACCGCCGGTTGTGGGGCGACGACCTCGTGGACTGGATCCGGGTCGACGACCGGCGCGGGGCTGCCGTCTGGCGCGACGGCCGGGTCACCCTGATCGACGTGCCGACCGGCCGCGTCGTCTGGCGGGCGGACCTGCCCGCCGCTCCTGCGCCTCGGCCAGGTCGGACGAGCACACCCCGGTCGCCGGCAGGTCGAGCCGCACGTCGCGGGCCGCCTCCCCATCCCCGGCCAGCGCGGCGACGACGGAGCGCGCCTGCTCGTACCCGGTGGCGAGCAGGAAGGTCGGCGCGCGGCCGTAGCTCTTGACGCCGATGGCGTAGTAGCCGGGCTCGGGGTGGGCCAGCTCGTCCACGCCGTGCGGCGGGACGGTGCCGCAGGAGTGCTGGTTGGGATCGATGAGCGGGGCCAGGGCGCGGGTGGAGCCGAGGACGGGGTCCAGGTCCAGGCGCAGTTCGGCGGCGATGGAGTGG
Source organism: Nonomuraea sp. NPDC052265 (assembly GCF_044547985.1). Classification (NCBI taxonomy): domain Bacteria; kingdom Bacillati; phylum Actinomycetota; class Actinomycetes; order Streptosporangiales; family Streptosporangiaceae; genus Nonomuraea; species Nonomuraea sp. NPDC052265. The sequence goes on from NZ_JBIUBJ010000025.1 coordinate 104,798, forward strand.
TCGGGGCGGTAGCCGGTTGCGCTGACGATCCGGTCCACGATGATCGACTGCTCGGTGCCGGAGGGGGCGCGGCTGGTCACCTCGACGCCGTCGCCGGTGGCGCGCACCCGGTGGGTGAAGAAGCCGGTCAGGAGCTGGATGCGGCCGGATTCGACGAGGGCGTGCAGGCGGGTGCCGAGCGCGCCGCGTGCCGGGAGGGCGTCGGCGTCGCCGCCGCCGTAGGCGCGGCTCGCGTTGCCTGCGCGGATCGCCCAGGTGATCGGCGTGTTCTCCAGTCCGGCCAGCGCGAGCAACGTGGTCGAGGCTGAGTGGCCGGCGCCGACGACCAGCACGTGCCGGCCCTCGTAGCGGTCGCGGTCGGCACCGAGGACGTCGGGCATCGCCTGGTCGACGGGCACCTCGCTCTCGCCGTAAGCGGGCAGGCCGCTGCCGCCTAGCACGTTCGGGCTGGTCCAGGTGCCGGAGGCGTCGATGATCGCGCCTGCCTGCAGCTCGCTGCCGTCGGCCAGGCGGATCAGGAAGGGGGCCTGCTCGCGGCCTGCCGTGCGTACCCGGTCGTGGCCGAGGCGGCTGATCGCGGTCACTCGTGCGTCGGTGCGTACCCGGTCGCCGAACAGCTCGGCCAGCGGGGCGAGGTGGTCATCGACGAGCTCGGCGCCGGTCGGCAGCCATTCGGGGTCGGGCGCGGTCCAGCCGTCGGCCTCCAGCAGACGGCGGGCGGCGGCGTCGATGTCGTACTTCCACGGGCTGAACAGCCGTACGTGCCCCCACTGGGCCACCGATGCGCCCACCTGCGGGCCGGCCTCCAGGACCAGGAAGCCGATGCCGCGCTCAGTCAGGTGCGCCGCGGCGGCCAGGCCGATGGGTCCCGCGCCGATCACGACCACGGGCAGGTCGTCCCGCCGCCCTGAGGTGGCCTGCTGAGGGGCCATGACCTGCTCGATCGCGATCGTGGTGGGACCGCAGCAACTGTCACTCATGTGCATCGCGCCTCACTTGAATAGAACTTCGTCTAATCAGTAGCCATGATGTGGCGCTGCTTAGATAAATGTCAAACTAGTTGCGCGGATCCCGTACTGTGACGGCCCGATCGGAAGGCGAGTTCAGGAGCCGGTGCACCTGGACGGGCGTGCGGATCTCGACGGCATGCGAAGGGATCCTCGCCTCGTCGAACGCGAACGCCGACGGGGCAGGGCTGGGGCGGCGGCCACGCGGGTGCGCCGCGGCGGTGTCCACGTGCCACACGCTCGCCCGCAGGGACAGCGAGTCCACCAGCCACAGCTGATAGTCGTCGCGGTGCTCGGCCAGGTAGGTGATGTAGCGGGTGAGTGCGGTTCGGGCGACGGTTTCGGCCGTGTCGGCGGTGACGGTCCCCTCGGAGTGCTCGCCGGGAGCCCGCTGCCAGCCTCTGGCGTGCAGGTCGGTGTACTCGACGAGGTAGGCGAACCGCTCGGTGGCCGCGGGCGCGATCAGCCGGGCAAGCCCTTCGGCCGCCTGCGCCGCCAGCCCGGCCCACTCGGCGATGCCGGCGTACAGCGCCGCCTGCTCTCTGCACTGCGAAGCGTCGTCGTCGTGGGTGGCGGCGGTCTCGTCCAGGCGCGGCATGTTGAGCAGGGCGGCCACCTGTCGGAGCCTGCGGGGAGGGACCAGGCGGTCCCGTACCTCGGTGAGATCGTGCGTCACGGCCCTCAGTGTGGGGGCCCGTCGAACAGCCGGTCACGGGAAACCCAAAAGATTTTACAAGCCGCCCTCCCGCTTTCCCGCCCTTCCGCCCTCCCTCGCGCCGGCTCGACCGGCTGCGCGAGCAGAACGGCCAGACACTGCGCGAGCTGTGCGAACGCCTGAACATGGCACGCCAGTCGGCGACACAACATCTGAACGTCCTGGAGCAGGCCGGCCTCGTCACCGTCCTGCGACGCGGACGGATCAGGCGCCGTCGAGGTCGTCGGCCCGCGTGGGCGAGGCCGAGTCCCCGACCCGTCTCGTCGTCACCTTCGACGATTCCCCCGACGCCGAACCGTCGAGGGAATCGTCGGTCGTCACCTTCCTCGTCGAGCCGCGCCAGGACATCGTCCGCCTCACCGTGACCCACGAGAACCTGCCCAACCAGGCACGCGCTCGGCGAGGCCGAACTCGACACACCGGTGCCCACCCTGCTCCTGTCCAACGGCGCGGTCCTGGTCGACCAGCTCGTGCCGTTGAGGGACCTCATCACGGGCCTCGCGGACGTCGAGCTGCCCACCCACACCGGACAACTCCCGGCCCTGCTGCCGGACGATCGGCGCAACGCTTCGTAGGAACCGGGTTCGTTCACTTCGCCGGGTTCGACGTTCCCGGGCGTTCGGTGCGGGTGGGGTCGCCACGTACGAGTTCGTCGTGGACGCGCCGGCGGGCGGCGGTGACGGCGCGCTCCGCCGCCTGGTCGTCGTGCTCGATGCGCTGTCGCAGCAGCCGTACGGCGATGCGGCGGTTGAGGCTGAACTGCCGTTCGGTGTCCACCACGACGACGATCCCCGTGGGCCGGTGGGTGGCTCGTACGGCGGTGCTGGCCTTGTTGCGGTGCTGGCCGCCGGGGCCGCCGGTGCGGCAGGCGACGAATTCGACGTCCGCCTCGGTGAACGTCGTGCGCGGGGTGTCGACCTGGCATGGCCGGGCGATGACGTACCAGTTCTTGCGGCCGGTGCCGGCCCGGTAGGGGCTGGGGGCCTGCCAGCACAGGGTTCCGGTCCAGGAGGCGGCGAACGCCTCGGCGCCCTCGCCCTCGATCCGGACGAGAACCGATCGGTAGGTGCCGGGCCGGTCGCCGGGAACGGTGTGGGCCCGATGGGTTCCCAGCTCCTGCCGGGTGGCCTCGCCTTCCAGGCGGTGCAGCAGCTGGGCCAGCGCCCAGGCGCACTCCTGCGGGCCGCGCCCGGCCGACAGGAGCAGGTGGACGCTCACGACCGCCCCCGCCTGCGCCGCTGGTTCCTCTCGGACGCCGGCCCGAGGTCGGGTGTCTTGTAGGTGACCAGGGGGATCGTGGTGGCCACGGGCGTGGCCAGGCCGTGGTCGACGAGGTCGTTGATCACTTGCTCGATGCGCTTGTAGGCGGTCGGCGCCTCCTCGAAGAGCAGCTGGCGGTCGCCGCACACCACCAGCGACCCCATCTGCGTGCGGCGCAGCTCTTCGACCGTGTGCTTGGCCCGGCCGCGGCGCAGGGCGTCGGCGCGCGACATCTTGCGGCCCGCGCCGTGCGCCACGGAGTGGCCGGCGTCCGGTCCGGCGTGGGCGGCCACGAGGTAGGAGGGGGTGCCGCGCGTACCGGCGATGAGCACGTCGCGGCCGTCGCCCGGCGCCGCTCCCTTGCGGTGCAGGTAGCCCCCGTCGCGGAGTTCGACCAGGTTGTGGCACTGGTCGAGGATCGGCTCGGTGGGCTCGAACCCCAGCGCGTGGGCGACCCGGGCGGCCAGCAGCCGCCGGTTGAGCGACCCCCACCGCACGGCCTCGTCGTGCATGGCCAGGTAGGCGCCGGGGTCAGGGGCGGGGCCCGCGCCGTGGACGGCGGTGTGCTCGCGCAGGATCCGTTCGCCCAGCCCCCGGGAACCGCTGTGGACGATGAGGACCAGGTCACCGGCGTCGAGACCGAGACGGCCGGCGTGGTCGGGCTCGAAGACGGTCCCGATCCGGGCCAGCTCGACGAAGTGGTTGCCCCGGCCGACCGTCCCCAGGCCCTCGACGTGACCGGCGGGGACGTCGCCCTTCATGACGGCCCAGGCGGGATCGTCGGCGTCGCGTTCGGGGTCCAGCGCCCGATCGAGGTCGGGGAACCGGGCGGCGAGCTTCTCGGGTACGGCGCGCCTGAGCCTGACGGGGAACACGGCGATGCCGCAGCCGATGTCGGACCCCACCAGGAACGGATACAGGACGGCCGACGTCATGGCGGCGCCGATGGGCGCGCCCTTGCCCGGGTGCAGGTCCGGCATGGCGGCGACGTGCGTCATTCCGTCGAGGGCGGCCACCTGGTGGCACTGCGCGACGGCGTCGGACTCGATCCAGCTGGTGGGGGAGGCGAACACGGTGACGGTGGCCCCCGCGGCCGGAGTGGGCGGGGCCGGGTGCTGCTGAGACAAGGACGCTCTCTTCGCTGAAGAAGGGGATGGGCAGACGGCATCACGGCGCGGGCCTGCGCCGTGGCGTCTCGAATGGGCGGGGTGTGATCCGTCAGAGCCTCATGGGCACCACATTCCCGGAGCCCCGGCCTGCCGGGCAACCGATTTTCGGCCGCACCGGCGCCACAGGACGAGGCCCAAGGGGCTTTCTGTCTGTCTGACAAAAAGCTAGGGTGGAGCCATGGCCGACGACCCATGGCAGCCGCCGCGCATCCTGCTCGCGGTCGACCTGGTGATCCTCACCCTTCGCGACACCCGCCTGCACGTCCTGCTCGTCGAACGCGGTGTCGGCCCCTTCCTCGGGGCGCTCGCCCTGCCGGGCGGCTTCCTGCACGACGAGCACGAGGACATCGAGGCGGCGGCGCGGCGCGAGCTGGCCGAGGAGGCGGGCCTGTCGGACGTGCATCTGGAGTCCCTGGGCGTGTACGGCGAGCCGGGCCGCGACCCGCGCGGCCGCGTCGTGTCCGTCGCCCACCTGGCCATCGCGCCCCGCCTGCCGGAGCCCGTCGCCGGCACCGACGCCGCCCGCGCCTCCTGGACACCGGTGGACGACGCCCTGGCCCCGGCCACGGCACTGGCGTTCGACCATCGCCGCATCCTCACCGACGGCGTCGAGCGCGCGCGGGCCAAGCTGGAGCACACCGCCCTGGCCACCGCGTTCTGCGCCGAGACGTTCACCGTCTCCGAGCTCCAGCAGGTGTACGAGGCCGTCTGGGGCGTGCAGCTCGATCCCCGCAACTTCTACCGCAAGGTCCAGGGCGCCCGCGGCTTCATCGTCGCCGGCGGCCCGATGCGCAAGACCCCGAACGGGCGGCCCGCCCGGCTGTTCAAGGCGGGTCCGGTCCACGAACTCAATCCCCCGATGACTCGGCCTTAGGAGGTCGATGATCGTGATCGTCATCCTCACCGCACTGGATCTGGAGTATCAGGCCGTCCGCGGACACCTGACCGATCCGCGGGTGCACCGCCACACCGCCGGCACCCGCTTCGAGGTCGGCCGCCTCGCGAACGGCGGCCACCGGGTGGCCCTGGGCCTGGTCGGCAAGGGCAACCATCGCTCGGCGGTGATCGCCGAGCGGGCGATCGCCGAGGGCAAGAAATGGATCGCCTTCGAACGCCAACGCGAGAAGGTGCCCCTCGCGGAGGTGAGCAAGGCCGTGAACGCCATCTTCGCCTGACGACGGCGCCGCCCGTACACCCCGGCGCTCCGGCACGGCTTTCGGCCCGTCGTCCCTCGGCCGGGTTCGAGCCTGTGCTTCGATGTTGCCTTGTCAGCACATCGAAGGAGAGGTCACCGATGCCAGACCTTGACGACCCGGCCGCCACGTTCAAGGAGTTCGACCGTGACCGGGACGGATACATCACCCGCGAGGAGTTCGCGCTCGCCATGAACGCGCGCGGCGAGGAGGTCACCGCGGCCGAACTCGACTCGATCTTTCACGTCTCGGACGAGCACGACGGGGACGTGGACGGGCGCATCTCGCTGGCGGAGTTCCTGGTGGCCTGGAACAGGTGACGGCACACTCGCCCTGACCCGGCGGCCGGCGTCACCGGAGATGATCGGCCGCCCAGGTGCGGAACGTACGGGGGGTACGTCCCAGTACCCGCTCCACGTCATGGGTGAGCCGGGCGTTGCCGTCCCGTGCCACCAGCCGGGAGCCGTCGACCGCGACGTCGGCGAACTCGGCGTCCATCCCGGCGGCGAGCAACTGCGTGCGGTAGACCTCCAGCGGCACGTCCACCGTCTCGACGGGCCGCCCGAGCGTCTCGCCCAGCATCTTGGCCATGTCCGGGACGCTGAGCAGTTCGGGCCCGGTCAGCGTGAGGACGGACCGCACATGCTCGTCGGACGTCAGCGCCCGCACCGCCACCTCCGCGACGTCCCGCGGATCGACGACCCCCTGCCTGCCCTGGCCCGTCGTGTTCGGCACCGGCCGCCCGCGCCGGACCTGCGGAACCCACCTCAAGGCGTTGGAGGCGAAGCTGGACGGCCGCAACACCGTCCAGTCCAGCTCACCCGCGCGCAACGCCTGCTCCCCGGCCCGATGCCAGTCCCCGACCTTGGCGCCGCCGTGTTCCTCTCCCGTGCCGATCGCCGAGAGCTTCACCACCTTCCGCACTCCCGCGGCCCGCGCCGCCGCGACCATCGCCCCGTCGTGCCGGGCGAGCCGCGGGCCGGGGGCACTGAGCAGGAACACGGCATCGGCGCCGCGCGCCGCTCCGGCCAACGACCCGGGATCGTCGAAATCCCCCTGTACGACTTCCACTTCCGGCGACACCGTGACCTTCGACGGTTCCCGCGTCATCGCCCGGACCCGCTCACCCCGGCCCGCCAGCAGCCGGACCACCTCACCGCCGACCGTGCCCGTGGCACCTGTGACAACAATCATGCAGCCCACCCTGTCACCCCGCCCACCAGCCCTTATAGGAACTTTCGGCACACGTGCGCACCCCGTGGCGCGGCTACCGTGTGGTCATGAGCATCGAGGTCCCGATGGCCGTGCCGGACGGTCTGCGTCCGCTGGTCGAGGCGGTGAGCGTGCTGAGGGCGGAGGATCCCGCGGCGGGTGAGCGGCCGCCGCTGGTGCACCTCCCCGACCCCGGCACGTCCCTGATCTTCCGTACGACCCGCGCCGGGCACAGCGACCTGCTCGTGATCGGCCCGCGTACGCGTGCCTCGTACCACGTCGGCAAGGACCTGCCGTTCTGCCTGCGGTTGCGGTTGCGTCCCGGCGCCACCCGGCCGTTGCTCGGCGTCCCGGTGAGCGAGGTCGTGGACCGGGTGGTCCGCCTCAGGGACCTGTGGGGCGCCTCCTGCGAGCCGCTGAACGCCGCCCTGGGGCACGCGGGCGGCGACCACGGCCTGGTACTCCGGCATCTGGAGGCGGCGCTGCCGGCCAGGATCTCCATGGACGGGGCAAGGCGCGAACTGGTCCAGGCCGCCGTCCGAGCGCTGCGCGGCCGTACGGGCGCACGACGCGAACCGCTGCCCGCCCTCGCCCGCCACCTCGCCGTCAGCGAACGCCACCTGCGCGGCCTCTTCGCCGACGCCGTCGGCCTGTCGCCCAAACGCTACGAACGCATCGAACGCGTACGCAAAGCCCTCGCCCTCGGTCGCTCCGACGGCCCCCGCTGGGCCGACCTGGCCACGGCCACGGGCTACTACGACCAGTCCCACATGACGGCCGAGTTCCGTACGCTGATGGGCGTCACCCCTGCCGCCTTCTTCCAGGGCCGCCTGCCCGCCCTCCAGCCCTGCTGACACGCTCGCGGTCCCGGCCCTGGCGGGTGTGGCCGGCGGCGGTCACCCGGGGTCCGCGGCCCGGTCGTAGGCGGAGCGGGCCTCGTGGATGTGGCGGCGATCTGTACGTGGTCGAGGACGCGGTGGCCGGCGAGACCCCGCTCGGCCACCGCGCCGCGATGGCCCGCCTCACCGCTGCCGGGGCGACCCCGGTGCCCGCCAGAGATCGAAGGGGGTGGGGGAGTGGCCTTCCCAGATCCGGCGGGAGGCCTGTTCGGGGTAGGGCACGGTCTCCGGCTCGGCGTCCAGGACGCGGGTGAGCCGCTGGTCGGGCCGGTACGCGGCCCATCCCGCGTCGCCGGTGGTGACGAAGCGCATCCATGCCTGCCTGAGCTCGCGGGCGAGCCCGACGGCCTCGGGGGTGGGCTCGTCGCCGATGAGCTGCGCGCCGATCGGGCTGTCCAGCGTGCCGAACGCCAGGGGGACGTCCAGGCTGTGGCAGGCGCCCAGAGCACCGCCGAGTGCCGGGGCGGGCCAGCGCAGTTCGAACAGGTACGAGGTGCCCCCGGCCGCGGCGTTCGCCTCGGCCAGCTTCTGCGACGGCATGCGGAAGAGGGCGTCGGAGTACACCGTCTCCACCAGCTCCTCGGGCCCGGCCTGCGGAAACGCGGCGCGGTACGCCTCCGCCCCGCGCGGCCGGGGGGCGAGCAGGTCCAGGGCGGTACGCGCGTCCTGTTCGGTGAAGGTGCCCTGCCGTCCGCTCATGACGCTGAACAGCCGGAACTCGTCCCGGGTGTGGCCGACGAGCAACTCGATCCCGCTCGCGCGCCCGCCGGTCAGCGCGGACCAGGGCGTTTCGGGCAGCACCTCGCCGTCGACGACGGGGCACAGGGCGGTGCCGGTCTCGGTGAGCCGTCCCCAGCTCTCCCGGTGCGCATGGAGGCTGGCGTTGAAGGAGGTGAGCTCCGCGGCCAGACGCCAGGGGTCGATGTCGCGCATGGCCGCGGCGGTGGGGGACGTCGCGCCGAGCCGGTCCGCGAGCGCCGCGGTGACCTGCCGTGCCAGCGCGGGCGTGCTGTGCAGCCCCGGCACCGAGTGGGCGATGGCCCGCCGGAACAGGCCGCGCGCCGGCTTCATCGTCAGGAGGGCGGCGACCGACCCCGCCCCGGCGGACTGCCCGGCCACCGTGACCCGGCCGGGGTCGCCGCCGAACGCGGCGATGTTCCGCTGCACCCACTCCAGCGCCGCGATCTGGTCGAGAAAGCCGCGGTTGGGCGGCGCGTCGTCGAGGAACGCGAAGCCCTCGGCGCCCACGCGGCAGTTGATGGTCACCACGACGAGTCCCGCCTCGGCCAGCACCGCGGGGTCGTACATCGGGTCGCTCGACGCCGCCGAGACGTAGCCGCCCACCGGGATCCACACCAGCACCGGCAGTCCCGCCGCCCCGGGATCCGGAGTGCCGACGTTGAGGGTCAGCCAGTCCGTGCCCTGCGGCGGACCCAGGTCGACCGGCAGGGACAGCGGCACCGGGGGGCCGAACTCCGCCGCCTGCCTCGTCCCGTCCCAGCGGTGCGGCGGGGCGGGCGCGGCGAAGCGCAGCGCTCCCACCGGGGGCTGGGCGTAGGGGATGCCGCGGAACACCGCGTGCCCCTGCCGCCGGCGCCCCTGCACCACACCTTCCGCGGTCCGCACCCTCGGCTCTTCGGGCATGACGCCTCCTTCCTCGAACGGACCCCCATGGTTATAGGTCAACTGTATTATGTCAACCGTATGGGAAAGACTCCGGAGTGACGAGGGAGAGGCCCGCGATGCCGAAACAGGTGGACCACCGCGAACGCCGCGAAGCGATCGCCCGCGCGCTGTGGCGGGTGGTGGAGCAGCGCGGCGTCACGCACCTGACGACACGGGTGGTGGCGCAGGAGGCGGGCATCTCCCTGGGGCAGTTGCAGCACTACTTCGCCTCCCGGGCCGCCATGCTCTCCTTCGCCATGGACTTCGCCTCCGAACAAACCTCGCTGCGCGTCCAGCAGGGCCTCGAAAGGCTCGGCGACCGTCCGCACCCCCGCGACGTGCTGCGACTGACGCTCGCGGAAATGCTCCCCCTGCACGCCGACGCCCGCGCGACCAGCCGGATGAGCGCCGCCTACGTCCTGGAGGCGCTGCACGACGAGGCCGTCCACGAGCAGGCGCGCCGTGGCCTCCTCCAAGGACGGGCCCTCGTCGAGCGGCTGGTCCGCCAGGCGATCGCCGACGGGCACATCGACTCCGGCCGCGACCCGGCGACCGAGACCAACCTGCTCCTCGCCCTCACCGGCCTCACCCCCCTGCTCGAACTGGACGTGATCACCCCCCAGGACGCCCTCACCGCGATCGACCTGCATCTCGGCAGGCTCTTCGGCGAGAACACCCGCAGCACATGACCCCCGCTCAGCGGCGGACACGTGGCCGATGCCCCGAGGTGTCGTCTCAGGAGCGCGGGGCAGGGAGCGCGTCGCTGAGAGAGGTGAGCAGGAGGTGGCGCTGGAGCAGGGTGAGCTCGCCGACGCTGGTGCCGGGATCGATCCTGGCCTGGCGCAGGGTCCGGGTGATCTGGTCGGGGGTGTGCTCGGGCAGGGCGCGCAGCAGGGTGGTGGCGTCGGCGGCGATGGTGGTGGCGTCCCTGCGCGCGAGGAGCTGTTCGAGGGTGAGCCGCCTGGCGGAGACGGCGGCGCGTAGCTGGGTCTCGGACAGCGGCCGGGACATCGGGCCGGATGGGGGTGCGGCCTCACCAGATCGAGGGGCGGTCCCGAGGCCGCGGGCGGCGGCGACCGGCGACGACGGTCGCGGACCGCCGGAGAGCAGGGTCTGGGTGGCGATCAGCAGGCCGCCGATGGCGGCCACGGCGGAGGCGGCGATGACGAGGTGGCGGCGGGTCAGGCGGCGGCTGTCGCGGGCGATGGTGAGCCCGATGACGCCGGTACGCAGCAGCACGCCGGTGACCATGCCGAGCAGGATCGGCACACTCTGGGCGGGCAGGGGCGCCACCGTCGCCAGGACGACGCCGGCGGCCGGGGCCAGGCAGGACAGGGCCAGCCAGGGTGCGGCCGGTCTGCGTGCCAGGTCCAGCATGGCGGTCAGGGCAAGCCCCTCGCTGGCCGAGTGGATCACCAGGGCGGCCACCACGACGGCAGAGGCGGCCAGGGCCAGGGTGGCTCCCTCGATCATGCGGTGCAGGGACAGCGCGGCGGCGGTGCCCACGCCGCCGTAGACGGCGGCGCTGACCGCCTCCTTGACCCGGCGGTGCAGGCCGGGCGCGTGCCGCCCGCCACCGGCCTTGTCGCCGTGACCGTGCCCGCAGCCCTTACGGGTGAAGAAGGTGATGACCAGGAAGCCGAACGCGCCGGCCAGCCCCACCACCCACAGCGGCACGCCGGTGGCGTCGGCTTCGTGCCAGGCGTCGGGCAGCAGGTCGACCAGGGCGGTGATGAGCATCAGCGCCGACGCGACGGCCAGCCAGATGCTGATCGTGGCGTTCTTGCGGCGGGCCAGGGAGGCGCCGATCAGCGTGGACAGCGCCACCAAGGCCACAGCGGCCCACGTCGTCCAGGCCGGCAGGGGGGTGTCGGGGGCGGAACCTTCCACGTTCAGGTCGAACAGGGTCAGGACGTGCAGGGGCAGTGACGGCGGCGTCGATCCCCCGAGCGGCACGGACATGACACGGCCTTTCCGGCGTGGGTGCGGAACTGGTGGGCGGTCGTCGCGTGGTGACACCGCGACGACGGACGGCGCGAGCGGACGAGACGGGCCGCTCGTCAGTGACCGGCGGCCGGGTCGCGGGTGGAGAGGTGCGAACGCTCGGGGAGTGGCCGCGGCGATGCGGCGTCATGGGCGGCGTGGGTGGGCGGAGGGCCGTGCGTGTCCAGGTCGGCCAGCGCGGCGCGCAGGTGACCGAGTTGGGTGTGCAGGTTGTGCTGCAGGCTTCGGCCCTGCTCGGTGATGGCGCGTTCGAGCCGGCCGATCTGTTCGTCCAGGGCTTGGCGGGTGGCGTGGGTCAGCGCGTCGGCGGCCGATGTGGCCTCGCGGCGCAGGTGTTCGGCGTCGGCGTGGGCTTCGGCGAGGATCTGGCGGGCTTCCCGCTGGGCGGACTCCAGGGCTTCCTGGGCGCTGCGATGCGCCGCCGCGAGCACGCCGGCGTCGGTGGGCGTGCTCGCGGGAGGGGCGGCGCCGAGGCGTTCGCGAAGTTGGGTGTTGTCCTGCCAGAGCAGGTTGAGCGTGGTCTCCACCTGGGCCAGGAACGCGTCCACCTCGGCCAGGTCGTAGCCGGAGCGCAGGCGGACGACGGTGAAGACCTGGTGGTGCACCGCGGAGGCGGTCAGCAGGGCGAGCCGGCCGGACGGGCCCGCCGGAAGCGGTGGTGTGGTGGCGCCGTCGAGGGCGGCGTGGCTGTGGGGGAGGTGGAGGCCACGGTCGTGCTCGTGGCCATGGTCGTGCTCTTCGTGCTCGGCGTGCATGAGGAACTGATCCAGCCTTTCACCGTCGTCTCGATGTCGTGACTAGGCAGGGCGCGGGGCGCTCCGGCGTCGTCCATGGACGAGCCGGAGCGGGATCGGCCGCGCGAGCGTGGGGTGACGGTCCGACCGCCGAGGTGCGGGCCGCCGTGGCGGCTAGGACGCGGTCGTGCCGTGGTCGTCGTGGCAGTGCCCGGCGCCGCAGCCCTGGTCCTGCCCGGTCATCGCGGTGTGATCGTCGGCGCAGTCGGCCTCACCGCCGGGCACACAGGGCGCCGTGGGGTGGTCGTGGCCCTCGTGGCCCTCGTGGTGATGGTGGTCGTGGGGCTCGGTCACTGGTCTTCCCTTCGCTCGGTGGCGCCGCTTTGGGGACGCGTGCGTGGGGGTCACCTGGCGGTTGGAGAGCGGACGGTTCTCATGGAACGAGCCCTTCCTGTGCGCGTGGCTGCACCGGTGCGGGGAATCTGTACAACGCGAACCGGGCCGACCGGCGAACTTCTACGGTGTGTGGTTGACGCATTACCGAAAGTTTAAACATCTGATCAGATGTTCAGGAGTAAATCCTGATCCTGACGGATCACCCGACATGGCCTCTTGACCTTCGGGGCGACAACAGCCAGCATCTGTACATATGAACATTCAGTCAGGTGTCGTGGCTCGTGCCGACACCGGGGCCGCCCGCTGCGTCCTGCCTTCCGTGGCCATCGCGCAGGACACCGGGCTTCCGTCGGTGCCGGCCGACCCGGTACGGATCCGGACGCCCCGGCCACGACCGCGTGAGCCGGGTGTCCGCGACCCCGTCATCGGAATCTTCCACGTCACCCACCCTCCGAGGAGCTCCAGGCATGTCTGAGCAGCAGGGGCACGACCACCGCCATGACCACGATCACCGCGGACACGGCCATGGGCACGGGCACGGGCACGGGGTGAGCGCGGATGCCGACCGGCGCTACCTGCGGGGAGCGCTCGCGCTGATCGCCGGTTTCATGGCCGTGGAGGTGGTGATCGGCCTGATCGCCGGTTCGCTGGCGTTGATCTCCGATGCCGGGCACATGCTCACCGACGCCATGGCGATCGTGCTGGCGCTGGTCGCGATGCGGATCGCGGCCCGGCCACCCCGTGGCGGCTTCACCTACGGCCTCAAGCGCGCCGAGATCATCTCCGCCCAGGTCAACGGCATCACCCTGCTGCTGCTCGCGGCGTACTTCACCTTCGAGGGCGTCCGCCGCCTGATCGAGCCGCCCGCGGTCGAAGGTCTGTTCGTGATGGTGACCGGGCTGGTCGGCATCGCCGTCAACATCGCCGCGACCTGGTTGCTGTCCAAGGCCAACCGCTCCAGCCTCAACGTCGAAGGCGCCTTCCAGCACATACTCAACGACCTGTACGCCTTCATCGCCACCACCCTCGCAGGCCTGGTCGTCTGGCTGACCGGCTGGTACCGCGCCGACGCCATCGCCGCCCTCGTGGTCGCCGCCCTGATGCTGAAGGCCGGATGGGGTCTGGTCCGCGACGCGGGAAGGGTGTTCATGGAGGCCGCCCCCGCCCGGCTGGACCCGGCCGAGGTGGGCCGCCAGATCGCCGCGATCGACACCGTGATCGAGGTGCACGACCTGCACATCTGGGAGGTCACCTCCGGCTATCCGGCGCTGTCGGCACACGTGCTGGTCGTTCCCGGCGCCGACTGTCACGCTGCCCGCCTGGCCGTCGAGCGGCTGCTGCGCGAACGCCACGACATCGGGCACACCACGCTGCAGGTCGACCACGCCACGCCCGGCAGCCACGCCTTCGACGAGGACGGCGCCCTGCAACGCCTGACGCCGCACTGTCCCGACCCGCACGGCCCCACCCATCACGCCCCGTGGCCCGACGCCGCCGTGGTCGTGACCACCGCTGCGGCCACTGCCGACAAGTCACCCGCACACCAGCCGGCCACCTGCCACGACGGCGACCACGGCACGTGATCAACGCCCGGCCGGGCGCCCCGGAAGACCCCGTCGGCAAGGCAAGCACTCGCCTGCGCGCGCCGGCACGGAGGCCTGGCCGTGCCCCGGGGCGGCGGCAAGGGACCCGCCAGGCCGCCAGGACACCACCACGGGCACCGACGGGGCCAGACGCCCCAGCGGGAACCTTGGAAGCAGCCCCCGGCAGCCGTCCACGAAACGCCCGACGCATCAAGAGCTGATCAGCCCCCAATCAGGTCGTGCTGTCATCAGGAGGGCTTGGTGAATAACTCGTTCGTGCGCCCACTCGCACTCGCCGTGGCTCTGGTCACGGCGCCAACCGCCTCCGCCGCACCACCTGTGCGGGCCGCCGAGCACGCCCAGGCCGCCCCCAGAGTGGTCATCGCCATGACGCACGCCCAGGGACGGGTGACCGGGCATCGCGCGCCGCTGACCGTGCACCTCGGGCCCGGGGTCGGTTACCCGGTCATCGGCCGCCGTCCCGCCGGAAGTCTGGTGGACCTCGCTCGTGTCGTCCTGGGCAGCCGCGTCCACGGTGATGCGCGCTGGTACCGCCTGGCCGACGAACCCGGTTACGTCTCGGCGCACTACATCCTCAGCGACACCCGGCTCACGCGGCCCCGTCCGCGGACCTGATGGTTCCGCAGCCGCCGCCGACCCGTCGCGAGGTGCTGCGTTCGGGGGCGATCGCCGCGCTGGTCGCCGCGATGGATCTGTCACCGTCCAGGCCGCCCGCCGCCCTGGCGCCACCGCCGGCGGCCGACTCGGGAAACCTCCCCTCCACCGGCCGGATCCTGCTGCGGGGCGGCCGGCTGCTGCACAGCACCGTGCTGCAGTCCTTCGCCTTCGACGAACGCAACAAGCTCCTGTACGCCCTTCAACTCATGCAAGGCGGCGTCCGCCTGGACGGAGAACGCCGCACCCGCACCCACGCCGAACGCGCCCGGCGCGGCGATCTGTGCCTCAACCGGCTCTCCCTGGACGGCACGCTCACCGGATCGATGTATCTGCTGGGTTTCGGTCACGGCGGCGCCATTGGCGTTCAACAGACCACGGGCCCCGACATCATGCTGTGGACCGAGTGGGACGCCAGCCCGGCCTCCGGCTACGGCCGCGGCATCTGCCGCTTCTCCTTCATCGAAGGTGCCGTCCTGACCCCTGACAGCCCGTGCCTGACCACCTTCCGGCCGCTACCCGGCTCGACGAGCAACGCCCCCACCCTCGATCCCGGCTCCGGCCGGTTGCTGCTGCGCTACAAGCTCGCCGGCGAGCCACGCCTCCGGCTTCTGGACCTGCGCCGCACGGCCTCCGGTGACCTTCGCCCGCTCGCCGACCTTCCCCAGCCCGGTGCCGCGCTCGCACTGCCCTTCCAGGGCATGGCCCTGCACGCCGACCACGCCTACCAGCTGCTCGGCAGCGCCTACGGCCCCGCCAACCCCGTCTCCTCGCCCGGGAACATCCGCATCTACCGCGTCCACCTGCCCAGCGGCAAGGTGGAACAGCAGGTCCTGGACCGTACGGCCAGGAATCTCGTCCCCCGCGAACCCGAAGGGCTCGCCGTCCTCGCATCCCCCGGCGCCGGGCCGCTGCTGTGCATGGGCCTGACCCGAGGCCCCGTACGGGACAAGTCCTTCTCCCTCTACACGCGGCCCTTCGGTTGAGTGCCCGCGAAGATCACTGCACGGCCTTCGTGCACGTCGCCGTCCTGCCATAGCCTTCTTCCGGGGGAGAGGCCGCAGGGAGGGGCAGGATGCAGCTCGGCAACCTTGAACGATCGATCATGGAAGCCCTGTGGCGGTATCCGCACGGCATGTTCGCCCACGACCTGGCAGCCGGTCTGCCGTCCCGTCCAGCCGTCACGACGGTGCTGACCGTGCTGATGCGCCTGGCGAACAAGGGCATGGTCTCCCGCGAGCGCGTCGGACGGGCCCATCTCTACAAGGCGACCGCGGGCAAGGACGCCTTCGTCGCCGAAGCCATGCGCGCGGCGCTGGAGGAGGCCGGCGACGCGGTGGCGGCGGTGCAGCGGTTCGTCGGCACGGTGACGCCCGAGGTGGCCGCGGCCCTGCGCTAGGCGCTGGACGAGGAGATCGGATCGGCACGATGATCGGCTGGCTCGCCGCCGCCGGGGTGGCGTTGCTGCCGGTGGCGCTGGGCGATCGCGCCGCCCGCGCCCGTGCTGACGCTCGCGCTGTCCGGGCTCGGCCTGCGGCTCTGGTACCCGGGCCGGCCCGGGGACATGTCGGTGGAGGCCGGCTTCGCCCGTGACATGCAGGCCCACCACGCGCAGGTCGTACAGCTGGCACTGATCATCCGCGACCGGACCACCGACCGCGAGGTCCGGACGCTCGCCTACGACCTCGCGACCACCCAGCAACAGCAGATCGGGCAGATGTACGCCTGGCTGGACATGTGGGGTCTGTCCCAGGCCGCGCCGGGACCGCGCATGGCCTGGATGCGGCAGGGCCCCCAGAACATGCCCGGCATGGGGCAGCAGTTCGCCCAGATGCCCGGAAGTGGAGCCTGACGATCATCGATCCGGCCTGGCTCAACTGGTACCTGCTGGCGCTGCTGTTCTGGCGGTTGTCCACACCGGTGTGGAAGCGGATGAAGTACCCGGTGCCGGTGGCGATCGTGATCTACCTGGTCGCGGGCGCTTCTCGGAGATCTCCGGCGACTTCAGCATGGACCGCTTTTTGGGCCCATGCCCTTCTTCGTCATCGGGCTCGTGCTGCGTCCGGAGCACTTCGACCTGCTCGGCGGGCGCCGGGTCAAGCCCGTCGCCGTCCTGGCGCTGGTGCCCCGGCGCGAGACCTGGTTCACCGACCTCGGCACCCGCACGCTGTACTGCTACCTGCTGCACGGCGTGGTCGTCCTCGTCGCCAAGGAGCAGGGGTGGCTGTCCTTCCCCTGGCTCTTCGGGCCGCTCGGCGCCCTGGCCATCCTGTCGAGCTGCTTCGCCCTGACCATCGTGCTGTGCCTGCCGCAGACCCGCGGCCTGTTCAAATGGGTGCTCGAACCCCGCCTGACCTGGCTCTACCGGCGGCCGTCGAAGTAGGCCCCGGCTACCAGCCGACCTCGTCGCAGCCGGTGTGGCCGTCCGGCTCCACCTGCAGGGTCGCGTGCGCGACGCCATGACGGGTACGGAGCAGGTCGCGGGCCTGGTCGAGGACGGCGTGGTTGTCGCTCTGGTCGCCCGTGACGAGGTGGGCGGTGGCGACGTTCATGCCGGAGGTCAGCGTCCACAGGTGCAGGTCGTGCACGTCGCGCACACCCTCGATGGCCGCCAGGTCGGCCGCCACGACGGAGGCGTCCATGCCCTCGGGCACGTGCTGGCCGAGCACCGCGAACACCTGCCGTCCGAGCGAGATCGCGCGTACGGCGACGAACACGCCGATGGCCAGTGCGATGACCGTGTCCCAGAACACCTGGCCGGTCGCCGCGATCAGCCAGCCCGCCGCGATGACGCCGACCGAGCCGGCGGTGTCGGCCACCACCTCAAGGTAGGCGCCCTTGACGTTGAGGCTCTCACTCGCGCCGGACCGCAGCAGGAACAGCGCGATCAGGTTGACCACCAGACCGAGCGCGCCCACCACGAGCATCGGCCCGGAGGAGACCTCGGCCGGGCCGATGCTCCTGCCGATCGCCTCGGCGACCACGTACACGGCGACGCCCAGCATGAGCACCACGGCCAGCAACGAGGCGAACACCTCGGCCCGGTAGGAGCCGTAGCTGCGCCGGCCGGTGGTGTCGGGACGGGTGGCGATCCGGGTGGCGATCAGTGCCGCGCCGAGCGTGACCACGTCGGCGGCCATGTGCCCGGCGTCCGACATCAGGGCCAGCGAACCCGAGATCAGGCCGTAGGCCAGCTCGACCAGGAAGAAGCCGCCGATCAGGACGAACGAGACCGCCAGCCGCCAGCGGTGGCGGCCCGCCGCGTGCCCGTGTCCCGCGCCCATCAGCGGCCGCCCTCCCGCTCGGGATGGATGGCCTCGGTGTGCTCGGTGTGCGCCAGCGCCAGGTCCAGCAGCATCCGTACGTGCGGATCCTCCAGCCGGTAGTACGCCATCCGGCCCGAACGGCGAGCGGCCACGATACGGTGCGCGCGCAGCAGGCGCAGCGCGTGGGAGACCGCCGACTCGCTCTGCCCGGTCACCGCCGCCAGGTCACACACGCACAACTCGCCGTCCAGCAGGGCGACCAGCAGCTTCAGCCGGTTGGGGTCGGACAGCAGGCCGAAGATGTCCGCCGTGTCGGCGAGGTCCTCGGCAGCGGGCATCCGCTCGCACACCGCGGACACCCGGTCGGCGTCCACCACCTTGACGGTGCAGCCGTCCACCACCAACACATTCTCACCTGAAGAACTGTTCATATGTGTATTCTGTCGCCAATGCAACAATTGTCAACGCCCAAGCCCCGCCCCACCCCGCAACCCCACTGACCAGCCGCCCCCTCTCCCCGCCGAAGACACCGACCTCCAAGCCGCCCACGGCCCCGCCCCCCTCCACAAGAGCCGCAACGGACTCGCCATCGTCAACCAGACACGCAGGCGCCCGTACCATGCCGGAAACCCTTGACCATCCGCCAATCCGCGCGCGCAAACCCTCCAACAACTCGACCGAGCAAACCACCGCTTGGCGCGAGCCCACCAGGTAGGCGACGTCTGCCTTCCCGGCGACCGTAGCGTGAACGTCTCCACAGGAGGCGTGTTGATGACGTGCGATGCGGGGATCAGTGCTGGGATGGATCAGCCGCAAAGGCCCAGCCACAGCCGTACAGCACCGGCCACATCAAGAAGCCCCTGACTGGAGTTTCCACCGGTCAAGGGCGCTTTGCTACTGGCCAAGCATGGCCGCCGGCAGAATACAAACCTGCGGCACCCGCTTTAGGAGAGCTCGAGTCGTTCGGAGTCCAGTTCGTCTATTGATCCTGTGTTCCGCGTAATTCAGCGTCCTAGAGTCACGAATCTGGGGTCTGACCTGTGCGGACATGGGTGAGGGCGCCTGAGAGGCGTTTCTCTAGG
>NZ_JBIUBJ010000026.1:0-93859 GCF_044547985.1 Nonomuraea sp. NPDC052265
ACCGTCGTCCCCTTCATCGCCTACATGGCCACCTGGACCGGCTGGTTCGCCTCCGCCAACGGCTACGGCCGCAACTGGGACCAGGCCACCTCCTCCGGCCCCTTCTTCTTCCTGTTCGACTCCATGCGCTCCTGGATCCACTACCAGTGGCAGGTCTTCACCTTCCACAACGGGCTGGAGACGTCCCATCCGTACATGTCGGAGCCGTGGCAGTGGCCGCTGCTGCTGCGTCCCGTGGCCTTCTTCTACGAGGGCAAGCAGAACGTGTGCGGGGTCAAGGACTGCTCGGAGGCGGTGCTCGGCGTGGGCACGCCGGTCATCTGGTTCGGCGCGCTGGCCGCGCTGGTGGCGCTGATCGCCTGGTACGTCTCCTCGCGCGACTGGCGGGCGGGGGCGGTGCTGCTGGCGTACGCGATGGGGTGGCTGCCCTGGTTCTACTTCGCCATCTCCGAGAACCGTACGATGTTCCTGTTCTACGCGATCCCCATGGTGCCGTTCATGATCCTTGCGCTGACGTTGTGCGCCGGGTTGCTGATCGGGCCCGCCACGCCGACGGCCGCCGGGGCCATGCCGATGCGCCGCACGTTGGGTGCCGCGGTGGTCGGCGCGTACGCGCTGCTGGCCCTGATCAACTTCTGGTGGTTGCACCCGATCTTGTCCGCCGAGGTGATCCCGTACACCGAGTGGAAGGCCCGGATGCTGTTCGACAAACGGTGGATCTGACCCGCTCACTGTAGGTAAACATCGGTTTCGTAGGGTAGTCGCTGTGCAAGACCCAATACGCACCGCATTCGGTCATCGTCAGGGCTGGGTGCGATACGGCAAACTTCGAGGCATGAGTGCACCGGATGTCACCGCCCTTCTCGCCGAGTTGGAGCGATCTCAGCCGGACCTGGCCGAGGAGGCCAGGACCGCCGTCGAATGGTTGACGGGTGGGGAGCCGCTGGAGACGGTGACCCAGCTCGACGTCTGCGAGTTCCTCTGGTACACGCTTCCGATCAAGGTGGGCCCGCTCCGGCCCGGAGGCGACCACGAACGTCTGTCCCGCTCGCTCGGGCGGCTGCTGCAACTCGGCGGTATGGAACGCTACGCCGCCCTTTGCGTGTCGCCCACGACCGTCCAGATCCTGCGCACCTACGCCCAGGAGGGCGAGGACGCCGGGACCAGCGCCTACCAGAAGGCCCTGGAGGCCACGGGCGTGCTCCCGCCCGACGTGCCCGAGCTGCAATGGAGCATGATCATGGGCCCGGAGGAGCTGGGCGCGCACGTGGCCTGCTCGGCGGCGCTGGAGCTGGCGATCGTCGCCGGCGACGACCTCGACCGCACCGCGCTCACCCGCCGCTGGCTCACCGAACCCCGCGCCGAACTGGGCGGCGACAGCTGGCTCAACCGCGTGCACGGCGAACGGCTCAACCGCTGGGTGCTCGGGCGCGGCCCGGCCCGGCGGGAGCTGGCACAGCCGTTCGAGGTGCGCCTGCACGCGCCGGTCACGCCACAGCCCCTGCCCGCCCTGCGCAAGCTGCTTTCCCTGGCCGCCTCCGAGGGCAGCCTGCCGCTCCGGCTGGCCCCCTCCCCCGCGGCGCTGCGGCTGCGCGAGCTGGCCGAACGCGAGCTCGGCGCGATCAGCCGCGACGGCACCCGGCTGGCCATCACCGACTACGGCCGCCACCTGCTGGGCTCGGCGGAGGCCATGTGGGAGGCGGTCACCCGGCTGCTGCTGGCCAGGGGCGAGCACGAGTTCGAGGTCTCGGCCCGCGAGGCCGCGCTCATGCTGCTGGCCGACGGCGTCCTGATGTCACCCGCCGAGTTGCGCGAACGGGTGGCCGAGGTGGTGGGCGGCGAGGGCTGGCACCCGGCCACCAGCCTCGACGACGTCGCCGCGCCGGTCGCCGACCTGGTCTCCCAGCTCACCGCGCTGGGCCTGGCCTTCAGCGACGACCTGGCCGTACGGATGGCCAGGCCCGGCCAGTACGCGGCCCTCGCCGCGCTGCGCGCCCACGCCCTGCGCCCGCGCAAGTACGTCAGCTCTGGCTGACGGCCTTCACGGCGCGCTTGAACTCGGGGCACTCGACCAGCGGGTCGTGCTCGCACACGGCCGCGTGACGCAGGCTGTCACGCAGCCGGGTGAGCTGCTGCACCCGCTGGTCGACCTCGCGCTCCTTGGCGGCCATGCGCTCGCGCAACCGCGTGTCCGCCGGCCGGGCCCGCAGGAACTCGGCGATCTCCGACAGCGTGAACCCGGCGTCGCGGGCGCAGGTGATCAGCGCCAGCCGGTCGAGCGTCTCGGGCAGGTAGACGCGGCGCAGGCCGTTGCGCCTCTCGGCCTCGATGAGCCCCTTGCGCTCGTAGAAGCGCAGCGCGGACGCGGCCAGCCCGGTACGCCTGGCCACCTCGCCAATGTCGATCAACGTGTCCCGCATGCCCCGGCTCCTCGACTTGAACCACCCTTCAAGCCGGATATTAGCGGAGACCCCCCGATGAATGATTACGGAGTGTAGTTACGATAGATACATGGAGCTCTTTCCGGCCATGCCACTCGAAGAGTGGGCCGACACCAAGGAGACCTTCCACCGCTTCGCGCAGATCGTCGGGAAAATCCGTCTGACGGTGAGTAACCGGCGCAACCACTGGTGGCAGGTGCCGTTCCATCTGACCGGGCGTGGCCTGACGACGCGTCCCATGGGCGGGCTCGCCGAGCAGCCCCTGTTCTGCGTGGACTTCGACCTCGTCCGCCACCGCCTGGTGATCGACGTCCTCGACGGCCGCAGCGCCGAGTTCAGCCTGATCGGGCTGTCGGTGGCCACGTTCCAGTCCCGGCTCTTCCAGACGCTGGCCGACCTGGGGATCCGGCCGGAGATCTGGGCGGTCCCGTACGACCTGGAGGACGAGACGCCGTTCGCCGAGGACACCCGGCACGCGCACTACGACCCGGTCCTGATCAACCGCTACTGGCGGATCCTGTCGCAGGTGGCGCAGTTGCTCGACCGGTTCGCCGCGGACTTCGGCGGCAAGGTCAGCCCGGTGCACCACTTCTGGCACACGTTCGACATCGCGGTCACCCTCTTCACCGGCCGACCGGCCGAGGTGCCGGAGGAAGCCGACCCCGTCACGCGCGAGGCGTACAGCCGGGAGGTGATCAGCGCGGGGTTCTGGTTCGGCGACAAGGAACGGCCCTGGCCGGCGTTCTACTCCTACACCGCGCCCGAGCCCCAGGGGCTGGAACGGGAGCCGCTGGAGCCCGGCCAGGCCGAGTGGCTGCCCGCGCGCGGCAGCCATCTGGCCGTGCTGCGCTACGACGACGTGCGGGCCATGGGCGATCCGGTGGCGGGCGTGCTGGAATTCCTGCAGAGCGCGTACCAGGCCGGGGCCAAGCTGACCCACCTGGACACCGAAGAGGTGGCCTGCCCCGGCGGCGTCACCGACCCGTACTACGTCAAGAACCGCCCGGCGTAGCAGACGCGAAAGCCCGCCCTCCGGAGAGGGCGGGCTTCCACGTGTGCGTGTACCGGTGTGCAGGTCGCCTCTCGGCGAAAGGCACAACGCGGCTCCAGCCGAACGGTAGTCCGCGAAGGCAATAGGTGAGGCCCGGGGACACTGGACACACCGGCCACGGTCTATGTAACGGGGGTCCCTCCCGGAACATTCCCCGCGTTTCCCCTGTTCTCCGCCCACCCCCCGGCGGCGGCCCAGGTCCTGGCGGGAGCGGGCCGCCTGGCGGGGAGCCCGGTCTCGCGGACCAGCAGCACCGGCCTGGTGTGGCCGGAACGCAGCACGAGGACCGCCGTGAGCCGGTTCCCGGCGACCATGCCCACCAGCATCGGCAGCAGCAGCAGGCCGGAGACCGTGGCCGAGTAGCCGCGTACGTCCTGGAGGTAGAGCGGCAGCAGGACGCCTGGTACGTCTGGCTGATCACCGCCTACCTGCTCACCTCCTCCGTGAGCGTCCCCATCTACGGCCGCTTCTCCGACCTGTACGGCCGCCGCCGTCTCCTCCTCTCCGGGGTCGCGATCTTCCTGCGGTCAAGGACGTTCGCCGCCAGTGAGCGCGCCGTTCAGGAACAGGTCGACCAGCTCCGCCGAGCCGAGCGGGGACGGGCCGCGGCCGGCCGCCATCACCATGAACTGGAACGCCTCGGCCAGGGTTTCGGGGGCCAGCCTGAGCCGGTCGCGCTCGGGCTCGAACAGCCCGGCCAGGGCCTCCCGGGAGGCCGCCATCGACGCCTCCCTCCCGGTGACGGGCCGCTCGCCTTCCCCGCTTCCCGAAGCGGGCCGCTCGCCTTCCGCGTCGCCGGGGGCGGGGCGCTCGTCTTGCCCGTCTCCGGGGGCGGGGCGGCGCAGGCCGCCCGTGGTGGCGAGGGCGCCCGCCACCGCGCCCATCCTGGCCAGGTAGCCGCGCAGCGCCTCGGCCGCCTCCACCAGCCGGTCGGCCAGCGGCAGGTCGAGGGAGATCCCGGACACGTGGGCGAGGGTGTCGTCGGGCCGCAGCGCCTCCGCCATGCAGGCGGCGAGCAGCGCCTCCTTGTCGCCGAAGGCTCGGAAGATCGTGCCCTCGCCGATGCCGGCCGCGCGGGCGACCTGGGCGGTGGTCACGGAGGTGCCGTACTCGACCACCAGGGGGAGGGCGGCCTTGACGATCATCTCGCGGCGTCGTTCGGTGCTCATCGCCGGCGCTCGCCGCCGGCTCGTCTCGTTCGTCATGCCTTCAACGGTACGGAGTGAGTACTCACTCCGTCAAGGGCACGACCGCCGTCGTGGCACCATCGAAGGCGTGCCTTTCGCCATGACGACGGGCGGCGTCAAGCTGTCCTACCAGGTCCGCGGCAGCGGCCCCGCGCTCGTGCTGCTCCAGGGCCAGGCCAACAACCACCGCTGGTGGGACCCGGTCCGCGACGACTTCGACCGCGCCCACCGCACGATCACCTTCGACTACCGCGGCACCGGCGACAGCGACAAGCCCGACGAGCCGTACACCACGCGCGGGTTCGCGGAAGACGTGCTGGCCGTGCTCGACGACCTCGGTGTCACCCGCGCCGACGTCTACGGCACGTCGATGGGCGGCCGGGTGGCCCAGTGGCTGGCCGCCGACCATCCCGGCCGGGTGGGGGCGCTCGTGCTCGGCTGCACCTCCCCCGGCGGCGTCCACGGCCTGGAACGCGGCGACGACGTGCGCAAGGCGCTGGCGCAACCCGACCGGGCCGCCGCCGGACGGACGCTGCTGGAGCTGATGTACACGCCGGGCTGGCTGGCCACGCACCCCGGGCCGTACCGCACGGTGGGCGATCCCGGCATGCCCGCCCACGCCCGCCGCCGCCACCTGGGCGCCAGCGCCGGGCACGACGCCTGGGCCGTCCTGCCCGCCATCACCGCCCCGACGCTGGTCGTGCACGGCACCGACGACCTGTTCAACCCGGCCGCCAACGCCCCGCTGCTGGCCGGGCGCGTCCCCGGAGCGGAGCTGCGGCTCATCGAGGGCGCCCGGCACGCCTACTTCGAGGAGTTCCGCGAGGTGGCGAGCCCGCTGGTGCTGGAGTTCCTGGAGCGCTCGCGCGGGTGAGGCGGGCGGCCAGTCCTCGCGGGTGGATCCAGGCCCACATCGAGGACGTCTCCGCCGAGGAGGCGGAGCGCCGCCTGACCGACCCCGAGTTCGTCAGGGCGATGGAAGACGTCCAGGGCGCGGACTTCTTCCCCGGGCGGTGAGCACGGCGATGGCCGGCAGCGGGAAGAGCAGCAGGTAGAGGTTGGGGATCCACCAGGCGGGCGAGAAGTCGCCGCGCATCGTCCAGAACGCGATCGCCATCAGCCCCGAGGCCATCGTCAGCACCAGCGAGACCAGCATCAGCGGCTCGCCCGCAAGCGAGCGGCGGCGCAGGAGCCACAGGCTGGTCAGGCCCGTGGCGCTGGCCAGGAGGTCGATCCAGAGGAACGACCAGTTCCAGTCGACCATCAGCGGATCGGCGTAGTCGGCGAAGGCCCACTCGGGCGGGATCAGGCCGAGGCCGGTGACCGTGAAGTAGGCCACGAAGCCCAGGTCCGTCAGCAACATCAACGCCTTAGTCGCGCGCAGCACGGTCGATGGCCTCCATCAGGTAGCGGCGGGTGGGTTCGTGCAGGTCGGGGCCGGGTTCGCTGAGGCCGAGCAGGCGGGCGGCCCACCACCCGTCCACGGCCAGCCGGACGGCGGTCGCGGCGGCCGGGTCGATGCCGTCGTCGGCCAGCCGGGCCTGCCAGGCCGCGAACCGTTCGCGCAGCGGCTCCAGCCCGGCCGGGTCGACCAGCACGCCCGCCAGGAGCGCGGCGGTGACCCGGTCGGCCGGGACGGAGGCGGTGTGCCGTTCGGGGACGGTGGCCCGTACGTACGCCCGCAGGAAGTCGCCCGGCCGGCCGGCCGCCGTCGCCAGCGCCGCGTCGAAGGCGTCGGTCAGCCGCGCGACCATGGCGGCGACCAGGGCCTGCTTGGTCGGGAAGTGGTAGAACAGGCCGCCTTTGGAGACGCCGGCCCGCCGGGCGACCGCCTCCAGCGTCAGGGACTCCGCCCCTTCCGTCAGCAGCACGTCGGCGGCGGCGTCGAGCAGCCGATCCTTGGAACTGGGTCGTGGCACAGCCGTTACTGTACCGGCTGACCGGTACAGTTTCGAGCCGATCCCTCCCGCGCACAACCACATCCGGAATGCGGACCCGGCTGATCGGAGACGAGCCCATGGATCATGTCGCGCAGTTCCACCGGGAGGTACGGGCGTTCGAGGCAGCCGCGCGGCGGGCGACCGCGGCGGGCGGCGCGCCCCTGGTGCCGTCGTGTCCCGGGTGGTCGGTCGCCGACCTGGTCATCCATCTCGGCGCGGTTCGCCGCCGCTTCCCCGGACGACCCCGCCTGGACGTGGTCACGGGAGCAGACCGTCGGGTTCTGGCGGCGCATGCAGGCCATCGAGGCGGCCGTCCACCGCTGGGACGCCGAGAACGCGATCGGCCCGGCCGCCCCGATCGACGCCGCGTTCGTCCCGCCGGTGTGAGCCCGGCCGCCCCGGGTTCACGCCTCCTGGTCGAGACGCTCGACCACCACCCCACCCGGATGCAGGGGCAGGCGGCGGCCGGACATGCGGTGCAACGGCAGCCGGACGAGCACCGGGTCGGCCAGCTCCGGCCAGGGCGCGCCGGTCAGCCGTTCCAGCCGCCCGGCCTCCTCCCGATCCCGGACGACCTCCGCCGCCCCGGTCACCAGCACGCTCCACCCGGTGCGCATCGCCGGCTCCATGTCGTCGATCTCGAACGCCATCGGCACGTGATGCTCGATCGCCTCCAGGATGCGGCCGGGCGGGATCCGGAACACGACGGTGTCGGCGTCGAGCGTGAAGTTCACCGGCAGGACGATGATCGTGCCGCCCGGCCGCGCCCACGCCACCCGCCCCACGGGAACCGTGGCCAGCAGCGCCAGACACTCCTCGCGGTCCATCGTCCGGATGGCACCCAAATCCATGCCGTCCATCCTCTCACCTGGGCGAACGTTCCCTCCCTGCGGGCTCGCGGACGGCCTGCCGGGCGAGATCGCCCGATTCGCATGGAACCTCCGGGGTTGACCTTCATATTGGTGTGAACCTTTATCGTGCCCGTTGTCGGCGATACGGATGGGAGATGAAGGTGTCCGGAGCAGTGATCATCGCAGCGGGGCCGGGGATCGGGCAGGCCGTGGCGCGCCGGTTCGCCGCCGAGGGGCTGCCGGTCGCCCTGATCGCGCGGAGCGCGCGGACCGTGGAGGCCGCGGCGGCGTCCCTCTCCGCGTACGGCGTGCCGGTCGCCACGGCGGTCGCCGACAGCACCGACGAGGACGCGTTGCGCGCCGCGCTCGACAAGGCGGCGGCCGAGCTGGGCCCGCCCGACGTCGTGGTCTACAACGCGGCGATCGTCCAGGCCGACCGGCCCGGGGAGCTGCCGGCGCGCGCCCAGCTCGACGCGTACGCGGTCAACGTCGTCGGCGCGCTCACCGCCGCCGCCCACGTGGCGCCGGGGATGGCCCGGCGGGGCGGCGGCACGTTCATCGTCACGGGCGGCATGCCGTACCCCAAGCCGGAGTACGTGAGCCTGTCACTGGGCAAGGCCGGCGTACGGACCCTGGTGAGGCTGCTCGACCAGGAGTACGGCGCGGACGGCGTCCACGTGGCCAGCGTCACGGTGGCCGGCGTGGTCGCCCCCGGCACCGGCTTCGACCCCGACGACATCGCCGAGCACTACTGGCGCCTGCACACCCAGCCCCGCGACCAGTGGGAACACGAGGTCCAGCACCTGGGCACCTGACCGCTCACCACGCGGCGACCGGTGAGTCGCCCTCACCCGGGCGGCGGCGGCACGTTCGCCACGAAGGCGCCCGTCGCGGCGTGACGTCCGCCGTCTTGGACGAGTCCGCGAAGGAGAAGATCGGTGCCCTGGCTGTGACGAGGAAGCGCGGCGGTCCGGTCGCCGTCAGGGGCGTGCCCGTCGCCATGGGCTCAGGCCCGCTAAGGCCACCTCCGTACGGGATCGCATGCCCTGATCGTGCCACAGCCGCGGCCTACCCGGCGGGCGGACCGGCGGCGATCGCCATCCGGTTCCAGACGTTGATGGCGGCGATCGTCCACAGCAGGTGAGCCAGCCGGGTCTCGTCGAAGTGCTCGCGGGCCGCGTCGAACACCTCCTCCGGCACCCCCGCCTGCTCGATCCTGGTCATCGACTCGGTGAGCGCCAGCGCCGCGCGTTCGGGCCCGGTGAACAGGGTGCTGTCGCGCCAGAGGGCGAGGGTGCGCAGGCGTTCCCCGTCCTCGCCCGCCTCCAGGGCGGCGCGGGTGTGCATGCCGAGGCAGACCTCGCAGCCGTTGAGCTGCGAGGCGCGCACCCGGACGAGCTCGGCGAGCGCCGGATCCAGCTCCCCGCTCGCGGCGGCGTCGAAGCGGGCCATCGCGGAGTGCACGCCGGGCGCGGCGCCGCGCAGGTCGATGCGCATCACGACGCCTCCAGGGGACGGCGGCCCTGCACGGAGTAGGTCACGCACGAGGTGGCCCGGAAGTCCGGATGGGCCAGCAGCGCGCGCACGTCGGCGAGCTGCCGGTCGGTCAGGCCCTCCTCGGCGAACCGGTCGCGCAGGTGCCTGGTGTGGTGGGCGACCAGCCGCGCCCCCGGCGAGCGCGCGTCCCACAACTCGACCCGGGGCCTGGGGTCGACGCCGGTCAGCCCGGCCCGCCGCATCGCGGCCGCCGCGTGACGTCCCCAGGCCACGTCCACCCCGGCGCGCGTCATCACGCGGATCTTGGCCCGCATGAACGTCTCGTAGAGCTCGGCCGCGTCCGGGCCGGGCATCAGCAGCCCTGGGCCGTACGTGATGTCGAACTCGTCGAGCTGCAGCACGCCGCCCGGCCTGAGCGCGCGCACCAGCCGGTCGAGCACGGCCAGCCGCTCCGGCAGGAGCAGCAGCACCAGCCGCGCGTGCACCACGTCGAACGCGGCCTCCGGCAGCGGGTCGCGGACGATGTCGTGCCGGATCACCTCCAGCCCGGGGGCGACGGGCTGGAAGGCGGGCTCGATGTCGGTGGCCAGCACGCTCCCGGCCGACCCGACACGACGGGCCAGCCACTCCGCCACGCCGCCGCCGCCCGCGCCCACCTCCAGGCACCGCATGCCGGGCCCGACACCGGCCTCGGCCAGGCGTTCGAGGGTCATCGGGTCGTAGGCCAGCTCCAGGCACCGGTGCTGCTCGGCGACGTGGTCACGGCGGTCGCCGAACATGTAGGCCGTCCGGCTCATCGGCTGCTCCTCATCGGGTTCCTGGGGACGGGCACCGCCGACTGCGCGGCCAGGCGGGTGAGCGTGGCGGCGCAGACCTTGCCGGTCGGGCCGAGCGGCAGTTCGGGCAGCCAGAGGAACCGTTCGGGGAGTTTGCGCCGGTCCAGGCCGCGTTCCTCGCGCAGGTACACGATCAGCTCGGCCGGGGACGGCGGTCTCGCGCCTGGCCTGGGCGACAGGCAGGCGCACATGCGCTCCCCCAGGTCGTCGTCCGGCACCGGGACGCAGAAGGCGTCGGCGACGTCGGGATGGGTGCCGAGCTCGCGTTCGACCTCGGCCGGGGAGATGCTGAGGCCGCCGCGCATCACGACGCGCTTGATCCGGTCGAGGACCCAGAGCGTGCCGTCGGGGTCGAGGCGGCCCAGGTCGCCGGTGCGGACCCAGCCGCCGGGGGCGCGGTAGCGGTCGTCCAGGTCGGGGGCGGCGACGTAGCACAGGGGGGTCATCGGGCCCAGCGCCCAGATCTCGCCCGCCTCGCCCGGCGGCACCGGATGTCCTTCGGTGTCCCGGATCGTGATCTCGGCCACGGCGGGGTCCGGGGTTCCGGCCAGGCCGGGGGCCCACCGGTCCGGGGTGCGGCCGGTGTGGCAGTTGACGCCGTCGGTGGAGCCGTACACGTTGACGAGCGGCGCGCCGAAGCGGCGGGCGCACGCCTGCCTGGCCTCGCCGTGCAGGGGCTGGGCGCTGGTGACGACGCGGCGCAGCGACGACAGGTCTGCCTCGGCCGCCGAGTCGGCCATGCGGCGCAACATCGTCGGGACGCCGTACAGGTGGGTGGGGCGGTGCCGCTCGACGGCGCGCAACGCGTCGGCGGCGTCGAAGCGGGCGCGCAGGACGAGGGTGCCGCCGTGGCGGGCCAGCAGGACGGACGTGCCGCAGGAGCCGTACGAGGAGGCCAGGGAGACCAGCAGCAGGTTGCGGGTGGGCCCGTCCTCGCCCAGCACGCCCCGCAGGTAGGCGCCCCGGCCGCCGGCCATGGCGTTGTGGGAGTAGGCGACCATCTTCGGCTCGGACTCGGTGCCGGACGAGAGCAGGATCCGGGCCGGCCACTCGGCGGGCGGGCACGCGGGACGCCACGCGCGGACGTCGTGCTCGGCCACCTGGTCGAGCGAGCGGGTGCCCGGCGTGGGCGCGCCGAACGTCCACGTCTGCTCCAGGTACGGCAGCCCGGCCCGCAGCCCCAAGGCCAGCTCCGGCACGGTGATCAGCGCGGCCGCCCGCGACCGGTTCAGCAGGCCCGTGACGTCGCGCTGCCCCCGCGTGTGCGGGATCGGCAGGGCCACCGCGCCGACGGCGGCCACCGCCAGCTCGGCCACGACCGCGTCGCGCCCGTTGGGCAGCAGGACCGCGACGATGTCGGCCGGCCCCCGCCCGGCGGCGGCCAGGGCGGCGGCGGCCCGGCGCACGCGGGCGTCCAGCGCGGCGAAGTCGAGCGAACCGGTCTCGTCGGCGACCGCCTCACGGTCCGGCGTCCGCCGCGCGTGCCGGCTGAACAGGCTGTACAGGTCCAGATCGGGGCACAGGCCGCGCGCGGTCCATTCCGCGCGCACACTCCTGGGTACGCGGTCGGCCAGGACGATCCCGTTGGCGGACGTCCAGGGCAGTGGGTCGGTACGCATTCAGAGGGCCTCCTCGTGTCGGTGGGCTGGCACGAACGTCCAGGGGGCACGGCTGTAGGCGGCTTGCGGGGTGCGGTCGAGCACGCCGTCGAAGGCGGGGTCGTCGGCCATGGCGGCCAGATCCGTCACGGGGGTGACCCGCGGACGCGCGGGCGCCGTCCCGGGCGGGGTGGTGCGCAGGAGGCGGGCCGCGTCGATGAGCGCCGTCCCCGCGCGTACGCCGGCGCCGGTGCGGGCACGGGCCACCAGGGCGGCGACGACGGCCTCGGCGCTGATGAGCGCGCCCAGCACGTCGGTGAGCGTCATCAGGGACGGCGCGGGCTGCTCGCCGGGCCCGGCCAGCAGCGCCGCCACCCCGCTGTAGGCCTGCACGAGGTAGTCGGTGCCCATGGGCTGCGGCGGCGGCAGCGCCTCGGCCCATCCCCCGGCCTGCGCGTACACCAGGGACGGCCGGACGGGCGCGAGGTCCTCGTGGTCCAGCCCGTACGCGCCGGCCCGTCCGGGCGGCCAGTTGTGCAGGAACACGTGCGCGCAGGCGATCAGGCGCACGGCGGCCCGGCGGCCCGCGCCGGACTTGAGGTCGGCTTCGAGGGCGCGTTTGCCCCGGTTGAGCGCGAGGAACCGGGCCGAGGTCGGCCCCGCCATCGGCGGCACCCCGCGCAGCGGGTCCCCGCCGGGCGGCTCCAGCCGTACGACGTCCGCGCCGAGCAGGCCGAGCACGTGCCCGGCGAGCGGCCCCTGCACCCGGTTGGTGGACTCCACGACGAGCAGCCCAGCCAGCGGGCCACGGGCGTCCTGGGCGAGCGGCGGCAGGGCCGACGGCTCCCCGACGGCCCCGGTCAGCTCGCGCAGCCGCCACGGGGAGGCGGGCGAGGGCGCCAGCGGCGCGTCCGCGTCGCGTACGGGAAGCACGCTGACACCGGCGTCCGCGGCGGCCGTCACGACGTCCCGGTACCGGGCGGCGGCGGCCGTCCTGCCCAGCGCGGGCGGCAACGTACAGGTCGCCGTCGCGAACCGCTGCTGGAACGGCGGCCAGCCCCCCGCCACGGCCATCGGTTCGGCGCCCAGCGTGGCCCAGAACCGCCGCCAGCGCTCCGCGTCGAACGTCTCGATCTCGAACCGCACCCCGTCCGCCGACCGGAACGGCGGCACCCGCCCCTCCCCGGAGTACGGCGTGCGTCCCGGCGGGCCGGGGAAGGGCGGGTCGGAGCGTTCGCAGGTGGCGACGGCGATGTACTGGGTGAGCGCGAGGAGCGCCGCCTGCGCGACGGACGTGCGCGCCGCCAGCGCGGGCCCGCCCCGCAGCAGCGCGAGCAGGACCGCCGTGAGCGCCTGGGCGGTGAGCACGCCCGCGCACACCGACGCGTAGTCCAGCCGCAGCGCCCGCGGCCCTCCGGTGGCCCGCCCGTGCACGTGGGCGATCCCGCAGGCCGCCTGCACGTCGTGCTCCCCCGCCATCGGCACGCCCACCGGCCCCGACCAGCCGATCCCGCACTCCGGCAGCGCCTCCCCCGGCGTGCCGAACGGCGCGGACGCCACCTCCAGCCACCCGGCGGGCGCCTCGGCCGGCGGCGGCGCGCCGTCGAACCGGATCTCGCAGCCCAGCGCGCACAACCGCTGGACGGCCACCCGCAGCGCGACCGACTCGCCGCGCGCCCGCACGACCACCCCCGTCAGCGGCCGGGCGACGACCTCCCGCTCGGCGACGGCCCGCGACCCCGGCGTCACGTCCATCGCCCTGTGCCGTACGTGTCCGGGGTCTCGCCCAGCAACTCGCGCAGCGCCGTCCTGCGGACCTTGCCCGTGCCGGTGCGGGGGACCTGGTCCCAGGTGATCACCACGGGGTCGGCCAGCTCGGGCAGGTCGGTGACGGCCCGCCGCCACGCCTCGCGGTCGAGCCCGCCGTCCTCGGTGACCACGACCGGCACGGAAGGCCGCCCGGGAACGCCCAGGATCACGCACTCCAGCACGCCGGGCAGCCGGTCGTCGATCACGTCCTCCAGCTCGACGCAGCTCGCGCCCGGGATCGTGTCGGTCTCCCGGTCCACGAACCGCACCCGCCCGGTACGGCCGATCGCCCCCAGGTCGCCGGTGTGCCACCACCGTCCGAGCCGCTTGCCCAGCCAGCGTTCCTGCTCCCCGACGTACCCCAGGCACAGGGCCTTGGTCCGGCAGACCACCAGCCCGCTCGCGCCGCGCGGCACCGGCCGCAACGTCTCGCGGTCCACCACCCGCAGCCGGGTCCGCGTGGGCACCGGACGTCCGAGGTCGCGCGTGGTCGGATGCCGGCCGTCGTCGTCGGCCAGGGACCTGCGGGTGAGGAGGCGGAAGGTCAGCGGCCCGGTCTCGCTCTGCCCCCAGCCCTGCATCCACACCGGCCGCCGGTGCCGGGTGGCGTCCAGGAAGGCGCGTACGGTCGGCGGGTGCACGGCGTCGAACGTGCTGATGAACAGGCGTACCCGCGCGAACGGGCCGCCGTCGCCGAGCGCCCGCCGCTGCCATCGCACGTACGTGGCCGGCAGCGCCTCCAGCGTCGTGGGCCGGTGGCGGGCCAGGAACGGGCCGGCCTCGTCCCAGCCGGGGGCGGAGACGGCCAGCAGCTTGGCCGGGCCCAGCCACAACACGCTCGCGGTCCAGGCCAGGGCCCGCCCGTGGGCGAAGGAGGTGGCGCCGGCCACGACGTCGTCGGGACGGCTGCCCAGCACCGGCCATCGGTGCGCCTCGAACCCGGCCAGGCGGCGCAGCAGCGTACGGGTCGAGTGCACGACGAGCTTGGGCACGCCGGTCGTCCCCGAGGTGTGCATGACGGCCAGCGGGTCGTCCAGCGCGGGCCGGTGCACCGGCGGCACGGCCCAGCCGCGGACGTCGTCCAGGGACAGCAGCCCCTCGGCCGTGCCGTCGACGACCAGGGTGCGGGGCGCCTGCCAGGCCACGCCGGGCACGGCGGCGAGGGCGGAGTCGGTGACGAGGAGCGCGGGTTCCAGCCGTTTGAGCAGGACCTCCAGCACATCGGGCGTCAGGTGCGCGGACAGCGTGGCGGGCACCGCCCCGATGCGCGCCGCGGCGCAGGCCAGCAGCACGTAGTCCCAGTGGTTGCGCTTGACGATGGCGACCCGGTCGCCGCGGCGCGCTCCGGCGGCGGCCAGCCAGCCGGCGGCCTCCCTGATCAGCTCCGCCAGGTCCGATATTTCGAGGTCGGTACCGAGATGGGGGGCGATGTCCAGGGGGCGGCTCACGTGCACGCCGGTCCTGCGTCCGCGCTCGGCGAGGTCGTCGAAAAGGGTGCCCAACTCGATGGGCCGGGTGAACAAGGCCATCTGCGATCTCTCCATGCGCGTACGTCCATGACAGGCGGCGTCCATGACAGGGGCCGTATGACTGGGGCCGTTATGACTGGGGCCGTTATGACAGGGGGCGTTATGACAGGCGGGCGAGCACCCGCGCGGCGGCCCGTTCCGCCGCGGCGACCGCGCCCTCGCTGCACGGCCGCAGGGCGACCCAGTCGCCCGCGTATTCGACCGCCGATCCCGGACGCCCCTCGAACGCCGCCCGCGACGCCAGGGCGCGCGGCGTCGCCTCCGGCAGCCCGTACGGGAACCGGTGCACGTGGAAGCGGGCCACCCGGCCGGCCAGGCCGGGGACGAACCGCTCGGCGCGCCCGACGAGCTGGTCGGCGACCTTCTCGTCGCTCTCGCCCATCAGCGCGGCGGTGCCCCGCGGCGAGGTGATGAGCGAGATCAGCCCGGTGCCCGCGGGGGCGCGGCCGGGATGCTTGTGGTGGTCCACGGTGATCACGTTGAGCACGGGGTCCTCGGCCGCGGGCACGAGCGTGGCGAACCCGCGCCAGCCGGGCGCCGCCGGCCGGGAGAGGACGAGACTGAGCCGGAGCATGGGCGCGTACGTGCACGCCTCCAGGTACGCCCGCTCCTCCGGCGGGGCGCCGGGGTGCAGCCGGGCCGCCACGGGCGCGGGAACGGCCAGGACCGCCGCCCGCGCGGTCACGCTCCCCCGCGGCGACTCCAGCCGCACCCCTCCCGGGCACGTGACCACCCCGGTCACCTCGTGCCCGGTGACCACGTCGAGCCCGGCCGCCAGGACGCGGGCCAGGGTGTCCATGCCGTCGCGGTAGGTGTGCCAGGTGTTCGTGCTTCCGGCGGTCGTCAGGTGCTCGGCGAACACGGCGGCGGACGAGCGCCCGGCGTCCCAGCCGAAGAACCCGGCGACCAGCGGCTCGACGAGAAATCCGCGCAGGTCGGGATGGTATTTCCGGACCAGGTCGGCGACGGTGGCGGCGGGGTCGGGGCGATGGCGGGCCAGGCGGAGCCGCAGGCGTACCAGATCGAGCCGGGCGCGCGGCGGCAGGCCCGCGCCGGTGAGCAGCCCGAGCGGGCGGCCCACGTGCGGGTGGACCCGCCCGTCACGCCACACGCCGACGGCGTCGCGCACCCTCGGCACGGCCGCCGCGTCGAGGCCGACCGCCCTGATCAGCCGCCAGGTGGCCGGATAGCCGGCCGCCGACGGCAACATCTCGGCGCCGGTGTCGATCAGGCAGCCCCGCGCCCGCAGGGTGCGCATCCGCCCGCCCACCGCCTCGGCCGCCTCCAGGACGCGGACCGCGAGCCCGGCCCGGTCCAGCGCGTACGCGGTCGCGAGGCCCGCCGGTCCGGCCCCCACCACCGCGACGTCCACGTTCATGCCATGACCAGGTTGGCCAGGATCAGCACGCCGACGGTGACGCGGTGGGTGCGGATCGCCACGCGCCGGGCCCGCAGGACGTCCCCGAGGACGAACCCGATCACGAGCTGGGCCACGCGAAGGGAGACCAGCGGCACGAGCACGCCCAGGAACCACCAGGGCGCGACCCCGGCGGCCACGGACCACCCGACGACCAGGCTCTCGGCCACGGTCACCGCGGTGACGAAGGCGGCGTTGACCCGCGGGGACGTCCGAGCCGCGACGGTGAACCGCCCGGCCTCCCGGTCCCCCCGGGCGTCGTTGGTGTTGGAGTACAGGCCGAAGATCATCGGCCCGAGCCCGAACAGCACCGCCTGCACCGCCACGAACCCGCTCGCCTGCCCCGTCAGCAGCCCGTACGGCACCAGCACCCACCCCACGCCGAGCCCGACGAGGAACAGCTCCTGGAACCCCCGGTAGCTGAGCTTGAGCCCCCACGAGTACTGCACGGCCGCGACCACGCACGCCGCCGCCGTCACGACCACCCACGCGGGCCGGTACGGGGCGGCGGCCACCACCGCGGCCCACAGCACGACGCTGATCGCGGTGGCCGTCCAGGCGAACCGCAGCGCCTGCGGCTCGGTGAGCGTGCCGGCGACCAGCGGTTTGCGGGCCAGCCTGCGCCGGGCCGCGTCGGAGGAGTAGTTGGCCGCGTCGCTGCCGTCGCGGTGGCCGGTGATGTCGTCGAACCCGACCATCGCGGCCACCACGACCGCCTCGGCGACGAGCACGGCCAGCAGCAGGCCCACCGCGTACGGCTGCCACCGCCCGGCCGCCGGCAGCAGCGACCACACCAGCGGCAGGCCCAGGTAGTAGTCGTAGATGTCGAGCTTGGCGAGCCGCGCGTAGGGCCCGAGGCCGCGGCTGACCACCTGGTCGGTCATGGGTCCTCCTGCGGGGAGCCGTGGGCGAAGGCGCAGACCGCGTCGGCGATCCGTTCGACCTCGGCGTCGGCGAGCCGCGGGTGCAGCGGCAGCGACAGGTTGCGCCGGGCGGCCGACTCGGCCACCGGCCAGGACGCGCCGGGCGGCGCGAACCGGGCGAAGGCCGGCTGGGCGGGCAGCGGGCGCGGGTAGTAGACGTGGGTCGCGATGTCGTGGGCGGCCAGGTGGGCCGCCAGCGCGTCCCGGCGCTCGGTGAGCACGGTGTAGACGTAGTGGAACCGCCCGTCCCCTCCGACGGGCGGTGCCACGATCCCGCGTTCCGCCAGGGACGCGAAACGGCGGGAGTAATAGGAGGCGATCTCGGCCCGGCGCGACAGGCGGTCGTCCAGGCCGGCGAACCGGTGGAGCTGGAAGGCCGCCATCACCTCGTCGAAGCGGCTGTTGTAGCCGACGCGGTGGTGGTGGAAGCGCCGCGCGCCGTCCTGCCCGTGGTTGCGCAGCACCCGTACGTGCGCCGCCAGCGCCGGGTCGTCGGTGATCACCACGCCGCCCTCCCCCGGCATGCCGAACGTCTTGACCTGCACGAACGAGTAGACGCCCGCGTCCCCCCACCGCCCGGCCGGCCGCCCGCCCAGCGTGCCGCCCTGGGCCAGCGCCGAGTCCTCGACCAGCCGCAGGCCGTGCCGGTCGGCCAGCTCGCGGAAGCGCGGCATGTCGGCCATCACGGAGAACATGTGGGCCGGCATCACCGCCTTGGTGCGCGCGGTGACCAGCGACTCGGCGGCGGCGGGGTCGGCGGTCAGCGTCACGGGGTCGATGTCGGCGAAGACCGGCCGCGCCCCGGCGCCGAGCACGGTGGCGGCCAGCGGGGCGCAGCCGAAGGCGGGCACCACGACCTCGTCGCCGGGGCCCACGTCCATGGCGGCGAGCACCAGGGTGAGCGCCGAGGTGCCACTGGAGCAGGCCACGACGTCGGCCGCGCCGAGCCGGCGCCGCAGCTCGCGTTCCATGCGGGCGGTGTGCTCGCCGAGGATGAACTTCTGGGCCTCGCCGGTGCCGACGGCGTAGACGGTCTTCAGCAGCGTCGCGCGGTCGTCCTCGAACAGGTCGGCGGCGAAGAAGGGCACCCGGCTCATCCCCGCCGCCCTCGGTAGAAGCCCTCGATCTCGTCGCACACCCGGTCGGCCTCGGCGTCGGACAGGTCGGGGTAGAGCGGCAGGGCGAGCGCCCGCTCGCAGGCCGCCTCCGCCCTCGGGAAGTCGCCCCGGACGTGGCCGAGGTGGGAGAAGCAGGGCTGCAGGTGCAGCGGGACCGGGTAGTAGATCTCGATGCCGATGCCCCCGGCGGCCAGGTGCGCCGCCAGGGCGTCGCGGGACTCGACCTCGACGAGGTAGACGTAGCAGACCCGGTTGCCGCCCGGGTGCGGCGGCACCGCGCCCGGCACGGCCAGCACGCCGGGCAGGTCGCGCAGCCGGGCGTCGTAGCGGGTGGCCAGCTCGGACCTGCGGGCGATGTCGGCGTCGAGCCTGGCGAGCTTGGCCAGCAGGACGGCGGCCTGGAGGTCGTCCATCTTGCTGTTGCAGCCGGGCAGGACGGTGGGGTTGGCGATGCCGGGGAAGTGGTCGAGGGTGCGGCCGCCGCGGCCGTGGTGGCGCAGCGCCCGCGCGGTCTCGGCGATGCCGTCGTCGTCGGTGAGCAGCGCTCCGGCGTCGCCGATGGCCCCGAGGGTCTTGGAGGGGAAGAACGACAACACGCCGCCCGCGCCGACGAGCCCGGCGTGCGTGCCGTCGAGGCGCATGCCGATGGCCTCGGCGCTGTCCTCCAGCACGGTCAGGCCGCGCAGCCGGGCGACCTCGCACACCCCCCGCAGGTCGGCCAGCCGGTCGAACAGGTGCGCCGGCATGACCATCCGGGTACGCGGCCCGGCCACGGCGTCGACGGAGGCCGGGTCGATGCCATGGCCGAGTTCCTCGATGTCGGCGAAGACCGGCACGCCGCCGGCCAGCACGACGGAGCTGGCGGTGGCGATGAAGCTGTAGGCGGGCACCACGACCTCGTCGCCGAGGCGCAGGCCGGCCGCGCGCAGCAGCAGCACCAGCGCGTCGGTGCCGGAGTTGACGCCGACGACGTGCGTGGCGCCGGTCCACAGGGCGAGCCGGCGTTCGAGCTCGGCGACCTTCGCGCCGTGGGAGAACTTGCCGCGGTCCAGCACGTCGACGCAGCCGGTGCGGATCTCCCTCCACAACCGGTCGAACGTCGCCGCCTGGGAGAAGAAGGGGATGGGAGCGGCGGCGCGGGGCGGCGATCCCCCGGGCGGAGAGAGTGTTTTCTCCAAGGTTCCCGTCCTGGTGCGGTGGTGGGCGGGGCCGCCCGGGGATGCGGCCCCGGACGGCCCCTTTCGGGCGGAGCCGTCCGGGGACACGGCCCCCGGACGGCCCTCTCGGCAGAGCCGCCCCGGAGACAGCGGCTCTGGGCGACCCTTCGGCGTGCTCGGGGCCTAGGTCACCTGCCGAGCAGAGGGATGTCGTTCTTGCCGAGGTGGTAGTCGCGGACGGCGTCGACCAGCTCGGAGACGGTGAGTCTGCCGGTGCCGTCGGTGTCCATCTGCCGGAACGCCTCGGCGGCGACGTCGCCGTCGAGGCCGATGGCCGAGAACCACTTGGCCATCTCCGAGGAGTCGACCTCGCCGTCGTCGTCGCGGTCGAGGACGTTGACGATCGCCTGGATGGTCGGGCGCACGACCTGGGCGAACCCGGCGTCGCCCCTGCTGATGATCTCCTGCTCGGCAGCCCGGACGAACTGCTCCTGGTTGAGCCTGGACGCGCCCACCGCTCCCGCGAGGTGGTCGAACATGGCCAGGTACGCCTGCTTCAGCCGGTGCGCCTGCGGCGTCCCCTGCACGCCCAGGCCCTCGATGATGCCGTCGGCCTCGTTCTCGAAGTCGGAGCGCTCGATCGCGCCGGAGCCGTCGTTGTCCCAGAGGCGGAAGCGCTCTTCCAGCCGGCTGGTCGTCTTGGTGCCCGCAGCCATCGTCTGTCCTTTCGTGACACGCGCCCGCCCGCCGTCGTGGGGATCATCGGGGGAAGGACGCGACTTCTAGTGGG
The DNA here is from genome assembly GCF_044547985.1 of Nonomuraea sp. NPDC052265. Taxonomy (NCBI): domain Bacteria; kingdom Bacillati; phylum Actinomycetota; class Actinomycetes; order Streptosporangiales; family Streptosporangiaceae; genus Nonomuraea; species Nonomuraea sp. NPDC052265. The sequence goes on from NZ_JBIUBJ010000026.1 coordinate 20,145, forward strand.
GCCCGAAACAGAAGGTTCCCACCACTGTGCGCAATCAACAGATTACCCTGTGTGACTATTGGTAAACCAGAGGTCACGGAAAGTAATCGAAACCCTCTAGAGCAGGGGCCAGCGGAAGACGCGGGCCCCGCCCTCCTCGGGGTCGCCGGGGAGCGCCTGGCTGAACACCAGCGGCTCGCCCGGCATGAGACCCAGCTCGCGGCCGGTGGCGGCGGGATCGGCGTGGATCAGCACGTTGTAGTGGTTGGGCAGGTGGCAGCCGTCGAAGCCGAGCAGCACCCCGACCCGGCGTCCGCCGATCCACACCTCGTCGCCGCGGTCCAGCACGCCGGCCGCGACGATCTCGGCGAAGCCCAGGAAGGCGACCCGATCGATCCTGGCCCCGGCGTCGATCTCGGTGTGGTCGGTGGCCACCAGCTCGTGCACCTCGCCGGCGCGTACGCACCGGCTGGCGTACGGTTCGAGCCGCATGCCGCGGTCCTGCCTGCGGTGCACCAGCACCTTCAGCAGCGTCCCGGTGACCGCGGTCTTGGGGCCGTCCTCGTCGGGGTTCACGCGGCCCCCCGTCCGGCGCCGGCCTTCTCCAGGCGGTAGACGTCCTCGACGAAGCGCAGGGCGGGCAGGCCGCCCTCGCCGTCGGGGGTGCCGTAGCGCACGCAGCGTTCGAAGGCGGCCAGCACGCCCTCGTACTCGTGCCACAGGGAGTTCTTGAAGCCGGAATGGCCGGCCAGCATGTCGGCGTACAGGGTGCGGCCGTCGGCCAGGCGTACCTCCAGGTCCTTGCGCTCGCCCGGGTAGGACCAGTCGAGCAGGATCCGCGCGCGGGCCGCGCCGGCGCGCAGCTCGACGTCCGCCTGCCGGTCGGCCCCCGTGGCGTCCCGGTCGACGTGCGCGGAGACGACGTGCGCCGGGCCGAGCAGCAGGTCGACCAGGTCGAACGCGTTGGGCCCGTTGTCGGCGACGCAGCCGCCGCCGCAGCGCCGTACGTCCAGGTACCAGGAGTCGTCGCCCGCGTGCTCCTCGATGCGTTCCAGGTAGCGCACGGTCAGCTCCTCGACTCGGGCGCCCGCGCACGCGGCGCGCAGCCGTCCGACGGCGTGGTTGTAGCGGCGGTGGAAGGCGGTGAACAGCGGCACGTCCGAGCCGGCGGCCAGGTCCGTGAGCCACCTGCCCTGCGCGGCGTCGAGGGCGAGCGGCTTCTCCACGCAGACCGGGACGCGCCGCTCCAGCGCGTCGGCGCAGACCCGGGCGTGCAGGTCGTTGGGGACGGTGACCACGACGGCGTCGGGCCGTTCCTCGTCGAGCAACCGCAGGTGGTCGCGGTAGGCGGGGACGCGGTGCCCCTCCAGGGCGCGCGGGTCGGTGTCGCAGACCGCGGCCAGCCGCAGGCCGGGCGAGGCGTGCAGGGCCGCCAGGTAGAACCGCGAGATCACGCCGAGCCCGATGACCGCGACGCGCAGCCGGGCGCTCACCGCTCCACCACCAGGGCGGGGGCGTCGAGTCCCGTGGCGGCGGCGAGCGCGGTCAGCTCGTCGTACAGGTCCGTGCCGAGCGGGACGCCCGAGCGCCGGTGTTCCTCGGCCCGGCGATGCTCGTGCCAGCCGGGATAGCTCACCGGCAGGCCGGGGTCGGCGGGCGGGCAGCCGAGCAACGCGCCGAACAGCGTGGCCGCGTCGCCCTCCACGCCCTCGCGCAGCGCCCCCGGCGCGACGGCCAGGGCGAGGAAGCCGATGTCGTCGTCGCGCCCGCTCGGGCCGCCGTCGCCGTCGTAGGCGTCGGGGTGGGCGCCGAGACCCGCGCCCGGCACCAGCGCGGCCAGCACCTCGACCGCCACGCCCAGCCCGAAGCCCTTGTACCGCCCCGCCTCGCCGCCGAGCCACAGCAGGTGCGCCCGCCCCTCGTCGAAGGCCGCGGCGTCGGTCACGGGAGCGCCGTCGTCGCCGGCCAGCACCCCTTCGGGCAGCTCGTCGCCGTGCCGCGCGGCCTGCCTGACCCGTCCGGTGGGCATGGCGGTGGTGCTCATGTCCAGCACGAACGGCGGGTGCCCGCCGGCGGGGGCGGCGACGCTGATCGGGTTGGTGCCCAGCATCGCCACCGCGCCCCCGGGCGGCCTGGCGATGCGCTGGCGGCCGCAGTTGCTCGCGATGACGCCGACCATGCCGTACTCGACCGCGCGCAGCGCGTGGTGGCCGGCGCAGCCCAGGTGGGTGCCCCCGCGTACGGAGACCAGGCCGACGCCGTACGTCGAGGCGCGCCCGGCGGCGATCTCCATGGCCAGGCCGGCGGCCCACAGGCCCAGCGCGCGGCCGGCGTCGAGCAGCACGGCCGCGCCCCGGTCGGCCAGCACGGACGGCTCGGCCAGCGGATCGACCCGCCCCTCGTCGAACAGCGGCAGGTAGAGCCGGGTCAGGTTGGCCAGCCCGTGGGAGGTCATGCCGACGAGGTCGCCGTAGCACAGCGCGGCGGCGGCCTCGCGGGCGCGTTCGGGGGCCAGGCCGCGGGTGGTGAACACGGCGGTGACGAAGTCCAGCAGGTCGTCGTGGCGCACCCGTACGGCCGCCCGCTCCTTTCCCGGGGAGACCCTCGGGACCGGCGGGTACGGCTGCGCGGGCGGTGAGTCCGTCGCGGGTGAGGCAGTGGGGTTCATGCTCCTCGTCCAATCCTGTCGTCGGTGAAGGCGATCATCAGGCGGGCCACGGCGGCGGCGAACCCGGCGAGTTCGGCGGCCCGCGCGAACTCCCCTTCGGCATGGGCGTTGTTGCCTGCCAGGTCGCCCGGCCCCAGGACGACCGTGCAGGCGCCCTCGACGCCCGCCATCCAGATGGCGTCGCAGGTGAACGCCGGCTCGCCGGCGGGCCAGGGCGGGATCCCGGCCCGGTCGCGCAGGAGCGCGTGCCCCCACGCGTCGCGGTCGTCGAGCACGGGCAGGCCGCGCTTGCGCCACTCCAGCCGGGTGACGGCCCTGGCGTCGCGGGCGGTCCTGGCGAACAGGGCGGTGCCGCCGAAGACCGCCGCGAAGGCCGCGAGCCCGTCGTCCAGGGCCCGGGTGAGGTCCCGTTCCAGGCGGCGGCCGGTGGCGGGGGTGGCGTAGGGCAGGTTGAGCAGGAGGGAGCCGCGGCCGTACACCTGGTTGTGGCGGGTGCCGGTGTGCAGGCCCGCCACGCACACGGTGTCCGGGTCGAGCGCCCTGGCCAGGTGCTGGGCCAGGAAGCCGAGCAGGACCGTGGCGTTGTGCCCGGCGGCCGGGCGGTCGTCCACGGCGTGGTCGCCGTCCACCACGATCCGGGCGGTGGCGGCGGCCGTGCTGCGCGGCAGGAACCGTACGCCGGTGGGCTCGCAGAAGACGTTGAGCCGCCCGACGTAGCCGCGTTCGACGAGCGGACGGGTGCCGAGCACGCCCATGGCCCCGCCCTCCTCGCCCGCCACGGCCTGGATCAGCACCCCGACCTCGCGCCCGATGGCCGGCCGGCGGGCGCGCGCCGCCCGCAGCCCGGCCAGCAGCGCGACGGCCGGGCCCTTGGCGTCGATCGCGCCGCGGCCGTGGAACCGCTCGCCGTCGAACCCGGCCGGTCCGCCGCCGGCGACCGTGTCGAGATGCACGTTGAACATGACCGTGCGGGACGCCGGCAGGCCGGGGCCCAGGCGCAGCACCAGGCTGGGCTGGCCGTCCAGGAAGCCGGGCTGGTCGAGGGCCTCGCGCACGGGCGCGGGGACGTCGGCGCGGTCCAGCTCGGCCGGGCGCACGGAGGTGTGCCGCACGGTGCGGAAGCCGAGCGGCGCGGCGGCCCGCGCGTACTCCTCCTGGGCCCGGCGCAGGAGCGGCGGCGGCCCGGCCGGTCCGGTCTCCAGCGGGCCCGCCGTGGGCAGCCGCAGCAGCCTCAGCAGCAGGTCGCGTTCCGCCGCGTCGAGAGGCACGGCGTCAACGTCCATCGACCTGCCCCACCAGCCGTTCCAGCGCGCGCCCGTACCGGACGAACGCGGCCTGGTCGCCGCGGCCCGGGTCGTCGAGGTGGGGGCGCAGCCGCAGGTGCGGCTCGATGGACAGGGCGCCGGTGTAGCCGTGGGCGGACAGCAGGCCCAGGCACTCGGCGACGCCCGCCCGTCCCTCGCCGGGCAGCACGTAGACGACCTCGCCGCCGGGGCCGGTGACGGCGTCCTTGACGTGGACGTGCGCGACGTACGGGACGACCTGCCGCAACATCGGGGCCGCCGGGTAGCCGTGGGCGACGCCGTTGCCGATGTCGAACAGCAGCCGCAGCGCCGGGCTGCCGATCCCGGTCACCAGGTCCAGCATGCGGTCGGCGCGGTCGCCGGCCCATCCGGCGCAGTTCTCGTGGACCAGCAGCAGGCCGGCGTCCTCGGCCCGGCGGGCCAGCTCGCGCAGCCGGTCACGGACCCGCCGCCCCCACTCCGGCTCGGCCAGGCCGCCCGAGGGGAAGGACATGATCCGCACCAGCCGCGTCCCCAGCGGGGGGCAGCGGCGCGCCAGCACGTCGAGCTCGGCGAGGTCGAGCGCGAAGTCGCCGGTCACCGGACGCGACCAGTCGCCGATCTTCGAGGCGACCGCGACGACCTCGGCCCGCGCCTCGCGCAACCGCCGCGCCGCGCGCAGGAACGCCTCCTCGCCGAGCCCGGCCACCGGCACGCCGTCGATCGTGCGCAGTTCCAGCCGGTTCCAGCCCAGTTCCCCCACGGCGGCGAGCTGGCCGTCGAGGTCGGGGGCGGCCTCGTCGCCTATCCCGGCCAGCTCAGGAGGTGGTGCCTGCATGCGGCGCCTCCTCACGCCCGGGCTCGTGCGCCGCGCACAGGTGTTTGGCCTCGGTGAGCAGCCGCACGGCGTCGACCTGGACGGGCAGTGCGCCGGGCGAGCAGCGGGCGCGGGCGTAACGCCGGTAGACGGCCAGCAGGAAGGCGGGCAGGGCGTCGTCGGCGAACACCGAACGGCGCTCGCCCTCGGCCGTCGCCACCCTGAGCTGGGCTGTGTGGTCGGCGTCGCTGCACGGGTAGTGGCCGGTGAGCGTGCCCCGCTCGAAGTGCAGGGTGATGCGCCGCTCCCGTACGGGCGAGGTCAGGTCGGAGTCGATCTCCGTGCGCACGCCCGAGTAGTGGTCGAGCCGCAGCCTGGCCCGTCCGAGCCGGGGCAGCCGGTGGCGTTCGGTGACCATGTCCTCCCAGGACGCCTCGGAGATCCGGGCGCCGCCGGCCAGGCTGAGCACCACGGCGAGCGCGTGCGGCACCTCGATGTCGAAGGCCGTGGCGGCGTCGGGACGCGCCGCGCTGCGGGTGAACCTGGGCTTGTTCTGCACGACCCGGATCTGCCGCAGCGGGCCGAACTCCTCGGCGTGCATCGCCGCCCGGAGCCGGCCGGTGAGCGTGCTGTCGAGCCAGTGGGTGGCGACCGTGAGGTCGAGGTTCCAGCGCCGGCGTACCCGGGCCACGGCCGCCAGCCCGACCAGGTCGAGCGCGAGCGGCTTCTCCACGATGAACTTGCGGTAGCCGAGCGGCGCCAGCCGGGCCAGCATCCCGGCCCTGACGTGCGGCGGGGTGCACAGGTGCACGACGGTGCGGCCGGGCGGCGCGAGCGTGGCGGCCTCCTCGGGCGACCCGGCCGTCACGGCTCCCCGTACGCCGCCGGGCGGCAGGAGGGGGTCGAGGACGACGACCGGGCCGGGCGCCAGCAGCCCGGGGGCCGCCTCGCGCACCTTGGTCAGGGACGGCAGATGCAGCCCTGCGCCGGATCTGCCCATCCCGACGATGAATGCGTGCAACATGCTGGAGAGCGCCTCTACTCCGTCGCGTGCTCGGCTTTCCGGCCCGTACTTTTCTCGCCGGAAGGACGACCTCATTTGGCGCTGTCATTGTCGAATAACTTACCGTGACATGTCAATTACTTTAAGTTACACGACCCGCCCTGACCAGCACGACCGGCTACCGGGACATGAGGTCGCGCAGCGCCCGCGCGATCTCCGCGGGGGACTCCTCGGCCATGAAATGTCCGGAGGTGACCGTGTCGTGCCGCAGGTCGGGCGCCCAGGCCCGCCACAGCGCGGCGGCGTCGTAGCCCAGAGCGGCCCCCCAGTCCTGCTGGAGGACGGTCACCGGCATGCGCAGCCGGTTGCCCGCCTCCAGGTCGGCGCGGTCGTGCTCGACGTCGATCCCGGCCGAGGCGCGGTAGTCGGCCACGATCGAGGGCACGGCGGCCCGGCAGGCGTCCAGGTACGCGGCCCGTACGCCGGCCGGGATCGCGGCCGGGTCGTTGGTCCACAGGTCGAGGAAGTGGCCGAAGAAGGCGTCCGGGCTCGCGCCGATGAGCTGCTCGGGCAGGCCGGGCGGCTGGGCCATGAGGTAGAGGTGGAAGCCGACGGCGGCGGTGACGCCGCGCATGACGTCCCACATGTCGAGGGTCGGCAGCACGTCGAGGCAGGCCAGGTGGCTCACCGCGGCCGGGTGGTCGAGGCCGGCGCGGAAGGCGACCAGGGCGCCGCGGTCGTGCCCGGCCAGGGCGAAGCGCTCGTGGCCGAGTGCCCCGGCCAGGGCGACGACGTCGGCGGCCATGGTCCGCTTGGAGTAGACGGACGGGCCGGTCTCGGCCGGTTTGTCGCTGGCGCCGTAGCCGCGCAGGTCGGGGCAGATGACGGTGTGGTCGGCGGCGAGGTCGGCGGCGACGTGCCGCCACATCAGGTGGATCTGCGGGAAGCCGTGCAGCAGCACGATCGGGCTGCCCGAGCCGCCGACGGCCGCGTGCAGCGTGACGCCGTCGGCGACGGGGACACGGCGGTGGTCGAATCCGGGGATGGTCATGAGGTGCCCTCCTTCGTGGGTGACCGGGTCGGTTCCCAGCGTGCCGGGGGCGGATGAGCATCCGGTGAGCAGGAAGGATGGGGAGCGTGTTCGGGGTGCTGGGGCCCGTGGTGGCCTGGGACGACGAGGGCGAGCCGATCCCGCTGAAGGGGCCGCGGCATCGCGCCGTGCTGGCCCGCCTGATCGTCGCCCGGCGCCGCGTCGTCCCGGTGACGCGCCTGGTCGAGGACCTGTGGGACGATCCGCCGCCGGACGCGGTGGGCGCGGTACGGACGTTCGTGGCCGCCCTGCGCCGGGCGCTGGAGCCCGGACGCCCGCCGCGCGCCCCCGCCCGGCTGCTGGTCACCGAGGGCCCCGGGTACGCCCTTCGCGCCGCCCCCGACGCCGTGGACGCCTGGCGCTTCGAGCAGGCCGTGACCGGCGGGCCGACGGAACCGGCCCGGCTGGAGGAGGCGCTCGGCTGGTGGCGCGGCCCCGCCTACGCCGAGTTCGCCGACGAGGACTGGGCGCACGCCGAACGTGCCCGCCTGACCGAGCTGCGGCTGCACGCCGTCGAACGCCGGGCCGAGGCGCAACTGGCGCTGGGCCGGGCCGCGGAGGCCGTCCCCGACCTGGACGCGCACGTCGCCGAGCACCCCTGGCGCGAGGACGCCTGGCGGCTGCTCGCCCTCGCCCTCTACCGCACCGGACGCCAGGGGGACGCGCTGGCGGTGCTGCGCCGGGCGCGGACGCTCCTGGCCGAGCAGCTCGGCGTGGACCCCGGGCCCCGGCTGCGCCGCCTGGAGTCCGACATCCTGCACCAGGACCGCGGGCTCGCCGCCCCCGCCGACGCCACGGCCCGGGTGTGGGCGCAGGCGGCCGAGGCGTACGACCGTACGGTGGGGGCCGGGGCCCGGGCGCGGCTGGAGTCGACGGTCGGCCTGCTGCGCAACCTCGCGGTGACCGGGGGCGGCGGCCTGGAGGCGGCGCGCGCGCATCGTACGGCGGCCGTCGCGGCCGCCGAGGAGCTGGGCGATCCGGAGCTCACGGCCAGGGTGATCGGCGCCTACGACGTGCCGGCGATCTGGACCCGGTCGGACGACCCCGAGCAGGCGGCCCAGGTCGTCGCCGCGGCCGAACGCGCCCTGGCCGCCCTCCCGCCCGGCGCGCCCGAGGCGGCGCGGGCGCGGATGCTGGCCACGATCGCCGTCGAGTCGCGCGGCACCCGTTCGGCCCGAGGCCCGTGGGCCGCCGCCGAGGCCGAGCGCATCGCCCGCCGCCTGGACGACCCGGCGCTGCTGGCGTTCGCGCTCAACGGGGTGTTCATGCAGGCGTTCGAGCGGGCGGGGCTGGCCTCCTACCGGGACGGGATCGGGGCCGAGCTGGTCGCGTTGTCGTCGCGGCACGGGCTGGTCACGTTCGAGGTGCTGGGGCATCTCGTCCGCGTCCAGGCGCGCGGCGCGCTCGGCGACTTCGAGGCCGCCGACCGGCACGCGGCCGCCGCCGGCCGGCTGGCCGAACGGAACGAGTTGCCGCTGGTCAGCGTGTTCACCGAGTGGTACCGGGTGGTGCGGGAGGCGGCCTCGGGGCGGGTCTGCGCGGCAGAGGAGGAGGCGGCCTACCGGGCGGTCGCGGCGCGGCTGGACGACGTCGGGATGCCGGGGTTGCGGCGGGGGCTGCTGCCGCTCGCGCTGTTGTCCGTACGGGTGCGGCACGGCCTGCCCGTCCCGGGCGAGGCGGAGCGGGGGGCCGCGGTGGACTGGGGGCCGTACGAGCCGTGGGTGCGGCCGCTCGTCCTGCTGGAGGAAGGGCGGGACGCGGAGGCCGCCGAGGCGGTCGGCCGGATCCCGGATCCGCCCCGGGACCTGCTGTTGGAGGCCATGTGGTGCCTGGTCGCGCGGGCCGCGGTCGCGGTCGGCGACCGGCGGACGGCGGCCCGCGCCCGCGAGGCGCTGGCCCCCGCCGCGGCGGAGCTGGCCGGGGCGGGCAGTGGGCTGATCACGCTGGGCCCGGTCGCCGATTTCCTCGCCGTGCTCGGTGCCTAGCCGCTTCCTCGCTCGGGGGCCGGTCCTGCCGGTCTGTCGGTGGCGGGCTGTTCAATGGGGGGCATGACGACGGACGCGGGCAGGCGCGGGATGTTCTGGGACATGCTGGCGGGCAGGGTTCCGCCGCCGCCGGCGGCGGCGCTGCTCGGCTGGGAGCTCGTCGAGATCGATCCGGAGGCCGGCACGATCGAGGTGGCGTTCCGGGCGGGCGAGCAGTTCACCAACCCGGTGGGCGTGATCCAGGGCGGCTTCCTGGCCGCGATGCTCGACGACACGCTGGGGCCCGCGCTGGTGGCGACGCTGCCGGAGGATCAGTTCGCGCCGACCCTCGACCTGCACGTGCAGTTCCTGCGTCCCGCGCGGCCCGGGCGGCTCGTCGGGCGGGGGCGCGTGGTCAGGCGCGGCAAGGACGTGTGCTTCCTGGCCGGCGAGCTCCTCGACCCCGGCGGCGGGATCGTGGCCACGGCGACCGCGACCGTCATCGTCCGGACGATGGGCTGACGGGGTCTTCGTCCCTGGTCGGCCGTCAGCCGACGATCGGCCAGGTGACGGCGTAGAGCGCGAGGGCGACGCCGGCGGTGAGGAACCGGACGAGGCGTGGCACGTGCGGCATGGTCGCCCAGGCCGCGGCCGGGTAGGCGATCACCCCGCTGAGGAGGATGAGGTTGATTCCGGCGGCGGGGCTGGCCCATTTGATCAGCAGCGCCACCTGCCAGATGGCCAGCAGGTACGGCGCGGCCATCAGCGCGGCCTGCCACGACGGTCGTACGCGGAGAAGGCGCAGCAACGGCCAGGCCGCGACCAGCGCCATCCATCGGCCGTACTCCCACATCAGGAAGAGGTAGCCGATGCAGCCGGTGTACTCGCCGCAGTAGCGCGACTGCGACGAGGGGACGAGGACCGGCATCAGGATGGACCACGCGACGAGGGCGACGGTGAGGACGATCCCCGCCGCGCCGGCCAGGAGCAGCCTTCTGGCCACGGTCTGCGCCGAGGGTGCGACAGCCTGGGGGGCGATCATCCTCGCATCGTGACACCCGGGTCCGGTGCTGTCCACGGGTGCGCGGGAGGGTGCTGCGGGCAGGTCAGGGGATGTCCCACTCCAGTTCGCCGGCGACCGCCTTCGGCTTCCAGTAGCCGATCGTCCCGCCGGTCTCCAGGGCGTCGGCGGTCGCCTTCAGCAGGGCGTGGTACGAGCGGATGCGGATCCCGCCGGGGGTGAAGCTCATGTTGCCCTCGTGGTCGGTCTCGCCGACGTCGCGGCGTACGGAGTCGATCACGAGGTTGTCGCCCGAGCCGTCGGAGCCGACGGGGATCATGCGTCCGTCCCACCATTCGTCGCGTGGGTCGTCCGCGTCGTTCGTGGCGTCGGCCTCGCACAGCATGCGCCAGTGGTCGCGGATCTCCCGTATGGTGGCGTTCCCGTGGCCCAGGAAGCCGAAGGGCCAGGTGCCCTCGGTGATGGCGGAACCGTTGTGGCGCAGCAGCGAGGCCCGCAGGTCGTCGGGGAACGAAAGGCCCGTCTGCGCCTCGGCCACCGCGATGGTCGTGGCCTTTCCCGGGGCGCCCAGCGTGCGGTGGCTCTTGGGGGCGTTGGCCTTGAGCCAGGTCTCGATCCGCCGCCACTGCCGGTTGACCGCGCGGGTGACCTTGGCGTTGATCTCGCGTACGTGCGGCTCGGCCGTCCGTGGACGGCAGTCGGCGTCGATGGCCTCCTGGGCGAGAGGCGGTTCCTGGGCGAGAGGTGGTTCCTGGGAATCGGCGTGTTGCTGGTCGGCCGGGGCCGGTTCGAGGGCCGCGGACCACTCGATGTCCGGCACCGAGCCGGAGTCCACCTGCCACTGCGGTTCCGTGGGGCAGCCGACGCCGGCGTCCGCGTACACCTGGGCGCAGGGTACGTACTCCGCCTCGGTCGGGGGGTCGCCGGGCTTGGAGAACACCGCCGACTCCAGGACCTGGGCGCCGCCGGCCAGCAGGACGACTGCCAGGCCCGCGATGGCCCAGCGGTTCAGGCGCCGCCGGGTGGGGCCGTCGAGCGGCCGGCTCTCGGCGAAGAAGGCGGCGACGGCCGGTCTGTCGAAGAAGGTGGCCGATCTGGTGGCGTAGCGCTCGGCGTCCGCCTTCGTCGGCGTCCCGAGGATGGGGGTGGGCGGCCACGGCGGCGGGGCGCTCTCGGCACGGCCCCCGGCCCCGGCACCCCGCCCGGAATCCGGCCGCTCGGGATCCGGTTGCTCCCCCACCGGCCGCCCGGGACCCGGCTGCTCGGAATCCCGACGCTCGGGATCCGGCCGCTCGCCCGACAGGCGCTCGCGCAGCGGGCGTTTCCTGGTCGGTGGCGGTTGCGGTGTCCGGGAGCGGCGGAAGAGCACGACCGCCGCCACCGCCGCGACCGCCGCGACCGCCGCCGAAAGCGCCCACCATAAGCCCCGAGAGGTGATCATCCGCCGCATCTGCGGCACAGTACCGGAAGGCACCGACACGCCCGGATGACTCACACCAACCGGATCACTCATACGAGCCGGGCGAGTCGCACCAGGAGGGCGACTCACATCAGGAGGGGGAGGGCGAGTCACGCCAGGAGGGGGGCCGGACGGGTCAGAGCCAGTGCCAGGTGGTCTGCGCCTCCCGGGCGGTGTCGGCCAGCCACTCGTCGAAGGCGGCCTCGCCGGCGGCCTTCAGCGTGGCCGCGTCCGCCACGGCGTCCTGCCGTTCGAGAACCTGGCCGGTCAGGAAGCCCCCCTCGAAGGGCACCGGGCCGGCGGCGGTGCGGCGGGCCTCCTCCACGGCCGAACGCCGGCGGGCCAGCCCGCGCAGCAGGTTCACGCCTCTTTCGAGGGCCGGGCCGAGGGAGAGCTGAGTCATCGCGCGTCCGTTTCTCCGGCCGTGAGCCAGTCGGCGATGGCGTCGCTGATGGGCAGGCCGGTCAGGTCTTCGATCCAGGCCCACTGGCCGTTGGGGTTGATCTCCAGGAAGACGTACTCCCCGCCGGGGGTGAGGATGAGGTCGATCGCCCCGAACGACACGCCGAGGGCGGCGACCAGGTCCACGCAGCGGCGGGCGACGTCGCCGGGCAGCCGGTGCACGCTGTGGCGGGCGCGGGCGAAGTCGTAGTGACGCCAGTCGTCGCGGGTGCGCGGCGAGTCCTGGGAGGCGATCTCGGCGGTGAACACCTGCCGCCCGACCACGGTGACCCGCAGCTCCACCGCCTTGGGCACGTACGGCTGCAGGATGACCGGCTCGTGGACCATCCGCCCCCGGCCACCGAGTGACCGCCGATTCACCACGGTCGTGTAGACGGCGTGCGCGCCGCCGTCGATCTCGAACTGCGTGTGCTCCATCGCCTTGGCGATCAGCCGCCCGCCCGCGTGTTCGTAGGCGGGCGCCAGCTCGGACGGGTCGTTGGTGACCACGGTCCGCGGCACGGCGAAGCCCAGCCGCCGGGCCATGGCCAGGTGGACCAGCTTGTTGTGCGCCCTGCGCAGCACCGGCTGACGGGCCGGCAGCCAGGGCGCGTCCAGCAGGTCCCAGTAGCCGTCCATGAACCACTCCGACAGCTCCGCCACCCGGTCGCGGAGGTCGCCGGCGGTGACCTCGTCCGCGGCGCGCGGGCGGCCGGGACGCCGGGTCCAGACGGCCGTCGTCGCGGAGAGGTCAAAGACCTGCCCGTCCCTGGCCAGGACCAGTTCCTCCCCGTCCGTACCGAAGCGGACGGTCAGCCGGGCGGCGGACGGGTACTCGCCCGGATCCCACCACAGGACGTCCGCGCCCCGGTCCTTCAGTTTGGGCAGGACCAGGTCCACGGTCGCGTCGCCGGGCTCGCTCAGAATCAGTAGCACGTGTCCCCCCAGCCGCGTGGGAGGAGGGCACGCCCCCTCCCACGCGGCCGCGAATCGTCTCTGTCAGTAGTCGGAGACCCAGTCGGCGGGCGGGTTGCCGTTGGTGCCGTAGCAGCGCTGCATCGGCATGCCACCGGCGGCGAGGCCGAGGTCGACCTCTTCGATCACCGCCAGCTCGGCACCCAGATCGTCCAGACTCACGATCTTCTTGCTCATGGTCCTTGCCTCCTTTCACAGTGAGCTGCGAGCCCCCCCGGCTCGCGGACGTGCGAACACGTCCTCAGCTCATGTGCCAAGCCCACCACCCGGCGTTTGAGGGTGACTTGGGTGTGACTTGAGAGGCAGGAGTGACGAACGGCGGCTCAGGCGCGCCTGGCCAACGCCACGCGGACGACTTCGCGGGCCAGCAGGCGGGCGGGGTCCACGACGGGGATCGGGACCGTGGCCGGGTCCAGGGCGAGCAGCACCTCGGTGCACGCGGCCACCACGCGCTGCGCGCCTTGGGCGGCCATCGAGCGGGCCTGCGCGGCCAGCGCCTCGGCGTGCTCGTGGCCGGCGCGGCCCCCCTTGACGGCGGCGATGGCGGCCATGACCTCGCGCTGGCCGGGCTCGTCCGGCTCGACGGGGGTGACGCCGTGCCGTCGCAGCGCGGGGCCGTACAGGTCGGCGCGGAGCGTGCCGGTGGTGGCCAGCAGCCCGGCGGCGCGGACGCCGTCGGCGGCGAGGGCGGCGGCGGTGACCTCGACGATGCTGACCAGCTCCAGCCCGGCCTCCTCGGCCAGGCGCGGCACAAACGCGTGCGCGGTGTTGCACGGCACGGCCAGCACCTCGCACCCGGCCCGTCTCAGCGCGTCGACGCCGTGCCGCAGGTGCGGGGTCGGGTCCTCACCGTGCCCGAGCAGGCTCATCGACCGGTCGGGGACGCGAGGGTCGCCCCAGATGACGACCGGCACGTGCTCCTGGTCACCGGCGGCGCCGGTCGCGGAGGTCTCCTCCACGAGCTTGCCGTAGAAGTCGACGGTGGCGGCCGGGCCCATGCCGCCCAGCACGCCGACCATCCTGGCCCGGCCGAGCGCGGTCATCCGTGGAGCCTCCCATTTCGGTGCCGTCCCGTGACGGCGGTCGGGCTCAGGATCGCGGTATAGGGTGTGCCGACCTCTGGAACGCAGCAATCGGACATCAAGGGAGGATCAGTGCAGGATTCCGGCGTGGAGCCGCCGTCGTTGCTGGCCGAGTCCGACCTTGAGCTCATCGACGCGTTGCAGATCAGTCCGCGGGCGAGCTGGGTGGAGGTGGGCGCGGCCGTCGGGGCCGACCCGGTGACGGCGGCGCGGCGCTGGCAGCGGCTCACCAGCACCGGCGAGGCGTGGACCACGGTCGCCCTCGGGCCGCGCCAGATGCACGCGCTGAGCATGGCGTTCCTGGAGATCGACTGCGCGGCCGGCGCGGCGGCCGAGGTCGCGGCGGCGCTGGCGCGCGAACGCCACCTGATCACCGTGCAGCACGTCGCCGCCGGGCACGACCTGTTCGTGATCGCCGTGGCCCCGTCGATGCCGGCCCTGGCCGACCACGTGCTCACGGCGCTGCCCCGGGTGCCGGGCGTGGCCAAGGTCCGCACGCACGTCGCCACGCGGGTGTTCGAGGCGTCGTGCCGGTGGCGGCTGCGGGTGCTGCCGCCGCGCGCCGCCGCCGCGCTGGCCAGGCGGCCGGCCGCGCCGGAGTCCACCAGGGAGATGGACGAGATCGACCGGCGGCTGTTCACCGCCCTGCTCCCCGACGGCCGGGCGCCCTACGCCGAGCTGGCCAGGGCGGTGGGCACGTCCGAACGCACGGTGCAGCGCCGGCTGACCAGGCTGGTGGCCACCGGCGACCTCGACTTCCGCTGCGACCTGGCGCGTTCGCACGCGGGCTGGCACTCGGCCGCGCTGCTGTGGCTGCGGATGCCCGACGCGCTGCTGGAGGAGACCGGTCGCGCGCTGCTCGGCTGGCCGGAGACGCGTACGTGCGCGGCGCTCGCCGGGCCGCGCAACATGCTGCTCACCGTGGGCCTGCACGGCGTGGCCGACCTGCATCCGCTGGTGGTGCGGCTGGAGGAGCGCTTCCCGCACGTGAACGTGGCCGACCGGCAGATCGTGCTGCGCCAGTCGAAGCTGTACGGGCGGCTGCTCGACCCGTACGGGCGGTGTGCCGAGGTCGTCCCGGTGGATCCGTGGAGCCTGCCGCGGGCCGCCTGACCGGCGTGGCGGGCGATCAGCGGGGCTCGGGGACCGTCCCGCCGCGGGACTCCCTGCACATCCCCGCGCGCAGCACGGCGGCCTCGCTCGTGGCGACGAGCTGCAGGTCGCCGACGGCCAGGGCGGGCAGGCCGAGCGCCGACACCGTCGCGGTGATCCTGCCGACCTCGCCGCGCACGCGTGCCTCGTCGCAGCCGACCCGGGGCGCGGGGGCGCCGAGCGTCGGCATGACCAGCAGGTCGATCCCGGCCGTGTCCGCCGCGAACGCGGCCCGCAGCGCCGCCAGCCGCTCGACGGCCCGCCGGTACTCCTCGTGGCCGATGCCGCCGGCGGCCTCCAGCTTGGCCCGTACCCCGGGGCTGTAGCGGGCGGCGCACTCGGGGAACGTGCCCTCGTGGGTCCGGCGCGCCTGCGCGCCCACGATCGTCCAGTACGGTTCCAGCACCTCGGCGGGCAGGGCCACCTCGCGCAGCCGCGCGCCCAGCTCGGCGAAGTCCCCGGCCTGCCCGCAGCCCTCGGCGACGCCCACGACCAGCCCGGCCAGCGAGTCCGGCGGCTCGACGACCTCGCCGGTCAGCGCCTGCCAGACGCGGGCGCAGTCGGCGACCGAGGTGGTCATCGGGCCGACCACGTCGAAGGCCGGGGCGAGCGGCGCCACCCCGGCGGCGGGCACGGCCCCCGAGCGGGGACGCAGCCCGACCACGCCGCAGCAGGCCGCGGGCATGCGCACCGAGCCGCCGGTGTCGGTGCCGAGCCCGAACCGGGCGATCCCGGCCGCGAGCGCCGCGGCGGTGCCGCCGCTCGAACCGCCGGGGGTCAGGTGCGGGTGGCGCGGGTTGCCTACGTCGCCCCAGTGCGGGTTCTCGCTGGTCACGCCCCAGGCGAACTCGTGCTGGTTCGCCTTGCCGACCAGCAGCGCGCCGGCCTGGTCCAGCAGTTCGACGCAGCGGGCGTCGGCCAGGGCGGGTTCGGCGCCGTACAGGGCGGAGCCGCGGGTGGTGGGCAGGCCGGCCACGTCGATCATGTCCTTGACCACGTACGTCCAGTTCCGCAGCGGCCCGTCCGGCGTGGGACGGACGTCGCGCCCGAGCCGGTCGAGCACGGGCTCGGGACCGGCCTCGATGAGGATGTCGTGCCCGCTGTGGAGGCGGATTGCCTCGGCGGACTGGGCGATCGCCGCCTCGCGTTCCACGGTGGAAGATCTCCTTAGCCTTGCGCGGGCACGGCGACGCCAGGTGGTCGCGGGCCCGGGGGTGATCCGGCACATGCTGGCAGATCGGCCCTGGCCGCGTCGAGAGGCGGTTCAGACGGTCAGCGCGTCCAGCAGCCATTGCAGGCGGGCGGTCTCCCGGTCGGGATGGACCAGCGTGAAGATGCTGCGGCTGATGTTGAGCCATGGTACGTCGACCACCACGACGTCCTCGCCGTGGCCGCGCAGCGCGAGGTCGGGGATGAGGGCCGCGCCCACGCCCGCGCCGATCAGCGACAGAGTGATCTTGAAGTCGTCGGAGTGGCAGACCACGCGCGGGTGCAGGCTCCAGTGGGCGAACAGCGCCTCGAAGAGCGTGGCGTCGCTGCTGGCCGGATGGTGCATGATCCACGGCAGGTCCACGAGCTGCTCGGCCCGGTACGGCGACAGGTCCGGCCAGAGCCTGGGCAGGACGAGCTTGTACCGGTCCTCGGCGATCCACCGCCGGTTCAGCACCGAGGGCCACGACAGCCCGGTGTTGCCCACCTGGTAGACCACCGCGGCGTCCATCTCGCCGCCGCTGCCCAGACGGGCGATGAGCTGGGACGACTCCGCGACCGACAACCGGATCCCGGCCCGGTCCTCCGGTTCCATCACCCGCATGACGCCGGCCAGGACGTCGGTGAAGCTGGGGAACAGCCCGAGACGGATCTGCGGCTCGCTGTTCCGGTGGACCGCCTGGACGGTGGCCACCATGCGCTCGATGTCGGCGAGCACCGTCTCGGCCTGCCTGGCCAGCACCTCCGCCGCGCTGGTCGGCAGCACGCTGTGCGCGAAGCGGTCGAACAGCCGCACGCCGGTCTCCCGTTCGAGCGCGGCCATCTGCTGGGAGACGGCCGAAGAGGTGTAACCGAGCCGATTCGCCGCCGCCGCGAACGACCCCAGACGCACTACCTCACGCAGTGTGCGCAGATGTTCTGGCTTGAGCATAAGCGTTCCTTGCTCTCAGCGCTGCTAAATGTCGTGTTTATATCGCTTCCTACTTCTTTCTGCCACTTCTACAGTGAGCCGCACCACCCACCCGAACCCCTGAGAGATCCATGACATGCGCGTATACCGCAACGCCGCCATCCGCACCGGCACCAACGGCGCCCCCGCCGCCCAGGCCATGGCCGTGGACGGCGAGCTGATCGTCGCCGTCGGGACCGAGGCCGACGTGCGTGCGGCGGCGGGCACGGGAGCCGAGCTGGTGGACCTCGACGGCGCCGCCGTCCTGCCCGGCCTGTACGACGCCCACATCCACACGGCCCAGTACGCCCAGAGCCTCGGCGCGGTCGACCTGCGCGACGTGCGCTCCCTGGACGAGGCCCTGGCCAAGGTTGCCCAGCACGCGGCGACCCTGCGGCCGGGCGCGTGGCTGTTCGGCGGCCGGTGGAACAGCAACATCTGGAACCCGCCCGTCCAGCCCGACCGCAAGGCCCTCGACTCGGTCTGCCCCGACCTGCCCGTGGCGCTGCCCAACGTCGACGGCCACACCGTCTGGGCCAACTCCGCCGCGCTGCGGATGGCCGGGATCGACGCCTCCACCCCCGACCCGGTCGGCGGCGAGATCGTCAGGGACGAGTACGGGGAGCCCACCGGCATCCTGCGCGAGTCCGCCTCCTACCCGCTGCGCGCCCTCATGGTCTCCGGAGACCTGCGCGACCTGCTGCGCGCCGGCCAGGAGGAGCTGCTGTCGTTCGGGCTGACCAGCGTGCACGACATCGACGGCGAGGACTGCCGGGCGGCCTACCTGGAGCTGCGCGACGCAGGCGAGCTGAAGATCCGCGTGCACAAGGCGATCCCCACGGTGGCCCTGGACGCCGCCATCGCCGAGGGCCGCCGTACCGGCCAGGGCGACGACTGGGTCCGCACCGGCCCGGTCAAGGTGTTCAGCGACGGCGCGCTGGGCTCGCACACCTGCCACATGCACGAGGCGTTCGCCGGTGAGCACGACAACACCGGCATCGCGGTCACCCCGTACGAGGACCTCGTACGGATCTTCAGCAAGGCGGCGGCGGCCGGCATCGCGGTCGCCACGCACGCCATCGGCGACCGCGCCAACCGGCTGGTCCTCGACGCCTACGAGGCGATCGGGCCCACCGCCGGCCTGCGGCACCGCATCGAGCACGCCCAGCACCTGCGCCCCCAGGACCTGACCAGGATGGCCAGGCTGGGCGTCGTCGCCTCGATGCAGCCGGTTCACTGCACCACCGACATCGCCCTGGTGGACTCGCTGCTCGCCGGCCACGACCTGGCCTCCTACGCCTGGCGAGGCATGCTCAACGCCGGGGTCGCGCTGGCCTTCGGCTCCGACGCGCCGGTGGAGAGCCCCGACCCGTGGGCCGCCCTCCACGCCGCGGTCACCCGTACCCGGCAGGACGGCACGCCCGCCGGCGGCTGGCAGCCGGAACAGCGGCTGAGCATGGCCGAGGCGATCACCGCGCACACCCTCGGCGCCGCGTACGCGGCCGGCGAGCAGGACCGCAAGGGCGTGCTCGCGCCCGGCATGCTCGCCGACTTCATCGCCGTGGACACCGACCCGTACCTGGAGCCGCCGGAGGCGGTGCTGCGCACCCAGGTTCTCACCACCGTCGTCGGCGGCGAAGTCCGCTGGCAGCGATCCTGAAGGAGCACCCCCTCGTGAACATCCGCACCATCTCCGCCCTCGCCGCCGGCGCGCTGCTGGCCGCCACCACCGCCTGCGGCGCCCAGTCCCTGGACGGCGGCGCCGCCGCCCCCGCGGACGGCGGCGCGGCGGCGGTCACGCTCGACCAGGCTCCCACCGAGGAGAAGGCGGCCGACGTGATCAACGCCATCACCCCGGACAAGGACCTGGCCGCCAAGGCGCCGGCCCGCCTGAAGACGCAGGGACTGAAGGTCGTCACGTCCGTCGGCTACCCGCCCATGGAGCTGTACGCGAGCGACGGCAAGACGGCGATCGGCTTCGACCCGGCGCTGGCCAGGGCCATCGCCAGGAAGCTCGGCGCCAAGGTGACCATCTCCGACGAGGAGTTCAACTCCCAGATCCCCGGCGTGCTCACCGGCCGCTACGACTTCGTCATCTCCTCGATGAGCGACACGCCGGAGCGGCAGAAGCAGGTCACGTTCGTGGACTACGTGCAGGCCGGCGCCGGTCTGCTGGTCAAGAAGGGCAACCCGGCCAAGATCAACGGCCCGGCCGAGCTGTGCGGCAAGACGGTCTCCGTCGTCGACAACGGCTCGTCCATGGAGCGGGCCGAGAAGTACGACGCCGACTGCAAGAAGGACGGCAAGCCGGCCGTGGACATCCTGAAGTTCCCCGGCGACCAGGAAGCCCTGATCCAGGTCACCGGCGGGCGCGCGCAGGCCACCATCACCGACTACGTCGTGGCCGCCAGCAAGGCCGCCGACCCCAAGCTGGTGGTCGAGGCGATGGCCCTGGAGGGCACCGAGAGCCCGTGGGGCATCGGCATGAAGCCCGACGACAAGGAGCTCGTCGACTCGGTGAAGGGCGCACTCGACTCCCTCATCTCCAGTGGCGAGTACGCCAACCTGCTGAAGGCGTGGAACCTGGACAAGCTGGCCGTCCAGTCCGCTGTCGTCAACGGCGGTAAGTGACCATGCGCACGGAACCCTTCACCGGGCCGTCCGGGGAGCACATCCCGGTCGCCAGGAGCCGGCATTGGGGCCGCCTGCTGGCCGCGGGCGTCGTGACGGCGATCGCCGGCTGGCTGGTCTACCTGGTCGTGGTGAACCCGCGTCTCGACTGGGGCAAGGTCGCCGAGTACCTGTTCAACGACCGCATCCTCGCCGGGGTCTGGGTCACCATCGAGATCTCGGTGCTGGCGACCGTGCTGGGGCTGGTGCTCGGCGTCATCGTGGCGATCATGCGGCTGTCGCACAATCCGGTGCTCAGCGGGCTGGCCACGCTCTACATCTGGTTCTTCCGCGGCACGCCGGTGCTGGTACAGCTCATCTTCTGGTACAACCTGGCCTTCCTGTTCCCCGAGCTGGTGCTCAAGGTGCCGTTCACCATGATCGGCGTCAAGTGGGACACCAACCTGGTGATGACCGGTTTCACCTCGGCCATGCTGGGGCTCGGGCTGAACCTGGCGGCGTACTTCGCCGAGACCGTACGGGCCGGGATCCAGGCCGTCGACCACGGCCAGACCGAGGCGGCGTACGCGCTGGGCATGACCCCGGCCAAGCGGATGCGGGTGATCGTGCTGCCGCAGGCGCTGCGCATCATCATCCCGCCCACGGGCAACGAGTTCATCTCCATGCTGAAGACCACCTCACTGGTCTACGTGGTGGCCGGGCACGACCTGATGACCAACGCCAGCCAGATCTACAAGGCCAACAACCTGATCATGGAGCTGCTCATCGTGGCGAGCCTGTGGTACATGCTCATGACCGCCATCGCGACCTTCCTCCAGGGCCGCCTGGAACGCCGGTTCGGCTCCGAGGCCGTCCGGCTGGTCCGCGGCGGCGGGCTGGCGGCCCGGATCCTGCCGAAGGCGGCGGCGTGAGCCCCGTCGTGCACGCCACGGGCGTGCGCATGGGCTACGGAGACACGCAGGTGCTCAACGGCGTGGACTTCACCGTCGCGCCCGGCGAGGTGAGCTGCGTGATCGGGCCGTCGGGATCGGGCAAGTCGACCTTCCTGCGCTGCGTCAACGGGCTGGAGCAGGTGCTCGGCGGCAGCCTGCGGGTGCTCGGCGAGGAGGTCGGGCACAACCTGCGCGAGGGCCGCTACCGGCCGTGGACGCCCAAGGAGTTCGCCGTCTTCCGCCAGCGGATCGGCATGGTGTTCCAGCGGTTCAACCTGTTCGCCCACCAGAGCGCCCTGGAGAACGTGGCCTGCGCCCCCGTCCACGTCCTCGGCGTCCCGGCGGATCGGGCACGGGTGACCGCCATGGAACACCTGGAGCGCGTCGGCCTGGCCGCGCACGCCCACAAGCGCCCCCACCAGCTCTCCGGCGGCCAGCAGCAGCGGGTCGCCATCGCCAGGGCCCTGGCGATGAGCCCGGAGCTGATGTTGTTCGACGAGCCCACGTCCGCGCTGGACCCCGAGCTCGTGGACGAGGTGCTGGAGGTCATGCGCGCCCTGGCCGCCGACGGCATGACGATGGTGGTGGTCACCCACGAGATCGCCTTCGCCAGGGAGGTCGGCGACCGGCTGGCCTTCTTCGCCGACGGGGTCGTGGTCGAGAGCGGCCCACCGGCCGAACTGCTGGCCAACCCGGGGCACGAACGGACCAGGGCGTTCCTGTCCAGCGTCCTGAGCTCGGAGAAGCGCCCCTGACGACGGCCGTCCGCGAGGTGCCCGGCAGCCCGGCCCCGGCTGCCGGGCCTCCGATCAGCAGGGACGCGGTCCGATCCGGGCGCTGAACCGTACGAAGCCGGCCGTCTGGGTTGTGACGGCGAGCAGGGAAGCGGCGATCAGCGCCAGCCACAGGCCGGGCAGCCCCCATGCCCGCGCCGCCGGGCCCGCGCTGGCCGTCGCGCGCGCCCAGCCCCCCCTCACAGGCCCTCGCCGACGCCTATCTCACCGTCCTGCTGGACGGCCTGCGTCCTACCGCCATGACTCCGGGCTCCTAGACGCGCAGGACCCTCGGTTCGCCCGACGGGCGTCCCCCTACGGCCGGCACCTCCGCCGGCCACCCCGGAAGCCCCACGGGCCGCAGGGACTCCGTACAGCCCGGGCACCTCGTCGGCTTCGCATCGTCGCTCCCCTCCGGTCGTGGTCACGAGGATGCCATCCGCCGATCCCGCGCGAATTTGTCAGAGCCCTCCGCCGTGATCGGCGATCGTCCACCCCGTACGTCCCCAAGGAGTGTCATGGTCGCCAACGATGAAGCCGGATGGTCCGGCGTCGGCCCGGATGGCTGGACGGACCTCGGGTCGATCCGCTCCCGGCTCGACGCGGGCGCCGATCCGAACACGGGCGTGTACCACTACGTACGACCGCTGCACGTCGCCGCCGAACGGGGCTCCCCCGAGGTGGTCGCCGAACTGTCCCGGCGCGTGGACGACGTCGACGCCGAGCACGAGGGCCGTACCGCCCTCCGGGAAGCCGTCTTCAACAACCGCCCCGGCAACGCCCGCAGCCTGGTCGCCGCCGGAGCGGACCCGTGGCGGCCGATGATGAACGGCTGGTCGTAGAACGTCGAGGATGCACGACCTGCCGTACGCGGGCGGCTCCCCGCGATCGACGGTTGTCGGCTATCGCCCGGTGTGCGGGAGGATCGCGGCGGAGATCAGAGGAATCACCGGCGGCGGGAACCCGTGCCCCATTCCCTCGATGGGCAGGAACTCGCTGCCGGGAATCGCCGCCGCCAGGGCCTCGCCGTGAGCGAAGGGCGCCATGGGATCGTCCGACCCGTGAATCACCAGAGTCGGAGCGGTGATCGAGCCGACAAGCCCGGAACGGTCGCGGGAGGCGAAGGCCGCGAGGATGTGGTTCTTCGAGGCGTGGCCCGCATCGGTGGCGTTCTCGATCTCCCGCTCGATGATCGCGCGCGTGGCCGCCTCGTCGAACGCCGTCAACTGTCCGGCGAGAATGCGAGCCAGCTTGAGATGCGACTCGACGTGCTCCTCCCGGGTGCTGGGCGGATTGGCGATCTGTTCGGCGTCCCAGGCGGCCAGCCGTGGATCGCGTACCGTGCCCCGGAAGGTGTTGGTCGCGGGGTCGAGGGGCTCGGCGCTCGACATGATGACCGTCAGGCTGCGCAGCCGGTCAGCGTGTTCGAGCGCGATCTCCTGGGCGATCATGCCGCCCATCGACGCGCCGACCACGTCCGCCGTGGCGATGCCCAAGCCGTCGAGCAGGCCGACCGCGTCCTGGGCGAGGTCGACCATGGTGTACGGGTTGGCCTCGTAGTCCACACGGCCGGACAGCCCGGTGTCCCGGTTGTCGTAGCGAATGACGTACCGGCCTCCCTCCTGGAGAAGCCGGCAGAGCTCGTCGGGCCAGGTGGCGCCCCGGGCGCCGAGCCCCATCACGAGCAGCAGCGCGGGATCAGCCGGATCACCGAACGTCTCGCACCACAGACGGATCCCGTTGGCCTCGACTATGCGTTCCATCATGTTCTGCCCCTCGTTCTGGCTCGCACCCAGTGGCGACGACTGCCGCTACGACGTCCCGTACGAGGGCGAGCGCTCACGGACCGTGCGCCGAGTCCGCTCCCACAGCGCCCTCCCAGGCAAAAAGTATATACACGTTAACTTTTTGCTTGATCCAGAGCCGTCACAATCCAGCCGGCACATGCAGGACGGCGAGCATCTGGGCCCGCAGGTGCACACTCAGCGCCCGGATGTCATCGCTCAGCCGGGCGGCGAGCACCGCCGCCACCATCCCCATGACGGAGGTGACGGCGATCCGCGCCGCGAGGTCCGACAGCTCCGGCCGTACCTCGATCAGCAGCCCGACCCACCCCTCACGTATCTGCCGCATCTGGCGGTTGAGCCGCCGCCGATCCTGCTCCGGCAGCCACAGCAGCTCGGCCTGCATGATCAGAGTCAGACTCCGGTTCTCGACGGACGACCGGGAGAACCAGTCCACCAGGGCGATCAGCGCCTCCTGCGGGTCCCGGTCCCGGTCGGCCAGCGCGGCTCGCGTCCCCTCCTGAAGGCGTTCCAGCGACAACTCGATCAGGGCGAGGAGGATGGCCTGCTTGCCGGGGAAGTGCCGGTAGACCGCGGGTCCGGAGATGCCCACCGCGGCCCCGATGTCGTCGATCCCGGTGTCGGCGTAACCACGCTCCACGAAGAGCCGGGCCGCCTGCAGCAGGATGACCCGCTTGCGCACCCCATGTTTGCGCCCCTGTGCGATGAGGGATTCCAGCTCGTCGGACTCGGCCACGTACGTACCTCTCTGAAAGAAACGGGAACTCCGGTTAACATATTGGATAGAGGCTGGCCAGACACCCCGCGGAGGGCACCCCGTCAGCTCCGGATGTCGGCCAGGCGACCTCCGACGGGATCTTCCGCCGTTGCCGCCAGAACCCTCATCAACCAGACAAGGCCGCGGCCCGGTCGTGGCGGTCGCGGACGTCCCGCAACACCGGGACCAGCTCCGGCGGATCCAGCACCTCGAAGGCGACCCCCTTCACCGCCACGTGCACCGCCAGCTCCCGCAGCGAGTTCGAGCCGGCCGTGAAGAGGCAAAGATGTCCGGGGTTCCGCTCGGTATCGCCCGCGCGACCCTTGACTACGTCTACACCCGGCAGCGTTCACGGCACCCTGCTCGTCGACGGCTCCCCGGCCTGCCCACTGATGCCCGACAGGCTCGCCCAAGCCACCAGCGGCCTGGACGACGTCGCCATCCGCACACCATCGGAGGAACTCACCGCGTTGATCGCCGCGCGAGAACCGTACTTGCTGCGTCTCAAACAGAGCGCGAACCCGGACGGCGCCCCCGCTTCCAGTACCCGGCAGCGGGCACCTCCCCGTCCCTCACCTGCCCCCGCTTCGACCGCCTCCACCAGCGCGGACCCAACCGCCCCACCGCGGTCCACCTGACCGACGCCCGGCAGCGAGCCGCTCGATCAGTGGCGCTACATCCACGAGCCCCAAGACGAGCCCGTCATACTCGCCGACCCTCCGCAGACTCCAGCCGGGCCCCTTCGACGGCACACCACCCGCAGGCCAGAGCAGGCCACCACCTGCCCCATGAGCCGGAAAATCCGCCCCCGTCGCAGCGCCTCGCTCACTGTCGGCTTCGCCATGCCCAACGGCCGGATCTCGCGCCACCACCAGCAGCCTGACACCACTCGGGCCTTCCCAGACACCCGCTCCACGGTCCCCAAACCAGGACGACCCCGATTCGGAAACCCCAGAAACGACAAGATCCCGCCTGATCTCGATGATCAGACGGGATCCCGTCAACTTCAGTCCAGCCGTTTCAAGAACGGCTCTGGGTGGAGATGAGGGGATTCGAACCCCTGACCCCTTCGATGCGAAGGAAGGCAGGCATGTCTGATCACGTCGATTTGAGTCGATCGGGGCACCGCTCACCATGCAGAACCCTCCGGGAAGGGTTAGGAAGTCCGAGGGAGCCGGATGACAGTGGCTCCCACAATTGGCTCCCATGACTTCCCTCTGGGAACGAGGAGAGGAACCATGTGAGTACCCCTTCTCAGGCGACACCCAGCAGAGATCAGGACTCCCTGAGCGACGCCAACATCTGCTGGATCTGAACCGTCGCATCCCCTGTCGATTCATGGATCTGTTTAGGAGCTTCGAGCTTCTGATCACGCTGAGTAGACCTTGCCTTGCGGATTTCTTCTCTTGCCTTCAGCACCGACTCTCCTGGCCCTAAGAGGGACTCTGCGCGGTCGACTATCTGCTCGATGGTAGTCAAGTTCCCCAACTCGAACCGTCCATAGTGTTCAAACAGTTCAAGCCACCGCGTAGCTGCGGCGTCATAGGCATCTTCAATCTCCTGTCGCACCTCGTCCGGAGCGATGTCCCCGAGATCTTCAAGCGCCTGATCAGCCGCTGAGACATTATCCCAATCGTAGAGGTCGGCAGTAATCCACTCAACCGCTTCAGCCAGGCACTTATCGCCATAACGAGCAATCTCAGGAATCGGAGACTTCCATACTGACCTTACAATGGATGCAAGTTCAGAGCCGTCGGCGGCTTCCTGGTAGAGGTTACAGCCAGCAATACACTCCGCCGTAAAGGCTATTAGTCTGCCATCGCCCAGATCTTCGCAGATCTCGATTAGGAGCCGCAGCCTCTTCAGGTTATCAGCCACAAGCCTCTGCACGTATTCATTCGTCGTAACGTCGACATCACCATGGAGATGACCAGTCGAAATAGTAGGCGGACCTGGATAGGTACGCATCAATGCATCCACGAAGACGTCTCTATGCATACGCACCCCATCCAGCGCACGCGTGCCCTTCCAGCCTTTGGCGGTGTCCCACAAAGTTATCAACTGCTCGAAAAAAACCGCCGATTCAAACAATCGTTTGACCAGGCTAGGATTATCGCCGATGAAATCGCGCATGAAATCACGAATCGATGGGTTGTGGTAGCCAATGCGGGGCGAATTTCGCACGGACCGTTCATTGCTAACAGGAGCCAAAATCCTGATCATTGTTGAATCGAGGAGCTTTAGCTTTCGTTTCAAATCTAGGTCACTTACAGCGCCTTCCGTATAGGCTCGCAAAGCATGACCGAGATCGTTTAGGTAGCTAAGGCCATCCAAAGAGAATAGCGTAACGAGGACAGCGATCGCTGCGGAGTCAAGCTGATAAGTGACAATATGATCCCAGAGCCGACTTGGATGCTCCAAGTTAGCGAGAAGACTCCTTGCCGCCATCAGCCCGTCTTTCCCTTCTAGGGCCGACTTATGCAGGCTTCGCTCCACGAGCCGTGGATTGAAGTTAGTGTGTCCGATTATCGGCAAATAGGCCGTCGGCGCAGCAAACGCTGCTCTAGCCTTAGGAGGAAGGTCGGAGTAATATACATGATTATAAAGAATCTCAGCCCTAACCTGCTGAGTGTAGTCACCCAAGTCTATGACGCATGTAAGCAACTCAGAGTCTGCCGCAGCAATGCGCTCGTAATGCTGTCGCGCACTCTCAAGAATATATTCGCGAGTAGACAAGACGAAGCGCTTGTTTGGCGACGCCGCAACTCTTTTGAACAGTCTCAAGAGGCGGGCGTCCTCATTTTTGTGCAATTTATCCGCGAGAGTCGTCTGTCCAAGGAAGTCGTCATAGTAAAAGAATTGAGGCGCGTCCTCTATCCAAACATCGTTGATTTCGTTCGCATCTTCGGACACTTCAAAGATGTCATATCCAGCGTCAGCAAAGGCTGCCGAGAGCACCCGCGCTAGCGTGGTTTTTCCGATGCCTGGCAGTCCTGCAATAATGCAGTAATGGTGTTGTTGAAGTATTGCCTGCGCTCTATTGTAGCTGTCATTAGGCACATAGAGCCGCGTAGCTTCAGTTATATCGTGAACGAGATCAGCAGACCTTAACACTACGCTTTTGTTTAATACTGCCTGTAGCACAGCCGTACTGCTCAGCCATAGGCGCAAGTGCCTCTGTACGATATCGGAGTGCACGCCGAGCAATGCCTCAATTTCATGTAGCCCGAAGATGTCGCCTGCATCGGTCACGTATGGATGCAGCAATTGCGCTAGCTTGTCTTTTGCGCCTTTGGATAGGCTTACAGACGTAGCAAGTATATATCTATCAGGATTGAGGCGCACAATTTTCGGCAGCTCTTTATCGCGCATATGTCGGTACAAAGCTGCGTCAGCGTTCCGATCCCAGCGCTTACATTGAACTACAATTGTTTTCGCTCCCTTAGGCGCACAATGACGCAGGTCTACACCCGCATCGCGCCCAGGGGCGAAAATCTCAAGATGCGTGTCGAGATATCTCTCAAATAGGTCTTTGCAAACAGCCTCGAAATCGAAGTCTGTCAAGCGGCTGATCTCGTAGCTATCCAATCGGTGCGCCCTCAAACTGCTACTCAAAGGTGTACGAGCTCCCGGTTCTGCACATTGTGGCGCACGGTGGCGTGGTTTTCAACGCATTGCTAGCGGAAGATCTGAGTACCAGATCGTGCGCAAGGCTCCATCGCTGGCTTCTCAGTGATGCCTCAGCGGTCAGTGATGCATATGGCCCAAGAGGCCGCCCACCAGGGGAGAGCTGCTGGAGTGCTGCGAGCCGGATGTCGATCTAGCACACGATTGATCGCCGCCTAGGGCGCGTTGCACTTCTGACGCTGCACGGCACCCACGTCAGAGGGTCCACAGGCGCCAGCAGGCTCCCACTACAGCCGAGGGGCTGGGTCGTCGCTTGGTGTCCTCCTACTCGGCAATCGCAACGGCAACAGTTTCGTGCGAACCTAACCCCCGCCTGCCCTATACATG
This sequence comes from Nonomuraea sp. NPDC052265, assembly GCF_044547985.1. Taxonomy (NCBI): domain Bacteria; kingdom Bacillati; phylum Actinomycetota; class Actinomycetes; order Streptosporangiales; family Streptosporangiaceae; genus Nonomuraea; species Nonomuraea sp. NPDC052265. The sequence continues at coordinate 48,149 of NZ_JBIUBJ010000026.1, forward strand.
CGAAGTTCGTGGAAGAATGCCAAGCAAGACAAATAGCCTAAATTGGACCATTGATGCTTTACTGTAGGAAGTTGTTAGAGCTACGACATACCTCAACTCAAGGGGAACTGGGCTGTGAAAGGTTATCTGCAAGTCCTGACCACTGTGCCAAACGCGGATGAGGGAGTCGCTTTGGCGCGTAGCCTCGCCTCGGAACGTCTAGCCGCTGGCGTACAGATCGTCGGTCCCATTCGCTCCATATACTGGTGGCAAGGCTGTTTGCGGGACGAGCAGGAATGGCAGCTGCTCATAAAGACCACACATGCCTTGTTCCCAGCGCTTGAAAACCACATAAAGGCCAACCATAGCTACGAGATCCCAGAGATCATTGCCACTGAAATACTCGAAGGCAGCAGCGCCTATCTAAACTGGATCAGTACGGAGACGCAGAGAACTGACGCTTCGTGACCGCCAGTTCTTCCAGGAACGCGCGGACCGGCGGTTGCGTCTGCCAGCGCCTGAGCGATTCACCGAGGACGATGAAGCGTGGCAGCCAGATGCCTGACTCTGTCTCACGTATGATCGCGAGCCCTTCTCTAGCCGCTCTGGCCGCTTCCGCAACCGATCCGTGCATGATGTGAGCTGTGGCGATGTCTCCGAGGATGATGCCTGCCCGCTTCCGTTCCACCTCGGGCAGGCGTGCGATGACCGCCCGCGCTACATCCTCAGCTTCATCCAGTCGGCCGATTTGCGCGTAGGTCGAGATCAGGAAGGAGTCAAAGCGGTCCCGATCCAGAAATCTGGTCCACACGCGATCCTCTTCTGGATCAGCGATGTTGAATGCTTCGCTTGCCTCAGCCCATGACCGAATAGCCACTTCCCGCTCTCCCAACGCGGCACTTTCTTCGGCATGTCGGGCCGCCAACCAGGATGTTGTTCCAGGTGATACATCCCTGGGCAAGTGCTGGAGGGCAGTCGTCAACAGGGAGCGCGCCCGCCCGTGATTCCCCTTGCCGCTGGGGATGTAGCTTCTGTATCCGAATGCGCACGCGATGATGGCGGGATCGTCCGCCTCCTTGGAAGCTTTCTCCGCAGTGTCGTAGAAGTTGCGAGCTGCCGACACGTTGCCCAGGTCGGTCGCGATCCAGCCGGCGAGGACGCTGCTCTCGCCGGCGACCACGATCAGACGTCTACGAAGCTCGTCCTTCGGGTCGGTGGCCGTGCTGTTCAGGAGGGTTCCGACCTCGTTCAGGTGGGCGGCCAGGCCCTTGAAGATGGTCTGTGCGGGCAGCATCTCTTCCAGGCGGTGGAAGCCGGCCGCCCTCGCTTCCATCTCTCGCACCACCGCTTCGTCGAGCGCCTTCGGCCTCGACAGAGCGTAGGCGACCTTCTCCCATGCCTCGTTCTGGGCCAGAGCTGACTGGGCACCCAGTTGTCCGATCATTGCCAGCAGTTCGCGGCGCTTCAACGGCTCGCCCCTTTTCCCGATCGCTTCAGCGAAGAGCTGCAAGTCAAATGTGTCCGTGGGGATCTGGACCCCATCGCTGACGACCTGGGCACCACTACTTCGACCGCCAGGGGACGCTAACCCCAAATGGCGACGCAAGTGGGCAGGCATGCTCAAACCATCAGCGAACGACTCAAATGTATGCTTCGCGGTCGGGATACGCTTTCCGCTCTTGTACTCGCTGACGCGGCCCTGCGGGATTCCGGTGAGATTCGCGATCTGGCCCTGGGTGATGCCGTACTTGGTGAGGATGCGGATGACCCCGCCGAGATCGCGCTGCTTGCACACGTCTTCCATGTCCTGACGTGCGAAAACAGTCTCAAGAACGTGGTGCACTCGCTCTTGATCCATGGTCATGGCGGCGTTCCGTTCCCCTGGTAGCGCGCCGTTCGGAGAGAGGTGAAGCTCTCCTAGTCCATCACACCGTGAGATATCACGGTGAGATTCTACGGAACCGCTTTGCTTGGAAACCTCACATCAGTTCGTGGCGCACGTCAGAGCTGATCTGAGACAAGTCAAAGATTCGCGTCTGTCTGACTTCCGCCTATTTGTTGCCAGAGAAAGCAGAGTTGCGGGAGGGAAGCCGACGCATGACACGGCAGCGAGCGGCCTATCGCCTCACCTCCGCCATCGCCGTGGCTGAGGATCTGCAACGCGAGTTGGCTCTGCACGGGATCACGACCGATGTGAACGACGGCTACGGACTGGCCGTGTTGTCGGTGTGGCATGGCCTGGTCGTGTGGACGAACGGGGATCTGCTCTGGTGGCTGGCCGGCTGGAACGACCGCCGCGCCCGTGCCGTCTACGCCTGGCACTCCACAGCGGACCTGGAGAGGGCCGCGCGCCGTATCGCCGCTCGTTACCGGGACCTCCGCACGGCGACGGGCCAGGTGTAGGGACATGGCTCAAGACAAGTGGAGTCAGGCCCATCCAGCAGCCCACCAAGCCACCCTCCTGGGAGAGCGGCACGCGGCGCTAGGAGCACTCTCGCGGACCGCCTTCTTCGATCACTTCGGCCTGAACGTCCATGACTGCTGCCAGGGCTACACCGCCACCGCGCTGTACCACCTGTATCTGCGCTCCCGCATTCAGACGCGACTGCTCTGGAACCAGGCCGACCAGATGCCGAAGGGCGCCTGATGAGTCCACTGACACGACTTGACCTCGGCGGGGGCCGTTCATGATCCGAACGGTACGAACGGCCCCATCCTGGCCACCCTGAACCCGCGACGGTGCGGTGCTCACGGCTCGCTCACACTTGCCATCTCGTCCCGTGCCGTCGCGTCAACGCCCCCGGCAGGATCCTTCTGCGCTCGCGAGAGTGCCAGTTCCCAAAGGACCCTGTCGGGGGTCTCTTGTGTGGCATGGGTCGTGAGCTGGGGCTTATCTCACCACAGGATCTGATCCATCTCATCGATGGATGTTCTTGATCTCACCGCATGATCACATCGCGCGATGGGTCCACCCCTTCCCCGAAACCTACCTTCACCTCGTAGGTCACCGGAGACGGAAGGGATGTGATCTCCATGAGCGCAGCTCAGCACCACCACCGCCGCGAACTGATCATCGGACTGCGGGCCCTGGCCACCTTCCTGGACGCCCACCCGCAGGTGCCCGTTCCCAGGTACGGCACCGTGCGCGTGTCGGTCCACGCCAACTACGACACCGACGCCACCACCGAAGCCGAAGCGATCGCCGAAGTCCGGCGAATCGCCTCGCTGCTGGGCACGAGGCCCATCGTCGAGAACGGACACCACGTCGCCGGCATCGACTTCGGGACCGTCCGCTACGAAGCCGTCCTGGTCACGCAGGCGGCGATGGCCCGGCGCGAAGCGCTCGACTCGTATCGCGACGCGATCGTCCTCGACGAGATCGAGGGGGCGTGAGCCATGGACTTCGGACTGTTCGTCGTCTTCCTGGCCCTGGCCCTGTCGGTCGTCACGCTGGCGCTCTTCGTGGTGCTGGTCACCGTGATCCGGGCCGAGGACCGCCGTCACGCCCCCACGGGAACCCTGAGCCGCCGCTTCCTGGGCACCTACGCCCACCACTGCCCGCCCACCGCCTGTGCAGGGAGGAGGTGAACCACAGATGCGTATGACCCGCCTCGTACCCCTCCGATGCCTGTGCGGCGCCGACGCCACGTCCGGGAGCCGTCTGTGCCGCAAGTGCCGCGCTCGCCGACGCTGGCTCCGCCGCAAGTCCCGACACGACGGCATCTGACCTGCCCACCGATCGACCTGAGAGGAGGTGAAGCCCCATGACCGTGACCGTCCCGCTAGTGATCGTGTTCGGTGCCATGGTGTTCATCGCCTGGCGCTATCTGGGACTGCGCTTGTGGCATGCGCTGATCACGCTGCTGTTCGGCTTCCTGCTGGCCGCCACCACGCTCGCCCCCGAGATCCGCGCCCTTCTCCACGGCGCTCTCCGCTGGATCTCCAGCCACTGACCCTGTCCCCCACCGAAGGATGTGATGCCTGATGACCCACCGCCATCCCTACCCGCACACTGATCTCCAGGAGGTCGCTCACCGCAACACCACCGCCGCTCAACTCCTGGCGGCGCTCACCCAAGACCCCCTACCCCTGCTCCCCGTCTGGGCGCACGTGATCGCCGCCCTCGACGACATCGAAACCCTGATCGACGAGATCACCGGCCTCCGTGCCGAACTGGCACTCATCCGCCATCAGCGGGCCAACCTGCTGGCCGCCATCCGCGCCACCCTCGCGGCGCACCACGACGGCGACGACGACCCCCTGTACTACGTACGCGACGAGCTACATGCCCAGACGTCCGGCGAGGGACGATGAACAGGCACCGCACAACGCGCCACGAGATGCGCCGCAACGCACGCCGCATGCGTCGTTACGGCGTCCAGCCGGTGGCCATGATCGATGACCTGGAGCTGGCACCTCTGGCGATCGCCGGCATCACCCGTCTGGCCTGGCGGTACCGCTCCGAACTCGCGCCGTTCAGCCTGGCCACGACCGTCCTGCTGGCGGGCGTGATCCTGCGGCGCTGGTGCCCGGAGTGGTGGCCGGCCGTGATCGTCTGCACGGTCACGGCGGCTACCGCACTTGCCGTCTGGGGGCGATGGGTGAACCTACCCCGCCCCGTCGAACGCGGCTATGCCGCCACCGCCACGGCGTTCGCCGGAACGTGGCTGACTTTGGCAGCCTGCTTCGGACCGTTCATGGCTCCTCTGCCCGCCACGCTCGGCATCGGCACACTCGTGCTGGCCATGCCCTGGTGGGCGCACCGTCGCAGACGTGCCCGCGTCCGCGTCGAACGCACCTTGGCCGCCTGGCCGGACATCGCCAAGGCCGTCGGATTGGCCGGTTCCCGTGTCCAGTCGGCCATGGTCGACCTGTGGGGCTACCGATTCCGCCTCGGGCTGGGGATCGGCCAGACAGTCGAAGACGCGGTCAACGCCGTCCCTCGCCTGGAATCGGCACTCGGCACCACACGCGGTGGCATCCGCGTCCAACCGGTAGCAAGCAAGAAGGCCAACCGCGCCGACGTCCGAGTGATCGAGACCGACCCGCACGCCGACGCCATCGCCTGGCCCGGCCCGTCCATCACCTCGATCACCCAACCCGTCAAGCTGGGCCTCTTCGAGGACGGCACACCGGTCCGCGTCCCCCTCCTGCGACGGCACGGGCTGTTCGCCGGCATGTCAGGGGCAGGCAAGTCCGGAGGGGTGAACGTCCTGCTCGGCGAGCTGACCGCCTGCCAGGACGTGATCCTGTGGGCGATCGACCTCAAGCGCGGTATGGAGCTACAGCCCTGGGCATCGTGCATCGACCGGTTGGCCACCACCCCGCAGGAAGCAGAGGCTCTGCTAGCGGACGCCGTGGTCATCCTCGACGGACGCGCCGACGACCTCACCAGATGCGGCGAACGTGTCTGGGAGCCTTCCGCCGACCGGCCCGCTCTGCTCATCGTCATCGACGAGTATGCCGAGCTGGCCAGCGAGGCACCACGAGCCATCGGCCACGCCGACTCGATCGCCAGACGAGGCCGCGCCCCGGCGGTCAACCTGATCGCCGCCACACAACGCCCCTCCAAGGACGCCATGGGCAAGAGCGCGGTCCGCTCCCAGATGGATGTCCGGCTGTGCTTCCGGGTCCGGGAACCGCGCGACGGAGATCTCATCCTGGGACAAGGCATGGTGAAAGCCGGTTGGCACGCCCACAAGCTCGACGCCCCTGGCAAGTTCCTCGTCAGCTCCCCGGAACACGACATCCCCCGCCGAGCCCGCTCCTACCTCCTCGACGACGACGGGGTACAAGCCACTGCCGAACGGCACGCCCAACATCGCCCGCCCCTGGATGAGGTGTCGGCCCAAGCCCTGCAAGAGGCGGCTGAAAGACCCGCTGCACCACTTGAGTCTGCCTTCCGACCATCACCTCGGCACGCACGTGACAGCGCGGCACGAAGAGCCGAAGAGGCGCTGACAGCATCATTGCGACAGGCCCCGCGCAACGGAGCCAGCATCGGCGACCTTATGCGCGAAACCGGCATGCGCCGCACGTGGGTCTACCAACGCCTCCAAGACCTGAGTCGTGCAGACCAGGTCGAACAGGTCTCACGAGGACGCTGGCGGGCCCTCTCCGAAGATGACGGCTCGTAATCGTCCGCGTCCGCCGTCCGCGTCCGTCCGCGCGTCTGCGCGTGTAGAGAGCGTGACGGACGCGGACGGACGAACAGACGGACGATCACAATCCGTAACTTCTGACAAGCGCCAGCTCCGAAGAAATGAGAGGAGGGATGCCATATGCAGGCATACACGGTCGAACAAGTCGCGGAGATGCTGAGCATCGGGCGCGACAAGGTCTATTTCCTTCTCCGCACTGGCCAACTCAAGAGCATCAAGATCGGAAAACTCCGTCGGATCACCGATCGGCACCTTGCCGATTTCGTATCTTCCCTCGAAGTGATAGACGAGGCGTAGAACAGCGTGCTACACGTTCTACAGAGCCGGTTGTGCGGCACTCGCCGCACAACCGGGAGAGCGCCTCTTGATAACTGCATGACACGAAAGGAAGCCGTCAATGACGAGCGACCGAACAACCCTGCCTCCCGTACGGGTGGACACGGAACTGAAAGACCGTCTCCGCAGGTACGCCGAGTCGCAGGAGCGAGATGTGTCGTGGGTGATCAGGAAGGCGATCGAGGAGTACCTCAACCGTCACGAGAAGGGGTGATCCCTTGGCCAAGATCCTGATCGGCAAGTACGAAGCGACCATCTACCCCGAGGGAGAGGGCTACACAGGAGCCATCTCCCTCGGGTTCGGCCCGGACGGCAGACGCCAGCGCCTCAAGCGGAAGGCCAAGACCAAGACAGCGGTCAAGGACAAGCTGATCAAAGCGGTCAAAGACCTTGAGGCAGGCGTCAGCGCATCGGAGACCTACACCGTGCGCGATGCCGTCAACGACTGGCTCACCAAAGGTCTCAAGGGCCGATCCGAGAACACCGTAAGTAAGCTCCGCATCCTCGCTGAAACGCACGTCATCCCGAACCTAGGGAAGATCAAGCTCAAGCAGCTACGTGCCGATCACGTGGACGCGTGGCTGGACCAACTCGCCGAAGAACTAGCCACTACCACCTTGCGCGAGATCCACGGCGTATTGAAGCGAGCCATCCGGCAAGCTCAAGCCCGCGACATGGTGCTCAGGAACGTAGCCGAGCTGGTCACCACGCCCAAGGGCACGAACGGACGCCCCAGCAAAGCGCTCAACCGACAGCAAGCGGAGGCCGTACTCAAGGCCGCCGAGTTCTCCGAATTCCACGCTTACGTGGTGCTGAGCCTCACGACGGGCATCCGTACCGAAGAAGCCCGCGCACTGCGATGGGATCACGTCGTGGCCTGGATCCCGAGTCTTAGGCAGTGGCATCCAGTCACCGAGGCCGGCTTCAAGCACAAGAAGTTCGCCATCTACGTGTGGCGAGCCGACCGAGTAGGAGGAGACACCAAGACCCGCAAGTCACGCCGAACGCTGGAACTGCCCACCATGGCAGCTCAAGCACTCAAGCAGCACCACACCCGCCAAGCCGCCCAAAAGCTCAAGGCCGGCGAGGCATGGCAAGATCACAACCTGCTCTTCTGCACGAGCGTCGGCACCCCGCTCGACGCATCGAACGTACGGCGGGCATTCCGCAGGATCACCAATCGAGCGGGACTCGGCACCACCTGGAGTCCCAGAGAACTCCGTCACTCATTCGTCTCCATCATGAGTGACCAGGGCGTACCGATCGAGACCATCGCCGATCTCGTCGGACACGCCGGCACCAGCGTCACAGAGGCGGTCTACCGGCACCAGCTACGGCCGGTGATCACCAAAGGTGCCCAGACGATGAACACCATCTTCGGCGACAGCCGACACGGGTAGAGAGTCCGAGTGAGATGGCTCCCCGATTGGCTCCCATCGACTTCCAGACATGAGAAAAGGGCCTCTGGATTGCTCCAAAGACCCTTCTCACCTGCAACTTCCTGGTGGAGATGAGGGGATTCGAACCCCTGACCCCTTCGATGCGAACGAAGTGCGCTACCGGACTGCGCTACATCCCCAAGGACTCGACCAGATTAGCAAACTCCCAGGGGTCCTCGCGCCAACCTTTCAGTCCCCCACGGCCCGCCTGGGCGGTTCGGCGTACTGGTCGAACAGGACGTCGGTGTGCAGAGCAGTCAGGTCGATGACCTCGGCCTCCACCTCTGCCTCCGCCCGGCGGCGCTCACGTGCCCGTCGTAGCCGCTCAGAGCGCGCCTGGAGAGCCCGTGCGCGCCGTTCCCGGTCCACCTGCACGGCGATCCGCAAAAAGGCCATGTACGCCAGCATGACAACCCCGGACGGCGCCACGCCCCACCACGGGATCATCTCGACCCCGGCCGTGACGACGGAGGCCAGCACGAGCAACGCGGTGAAGAACAACAACCGCCGGCGGCGCGCTACGATGATCGCCCTACGCCGCAGTCGGAACTGCCGGACATCGACCTTCTCGACCTCGGGTGCGTCCTCGTCGCCGATGGTGGCGTCGAGATTGTCCAGGTCGGGCAGGGCGTGCTCGCCGGTGTAGTGCTCTTCGAGCTCGGCGAGCTCCTGGAGGTTCGTCTTGTCCCGGCGCAACCACATCGGAATCAGGACGCACAGCCACATCACGACGATGGCGACATAGAGGAAGGCGCTGCTCACGACCACCTCCGGGCAGCACGAAAGCGCGTCTGTGCTCGTCGCGCCTTCATTGTGCTCACGTCACGCACCGTAAGACCGTGTGTCACTGATTGACGAGCATTCGGTGCGGTGTGTCGCGAGATCGTCAAACCTCTTCGACCGGAGATCCGCCGCGAGCGGCCGACTCACGGGCTCGACGCCACTGTACGAGCAGGCCGCCGGGGACGTCCTCGACGGTCATCGCGTAGCAGATGTGGTCGCGCCAGGCCCCGTCGATGTGGAGTTGGCGACGCCGAATGCCTTCTTCCCTGAACCCGAGCTTCTCCACCACCCTACGGCTGGCCTGGTTCTCAGGACGGATGTTCGCTTCTAGCCGATGCAATCCGGTGGTGAAAAAGCAATGATCGACGGCCAGGGCCAGGGCGGTGGGGATGATGGCCCGCCCGGCCAGCGCGCCGTCCACCCAGTAACCGACCTGGGCAGAACGGGCAGATCCCCACACGATGGCCCCCACGGTGAGCTGCCCCGCGAAGCGGCCGTCATAGGTGACCACCCACGGCAGCGCCAGCCCCTGTCTCGCCTCGCGGCGCAGCGTGCCGACCATGGAGATGTACGGGCCGAGCCCTGTTCTGAACAGCGGGGTCTCGGGGTTGCTCGGTTCCCAGGGACGCAGCCAGTCGGCGTTGCGCAACCTGGTCTCGCGCCAAACGCGTACGTCGCTCAGCCGCAGCGGCCGAAGGCCCACCGGGCCTTCGTTCAGGGTCGCCGGCCAGCCACGAAGTCGATCCACGCCTCTCATCATCCCCCCATCGGGCTCGATGTCGCCACGGATCATCGGGTGGCAGACCGAAACCTGGTCAGCGGGGGTGGTCGCCACCCCTGATCTGCTCGACCGCGTGCCGCAGAACGGGCGCGAGCACGGCCACCCCATCCCGGACGCCACCGGACGAGCCAGGCAGATTCACGATCAACGTGTCACCCGCCTGACCGGCCACCCCCCGGGACAGAACCGACGTGGGCACCTTGTCGCGATTCGCCAGGCGAATGGCCTCCGCAATACCGGGAATTTCCCTGGTGATCACGCGGGCGGTCATCTCCGGCGTCAGGTCGAGGGGCGTGAGCCCGGTGCCGCCGGTGGTCACGATCACGTCGTAACCCTGCGCGACGCCGTCCCGCAGGGCCGTCTCGACGGCGTCGCCGTCGGGCACCAGCACCGGCCCCGAAACCTCGCAGCCGGCGTCGGACGCCAGCAGCTCGGCCAGCAACGGCCCTGACTTGTCGGCATATATCCCCGCGGAGGCGCGGTTCGACACGGTCACCACGAGCGCCCGGATCACGTGGCTTCCCTGGTCCACAGACCGGTCTTCCCGCCCACCTTCTCCTCCACCCGGACGTCGGTGATCACCGCGGCCGGATCGACCGCCTTGACCATGTCGATCAGTGCCAGCGCGGCCACCGTGACGGCGGTCAGCGCCTCCATCTCGACCCCGGTGCGGTCGGCCGTCCGCACCCGGCAGGTGATCGCCACCCCCCAGTCCTCGACGTCGAGCACGACCTTCACACCGTGCAACGCGATCGGATGGCAGAGCGGAATGAGGTCGGGCGTGCGTTTCGCCCCCATGATCCCGGCGATGCGCGCCACCCCGAGCGCGTCGCCCTTGGGCACCTCGCCCGACCGCAGCAGCGCCACGACCTCGGACGACAGCAGCACCCGCCCGGTCGCCGTCGCGGTACGGGCGGAGACGTCCTTGGCCGAGACGTCGACCATGCGCGCCGCGCCCGTCTCGTCGAGATGCGTGAACTCGCTCACAGCCGGATCACCTCCACGGCGGCCCCGTCGGGCACCTCGGTCACGTCCTCCGGCACCACGATCAGCGCGTTCGCCGAGGCCAGGGCCGCGAGCTGGTGGGAGCCCTGGCGGTGGACCGGCGCCACCGTGCCGTCGGAGGCCAGCACGCCGCGCAGGAACGAGCGCCGGCCCGACGGCGAGCGCAGCGCCCCGGTGACGCGGGCGGTCACCGTCGCCGTGCCGGTGGGCAGGCCGCGCATCTTGTCGAGCGCGGGACGGACGAACAGCATGAACGACACGAAGGACGACACCGGGTTGCCCGGCAGGGCGAAGATCGGCACCCGGTCGTCGCCCAGGACGCCGAATCCCTGGGGCATGCCGGGCTGCATCGCGACCTTCTCGAACCGGACCGTGCCGAGCGGCGACAGCGCCTCCTTGACGGGCTCGTACGCCCCCATGGAGACACCGCCGCTGGTGATGATCGCATCGGCGCGCATCAGGTGGGTGTCGAGCTGGTCGAGCAGCACGGCGGGATCGTCGCCGACGGACCCCGCGCGGAACCCCTCGGCGCCAGCCTCGCGCACCGCGGCCGTCAGGGTGAAGCTGTTGGAATCCCAGATCTGCCCGCGACCCAGCGGCGTGCCCGGCTCGACCAGCTCGGCGCCGGTCGAGATGACGACGACGCGCGGCTGCGGACGCACCCACACACGCCGCCGCCCCACACCGGCGATGATCCCGAGCTGGGCCGGCCCGATCACCGTGCCGGCCTTGAGCACCACCTCGCCCGCCTGGACGTCCTCGCCCGCCCGGCGAATCGCGTTTCCAACCGGGACGTCACGATTTATCAGGACAGAGACCGTGCCTCCGTCCGTCCACTCCACCGGCACGACGGAGTCCGCCCCGGCGGGCATGGGCGCCCCGGTCATGATCCGTACGGCGTGCCCCGGGCCCACCGCCCGCAGTTCGTCGGACCCGGCGGCGACGTCGTCGATCACCGGCAGCGTGCCGGGGACGTCCTCGGCCCTGACCGCGTAGCCGTCCATCGCGGAGTTGTCGAACGGCGGCAGCGGCACCGGCGAGGACACGTCCTCGGCCAGCGTCGTGCCTAGCGCCCGCTCCAGCTCCAGCTCCAGAGGAGCCAGCGGACGCACGGTGGCCAGGATCTCGGCCAGGTGCGCGTCAACCGATCTCATCGAGGAACTCCCGCAGCCACGGCACGAACTCCGGCGCGAGATCCTCACGATCCGCGGCGAACTTCACCACTGTCCGCAGATAGTCGAGCTTGTCACCGGTGTCGTACCGCCGACCGCGGAACAGCACGCCGTGCACGGGCCCGCCCTCTTCGGAGCCGCGGCCGGCCAGCGTGCGCAGCGCGTCGGTGAGCTGGATCTCGTTGCCGCGCCCCGGCGGCGTGCTCTCCAGAACCTCGAAAACGGCGGGATCGAGCACATATCGCCCGATGACCGCCCACGTGGAGGGCGCCTCGTTCACCGACGGCTTCTCCACCAGGTCGGTCACCCGCACGACGTCGTCCTCGACGGTGCCGGCGATGGTGGCGACGCCGTAGAGCGAGACCTGCTCCCTCGGCACCTCCATCAGCGCGACGACGCTCCCGCCGAAAGTGTTCCGCACCTCGATCATGCGCTGGAGCAGGCGGTCGCGATAGTCGATCAGGTCGTCACCGAGCAGGCACGCGAACGGGTGGTCGCCGACGTGATGCTTGGCGCACAGCACCGCGTGCCCGAGCCCCTTCGGCTCGCCCTGCCGCACGTAGTGCAGCGTGGCGAGCGAGGCGGGCTCGCGGACCTGGGACAACCGTTGCTCGTCGCCCTTGGCCTCCAGGGCCTCCTCCAGCTCGAACGCGCGGTCGAAGTGGTCTTCGATGGACCGCTTGTTCTTGCCGGTGACCATGAGGACGTCGAGGAGCCCGGCGGAGGCCGCCTCCTCGACGACATACTGGATCGCGGGCTTGTCGACGATGGGCAACATCTCCTTGGGTGTCGCCTTGGTCGCCGGGAGGAACCGGGTGCCCAGACCCGCGGCGGGCACGACGGCTTTCGTCACAGGGTCGAAGTCAGCCATGAGTAGACCCTAGTGGAGGTACCTGTGGACAAGCTGAACCTGCGTCGCCAACTGCTCGCGGCGCGCACCTCTTTGTCCTCCGAACAACTACGGGCGAACGCCACCAAGGTTCGCGAGACGCTGCTCGAACAGCCGTGGGTCCAGATGGCCGGTCTGGTGGCCTGCTACTGGTCGGCGGGGTCCGAGCCGGAGACGCACGGTCTCGTGTTCGCTCTGTGGAAACACGGCGCGACGGTGATCCTTCCGGTGTTGAAACAGGACAATGACCTCGATTGGGCGGTCTACGACGGCCCGGACACGCTCGCCCCTGGGCGCTTCGGCATCATGGAACCGGTCGACACGCGCCGCGGCGTCGACGCCGTCCGCACGGCCGCACTGGTGATCGTGCCCGCCCTCGCGGTCGACCGCCGCACGGGGGTGCGCCTCGGACGCGGCGGCGGCTCGTACGACCGCGCGCTGGCCAGGGTGGGGCCCAACGTCCCCACGGTGGCCCTGCTGCACGACGGCGAGCTGATCGACGACGTGCCCGCGGAGCCGCACGACCACCGGGTCCGTTTTGCGATGACGCCGCGAGGACTCACTAGGCTTATGTGACCGAAGGGACGAGAGGGGGCTGGATGACGCTTGATGTCTGGCTCCTGATCGGCGCCGGAATCGTCATCGCGGCCATCGCGTCCGTACGGGTCGCACATCGCAGCGGTCTGCCCAGTCTTCTCCTGTTCCTGGCGCTCGGTCTGGTCCTGGGGGCCTCGGGGTTCGGCGCCAAGCTCGAAAGCCCGCAGGCCGTCCAGCAGATCGGCCTGATCGCGCTGGCGGTGATCCTGGCCGAGGGCGGTCTGACCACGACCTGGTCGCACGTCCGCAAATCGGTGCCTCTCGCCCTGCTCCTGGCCACCGTCGGCGTGACGGTGAGCATCGTGGTCGTGGCGCTGGCCGTCCAAGGGCTGCTCGGCCTGGATCCGACCGCGGCGCTGGTCCTCGGCGCCGTGCTGGCCTCGACGGACGCGGCCGCCGTCTTCTCTGTTCTTCGCAGGTTGCCGCTTCCGTCCCGGTTGGCGGGCGTTCTGGAGGCGGAGTCCGGTTTCAACGACGCGCCCACGGTCATCGCCGTCGTGTTGCTCAGCGGGGCGTCGCAGCGGCCGGCGTCCGTCGGGACGTTCCTGCTGGAAACCGCCATCGAGCTGGTCATCGGCGCGGCCGTGGGCCTCGCGGTCGGGCCTGCGGGCGCGTACGCGCTGCGCCGCGTCGCCCTGCCCGCCTCCGGCCTCTACCCGATCGCCGTGCTGGCCCTCACCTTCGTCTCGTACGGCGGCGCGGTGCTGCTGCACGGCTCCGGCTTCCTGGCCGTCTACCTCACCGCCCTCGTCCTGGGCAATTCACGCCTGCCGCACCGCGCCGCGACCAGGGGGTTCGCCGAGGGCGCGGCCTGGCTGGCACAGATCGGCCTCTTCGTCATGCTGGGGCTCCTGGCCACGCCCAAAGAGCTGCCGTCGGCCATCGTGCCGGGCGTGATCGCCGGGTCCGTGCTGGTGATGGTGGCCCGTCCGCTGTCGGTGCTGGCCAGCTCCACGGTGGCCCGCGTCCTGCGGCTGGACCGGGTGAGCTGGCGCGAGCAGGCGTTCCTGTCGTGGGCGGGCCTGCGCGGCGCGATCCCCATCGTGCTGGCGACCATCCCGTGGGCGTCCGGCGTGCAGGGGTCGAAGGAGATCTTCAACCAGGTCTTCGTGATCGTGATCGTCTTCACGCTGTTGCAGGGGCCCACCCTGCCGTACGCGGCCCGCCTGCTCGGGGTGAGCGCGCCGGGCGAGGCGCACGACCTGGAGGTGGAGTCCGCGCCTCTGGAGGAGCTCAAGGCGGACCTGCTCCAGGTCAAGGTGCCCATCGGCTCGCTCCTGCACGGCGTGGAGATCTTCGAGCTCCGCCTGCCCGCCGGGGCGGCCGTGACGCTGGTGGTCCGCGACGGCAAATCGTTCGTGCCGGACAACAGCACCCGCGTCCGGGCCGACGACCAGCTCCTGCTGGTCACCACGGCCGCCTGCCGTGACCAGGTCGAACGCCGCCTGCGCGCCGTGAGCCGCAGCGGCAAGCTGGCCGGCTGGTACGGAGAGCGGGGGTTGGAATAGGTGTTTGGCCCAATCGGTTAGCATTAGCAGTCGCATCGCTCGAGTGCCAGAACGTATAAGGAGGAGCGCGTGCCGACCTACCAGTACGCCTGCAACGACTGCGGTGAGCAGCTCGAAGTCGTTCAGAAGTTCACCGACGATGCGCTGACGGTGTGCCCCAACTGCGAGGGCAACCTGCGGAAGGTGTTCTCCGCCGTCGGCATCGTGTTCAAGGGCTCGGGCTTCTACCGCACGGACAACCGCTCGTCGTCCTCGCCCTCCTCCGCCTCTTCGACCACCCCGTCGAAGCCGGCCGAGAGCAAGTCGAGCGAGTCGTCGTCCTCGTCGTCGTCCACCCCGGCGCCGGCGCCCGCGGCGGCCTCCAACTAGGCACGTCACCCCGCCCGCACGGGCGGGGGCCTTCGTCATCGAGGCCGGTCGGCGTTCGCGCCGAGCAGTTCCGGCGCGATGCGATCGACGAGCCGCTCCAGCTGTGGATCGGGCCCCCAGTCGGCCACGAGCCTGCTCAGCCCCTCGCGTGAGCAGCGCACGAGCCCCAGGGCCGCCCGATCTCCCTTCGGCGTGAGCCGCAGCCGTTCGCCGTCCCCGGAACGCTCCGCCAGCCCCTCGTCCACCAGGCGGTCGACGTGGGGCCTGCCGCGTTCCCTGGTGACCTTGGCGCACCGGGCCAGTTCGTCCGCCCCGACCCAGCCCTTGCCGTTGAGCCTGGCGAGCACCCACACGCCTTGCGGCGGTACGCCGCTCAGCCCGGCCAGCGCCCCGAGCCTTTCGTAGTAGCCCCTGCGCAGGTCGGCGTCGGCGAGCCGCACGAGCCCCCGCTCGACCTCCTCCAGCGACGACCGCTCGGCCGACGTGGCGCCCAGCCCCTCGCCCAGGTCCGCCGCCTTGGTGGTCTCCCTGAGCCGCGTCTGCGGGATGAACCAGCTCAGCACGAACGCGCCGAACATCACCGGCGCGGCCACCCGGAAGACGGTGGCGACGGCGTCGGCGTACACATGGAGGAACTGACCGGCCAGCGCGGGCGGCAGCCGCTGGATGACGGTCGGGTCCCGCTGGATCCTCGACGGGTCGAACCCCGCCGGCAACCGGGCCCTGGTCAGCACCTCCCGCAGGTCGCCGTTGAGCGTGCCGGTGAAGACCGCCCCCAGCGTGGCGACCCCGAACGACCCGCCGATCGAGCGGAAGAACGTCGCCCCCGACGTGGCCACGCCCAGGTCCTTGAAGTCGACGGCGTTCTGCACGACGATCACCAGCACCTGCATGGTCATCCCCAGCCCGACGCCGAGCACCAGCAGGTAGCCGCCCATCGTCAGCAGGCTGCTGCGATCGCTCAGCCCGGACAGCAGGAACAGCCCGATCGTCGCCACCGCTGTGCCCGCGATGGGCAGGAAGCGGTATTTGCCGGTCTTCGAGATCACCAGCCCGCTGGTGATGGACAACGTGAGCATCCCGGCCATCATCGGCAGCAGGTACACCCCTGACAACGTGGGACTCACCCCGTGAACCACCTGAAGGAACAACGGCAGGTACGTGAGCGCCCCGAACATCGCGAACCCCACCACGAACCCCACCGCGGACGACATCGCGAACGCCCGCACCCCGAACAGCCCCAGGGGCAGCACCGGCTCGGCGGCCCGCCGCTCGACGGCCACCCACCCCGCGACCAGCGCCACGGCGGCCAGGGCCAGCCCGGCGATGACCGGGCTGATCCAGGGATAGGTCGTGCCGCCCCAGGTCGTGATGAGCACCAGGCACGAGGTCGCGCCGCCGAGCAGCACCACCCCGGCGTAGTCGATGCGATGGCTGGTGCGTGTGTCGTCGCCGGGCAGTGCGGCCGCGATCACGCCCAGGGCGATCGCGCCCAGGGGGAGGTTGACGTAGAACACCCAGTGCCAGGACAGGTGGTCGACGAACAGCCCGCCGAGCAACGGCCCCACGATGCTGCTGACGGCGAACACGGCGCCGAAGAAGCCCTGGTAGCGCCCTCGTTCGCGGGCCGAGACCACGTCGCCCACGATCGCCTGCGCGAGCACCATCAGCCCGCCGCCGCCCAGCCCCTGGATCGACCGGAACCCGATCAGCTCCCCCATGTTCCGGCTCAGCCCGCAAAGGGCCGATCCGAGGAGGAAGATGATGATCGCGGTGATGAAGAGCTTTTTGCGGCCGTACTGGTCGCCCAGTTTGCCCCAGAGCGGCGTGGAGACGGTCGAGGCGAGCATGTAGCCCGTCACCACCCACGAGAGCTGCTCCAGCCCGCCCAGGTCGCTCACGATCGTCGGCAGGGCCGTGGAGACGATCGTCTGGTCGAGCGAGGCCAGCAGCATCCCGAGCATCAGCGCGAGGATGATGAGGCCCAGCCCTTTTCGCCGCATGCGGCGATCCTACTCTTCGTACTGGTGTGCGTACGCTCCGCATTCGAGTTATCCACAGAACCACGTTCGGCGTTCCCGGGGCCCTCGGCCGTCCGGCTAACCTCGGCGCCATGGTCACTCGCGCAGACATCGGCGTCCTCGGCGGCTCGGGCTTCTACTCCCTCCTCGACGACGCCGAGGAGATCGAGCTCTCCACCCCCTACGGGCCGCCCAGCGACGTCGTCACGGTCGGCCGCATCGGCTCGCGTTCGGTGGCGTTCATCCCCCGGCACGGCCGCGATCATCGTTTCCCGCCCCACCGCATCCCCTACCGCGCCAACCTGTGGGCGCTGCGCTCGCTCGGCGTGACCCAGGTGCTCGCCCCCAGCGCCGTCGGTTCGCTCAAGGTGGAGTACGGCCCGGGCGCCATCGTCGTGCCCGACCAGATCGTCGACCGCACCTCGGGCAGGCCGCAGACCTATTACGACGCCTCGGGGGCCGTCCACGTCTCCTTCGCCGACCCCTACTGCCCGTCCGGCAGGGCCGCCGCCGTGGCCACGGCCCGCTCCACCGGCTGGGGCGACGTCGTCGACGGCGGCACGCTGGTGGTCATCGAGGGTCCCCGTTTCTCCAGCCGGGCCGAGTCCCGGTGGTTCGCGGCCAACGGCTGGTCGATCGTGGGCATGACCGGCTTCCCCGAGTCGGTGCTGGCCCGCGAGCTGGCCCTGTGCTACACCTCCCTCTCCCTGGTGACCGACCATGACGCCGGGGTCGAGGCCGGTCAGGGCGTGACCCACGACGAGGTGCTGGAGTTCTTCGCCCGCAACGTCACCCGCATGCGCACGCTCATCGCCGAGACCGTCCAGGCCCTGCCCGTCGACCGCACGTGCCCCTGCGGCTCGGCCCTCGACGGCATCAAGCTGCCCTTCGAGCTGCCGTGAGCAGGCAGCCCGCCTGGTTGCGGCCCTGGGCCCGGCGTCGCCGGCTGATCGCGGCGGCGCTGGCCGCGCTCGGCGTCCTGTCAGCTTATGTCGCCCTCCGTCCCGCCGCGGGTCCCGAGGTCCTCGTGGCCGCCCGCAACCTCGGCCCCGGCCTGCTGCGTCCGGGCGATCTCCGTCCGGCGCCGCTCGCCCGTCCGCCCGACGGAGCCGTCCGCTCGTACGCGGCGGGCCGCTACCTCGCCGGGCCCATGCGCCGGGGCGAGCCCCTGACCGACGCCCGCCTGCTCCATCCCGTGCCGCTCCCGCCGGGCACGGTGGCGGCCCCGGTGCGCATCGCCGACCCCGACGCCGTCGCCCTCATCTCCCCCGGCTCCACCATCGGCGTCCTGGCGGCCTGGGAGGGCGGCCGGCCGGCCCAGCTCATCGCCGACGACGTCCGGGTGATCACCATCCCGCCGCCCGCCGACGATTCCCGTACGGGTGGCGCGCTGGTGGTCCTGGCGGCCACTCCGGACCAGGCGGCGCAGCTGGCGGGCGCCCAGATCTCGGGCCGCCTGTCGATAACCTTCAAAACTTAACGCTGGGTAATCGTTCGGCTACGCTTCTCGGCCATGAACGGATTCAGAAAGTTCCTCATGCAGGGCAACGTCCTCGACCTGGCCGTCGCGGTGGTCATCGGGGCGGCCTTCAACTCGATCGTGCAGTCGTTCGTCGCCGATCTCCTTACCCCGCTGATCTCGGCCTTCGGCGGCCTGCCCGACTTCTCGTCGCTGAAGGTCACCGTCGGCGAGTCCAACTTCATGTACGGCAAGTTCCTCAACGCGGTGATCTCGTTCCTGATGATCGCGGCGGTGATCTACTTCCTGGTGGTCAAGCCGTACACGCATTTCAAGGAGCGCGCCGCGGCCCGGATCGAGGCGAAGACCCGCGACTGCCCCGAATGCCTGTCGGAGATCCCGAAGGCCGCCTCCCGCTGCGCCTTCTGCAGCACCGAGGTCGTGCCCGCCTAGAGCTGCGAGTCGATCTTCGGGTCGTACTCCCAGTGCCACGGCTCGAACGGGCTGCTGTAGGCCCAGGCGGGATGGAACCACCCGTACCTCTTGGAGTTCTTCTCCATCCACACGAACTCCGTGGACCGGAACCGCTCCACCCCACCGCACAGGTCCACAGCCAGCCCAAGACCGTGGTTGCTCCGCCCCGGCACGGCCGCGAACCCCGGCCGCCGGTAGTAGACGGACTGCTGCTCGGCCAGGCTCCGGTAGGCGTCCGTCACGCAGATCGCCTTGCCGAACCGCCTCCGGTAGGCCTCGTTGAGGCTGACGAAGGCGATCGTGGCGTCCGCCCGCAGACTGAACCCCTTCTGCTGCAGCGGACAGAGCATGCTCTTGGGGATGAGCCCGTTGGGGAAGTTGTTGGCCGTAGCGGCCTGGAGGGGGTTGCAGCCCAGCGCCGCCCGTCCGACCTTGTCAATCTTGATGCCGAGCTTCACCAGCGCCGCCGTGAGCGACTTGACGATCTTGTCCGAACGCTGCCTGAGCGTGTCGATCTCGGCCGCCATCTGGGCCTCGGCCAGCAGGTTTCCCGCCCGCAGCTCCTGGGCCTCGGCGGCCAGCCGTTCGGCCTCCTTGTAGAGGGTGCTGGTCTGCTCCACGGCCTGCTGCCGTACCGCCACCATCTGGTTGGCGTCCGAGAGCGCCCGCAAGGTGCCGACCCCGGCGTCCCCCGACAGGAACGGCACCACGCCGTCCGCCCCGATGGGCTGCTCGTAGAGCAGCTCCGCCAGCTGCGAGACCGGCTGCCGGACCACCGTGAGCTTACGCTCCAGTTCCTGCAGGCCGTCCAGCTTGGTCTTGAGCTCCTTCTCGGAGGCCGCGATCGTGGCACGCCGCTTCTCCAGGGCCTTGGTGGCGTCCTCAAGCTCCTTGGCCGACCGCTCGGCCTCCTTGCGCAGCTCCGCCAGATTGCTCGGATCCCGTCGCTCCACCTGGGTCCGCGCCTGCGCCGCTGATGGCACGAAGAGAGAAGCCATCGCCATGACGACCGCGATCAGACCCGCTGATCGAGGGGATGGCACGTTCGACTCCTCCGTTTGCACACTCGTTACCCGGGTCAGGCACGCACGTTACTACAGCCCCCCGAGTGTCCGGACCGAACTCCGAAGAGCTGCTATGAGACAAAAAGCGCACTATGTACGGCTCCCCCTCCCCACCAGCAACATCGCCCCTCTACGCTCGACTCCCCATCGAGCCCTGCGCCTCCCGTGACCACTTTGGGGTGGTTTCTCCTTCAGGGCCCGAGATCCAGCCTTACTGCGCAATCTGGGGCTGCCTGCGCGGGCGCTTCGGCGAGGTGCGCGTACTGGACATTTGCATCAGCCGCAATCCTCCTGACCTGCCTTCGCCCGGCCCGTCCCGTCGACGCGGCCAGCGGCGCTTGCAGGTCGGCCACGGCGGGACGACCTCGCCCGCACGCCCACCCTGCTCCCTTGAGCCGACTCCTCCCGTCGTGCGACCTTTCCTCGTCCCTCCATGAGCCTCCGGCGTCCCCTTTGTCGCGAGGACGCGCGACTCCCCGCCGGCGCGGAACCACCCACCACACCTGAACTCTCCGACGGCTCGGGTGTCATGCGGGGAGATACGGTGACCGCTCCCCTACCGCCAGCGCTTCCCCGGCATCACCACCGGCCGCTTCCTTGGCCACAGAACCGCCACCGTCCGCTTCCCCGGCCGCAGACGCCGTGGCCCCCCGTTTCCTGACCGCTGAAGCCTCGGCCGTCCGTCTCACGCGGCGGGTAGGCCCCGACGCTGTGCCACCTGGCCCGCCGTCCCTCCCCGCCAGATGCGCACCGCCGCCAGCCGTCACGCCCCCACCCAACCCCTAGGCTCCACGCCCGCCTTGCATCAGCACGCAGAACTGCCATCAAGAGCCGCCGAAGCCGTCACCCGACGTCCCACCCGACAGAGCCTCCCGACAGGGAAGATCCGACTTCAACCAACACCGGCCTCTCCCACCCCCGAGGCGCTGTGACAGAGGACCCATGTCGTGGGAGTGGCCCGTCGGCCGACTAGGCGACGTCGCCCACCACGAGCACACCCAGCCCATCCCCCGCCCACCGCCACCATCACAACCCCGACAGCCAGCTATAGCGGGCATTCTGCGCCGCCTCCTGCTCACGCTCCCGGCACATGTCCCACAGCCAGGTGTCCTCCCACTCCCCCGCACACCCGGGCGAAGGCTGCGAAGGCGCAGGCCCGTACGGCTCCTCCTCGACCACCGGATCAGGCGCAGGCTCCGGCACCGCGGACCGTACCTCCACGGCCCCAGACGCCTCAGAAACCTTCCGCACAGGAGCCGGAATCACCCCTTGGTACCGCCGATCGGGATGCGCCGGCGCGGGCATCCACACGGGCTCGAACGCCAACCGCACCGCCCGCCGCTCCGCCATCCCCACCGGCCCACCAACCCCCTCAAACCCCCGCATCTCCCCCGCCAGCAGCCCGCCGGCAAGAATCGCAGGAGCCAGCAACGCCCCGAACAACACAACGGGCCGCCTACGAGCTTGCGTGGATCGCCTCGTGGTCACAGACAGACGCTATCCACGCACGAAGCGCAAGAATCTGACCGCTTGTCATGCCTTTACCGCAGCTCAGAGCACCCATAACCAACGTCACCAAACTCACCCCGGCCCGGAGGCCCACGCACTGTCCAACTTTCGCTAGGCTTACGAGAGTCCGCCTCCGTAGCTCAGGGGATAGAGCACCGCTCTCCTAAAGCGGGTGCCGCAGGTTCGAATCCTGCCGGGGGCACTCACCTAGATCGGTATTTATAGCCACTGACCTGCGGTTTCACAACCGCAGGTCTTTTGTTTGCGGACCTTGATAGGCAGTCGACGGTGTCCGCGTGCAGCCGTAAGACCGTGATCAGGGGATATGCTCGGGATGATCTTGAAGGCGTTTCCCCAGCTCAGGCCCCAATTTGCCGCCATCTCAACCTCCGGTACCCGCTACAACCGCCCGGACACTGGACCAACGCCACGGATGATCGTGCCAAATACCTGCCTAACCCTTACTGGACGTGCACGCTCACTCGCCGAGCACGCGTCCCCACGCCGGGGACAACCGTGGCCACCAGAGCCCAGCGGGCTGCGACCAGCCCATATGAGAGCCACGGTGTTCACTCCTACGGCGTGAACACCAAACGCTCCTCGCTCGCCAGAGGAAACTCACCGCAATCTCGACGCTGCCCCGACAGGTCTGGCTCTCCCTTAGCTCCGGCTCGGTCGAAGGGCGCGTCAACCGCTCGCGTCATCTGTGGACTCTGATGCCAAGCCGGGCCATGCTGGCCCACGGCTTGTCGGCAGATATCGACTGGCTGGTTCCGTGATGAACCTGAACAATCGCTACCGTGATGGGCATCTCCGGCTTCGAGCCAACCTTTCTCGTCGGGCTCGAAGCCATCTGCGAGGAACATGGACCTGGCCTGGCCGCGCTTGGTGGCCGGCGTCTGACGGGGTTCGCGCTCGTGCGCTTCGTCGAGGACGGGGACTGGTTCGCCGACTGCCCCGTCGTCCTGCACTTCGACGGCATCCAGGCGGAGATCTGCCACTGGAAGCTCGATGAGCTATCGATCGGCTGGAACACCATCGACACCACGGCCGCGATCAGCGGCTGGGAATACCTTGAGCAGACGCCAGCCTGGTCCGACACCGACGAGCGCCTCCAGCCGTTCGTCGGCCAGGAACTCCACGAGGTTGCTCTGCTTGAGTGGCGGCCATCATCACGTCACGACCTGGCGGACGGCACCCTCGCTGTGGAGTTCATCTTCGACACCGGTCGTTTCCACATCGCCAACGCTCTTGATGAGAACAGCATCGATATCGGCGAAGCTCATCCGAATTTCGCGCGACATCGGCTGGACCGGTGCACGCAACCCAACTAGAGATCGGCCTCCAGTTGATCTCCTTGATCGGTAACGGTGCACCTCAGCCGGGGCGCTGATCTGCCGGGACGGAAGCCAGCGACGGTGGGAACGTCGGCGAACCGGCCGAGCAGCCGTTCCACGGCTGCCTTGCCGTTGCAAACCGCGGGTCTGCCTCGCCCTGCCGCGCCGGCGCGACGCCGACCGAGCGCGGCGAAGAAGCGCTCACGGGATCTGTCCGGCAGGCGCAACCCGTACGCCTTCAACGGCCTCACCCCAGGACCACCGATCCAGTTAGAATCGTCGACCTGAAGGTACGCCGACGAGACCGGCTCGGCGGAGTCCTCCACGAATACTCACATGCCGCTTGAGCTGCGTGGATGACGTCTTCGGCAGGCGCAATGTGCCAAGAACTGCAGGTCACCGTATGAATCGAGCATTCGAGCCCTACGCCGGATCGGGGCGCCTTGACCAGGGCCGCGAGCGGCCGGCAGGGTGAGCGGCCGGTAAATGGATGGCGGACCATGACGGCCTGTCCTTACACTCGGCCTCATGTCTGTGCCCCGAATTTCCTAGCCAGGACACCCGGTTCCACGCCACCCGTGTGTCCTCTAGCAAATCCGGAGTGCAGTTCCATGCTTACCCTACGTGGCGTCGACGTCCGTGCGGGCGCCCATCTCCTGCTGTCCGGCGTCACCGCTCACGTCGCCCCCGGCGACCGCGTCGGCCTGGTCGGCCGTAACGGCGCCGGCAAAACGACCCTCTTGAAGACCCTTGCCGGAGTGCTGCCGCCTGCGGCCGGCGAGATCGTCCGTACCGGCCCCGTCGACTACCTGCCGCAGGACCCGGCCGCCGCCGACCCGGCCGTCACCGTCCTCGACCGTGTCCTGTCCGTCCGCGGCCTCGACCAGGCGGCCCGCGACCTGCGGGCCGCCGAGTCCGACCTGGCCGAGCGCGGCGACGAGCGGGCCATGGCCCGCTACGTCCGGGTTGAGGCCGAGTTCCAGGCCCGCGGCGGGTATGCGGCTGAGGGCGAGGCCGCCCGCGTCGCCGCCGGGCTCGGCCTACCCGACCGGGTGCTGAACCGGCCGGTGGGCGACTTGTCAGGCGGGCAGCGCCGCCGCGTGGAACTTGCCCGGGTGCTGTTCGCCGAGCCCGGCGTCCTGCTGCTCGACGAGCCGACGAACCATCTCGACGGCGACTCCATAGCCTGGCTGCGCTCTTTCCTGGCCGGGCATTCCGGAGGCCTGGTCCTCATCACCCATGACACCGGACTGCTGGCCGACGTGGTCAACCGCGTCTGGCACGTTGAGCATGGCGCCCTGGAGACGCGCAACACCGGCTGGCACGCCTACCTCGCCGACCGCGAGGCCGACGACCGTCGCAGGACGCGCCTGCGGTTCACCGCAGAGCGCAAGGCCGCAGCGCTTCATGCCCAGGCCGGCCGCATGCGCTCCAACGTGGCCACTGCGACCCGGGCCAGGGACATGGCCCGGCGCGCGGACCGCATGCTCGCCGAGACTCCCCCGCCCCGCGTCGCCGAGAAGGTCGCCCGCATCCGGCTGCCCGAGCCCGCGCCCAGCGGCCGCACGCCACTCGGCGCGATCAGCCTGGCCAAGTCGTACGGCGGGCGGCCGGTGCTGGCGGGGGTGGACCTGGCCGTCGACCGGGGCAGCCGGCTCGTGGTCCTGGGGCTCAACGGCGCGGGCAAGACCACGCTGCTCAGGCTGCTGGCCGGGTACGAGCGGCCCGACTCGGGACGGGTCGTGCACGGGCACGGGCTGCGGCTGGGCTACTTCGCCCAGGAGCACGACACGCTCGACCCAGCGCACACGGTCGGACAGCACCTGGCCGGCGCCGCCCCGCACCTGAGCGACGGCGAGGCCCGGACGGTGCTGGGGTCGTTCTTGTTCAGCGGCGACGACGTGGACAAGCCCGTCCGGGTGCTGTCGGGTGGGGAGAAGACCCGGCTGGCGCTGGCCGGGCTGGTCAGCTCCCAGGCCAACGTACTGCTGCTGGACGAGCCGACCAACAACCTCGACCCGGCCTCCAAGGCCGAAGTGCTGGCTGCAGTGACCGCGTACCGGGGCGCCGTGGTGATGGTCACGCACGACCAGGAGGCCGTCGCAGCGCTTCGGCCGGACCGAGTGCTGCTGCTGCCCGACGGGGTCGAAGACCTGTGGAACGACGGCTACGCCGATTTGATCGCCCTGGCCTGATCACGCCGGCTCCTCGGTCACGGTTTCGATCGCCATCCTGGGCACCTCGGCTGTGAAGGCGCCGTCCCGCCCGTACACGACCGGGCGGGGCGGCGGTTTCCTGTGGGTGCCGCATATTGTGTCTCCTCATGCGACCTGTGGTGGACGCTGTACGACGCCGCCACAGGACGGGCCATCCACTCCGTACGAGCCCACGCCGGGCTTGGCCGGGCGAGCCTCCACGGCCGAGGAAAGACGTCACCTGTCCGATGTCATTGAATGGCTAGGTGGCGATAGGTGTCGCGCCGATTCACTTTCACCACGTTCGCCCGCGCCAACCTCCACTCACTGCACTAGGGTGTCTGCACCAGCAGCTGTGGAGATTCGCATCGGTGGATGAGGACATGGCGACAATCCATGGACGAAATGGCATTACCGATGAGCTCGTGCCTGCTCTCGTCGGCCTCAAATTGAACGGCGAGCACACGTCGTTCCGCTTCCCCCTCCGCGCGCCATACATCGAGATCGCCGGCGAGCGGGGAGTTGGGAAGACCGCGGTCCTGAAGGCCCTGGAGGCCGGTTACAGCCAGAGTCTGCCCGTGGTCTACGTCGACCTGGACAGACCCGACTTCGGCAGGCCGGGGCTTGGCGCCTATACGCTGCAACCCGTTCCGAACGCGTCCCCGGTCACGGACCTGTTCTATTTCGTGAAACACGAACTTGGCATGCACGTAAAACGCTTCGGCGCCAGGCTGGAATTTCCCCGGCTGATGTACGGGCTGCTGGCCGTCACCGCCTGGACGACCACCTCTCCGGGGGAACTCGCGACGGCCAGGGACCGGCTGCAGAACGCCATCATCCAGCCCAGAAAGGGGCCGGCGTTCGCCGCGACGCTGCTGACGCAGGTGACCGCCGCCGTGGCCGCCGGCGCGGGCGTGCCGGCCCCGCTGGACGGCGTGGTCAAGGCACTCGTCGAGGTCGTGGGAGAGGCGTTGTTCACGCGCGGCGTGCGCCGGGACGTCCTCGACTGGTGGGGGCGGCGGACGGTTGGCGCTCATGGTGATGGGCTGGACCAGTTGTGCTCGCTGGCGATGAACTTCCGCGCTCGTGGGCAGTACCGGAAGGAAGCCGAAGAGCACCTGGCTGCGGCGCTGCTCGACGACGTGGCCGCCCATTACGGATGGTGGCGTGAGAGGGACGGTGCGCCCCGCCCGCTGATGTTGCTCGACAACGCGCACACCCCGTTGGGCAAAACCTTCGTGGACCTCCTGCTACGTGCCCAGTGCACGGCCGCGGAGCAGGGCCGGCCGGGGCGGATGGTCGTGCTCGCTGCCTCGGTCGGACGCACCAGCGACGCTCCTGAGCTCGGTATCGCACCGCCTGCTCTGACGTGGGAGGAGCCGGCGCCCAATCCTCAGGGCTGGCTCGTCCGGTTCCGGCTCGCTCCCTTGACGTTCAACGACATCCAGGCCATGCTGCGTGGATTTCAGCGCGACGACCGCCCGGCCCGGCTGATCGAGCGGATCAGCGGTGGGAACGCCCGTATGGCCGACGCGCTCGCCCAGGCCGCGGCGCGCGCCTCGGCCTCGAAGGACGGGCTCAAGCTGGAGGGACTGCTCGACGTCCGCGTTCAGGAGGGCCGCTCCGACACCACGTGCACGCGCCTGCTCGAAGAGCTGCTGCCGGACCGCCGTGCCCGGCGGCGCCTGATCTTCTACGCGCCGGCCCTGGACGAGGCGGCCGCCGAGCACCTCAGCGTCCGCCATCCCCCGGATGACCTCGACGGACTACGCTTCCAGGACACCAAGCGCCATCTGCGCGACAACTTCTGGTCGCAACCGCACTGGTCCAGGCTGAAGGGCCCTTTCGTCCGCCATCGGGCCCTGCGCACCCTACTCCTCCACCAACTGCGCACCGACGAGAAGACCTGGACCGCCCTGCACGAGGAGTTGCGTTCCTTCTACGCCCCTGAGGGGTTCGCCAGGTCGGCGAGCAAGATGGAGTACCTGCACCACACGCTCGCCCTTGGCGATGTCGCGACCATCAGCCGGGCCATGCACCAGTTGCTCGACGACATGGATGCCGACTCCTGGCTGGAGGCATTGAACATCATCTGCGCCGCCCCGCGGCCGCCGATGAGCCTGCTGGGCAGACCCGCGGCCGAAGAGCCGTGCCCCGGCTGTCTGAGCACCGGGAAGGACGTCCACCACGCCATCGACGTGCTCGTACGGGACCTGTGGTGGCAGTCGGCCCCGCTGTCCGTACCGGACGAAGAGCGCATCCACCGTATCGCGCTGCAACTGTTGCTCCTGGTCGGACACCGGAGGGGACGGGCCCAGTCCGTTTTCGACAGCGTGCGCAGGACGTGGCCGGAGCGGCTGCGCGACTGGCACCAGGCTCCTGATCTGACCATTCCGGCAGGGGAGGAATCATGATCTCGCGGCTACGTCGCCTCTGGGGGAGGCTGCGCCATGGGTGGATGCGCCTCGGGCGGTGGACGCGGAGGGGGCTCTCCGTCGCGGGCGTGCTGCTGGTGGTCGCGGCCATCGGCATACCGTCCACCCGGATCGTGCTGAACATGCTCTACTGCGAGCCCTACGACGTCCACCGCGTCTCGGTGAACGTGGGCGGGCAGGAGCGGGCGGAATGCGTCGGCGTCAGCGGCACGTACGCGTTCGAGCCGCGCTTCGCCGCGATCGCGAAGGCGATGGCCGCGGAGAACGCCTTCGCCACGAAGGGCGGGCCCGGCAGCTACTACACCATCGCCTTCCTCGGCCCGCTGACCCAGCCGGAGCCACGGGTGGTGCACCAACTCGAAGGCGCCGTGGCGGCCCAGTACCGGGCCAACCACGGTCTGGTCGTCGGCCAAACCCCACTGATCAAGCTGGTGCTGGCCAATACCGACAGCATGGAGAGCAGCTGGCAACGAACGACCGAGGAACTGCTGGCCATGGTGAACTCCGACGACCGGCTGGTCGCGGTGGCCGGGCTGGGGCGTAGCACCGCGTCAACCTTGGCGTCGCTCAAGCTACTGGCCACCGAGAACCTGGCCATGGTCAGTGACGCCGTCACCTCCGACACCATCGACCGGACCACGGTGCCCGGCTTCGTCCGGGTGAACCCACGCGTGAGCGAGCAGGTCAGCCTGCTGGCCCAGTACATCGGCACCGCCGGCGGGAAGGGATGGCGCACCGCGGCCCTCATTCACTCCGCCAAGCCTGGTGACCTGTACGCCGACTCGCTGGCGGCCGAGTTCAAGCTGCACATGAAGAAGCAGTGGGACGCGGGCGGCAACGTCGATTATCCGTTCGGCGACCCGCCGGGCAACCAGTGGCAGATCATCATGAGCAACCTCTGCGCCCGGCCACCGGACGTGATCTTCTATGCCGGGCGGGGCAGCGACCTGCACGCCTTCGTCAGCTCGCTGCGGGAGAGCGGCGCGTGCCTGGGACCGGTCGACATCGTGACCGGCTCCGACGCGGTGCGGTTGAGGGCCGAGCAGTTCCCCGAAGGCACCTTCGAGTCGATCTCGATGACGTATGTGCCACTGGCCGAGCCGTTACTGCTCGGGTGCGCGGAGAACCGGTCGTACCAACTGCTGCTGGAGACGTACCGCAAGCTGAAGTTCGACGAGCAGGACCTCGGCACCGGGTGGGGGATCATGGCGCACGACTCGGTGCTCGCCGCCGCGCAGGCGGTGCGGCGGGCGGCCGGCGCCTCGGGCAGGGACGAGGTCACCCCCGGCAGCGTGAGCGGAATCCTTCCCCTGTTCGCGCTGCCCAACACGGCGGTGTCGGGGGCGAGCGGGCCTGTCATGTTCGATTCCAGGACCGGCAACCGGCTGGGGCTGGCACTGCCCGTCCTGCGGTTCCGCCAAGGGGCCCCGCCCGAGGTGCTGAGCGATCCGCGTCGAGCTCAGGACCATCCGTGTCACAGCGCGGTCGAGCCGACGCGCGGCTGATTTCAGGCGCCGAGTACGAGTCTCCGCT
The DNA here is from genome assembly GCF_044547985.1 of Nonomuraea sp. NPDC052265. Classification (NCBI taxonomy): domain Bacteria; kingdom Bacillati; phylum Actinomycetota; class Actinomycetes; order Streptosporangiales; family Streptosporangiaceae; genus Nonomuraea; species Nonomuraea sp. NPDC052265. The sequence goes on from NZ_JBIUBJ010000026.1 coordinate 77,195, forward strand.
CCGGGGACAACCGTGGCCGCCAGAGCCCAGCGGGCTGCGACCAGGCCATGTGAGGGTCACCACCGAAAGAGAGACAGAGCCGTCAACTCTGGACACCCCGTCGGCGGCGAACGCCACAGCGGGCTACCATCGCGACTTCGTCTGCGGTACGGCCTCCAGCGAGCTGGGCGTCGTCGCGCTTCCCGCAGGCATGTACGGCGAACTCACCTCAGACCCAGCCGCGGACCAACTCCGACTCGACGCCTGGGGCAAGGAGCAGACCGGCGGACTCATCCCCACCATGCCCCTCCAACTGACCGACCGCGTGCTTCTTACCCTGGCTATGGCGTTGACCGTGTGCTCCACGTGGCTACGCCCGTTCACCGACGGCATCGACCTGTTCAAGGCCGGCCTGTGGGCCGGCCTTGAGATCCATGTCTTACGCCGCAGCATCCGCATTCTCGACCGCGCCAGAGTCGCCGACGCCCCTGCCGGCCCGCTGACCTTGCTTCGCGTCATGGGTACGGGTGGGATCGACGTCCATCTCGTTCTCAGTGACGATTTGATGAATCCCGGCCACATCCTCAACGTCGGCATCGGCGCACTGGCCGGACGCCACCCAGCCACCCGCGTCAGCCTCCTGCGTGCGGGCAGCCCGGGCCCTGGACTGACCGTTCGACACGTCCGCGACCACGCCCCTGACGACGTACTGAACGTCAGGGTCTCGCGTTTCACCATCACCGCCACGCACGTCCTACTCAATCTGCCCAACCTCGCCGACATGGTAACGGTGACCGACCCGACCCGCGGGCACTTCCCCGGCGCCGAACAGTGGCTGTCCCGGCAGAGGGTGATACCTACCACAGTGGGTAGTCCGCTGCCTTGCTGCTGCTGAAGTCGTCGCACGCTCGGTTCTTCAACGAAGAGATTCGCAGGCTGGCCACGAATCTCGAGAAGACGGCAGAGGACTCCATCTGGGCCAATAGCCTCGACGAAGCAGAACCGCACGGCAGGAAACTCGAGCCGTTGCTCGACCGCTTCAACGATATGGTCGCCCGCGCACTGCCTTCGCTCTACTGAGGTTGAGGGTCAGCGACGGGACAATGAGTCAGACGTCAGCCGACTCGCTCGCCTCTCCCAAGCGATCCGAAGCTGATGTAGCCTCCCCTTCGAGGAAGTCCGAAAGTAGCTCAGCTACCGTCCGGACAGACTCCCGAACGCCTCTTGAGGGCAAGTAGGACGTGGCCCGCTGAAATGCGGGGGAAGGCGGCAGGAAGGTGTGGACTGATCGGCCTGCCAAGCTCTAAGGACAGCAAAGACTCAAGTGGCTTATACCGGACACTGTTCCATAAAGCCTAGGAGAGTTAACTTGCGCGCCCTTCCGAGAAATTGATTATCACCTAGTCGCTTGAAAGACACAAAACCAACTTCGTGACTGGAGAGAGCGCCGAAGAGCAGAAGACCGAAGAGTAGAATATTCGCATGCAGGGCCTCCACGAGTACGAGCCTCAACGAGTAGAAGCCTCGAAGAATAGAGCACCAACGATCATATCGCCTGCAAGCGAAGCCCCTTGAGGATCACGGGTCGCGCGAAGAGAAGGCGGGCGCCAACCTCCAACGGTCACGCCTAGCGAGAGGGAGTGAATGCTTAGCCCTAACATGCTGGGCTGAGATAACAAGCCATGGGCACAAATCCGGGAGCCTGGCTCTCGGGCTTGGGCCCTCTCAGCGCGATTATCTTCCTAGGTATATGCCTCCTTGCAGTCCTGGCGATTCGCTCGTTTCTTACAGCGATCCACAAGTACGGCATACCCGAAGGGGAAATCCGCTTTGGTTTGTTGAGAATCTCAGTCCGATGGAGCCAAACATCACCAGTTGAGCTCGACGCTTCTGATCAGTCGGAAGATGAAGAGACATTGGGGCAGTCCTCCAAGCCTCAGCAGGAAGAAGAGCCGCCTCCTGCAGGAGGTGACGCCCCCTGAGCATGCTGGCCCCCCTCCTACTGGAGGGGGGCCCTTGCATCTGCCTCAGCCCCACCATGGCGATTGCATGCGAGGCACACGGCTTGATGGATGCTGAGCCCTGCTTACAGCAGTAAGCGGATACAAGCGTGTAGAGGGGCTGGAGAAGAGAAGTTACTAGGCCCTTCACTGGAGAAGGCCTCATCCGGCGTGCGAGCCGCATCCCAGCACCCCAGCCTCCCCGACGCCGCGTTCTCGCTCTATTGAGTGAGACTGGTCCGGCGTGCGCGTATCGAGTAGGTATAGCCCTTATCGTCGGTTCCGCTGCTGCCCCATCCGCGACTGGTCGCGATTTCCCAGCCCTTCTGTTCCCTCATTTGCTTCGCGAAGACGGCGAGATCACGGATATTGCATCCACAATCGAGCCAGAGATCGATATTGATATAGGCACCCTGCGGTTTGTTCTCGAATTGGCTAGTAGCCCAGCGCACCTGATGTTCGTGATCGGCCAGCCCTGTGCGCTTCTCGTCGTGGACGAGGCCGAGGGCTCGCGCATATTGATCAAGGTCGTCGATGGCGAACAGATGGCTCGACCACTCGCCTGGCCAAACGGCAAACAGTCGAGACTCTCCGCTATGTACGCGTTGGTAGGTGCCCCCGTCTGTCCCGTGCGTGACTTCCCCGGCGTTGCTGACCTCGATATAACACATCGTGCGGAGTCTGTAGGGAAACTTCATGCCCATCTCGCCCGCGCTTCGCGGTTGCATCACACCCCCCTGCGGTTGCCAAGACAAAGTATTTGAACAGTATCGAACCCGTGCCGTAGCCAGCCTTCGTTCGGGAAAACTGGACGGAGATCAGGATGGTGTCCGAGGCTCTGTCATCCGACTGCTGACGTGAGCGCGTGGAGAGCTTGCCTTGATGGGCAGTCAACGGTGTCCGCATGCGGCTGTAAATCATAGTCAGGGGGCATATGTGGAATGATCTTGGAGGCGTTTTTCGAGGTCAGGACCTCTGGGCTATTCGGGCCGTCGGTAACCGGCTACGACCACCCCCGGGCATGAGACGACCACAGCCGTTGATCGTGCCAACGCCTGGCCTCGGGCTGTGAAATGGTCGGGAACATTGCTTGGCCAGCCATCGGAGGTGATGCCGATCAGGGCGTCGATGCAGGTGACCAAGCGGCCATCGAGCGTCCCGGAAGTAGGCCATCGGGTTGTCGTTCTTGTGGCTTCCCTGCTGGCGGGAATCTTCTGTCGATTGATCAGTCGGTGTCGGTAGCCGCCAGCACGGCGAGGCTTAGGCCGTCAGGTGACAGAGCCGCGATGGCGATGTCCCAGGCGACCTGCTCGAACCACTTCGTCGTTGCGGAGAATGTGAACCATCGGTGGTCGTGGACGTGATGCTCAACGTCGGCGAAGGTGGCGGTCTGCGGTGCTCCGGAGAGTCCCGCCATCGATTTCCACGCCTCCAGGCGCCCATATGCACCGTAGAGACCGTGGTTGTAGGCGCCTCCGGTGGAGGCTGCGGCGAAGAGGACCTGCCAAACCCGTGAGGGAGCGCATGTGGAGGCCGATGGCGCCGACCGCCGCCCCTTCGCGGCAAGGCAGTCCAAGCTCAGCACGGACAGGATTTCCGCCATCGACCCGCCGGCAGCGCTGAGCGCGAAGGTGCGTGCCTCGATCCGGCCGTTGGATTCCTCGGCCCAGTTCTCGACGGCTCTCGCTATTTCTGCGGCAGCTGATGGTGTGGTGGTCTCCACCGCCGAGGTGGTTCTGCCGTCCCCTGCAGGGGCGGGGCCGGCTTCAGCGTCAGAGGACCCGAACGGTAGGGGGTAGCTGGAACCGTGGGCGCTGTAGCTGGGAAGGCCGGGACTCTGCTCGATCGAGGAGCGGTGCAGCGGCAACCAGCCCAAGGGGTGATATCTCCAGTGCGGAGCTGTCGTCCATGGCGCGATCCCCGGCAGGTCGCTGATGGGTTCTCCGCGCACTACCAGCTCGTGTACGAGACAGGCGCGGAGCTCTTCCAACCCTCCGGCGTGCACTTGGCCTCCAGCGAAGGCACGCGCCAGGTCGGTCGCCGACCGGCTTGAGGCCAAGAGCGACGCGGCATAGCGCGCCATCTTGCGGTCATCGGAAGCGACGGCCCCGAGCAGACGCAGGGCGTGTCCAAGATGCTCTGCATCGGCGGCGACGGTCAGGAGACGAAATACGGAGTCAAAGACACTCCTGTACTGCCAGATCGGCCGATCCGCCGACCCGTACGCCCTGAACAACGCGATCCCGAGATCCGCGACGAACGCGGCATCACCTTCCGCCAGACGCTGCTCGGCCATGTCACGGACGCCGTTCACATCGTTCAAATCCGGTAAGAACGCGACGATCTCCTGAACCTTCTCCACCATGATCAGAGCCTACGGGGTTACTTGATCAGGACCTGCGCGCTTCTCAGTAATTCGGGATTTCTGGAGCTTGATCCAGAGGTCTCTCAACTCTGGCAGTTGGGCTGACGGCGGCGCGTTCGAGGACACGGCAAACGGTGGCACGAGCGACCGAGAACACCTGCATCAGCTCGGCGATGGTGTAGTCGCGGTGCCATGCATTCGCACCAGTTGGATCTGCTGCCGCGCGCCCGGCTTGGGTGCCCGGCCCTAAAGTCGGCTGCGGAAGTGGGCGATCGCCATGCCCTCGCGGATGCACCATCTTCAGCAGGCCGGCCTCGAATTCGGCGAAGACCGCCAGCATGTTGAAGAACATCTTCGACATCGGGCCGGCGGGGCCGTAGACGCTGCCGCTCACTCACACCCCGCGGGCGACCAGGATGTCGCCGATGGCCCGGGCATCGGAAACGGAACTGGCGAGCCGGTCGAGCTTGGGCTCCACCAACGTGCCGCCGGACCGGACGGCGGCCAGGGCCGCGTTGGTTCCGGTCAAACCCTTGTCGAGGTAGATGCGGTCGTCGGAGACTCCAAGGAAACGAGAATCTCGCGCTGGGCGGTGAGGTCTTGGGCGACGTTCGAGCATGTGGCGTAGCCGACGAGTTCTCCCGCCCGCCAACCGTGCCGCGTAGCCCCCGCCACTGGACGGCTTCGCCGACCACCTATCTGAGACGCGGAGGTGGCATGTCGGGCTGTGCTTGGGTGATCTCGATTGCGCACGTGCGGGTGTCCGATTGAGATTCCTCTACCGGACACAAGAGGAGGCGCGGCAATACCCTGAAGCAGTGACGACTGACGCCGCCTTGTCGAGGGCCGTGAGAAGCACCGTCGACTCGCCTCTGCTCCCTCTGCCAAATCACATTGCGGAGCTTCTGTCCGACCTAGGAAGCCCGCTACGACTGGTGGCCCACCTGCGGGCCGTCCACGATGTCGCGCGCCAGCTGGTCGACTGGGTGGAGCAGCGCTACCCCGACTTGTTCTTCGACCGCGAGGCGGCGCTCTTTGGGGCCGCGACACACGACATAGGGAAAGCTGTCCATGTCTCCGAGCTTTCCAGTCCCGGATCGGCGCCTGAGGAGGTGGGGCAGGCTCTTCTGCTTGACGCGGCGTCAGCCCGGAGCTCGCCCGCTTCTCCGCGACGCACGCATCGTGGACCCGATCGGATATCGGCCTGGAAGACCTCCTGGTGAGCCTTGCCGACAAGATCTGGAAGAACAAGCGCGTTCCGGACCTGGAGGATCACATCGTGACCCGGCTGTCCGAGGCAACCGGCCGAGCGGCGTGGGAGGAGTTCATCGCGCTTGACGAGATCCTCTCCCGTATAGGTGACCAAGCCGACGCGCGCCTGGCGTTCCAGGCATCCTTCCCGATCCACGGCTCCTACTGCCTGACCCCGGACGCTCCGTGACATCGATCGCCAATCTGCTGGGCGTCTTGGTCGGCACCCTCTACAACCACATCCCCGACCTGCCGCAGCTACGCGCCAGCCGGCCTAAAAGTGCTCACGAACTCAGCGCCCGGGGGGCAGCCTCGTGATCGCCTGGCTGGGGGCTCTTGACTTCCCCGAGCATCGTCGCGACGCACTGCTGCGAAGACTGGCCTGGGAGGCTAGCACCGACGACCCCGCGGCCCTGGCAGCGTTGGTCGCTGCGCGAGCGACTCAGCCTTGCCGAGTCCCCACCGCACTCGTCGCGGCCACCTCGTCGATCGCAGTGCTCGGCGACGACGGCCGCTACCACCTGCATCTTGACACGCGATATCTCTGCGCCCAGGCGTGGCGAGGACGGAAGAAGCCACCGCCTTCGGCCTTGCCGCACGAGCAATGGTGCAAATGGTGGAGCGCAGACGGGCAGCGCTACCGGGTCAACCCGCCCCCCGGCGCCGGGCCGGAGGAGGGCCACCCCGGCGGCAGGATCGTGCGATGGGCTGTGCTTCCCCTCGGCTCCGAGGCCGACCCCGCTCTCGTCAGGCGGCGCGAGCGGTGCCCGGTACGCCAAGACGATGGACGATGGCCTCCCTTCCAAGGGCCCGTCCTCGGCCCGATCATCAGGACCCTGATCGAGATCCTTGGCCCTGACTGTCACGTGTGCCGAAGCGCGACCGGCGTGTTCGTCGAGCACAACCCCGACAATTTCCAAGTCCGTGGACTGGTCTGTCGCCACTGCAACACCTGGCTGGAAACCTGCCCCCACTCCTCAGGCTGCGCCTGGGGCGACTACCTCAATAACCCACCCGCCGCACATCTCGATCTGGTCTACCCACGAGCTGCAACCAGCCGCCAGCCCACACGCGTGCGATCTGCGATCCGACCTTCACCCGATTCCAGTCGCCCGCACAACAACGAGAAGACTTCCGACCGAACGCCCTGAACCCAATCGCCGCGCCATCCCGGAATGGAGACCGCCAATGACTCCCCCCACGCATCTGGCTGGACGTCCCATACGCCGAAAAGGACCAGGCCAAAGCCGCTGGCGCCCGTTGGGACCCAGCCGCCAAGCGGTGGTACGCCGCCCGTCCGGGCATCACCGCCCTACAACGATGGGCCGCCCAACCCGACGTGCCCGACTTGCTCCCCGGCGAAGACCGCAGCTTCGGCGCGGGACTCTTCGTCGACCTGGTGCCCTCCTCGTGCTGGTTCACCAACGTCCGCTCCTGCGTGGACCAGCGCGACTGGGAGCGACTACGGCGCATGATCACGAACCGAGCCGGGCACCGCTGCGAGGTGTGCGGTCGAGGTGAAGACCGCACGGTCCAGCGGTGGCTGGAGGCCCACGAGCGCTGGCATTACGACGATGCCACCCACACACAGACGCTCAAGCGGCTGATCTGCTTGTGCACGGACTGCCACACCGCCACCCACATGGGCCTGGCCCAGATCAAAGGCAGGGCCGACCAAGCCACCGCCCACCTGCGAGCAGTCACCGGGATGACCGCCGGCCAAGCCAGTGCCCACATCAACGCAGCATTCTCTCTGTGGCGATCACGTTCGACCCGACACTGGGCCCTCGACCTGAGCATCCTCACCGACGCAGGCGTCACCCTCACGCCGCCTCCCGAGCGGACCAACCGCGCTGCCGAAGCACAGCGACGCCTGAGCGAGGTGCAGCAGGTCCCACCCCGGACCACGAACTTGTCTCCGCCTCCCGCCCCAGCCCGTCCACGCCACGAACCTCCTGAGAAGCAAGCCTCTCCCGCCAGCTCCGTGCAGGGACCCCAGTGGCTGCCTGGATGGCTGCAGCGCTGGCTGGCAGACCCACGAGACTCTCGCTGAGCCTGCCGCGCCAACCCTGAGAGCTGACGTTGATGCCGCGGGGCGTGCCCCAGCGGGCGCGCTCATTCGGGGTCCTTCAGGGCTGCCGTGAGGTTTCCCGTGCGTAGCTCTTGCTGTTCGACCCATCTCTTCCCCTCGGCGGCGATTCCTTCTAGAACGTGGAGGGTGTGGGGAAGGCCTGCGGCGTCCAACGACACCTTGGACACCGCTCCGGGAACCTCTCCCTGCTGTAGCTCCTCCATCCCTGAGCTCACCTCGACACTGATCTCAGCACCGTTGACAAGTGAGAGTTGGAAGATGCGTTCGTCGTTATCCGACTGGCTGACCCGTACCGCGGCGACCGTTTCGAAGCGGTAGTTGAGCCGCTGTCGGTCGTGGAAGGTGCCGTTCATGAAATCGAGCGTGACGGTGATCTGGCGGACACCTTCTTGGGTGATGAGGAAGACCAGGAGCTGGTACTTCTTGTAGCGCCATGGGCCACCTTGTAGGCGTGCGCGTGCGCTCGACCGAGCGGGAGCCTCGATGAAGGCGTGCGCGATGACATGGCTCATGGTCAGTCTGTAGTGCCGCAACGCCTCATCTAGGAGCGCTTTCCTGTCACAGTCCAGCCAGGTGGCCATCTCCTCGTCGCGGGGCTTGTCCGCCATCCTCGCGCGCCACCGGGCCAGGGCATCCAGGTCGCCTTTGTAGGTCTGGTCACTCTCGATCTCGTCGGCGGCGTGCCGGCGGCGCTCCAGGATGATGCGGAGCCATGCACGGGTGCCGATCCATCCGGAGATCAGCAGGAGGAAGATCGTGCCGATCGCCGGCAGGGGCTTGACCGGTACGGCGCTGACCGCTGCCCAGCCGCCTCCACCTGCGAGGGTGAGGAGTCCGAGTATCGCCAGAGCTTTCGTTCGCCCAGGGGCGGCGAGTTCCTCGCGGTAGCTCCATAGCGTGCCTCTTCGATGGCGGGCATTGGCCTCGGTTGCCCGGTGCCGGATGAGCCAGGTGAGACGCTCAATCCCGATCCGCATTCCCCCATAAACCGCCGCGATCTCATCGCGCAGGCTACGGCGGATTCCTGCTGTGTGGGCCATCCAGTTGCCACGGTCCATGCCTGGCGGTAGGTATCTGGCGAAGTAGTGGTCGATGCGGTTCTCGGCCTTCTTCGCGAAGCTGCCGGGCTCGGCTTCGCTCTTGGGCCCTAGGTACTCCCTGTCTTTGGCGCGACGGCGTCCGACGCGGAAGCACCAGTCCGCGGCGTTCGGTACACCGACATAGGCGCCCCCGATGCCCAGCACGTAGGCGAGCATCATGAGAATGCGACCGCTCTGCAGGACCAGGTAGCCGAGGTGAGCTGCCGCCATGACTAGCACAACTGTCGCGGTCAGGGCCTGGGCCCGAGTAGAGAACGACATGTCTGGGGGCTTCGGGACCCGGCGCTCGGGCTTCTTCGGCGCCGGATGGAAGAACTTCCAGATCCGATCCTTTCGGTCGCCGGCCATCTGCTCGGTCTTGGCCTTCGTCAGCGCGAGGTGCCACAGATGGTCTTCGATCGGGCCGTCGAGGTACAGCTCCAAGTGATCCAGGATCAGGCTACGTTGTGGTTCGGGGAGCGCGTCGAGGTCTTTGACGACGACCCGGATGTCCTCCTCGGCCTTTCCTGCCGACTCCAGGAGCCGGTCGATGATGCGGACGCCGTCCCGCCACGTGTCCTCGCCCGAGAGTCGCATGATGGCGCGTCGGTCTCGTAGCTGGGCGGTCTCGTCCTTGGTCAGCTCGTGTCGCGTCCGGCCGCTCACCATGGCGAGCAACCAGTAGAAGTAGACCTCGTTGGTGGCGTAGCCCGCCATGGCCTCGTTGATCAGTTTCCGGGCGGGGCCCGGCATACGGCCTTTCAGGAAGTACACCCCGGCCCGGAACTTGGTCTCGGGCGGATCCTGCGGTGTCGTCATGTAGATGACATCGCCGTGCACTGTCCCTGCCTGCACTCCGACGTGGGAGTCTGTGGCCGCGTTCTCGACGCGGTGCCCCGGATCTGTCATGACAGGGACTGGACCAGGGCGATGATGACGGTCAGCTCGGCTGCCAGGTCTGCGACGTCGCCGATGAGCCCGCGGAGCTTCTTCAGCGCCAGCGTCAGTGTGTTCTTGCGATCCGGCGTCTTTGTCTCCAGAGCTTGGTCGGCCGTGACCAGCTCAATCTCGGCCGCCTTGTACGTCGACTCATCCAGGCGTCCGTCCGCCCACGCCTGCCAGAGTCGGGTGCGGAACCCGGCCAGCGCCTCGGGCAGGTCCGCCGGCCGGGGCGTCTCAGGGGTGATCCGGATACCGCCGTGCACGATGCCTGCCTGCACGCCCACATGAGCGTTTCCCTTGGCGATGTTCCTGACGGTCTCGGGCATGGCGGAGCTCCTTGTCGTGGGTTCGTCGGTGAACAACTCCTCGGCCAGAGCCGCGGCGAACGTGGCCGCGTTGGCGGCAGCTCGCGGCTGCCACTGTTCGCGGTCTGTGGCTTCTTTGGTGCCGTCGGCCCGGTCGCTGATTCCGCGGATCACGACGACGGGCAGTGCCCGGTTCAGGTGGCCGGCCTGTGCCACGCCAGCGCCTTCCATCTCGATCGCCCGTGCGTCGTTGTAGTGGTCGCGAATCCAGCGGGCGTGTTCGGAAAGCCGGGAGTTCAGGACGACCTCTCCGGCGGCAATCGCCCCGAAGTGCACGTTCGGGCGAGGGTCGAGGCCTTTGGCCCAGGAGCTGCTGCGGTGCAGGTGCTGGGCGATCTGCTCGGCAACGTGCGAGGTCTGCCAGACGCGAGGGCGGCTCTTGAAGCCTTCGTCCTCGCTGGTGCCGCCGTGGAAGGCGTAGATATGTGTGGCCACCACGACGTCTCCGAGGGCGATGTGTGTTTGCAGCGCGCCGGCCACGCCCACGAAGAGGAGAGCTGCCGGTTGGAACTCGGCGATGGCACGTTCGGCCAGCACCGCAGCGGAGTGGTTACCCTTGCCGACCTGCGCCAGCGCCACCTCGCATCGCCCATCCGCCAGGCGGCCCACCTCGAAGAGGGTGCCTTGCGGGTGCCGGTGCAGGCGCAGGCCGGCCAGCTTCTCTCTGATCGCCTGGTATTCCAGGTCTAGGGCGGTGAGGATCACGACGGGGCTCACTGCACCTGCTCCTTTCCGTTCGGCGAGTCGACGGGACGGATCATCGGGGGGTACAGGACCTCTTGAGGACCGGCCCTGAACAGCCGGGCCGGGCGCCCAGTCGCGGCCTTGCGCGCCGAACCGGCCGGGATGATGAATCCGTCGGCTTTCTTGATCTTTCGGTAGAAGTTCCGCGGGTCGAGCGGCATCCCCCACACCGCCTCGTACACGTCCTGAAGGTCGGTGATCGTGAACGTCGGCCCGCAGAAGGCCGTGGCGAGCGCGGAGTGTTCGAGCTTGGCTCGGGCACGCTCGACGCCGTCCGTGACGATGCGGCGGTGATCGAAGGCGAGCCGCAGATCGCCGGAGAGTACCTGGTCGGTGGGCTGCCAGCCGGCGTCGGCGGCGTCGGTGCCGGCGGTCGGTTCGGGCAGCCTTGGGGCGATGGCCAGGAAGGCGACGCTCACCACGCGGCCTCGCGGGTCACGGCCTGGGTCGTCGTAGACGCCTAGCTGCTCCAGCCGGAGTGTCTTGACGTCCAGGTCGGCCTCCTCCGCCAGCTCCCGATGAGCCGCGGCGAGGAGGCTCTCTTGTGAGTGCTGTAGAAAGCCGCCCGGTAGCGCCTGGGCGCCCTTGTACGGCTCGATGCCGCGCTCGATGAGCAGCACATGCAGGCGTGAATCACGCAATGTGAGGATCACCAGGTCAACAGCGAGCAAGATGGCGGGCGGCTCCCATCGATCGGCGCTCATGGCTCGACAGTATGTTTTTGTCAGTCTGACAAAAAGTAGCGCCGTGGTTAGCTTTGGCGATCCCCAGCGATACGACAGGCTGTTGGATCTCCCCTTTGCCGCAGGAGTTCGCCTATTTCACGCCGCGCGTGCTGCGTTCCAGGGCTGGCATGCCGGTGACGGTACGCCGCCCTTCCGACAATTTCGGGGTCAACCGTGCTGGGGGTCGGCTGTAGGTCCTGAAAGTACGCCGACTACAGATCCCACAACCGATGACCTCAGCCCCGGGCAGGGGTGCGGAACACCTGGTGACTGTGCCAGCCGATGTGATCCTGTTCAACTTCGTCGAGGCCAGGCTGGGGCGGTCGGGCGGGCCGGCCTGCCAGGGAGAGCACCATGTCCAGGGCAGGCTGCGAGCGCCCGACGAACCTGGCCGAGACGGCGATGGTGCGCTCCGCGGTCAGTCCGAGGACGCCCTTGTCGAACAGTTTGTGGTGGATCGCGCACAGGCACAGCCCGTTCGCCACATCGTCGGGCCCGCCGAAAGCCCACCAGCGGACGTGCGCGGCGTCCAGGCCCACCGCCGCGCCGTCCAGCCAGCCGTCGTAGGAGCAGAACGCGCAGCAGTACTCGTACGCCATGAGCACCCGGTCGCGGAAGCCCGGATCACGGCGTACAGCGAGCAGCGTCTTGGTCTTTGCGGCGGTTTCGAGAGTCTCCAGGTCCAGGCCGGCCAGCAGGCACAGGTCCGCATGCAGGGACGGGGCGAAGTTGGAATCCAGGAGGTATCTGGCCATCCGCCCCAGCAGCCCGGGCTCCTCCGCCAGTGCGTGTGCCAGGTCGGGATGCAGCCGGCCGGCGGCCTGGCTCTCGCGCAGGCGGCCCAGTTCCGGGCCCGGGCTGCCGGGGCCGTGGCGGGTGTCGACCAGCCACAGGCCATCGTTCGTAAGGTGGTGGAACGGGTAGCCGGGGCTGGTGTCACGGGGCGGGCCGTACTCCTTGAGCAGTTTCTTCAGCTCGGCCTCTGCGGCGCTGAACGGGATGGACCGGTTGCCGTGCCGCTGGAAGTGGCCCAAGGCGTACAGGAGGAGAAGCGGCTTGTGCGGGGCGCGCTCGCCGCCTCTGGTCCAGCGCCGGATCTCGGCGACCCGCTCGATCCAGTCCACGACCGGCCAGTGTAGAGCGATTTTCCGTCTGTCGCGGTGGCCGGCCACGCCCTATAGTCGCCGAGGTGAGCGATCTTCCACCGGGCGTCTACCAGCATCTGATCACCCGTGAGCTGGATAGCCTGCTGCGTACGGTGTCCGATCGCGACCTGATCGACCGGCGGTCGTTGGACATCGCCGACTCCCACGAGGTCCTTGCCCGCCATCTGGCGGCGCTCACCCGCCGGGCGCTGCGCTCCGTGCGGGGTGAGAACGACGCGGTGCGGCTGGCCCAGCAGGTAGAGGTCGTCAACCGGGTCGCCGACCTGATCGGTGAGCTGGTGCCGGAAGCTGCCTCACCCGAGGAAATGGTGGAAGCCGCGGAGGAGCTGCTGGGCATTGCCAGGAGCCGGGACACCGCCGGGCGCGTACGCTTCCCCGCGCGGCCGGTGATCCCCCTTACTGGAAGCGCGTTGCTGGTCAACGGCCGCGGTCAGCCGGAGATCGGCCATGAGCTCAAGCGTGAGCTGGCCTCCGCCGATCACGTCGATCTGCTGTGCGCGTTCGTGAAGTGGAACGGCGTGCGGGTCTTGGCGGAGGCGATCGAGGAATTCATACACCGCGGTGGCCGGCTGAGGGTGGTGACCACCACCTACATCGGCGCCACCGACCGCCTCGCCCTGGACCGGCTGGTGGCGATGGGTGCCGAGATCCGCGTCTCCTACGACACCCGGATGACCAGGCTGCACGCCAAGGCGTGGCTGTTTCATCGGGGCAACGGCTTGTCTACCGCCTACGTGGGCTCGTCCAATCTGTCGCGCACCGCCCTCAGCCACGGGCTGGAGTGGAACGTCCGGCTCGCCCAGGCCGAACAGCCGCACCTGATCGACACGTTCTCCGCCACGTTCGACGACTACTGGGGCGATCCGTCGTTTGAGCCCTACGACCCGGCGCATGACGCTGAGCGGCTCGACCGTGCTCTGTCCGCCGAGCGGGCCGGTGGCCGTCCAGTGGAACTCGACTTCGCGTACGTGGACGTCCGCCCGTACTCCTACCAGCGAGAGATCCTCGACGAGCTCGATGCCGAGCGGCAGATCCACAACCGGTGGCACAACCTCGTCGTCATGGCCACCGGCACCGGCAAGACCGTCGTCGCGGCGCTCGATTACAGGCGGCTGCGCGCGGCAGGGCAGGCGGAGTCGGTGCTGTTCGTCGCCCACCGAAAGGAGATCCTGCGGCAGAGCCTGCTCACGTTCCGGCAGGTGATGCGAGATGAGACGTTCGGCGAGTTGTACGTGGACGGTGCCCGTCCCGAGCAGTGGCGGCACGTTTTCGCCTCGATCCAGACCTTGCACACCAACCCGCTGCCCGAGCCGGACCGGTACGACATGGTGATCGTGGACGAGTTCCACCACGCCGAGGCCGCCACCTACCGGAAACTGCTCACCGGAGTGCGGCCCAAGGTGCTCCTGGGCCTGACCGCCACACCGGAACGCGCCGACGGCCAGGACATCAAGCACTGGTTCGACGGCCGCATCGCCGCCGAACTGCGCCTATGGGAGGCGCTGGAGCGCGGGCTACTGGCCCCGTTCCAGTACTTCGGCGTCCACGACGGCACCGACCTGCGCCAGATCGGCTGGCGCAGGGGCCCGGGCTATGACGTCGGCCAGCTCTCCAACGTCTACACCGGCAACGACCGCCGCGCCGCCGTCGTCCTGGAAACGCTGCACCGCAAGATCGGCGACGTCGGACGGATGCGAGCCATCGGCTTCTGCGTGAGCATCGACCACGCCCGCTTCATGGCCGACCGCTTCACCCGAGCCGGGCTCCCTTCCATGGCCGTCACCGCGCAGAGCCTGCGTGACGAGCGCGACCAGGCCCTACGGGACCTGCGGGACCGTAAGATCAACGCGGTGTTCACCGTCGACCTCTTCAACGAGGGCGTCGACGTCCCGGAGATCGACACCGTGTTGTTCTTGCGGCCCACCGACAGCGCCACCGTTTTCCTGCAGCAACTCGGGCGCGGGCTGCGGCTGGCTGAGGACAAGCCGTGCCTGACCGTACTCGACTTCGTCGGCCACCAGCACAAGCAGTTCCGCTTCGACCGGCGCTACCGTGCACTCACCGGTGCAAGCCGCACCGGCATCGCGCGGGAAATCGAGCAGGGCTTCCCGACGCTGCCCGCCGGCTGCGTGATCGACCTGGACCGGGACGTACGCCGGCTCGTCCTCGACAACGTCCGGCAGGCGCTCAACCTGAACTGGCGGGACCTAGCACGCGAACTCCGCGACCTCGGAGACGTAAACCTGCCCACGTTCCTCCAGGAGACCGGACTGGACCTCGAGGACCTCTACCGTCGCAGCCGCCAGGGCTGGGCCTCGCTTCGGCACGCCGCCGGCTTCGGCGCCGTGCCGGGTGACGAGGCGCTCGGACGGGCCTTCGGCCGGATGCTGCACATCGACGACGTCGAGCGGCTCACCTTCCTCACCGAGGTGCTGGCCGGAAGAGCTCCACAATCGCCGCGCGAGCTACGCCTGTTGGCCATGCTGGACGCGATGCTGTGGGGCGGCACCCAACCGATCTCCGGCATGGAGGCCCGGCTCGCCCACCTCACGGGCGCCCGCGCGGCGGAGCTGGACGAACTTGCGAACGTGCTCCGCTCCGGCCTGCGTCACGTTGCCCCACCGCTAGACCCTGTCGTGCCCCTGCATGTGAACGCCCGCTACAGCAAGAACGAAGTGCTGGCCGCCTTCGGTATCGACAAGCCCGCACACATGCGGGAAGGCGTCAAATACGTGCAGGAGCACCGCGCGGACCTGTTCTTCGTCACCGTAGACAAGTCGGAGGACCGCTACTCCCCCACCACGCTCTACGCCGACCGGGCGATCAGCGAGGACCTGTTCCAGTGGGAGTCGCAGAGCACCCTACGCTCCGCGGCTCCCACCGCCCGCCGCTATATGACAGGCGAGTCCACGGTCCACCTCCTCATCAGGAACTCCAAGCGCGACGAAGGACTGGGCGCCCCGCCGTACACGTACGCGGGACCGATGCGGTACGTGAGCCGCGAGGGCGAGCGACCGGTCCGCTTCGTCTGGCGCCTGGATCACCCGCTCCCTCCCGAGGTGTTCCACTACGCCAAGGCAACCGCCGGCTGAGCCGACTGCAAGGGGAGTACTTTGCGAAGACACCCGCACTGGAGAGCGGGAACGTCTTGTGGCCCTACTTCTACGAATACGGCTCTGAGCAGGTCAAACACCCACGATGAGGTGATCCTCAGCAGGCCCACGCCAAGGACCTCAACACATGTCGAGCAGCACCCACATATCCCCACATCACTAGCCAAACCAGACTCGTAGTTGCTGGAGCTCTCCTAAAGCGGGTGCCGCAGGTTCGAATCCTGCCGGGGGCACTCACCTAGATCGGCATTTCAGGCCCCTGACCTGCGGTTTCACAGCCGCAGGTCTTTTGTTTTGTGTCCTTGGTAGGCAGCAGGCGGTGCCCGCATGCAACCGTAAGACCATGATCAGGGGACATGCGCGGGATGATCTTGATGGCGTTTCCCCAGGTCGGACCACATTTTAGGCCGCCACGTTCGCCGGTACCCTCTTCCGGCCGCACGGCACGGGGGAACACAACCAGCCTGATCATGCCGAATACGTGCGTAACCTTCGTTTGAAGTTCACATCACCGGGCCAGTACGCGGGCCGCGCCGGCGACAACGGTGGTCGCCGGCACCCAGCCAGCCGCGATCAGCCGTAAAAAGAGCCACTGCGTCGCTCCCCCTGGGTTGAACGCCGACTGCTGGTCCGCATCGACAATGGGAAGCAGCAGATCAAAAGCATGGATTACGGCGCTTGAGTGCGGAGACTCGCCCAGCTTCAGCGGAGGCGACACCGAGTAGACGACACTGCCGATGGCCAACAGGCCTGCGTTCCGCGCAATTCGGGGGTTCTGGAGTCCGTCCCGAGCTGAAAGTGCAGGTCAACGGAGCGGAGGCTGGTGACGCGGGCGGATATGCCT